>NZ_JAPYKH010000001.1 GCF_029623345.1 Sphingomonas phyllosphaerae
CCGGCTGCCTCAATACCCCGTGTACCGCCCCGGCCGGTGCCACGCGATCAGGATGCCGCTGATCGCCGCCGCGGACAGCGCCGACCACGCCACCCGCTCGAGCGGCAGCGCCACCAGCGACACCAGCAGGATCACCGCGTCGATCGCGATCTGCGTCCGCCCCGCGTTCCAGCCGCGGCGCTGCTGCAGCCACAGCGTCACCACGCCGGTCCCGCCGATTCCGGCATGGTGGCGCGCCAGCGCCAGCGCGCCGAAGCCGATCACCGATCCGCCCGCCAGCGCGGCGAAGGCCGGATTGATGTACGCGATGCTGAGCCCGTAGCGCGTCACCGTCCCGAGCGCCGCCACGCCGATCCCGACCAAAGCGGTGCGCAGCGTGAAGCGTCGACCCATCGCGCGCCACGCCAGCCAGAAGAACGGCAGGTTGAGCAGGGTGAACAGCACCCCGCTCGGCAGCGGCACCGCATAGGAGAGCAGCAGCGCCACCCCGGCGATCCCGCCGGTCACCAGCCCGGCGGCGTGAAGCAGCGCCAGCCCGAGCACGACGAGAATGCAGCCGAGCGCGAGCGCATAGGCGTCCTCGATCGCACTGTGCGGAAGGGAAGGGGGGCGAGTCACCGGCGCGCTCTGCCAGCGCCGCCCCGTCGCGTCGAGTGCTGCGCTGCAACATGGGTCATGCGTTTACCTCGCGCGCTCGCCACGTTAGGTCGCTTCACCGGGGCAGCGGGAGCGGCGGCATGGCGCGCGAGATGACGGGTGGGTGCCAATGCGGCAGCGTGCGCTACACCGTGCTGGTCGAGGACGACGACGCCTATCTGTGCCACTGCCGGATGTGCCAACGCGCCACCGGCGGCGTTTTCGCCGCACTCAAGCAGGTGTCGCGCACCGCGCTGCGCTGGACCACGCGCGAGCCCGATCGCCGCGCCTCGTCGCCGATCGCGTCGCGCGGTTTCTGCCGCCACTGCGGCACCCCGCTCACCTATGAAGGGAACGGCGCGGACCAGCTCGACCTTACCGCCGGCAGCTTCGATGACGCTGGTCGTCTCCGCCCGACCGGTCATTTCGGCGTCGAGAGCCGCCACGCCGCCTGGCGCGACACCGCGGGGCTACCCGAGAAACGCACCGACGAGCTCCCGCATATCGTCGGCAAATGGATGGAAACGAGTGGCAAGCTCCCGGACTGAGACACGCTTCTTCGACAGCTTCGACGGCACCTCGATCGCCTGGCGCGAAGTCGGCGAGGGGCGGCCGTTGCTGCTGATCCACGGCTATTTCTCGGACGCGCGCACCAATTGGCTGCGCTACGGCCATGCCGCCGCGATCGCCGCGTGCGGCGTGCGCGTAATCATGCCCGACCTGCGCGCGCACGGCGAGAGCGGCAAGCCGCACGACGCCGCCGCTTACCCGCCCGACGCGCTGGCGCTGGACGGCGAAGCGCTGGTGCGCCACCTCGGGCTGACCGACTATGACCTCGGCGGCTACTCGCTCGGCGCGCGCTCGGTGGTGCGGATGCTGGCGCGCGGCGCGACGCCGCGGCGCGCGGTGCTCGCCGGCATGGGCTTGGAGGGGATCGTCGGCGCTGAGCGACGCGCCGACCATTTCCGTACCATCCTCACCCGGCTCGGCCAGCACGAGCGCGGCAGCCCCGAGTGGCTCGCTGAGGCCTTTCTCAAGACCACCGGTGGTGATCCCGTCGCGCTGCTCGGCGTGATCGACACGTTCGTGAGCACGCCGGCCGAGATTCTGGCGACGCTCGACCCACCGACGTTGGTGCTCAGCGGCGTCGACGATCACGACAACGGCTCGGCCGCGGCACTCGCCGACGCGCTGCCGAACGCACGCTACGCCGAAGTACCGGGCAACCATATGAGCGCGGTGACCAAGCCCGAGCTCGGGCAGGCGGTCGCGGACTTCGTGGCGGCATAATCCTCCCCGCTCGCGGGGAGGTGGCAGCGCGCCGGCGCTGACGGAGGGAGGCTTCCGCACTCGCTGCGCTGCGTGGAGAGCCCGCTCCACCATGATTCGCCTGATGTGTGGGTGAATTTGCCCCCGGAAAATTCAGCCCTGAGCGGGGCACAGGGCGGCCCCACACATCCCTCCCCGCGAGCGGGGAGGAGCTGATCGGCCTAGCTCTTCAGCTTCCACCCGCGCTTGAGCAGCACGTAGCACAGCACGCCCAGCGCCACGTCGAGCGCCAGGATCACGACGCTGCCCACCGCCACCGGCGAATCGGCGCTGCCAAGAAAGCCGTAGCGGAAGCCCGAGATCACGTAGAAGAAAGGGTTGATGTGGCTGAACGCGCGGAACGCGGGCGCGAGATGGTCGACCGAGTAGAAGGTGCCCGACAGCAGCGTCAGCGGCGCGATCAGGAAGTTGGTCACCGCCGCGGCATGGTCGAACTTGTCCGCCCAGATCGAGGTGAGCACGCCCGCGAACGACAGGAACATCGCACCGAGCAGGCCGAACCACAGCACCGCGAGCGGGTGGTGCGGCGTCACGTGCACGCCCGGCCACAGCGCCATCGCCAGCCACACCGCGCAGCCGACACAGAAGGCGCGCGTCACCGCCGCGCCGACCAACGCGGCGAGCAGCTCGCCCGTCGACAGCGGCGGCTGGAGATAGTCGACGATATTGCCCTGGATCTTGCCCACCAGCAGCGAGAAGCTGGCGTTGGCGAAGGCGTTGTTGAGCATGCCCATCACGATCAGCCCCGGCGCGATGAAATCGGCGAAGGCGACCGGCGCGCCGCCGACGTTGACCGGGCTGCGCGCGCCGTTAGCGACGGTGAAGATCACCAGGAACATCAGCGTCGTGACTGCCGGCGCCCACACCGTCTGGAGCTGCACCTTGAAGAAACGGCGCACCTCCTTCACATAGAGGGTTCGCAGGCCGCCCCAATTGACGTTCCGGATCACCGGTTCGCCGGGGGCGTGCCTGATGGCTGACGGAATATGTCCGGTAGGAGGCTGGCTGCTCATCGCCTGTGCGGGTAACCGCTGTGGCGCGCGGCCGCAACCGGAACGCTAGAGGAAGACACGGATGTCCTGGACCGACGAGCGGATCGATACGCTGAAGACGATGTGGGAGGCGGGCCAGACCGCCAGCCAGATCGCCGAGGCGCTCGGCGGGGTGAGCCGCAACGCGGTGATCGGCAAGGCGCATCGCCTCGGCCTCCAGTCGCGTCCGTCACCGGTAACGACCAAGGAGGAGGCGCGCGCCGCCGGGCCTGCGCCGGCCGCCGCCCCTGTTGTTGCGGCGCCCGCGCCCAAGCCGAGTCCCGCTCCGGTGCGTGCCGCGGCGCCCGCGCCGGCCCCGCGGTCTGCGCCGCCGCCCTTTGCGACCGAGTCGGCACCGGACCCTGCGCCCGTGACTGATGACGTTGCGGACGAGGCCGACGAGGCCGACGAGGCGCCCATCGCACCGCCGGTTAAGCGCGAGCCGGTGTTGCGCTCGGTCGGTCCGGGCGGCTTCGTGCGTCAGGCGCCCGGCGAGCAGCAGCCGCCGATTGCGCCTGCCCCGCCGCGCCGGCTGGTGCCGGCGCGCACCGCGCCCGAGTTTGCCAGCAAGACGTCCCTGCTCGATCTCAACGACAAGATCTGCAAGTGGCCGCTCGGCCACCCTGGCGAGCCGGACTTCCACTTCTGCGGGGTCAAGGTGAACCCTGGCTTCCCTTATTGCGTCGACCATTGCGGCCACGCCTATCAGGCGCAGCTGCCGCGCCGCGATCGACGTGCGCCGCCGCTGCCGTTCGGCGGCCCGCGCATGCGGTAAGCGCGGCGCTCAAGAAAGCGGATAGCATTATACGCCACCCCGGCATCCCCCGGGGTGGCTCATGGGACGACGATGCAACCGCGTCGCCCCTTTACCTCAGAAGCGAAACGCCGCGGTGGCGCGCAGGCTATGCCAGCGGAACTTCTCGTCCGAGCGACGGAAGTCGGTGCCCTCGACCGTTCCGCCGTTGCCGGCATTGGTGAACGGCGTGCCGGCCGGGCCGGCGGCGCGGACGCGATAGTCGTCGTCCTGATACTGGTGGTAGACATATTCGAGCCCGACCGAGAAATGGTCGCCGAAGCGCTGCTCGATGCCGCCGCCGCCCTGGAAGCCGAACTGGTCCTGCCGCCCGCGCGCGGTGAAGCTGTTGGTGCTCTGACTCGACGAGAACGCGCTATCGATGCGCGCCAGCGACGGGCCGAACGTACCGTAGAACAACGTCGAGTCGTTGGGGGTGTAGCCGGCGCGCGCGCGCACCGCGGCCTCCCAATTGACCTGGCGGTACATCACGTAATTGGCCGGGGTGGTCGAGAAGCCCGAGGTGCTGTCGTTGATGTGCGTCCGCCCGAACTCGCCGACGACGCCGTAGACGATCGGTCCACTCTGCTGGTCGAAGCCGACCCGCCCGTAATAGCTCCAGCCGTCGCGATCCTTCGCGCATCCCGGACCGCCGTTGCGCGGGCCCTGCGCAGCGCCCGCACGGCCGCCGCAGAATCCCGGCGAGAAGGCGTTCGCGCCGGTGCCGGTCAGCACCGTGTCGCCGAAGCGGCCGTCGAGGTTGCGGTCGAACTCAATGCGCGAACCGCCGTCGTTCGGCTGCACGTCATAGCCGCCGGCGGCGCCGACGTAGATGCCGGAGAAGCCGCCGCTCACCGAAGGGTCGCCACCGTCCTGCGCCATGGCGGGGACAGCAGCCAGCGACGCCGCAATCGCGGCGGCGGTCAGATACGCTCTCATGTAGGTCACTCCCTGATCGAACGATCCGCGAACGAGCCTCAATCAGGTTAGGTTTCGTGAAGAATCATTGCCGCGGCAACCGAAAGCACCGCGCTTGGGTCGGGCGCCGTGGATCGTTATATGACGGTCATGGCCGATCTGTTCGCATCCCCCACCGCCGGAACCTCGGCCTATGACGCCTCGTCGATCGAGGTGCTCGAGGGGCTGGAGCCGGTGCGTCGCCGACCCGGCATGTACGTCGGCGGCACCGACGAGCGCGCGATGCATCACCTCGCCGCCGAGGTGCTCGACAATGCGATGGACGAGGCGGTGGCGGGGCACGCCACGCGCATCGAGATCACGCTGGAGCCGGGCAACCGGCTGACCATCGTCGACAACGGCCGCGGCATGCCGGTCGACCCGCATCCCAAGTTCCCGGACAAGTCGGCGCTCGAGGTGATCCTCTCGATGCTCCACTCGGGCGGCAAGTTCGCGGGCAAGGCCTATGCCACCTCGGGCGGCCTGCATGGCGTGGGTGTCTCGGTGGTCAACGCGCTGTCGAGCGACACGGTGGTCGAGGTCGCGCGCGACCGCCAGCTCTACCGCCAGCGTTTCAGCAAGGGGCAGACGCTCGGCCCGCTCGAGACGGTTGGTGCGGCGCCCAACCGCCGCGGTACCTCGGTGGCCTTCACCCCCGATACCGAGATTTTCGGCCCCGAGCTGCTGTTCAAGCCGGCTCGGCTGTACCGGCTGGCCCGCTCCAAGGCGTACCTCTTCGCTGGCGTCGAGATCCGCTGGCATTGCGCGCCCGAGCTAGTCAGTGACGACACCCCTTTGGAGGCGGTGTTCCAATTTCCAGGCGGCCTGTCGGATCATCTGCGCGAGCAGATCGCCGGCCGCGAGTGTGCCACCGCCGACTTCTTCGCGGGTCAGCAGGACTTTTCTGACCGGCAGGGCAAGGTCGAGTGGGCAGTCGCCTGGCCGCTGTGGAGCGAGGGCAGCTATAGCTGGTATTGCAATACCATCCCGACGCCCGATGGCGGCACGCACGAACAGGGTCTGCGTCAGGCGCTGGTGCGCGGGCTGCGCCAGTTCGGCGATCTCGTCGGCAACAAGCGCGCCAAGGATCTCACTGCGGATGATGTGATGGTCGGCAGCGAGCTGATGCTCAGCGTCTTCATTCGGGAGCCGCAGTTCCAGTCGCAGACCAAGGACCGGCTCACCTCGCCCGAGGCCGCCGGGCTGGTCGAAAAGGCGATGCGCGACCATTTCGACCATTGGCTTGGCCACAATATGGATCGCGGCAAGGCGCTGCTCGGCTATGTGCTGGAGCGGATGGACGAGCGGCTGCGACGCAAGGCCGAGCGTGACGTCAAGCGCAAGACCGCCACCTCGGCGCGCAAGATCCGGCTGCCGGGCAAGCTCACCGACTGTTCGGCTGACAGTTCGGAGGGCACCGAATTGTTCATCGTCGAGGGCGATTCGGCGGGCGGCTCGGCCAAGCAGGCGCGCGACCGCAAGACCCAGGCGATCCTGCCGATCCGCGGCAAGATCCTCAACGTCGCCTCGGCCACCTCGGCTAAGATCCTCGCCAACCAGGAGATCGCTGACCTGGTCCAGGCGCTGGGCTGCGGCACGCGCAAGGACTGCCGCCCCGAGCAGCTGCGCTACGAGAAGATCGTCATCATGACCGACGCCGACGTCGACGGCGCGCATATCGCGACGCTGCTGATGACCTTCTTCTTCCAGGAGATGCCCGAGCTGGTGCGGCAGGGGCACCTGCACCTCGCGCAGCCGCCGCTGTACCGGCTCACCGTCGGCGCCAAGTCGCTCTACGCGCGCGACGACGCGCACCGCGCCGAGCTGGAGCGGACGGTGTTCCGCGGCAAGAAGGTTGAGGTGGCGCGCTTCAAGGGCCTGGGCGAGATGAACCCGAGCCAGTTGCGCGAGACGACGATGGATCCGACCAAGCGCAGCATGATCCGCATCACGTTGCCGCAGGAATATGAGGAGCGCGCCGGCGTGAAGGACTTGGTCGAGCGGCTGATGGGGACCAATCCGGCGCACCGCTTCGCCTTCATCCAGGAGAATGCGGCGCGCCTGGACGAGGAGGCGATCGACGCGTGATCCGGCATCCACGACAGGAATGGTGGCTGGCGATCGCGCTGGCGGCACTGGCGGGCTATGTCGACGCGATCGGCTTCCTGCGGCTCAACGGCCTGTTCGTCTCCTTCATGAGCGGCAATTCGACCCGGCTGGCGGTGGCGCTGGCGGGCGGCTCGCCGCTGGCGTTCACCGCGGCGTCGCTGATCCTCGCTTTTGTCGCGGGCGTGGTGGTCGGCGCCACCGCGGGCGCGGCGCTGGGTCGCTGGCGCCGGCCAGGGGTGATCGTGCTCGCGTCGGTGCCGCTCGCGGTAGCGGCGGCGCTGCCCGAGTTCGGCCCACTCGGCGGGCTCGGCACCGTGCTGCTCGCGCTGGCGATGGGCGGACTCAACACTGTCTTCCAGCGTGACGGCGAGGTCAGCGTGGGAGTGACCTATATGACCGGCGCATTGGTCAAGCTCGGCCAGCATCTCGCGGGCGCGCTGATGGGAGAGGGCGCGCGTTGGGACTGGTTGCCGTACCTGCTGCTGTGGTCGGGACTGGTTGCGGGCGCGTTCCTCGGGACGGCCGATTATGCGGCGCCCGACAACGCCGCGCTGTGGCGCGCGACGGTCGCGGCACTGGGCATCGCGCTGCTCGCCGCGGCGACGACGACTGCGGGGAACCGTGTGCCGCGCGAGTGAGTCGGGGGGGGCGATGACGGCGGGGGCCTGTGGGATAAGCGAGAGACGCGGGCGCTTTCGTCCACGATGGTACGTCGCGCATGTCGCGCAACATCTCCTCGCACACCGGCGTCATCCTGAACTGGCTTCAGGATCCACGGTCCTGCGAGCGCGTCGGCCGTCGGGCATGCGGGTCGGTGGATCCCGAGCCGGGTTCTGGATGACGCTGATTGGTGCGTGGGGCGTGCTCCACATCCGCAACGAACGCTCAGCGCGATGATCGACCTCGCCCGCGTTCCCGATCTCGATCTTGCCGGGCTCACCGTGCACCCGTCGCTTCGCACCGTCGCGCGGGGCGGGCGCGAGGAACTGCTCGAGCCGCGTGTGATGCAGGTCCTTGTCGCACTGGCGCACGCGGGCGGCGCGGTGGTGTCGCGTGACGAGCTGGTGGCGCAATGCTGGGACGGGCGCATCGTCGGGGACGACGCGATCAACCGCGTGATCGGCCGCCTGCGTCGCCTCGGCGAAGGGATCGGTGCGGGCCGCTTCCGCATCGAGACGATCGCGCGGGTCGGCTATCGTCTGATCGTCGGCGACGGCGCCGCGCCGCTGTCTGCGTCGTCCGTCGATGATGCGGCTCCGCCGCCCGACGGGCTCGCGCGCGCCGCGATCCATCCCGTCCCTCGTCGTGCACTGATCGCCGGCCTCGGCGTCGCGGGCGCGAGCGCGGGCGCCTGGTGGTGGCACCGCGGTCGCGCCGCGCCGCGCACGCCCGAGATCGCCGCGCTCGTCGCCCAGGCGCGCGACTCGCAGCGCCAGGCCGATCGCCAGGGGCTGTGGCAGGCGATCGGGCTGCTCCGCCGCGCCGTGCTGCTGGCGCCCGACGACGCCGACGCCTGGGGACAGCTTGCCTTGTGCTGCGCGGTGGCGGCGCGGATTGCCACTGCGGCGGATCGCGCCGCTTTCGCGGAGCGCGCGCTCGCCTCCGAGCGCCGCGCCGAGGCGATCGATCCCGGCAATGCCTATGCCGCGCTGGCGCGAATGCGGCGCGCGCCGCTGCTCGGCAATTGGCGAGCGCAGGAGCAGGTCACCGCCCGCGCCGCGCGCGAGCATCCCGAGGACGACGTGATCGCCGATGCGCTCGGCCGCATGCTCCAGATGGTCGGGCGGATGCGCGAGTCGATCGACCCTTTCACGCGCGCGCTCACTGTCGGCGGCCCGTCGCCGATTGCGATGTACCAACGCGTCGTGTCGCTGTGGAGCGTTGACCGGTTAGAAGAGGCCGACCGCGCGATCGAGGAGGCCTACGCCCTCTACCCGCTCCATTATGCCGTGTGGTTCACGCGCGCTTTCCTGCTCGCCTATACTGGTCGCGGCGCGGAGGCGCTGCGCATGATCGAGGACCCGGATCACCGCCCGAGCAACGTCGACGACGCGAGCTTCGCGCTGACCGCGGGAATAGCGCGAGCGATGGCGACGCGCGCCCCGCGCGACGTCGACGCGACCGCCGCTGCCTATGTCGAAGCGGCGCACCGCGGCAGCGGCCATGCCGAGAACGCGATCCAGTTCCTCAGTGCGGCGGGGCGGCTTGATCAGGCCTTTGCGATCGCCGAGGGCTATTTTCTACGGCGCGGCTTCGCGGTGGACACGCTGCGGTTCTCGCGCCGGCAGGGCACCTATACCGCGCCCGATCAGCGCGTGAGCTGGTTCCTGTTCGCGCCGCCGTGCGCGGCGATGCGTCGCGACCCGCGCTTCGGGATGCTCGCCAAGGCGATGGGACTGACGCGCTACTGGCGCGAGACCGGCACCCGGCCCGACGATCGCGCGGTGGCGCTGGGCTGAGCGGTCACCTGCAAAAACGAGGCGACCGCGCGTATCCCGCTTTGGCTCTCTTGCCCAATGACGTGGGCCGCATCAGCGCGCCGCCAGCGCGCTGGCGGCGCGCTCGGCCAACGCGATCCGCAGCGGCGACGAGCGCCGCGCGGCGCCGGCAAGGGCGGTCGCGACGCAGGCGCGGCGGTCTATGGTGAGCGGCTCATGCTCGCACAGCCGCGCGGCGGCGCGCTCCACCCGCGCGAGCATCGCGGCGCGGCCGGCGCCGGTCTGCTGATCGAGATTGCCCGCAATGATGTGATAGCTGCTGTCGCCCACGCGCCAACTCTGCGCGGCGACGGGCGAGGCGAGCGACGGGGAGGCGGCGAGGGCGAGGATCAGGATCGAGCGCATAGCGAGTCTCCGACAGTGCGACGGGGATCGTCGCTGTGTCGAAGACTCGTCGATCGCCGCCATCCGGTCGCGGCGGGGGAGCCGATATCGGGCCGATCGTTCGCCGATGATCGGGCGATGCGGGGCGGTTCAGCGCTAGGCGGAAGAGCGACGCACGGCTACGCTCCGCTCGTCACGCCCGCAGACCGGCTCCCCGCTCGCGCGGGCGCGCCAGGATTGCGCGCGCGTCACCGGGGGTGCGCGCCTCGCCATGCGGGCCGCCCGCGGCAGCGATCACGCGGTCGAGCAGCTCGAGCCCCTCGGGCCAACGCCCCAGTCCGCTCGCGGCATTGATGTGACCGCAGGCACCATAATCGATGAAATGGCTGCCCCAGTCGACCGCGAGGCTATGCGCACGATCGAGCGTCACCCACGGATCGTCGCTCGATGCGACTACGATCGAGGGGAAGGGCAGCGGCTGTTTAGGTGCGGGCGCGAAGGGCGCGAGCTCAGGCGCGACGCCGGTTCGGTCGACGTCCGCGGGCGCGACCAGCAGCGCGCCCGCGACCGGCCAGCCATAAGGCTGCGGGCTGAGCGAGGCCCACCACGACACCGCGACGCAGCCGAGGCTGTGCGCCACCAGGATCACCGGCGCGCGAGCGCTCGCCACCGCCTGGTCGATCTTGGTGACCCAGGCGTTGCGATGCGGCCGATCCCACATGCCCAGCTCGATCCGGGCGGTGTCGGGACGGCTCTTCTCCCACAATGTCTGCCAGTGCGACGGCCCGGATCCGCCCAGCCCCGGGACGGTCAGAACGGTCGGCTGCACCGACAGATCGAACGCGGAATGTCCCATGACATACCTCCAGTTGGTGAGGCCGCGGCGATCGGTCTAGGGGTCGGCACGGCCGCGGCCTCTGTCCCCTAGCTATTACCTACTAAATCGATCGGCAATCCTGCGGCGCAGCATTTGACGCGAGCGGAGGCGCGCGAGCGACGAGCGGTTGCGGTGTCGCCGTTGCGGCGCGATACGGCGGCATGCCCAAGCAGCGCGTGGACCAGATGCTCGTCGATCGCGGACTCGTCGAGTCGCGTACGCGCGCGCAGGCGCTGGTGATGGCGGGGCTGGTGTTCGCCGGCGAGCGCAAGGTCGACAAGCCGGGTCAGGCGCTCGCGGACGACGTTGCGCTGGAGGTGCGCGGGCGCGATCATCCCTGGGTGTCGCGCGGCGGGATCAAGCTGGCGCACGGGCTCGATCACTTCGGCTGGGACGTGACCGGCGCGGTGGCGATCGACGTCGGCAGCTCGACCGGCGGCTTCACCGACGTGCTGCTCAGCCGCGGCGCGGCGCGCGTCTACGCGGTCGACAGCGGTACCAACCAGCTCGCCTGGAAGCTGCGGCAGGATCCGCGCGTCGCCGTCCACGAGCAGACCAGCGCGCGGCTGCTCACCGCCGCACACGTTGCCGAGCCGGTCGACCTGGTCGTGTGCGACGCGAGCTTCATCGGTCTGGCCAAGGTGCTCGAGGTGCCGCTCGGCTTCGTCCGCCACGGCGGGCGCGTGCTGGCGCTGATCAAGCCGCAGTTCGAGGCGGGACGTGCCGAGGTGGGCAAGGGTGGGGTGGTGCGCGACCCCGCCGTCCACGCGCGGGTGTGCGCCGAGGTGGTCGCGTGGCTGGAGCAGAGCGACTGGCAGGTCCAGGGCGTGGTCGAGAGCCCAATCACCGGGCCCGAGGGCAATGTCGAGTTCCTCGTCGGCGCGACGCGCGCGTGAAATTGGGAAAAGTACCATTTACCTGACGGGGGCATTGCGGCAGCAGTACCGAGACGGACCGATCAGGAGACGAAGGTGGGGGTTGTCGCTTCCAAGGAGCAGTTGCGAATGTCCTTCCTGCGCTGGGCGGCGGTGGCGGTGCCCGGCGTGCTGCTACTCGGCTTTCTGTCAGGGCGGACGGTGCCGTCGGGCGATGCCAACGGCTGGTACCGCGCGCTGGCCAAGCCGGAGCTGACCCCGCCGGGCTGGCTGTTCCCGGTCGCCTGGTCGCTGCTGTATGTGATGATGGGCGTGGCGCTCGCGCTGGTGCTCAGCGCGCGTGGCGCGCGGCTGCGCTGGCTCGCGGTCGCGCTGTTCGCCGCGCAGCTCGTCGGCAACCTGCTGTGGACACCGCTGTTCTTCGGCGCTCACCGGATCTCGGCGGCGTTCCTGCTGATCGTCGCGATCCTCGGGCTGACGATCCTCACCACCTTCGTGTTCGCGCAGGTGCGCCGCCGCGCCGCGTGGCTGCTCGTCCCGTATATGATGTGGCTGGGTTTCGCCGGCACGCTCAACTGGCGTATCGATCAGCTCAACCCCGACGCGGAACGGCTTGTGTCGCCGGCCGCGGCGTCCCAGATGGTCGGTTAAGCGCCTTTACAGGAATTTGATCTTATGCAGTCCGAGAACCATCTGTTCGGCGATCTCGCCAAGCTCTTCAACGGCGCGGCGGGCACGCTCGCCGGGGTCGGGCGCGAGGCCGAGGCCAACGCCCGGGCCCGCGCGCGCGAGTGGATCGGTGGTCTCGATTTCGTCGCGCGCGACGAGTTCGAGGTGGTGAAGGCGATGGCGGCCGCGGCGCGTGACGAGAATGAGGCGCTGCGCGCACGGATCGAGACGCTTGAGGCGGCGCTGGCCGCCAAGTCCGGCGTCTGATCGCGCCGCGCCAGGGAAGGGGGCCGCGTGCCAAGCGATAAGTTGATGATGCTCGACGAGGCCGACGACGACAACGCGGGCGAGGCGCCGCTCGACATGCTCGAGGCCTATTTCCTCGCGCATGGTTGGCCGTGCGAGCGCGGCGAGGATGAGATCACCGCGTCGATCAAGGGCAGCTGGACCGAATATGAGCTGCGTGCGCTGTGGCGCGAGGAGGACGGTGTCCTTCAGCTGCTCGCCTTCCCCGACGTCAAGGTAGCAGAAGGCCGGCGCGCGCCGGTCTATGAGGTGCTTGCGCTCGTCAATGAGCAACTGTGGATGGGGCATTTCGAGATCTGGTCGAGCAGCGGCATCCTGCTCTACCGCAACGCCACCGCGATCGAGGCCGAGGACGGCGAGGCCACCATGGCGCTGAGCACCGCCGAGCTGCTGGTCGAGTCCGCGATCGACGAGTGCGAGCGCTTCTACCCGGTGTTCCAGTTCGTACTGTGGGGCGGCAAGTCGCCGAGCGAGGCGATCGCGGCGGCGATGGTCGAGACAGCGGGCGAGGCCTGACGCGCGATGCGGCTGTGGATGATCGGCTGCGGCAACATGGCCTCGGCGATGCTGCGGCGCTGGCTGGCGAGCGGCGTGGTCGCGGCCGAGGACGTCGACGTCGTCAACCGCCAGCATCGCGTGCTGCCGGTCGGCGTGCGGCAGGCGCGCGACCTGCCTGACGCGCCGCCGCCCGACGCGGTGATCCTCGGCATCAAGCCGCAGCAGCTCGACGCGGTGGCGGCGGTGCATCGCGACCGAGTCGCCGCGGCGCCGCTGCTCGTCTCGATGCTGGCCGGCGCCGATCCGGCACGGCTGGCGGCGGCCTTTCCCGGCCCGGTGCCGATCCAGACGATGCCGAATCTGCCGGTCGAGCTCGGACGCGGCGTCGTCGCGGTGCATGCGCCCGACGCGCCGGCGCCAGCGCGCGCCGTGGTGGACCGGCTGCTCGCGCCGCTGGGCCTGGTCGAATGGTTCGACGAACCGACGCGCTTCGCCGCCGCCGGGGCGCTGTCGGGTACCGGGCCCGCCTTCCTCTTCCGCTTCATCGACGCACTGACCGCGAGCGGGGTCGCGACCGGGCTGTCGCGCGAGGAGGCCGAAGCGGTGGCGCTCGCGACGGTCGATGGCGCGGCGGCGATGGCGTCGGCGAGCGAGCGCAGCCCGGCCGCGCTGGCCGACGCGGTGGCGAGCCCCGGAGGCATGACCCGCGCCGGGCTCGACGTGCTCGATCGCGATCGCGCCTTGACGGCACTGCTGGAAGCGACGCTGCGCGCGGTGGCCCGGCGCGGCGCGGAGATGGCGGCGGCGGGATAGGACGCGGTTCAGCTATAGCGGCAGCGCGGTTGTCGACTTGATCTCCTGCATCGCGAAGGAGGAGCTGACGTCATGCAGCGGCGCCACCTTGATCAACTTGCGGTAGATCCGGTCATAGTCGGCGATGTCGCGCGCGACGACCTTCAGCAGATAATCGACCTCGCCGCTCATCCGATAGAATTCCACGACCTCGGGGATCCGTGCGACGCCCTCGGCGAAGGTCTGCAGCCACTCGTCGCTGTGCTGCGTCGTGCGCACCGCGACGAAGACCGTGACGTCGAGCCCGAGCGCGGCACGGTTGAGCAGTGTCACTCGCGACCGGATCAGCCCGACACGCTCGAGCCGCTTCACCCGCTTCCAGCACGGCGTGGCTGACAGGCTCACCCGCTCGGCGAGATCGGCGATGGAGATCGTCGCATCCTCCTGGAGCAACGCGAGCAGGCGTCGATCGGCCGAATCGAGAATGGTATTCTCCGTCATTCCCCGATTGTAGCACGTTTCTCTCGGATCTACCCCCAGATAGTAGGTAGATGAGCACGTTTTGCGTGCGAACGTAGCTATACTCTCTTGCGACTGCAGGAGGCTCTTCATGCTCAATCGGATGTTCGTCGATCACCCGCGCACGGTGGGAGAGAGCTACAGCGCGCACGCGCAGGTCGCCGCGCGCTTCGGGCTCACCATGATCGGCGCGGGCACGGCGTGCCTGATCCACGCGCTGGTGCCAGGGCTGTTCCGGTCGACCGGGAGCCGCGCCGTGGAGCGCTTATGTGAGGAGATGGCGGCGCGTCGTCGCGCTGGCTGAACGATCTGCTGATCAATGTGACGGGCGGGCCAGAGCCGTGGATATGGCCGCTCGTTTCTTAGATGGTCAATGACCGTAGCGTTTGATGCCGCGACGGCGCAGCTTCTCACGACGGCGTCGGCGCAGTATCACGAGCGCCGTCGGCACGGCGATCAGAAGGACCACGCCGATGATCGCATAAGCGACGAGTTCGCGAGTGACGTCGATCATGGCGGGCCTGTGACATAGTCGAAAGCGACTGTCATCCCGTGAAAACGCTTGGAGAAAGGCCGATACCCGTATTGGCGGGTGAGCGATCGCTTCCCCGCATGTGGCTTACTTGCTTATAGTAAACCACGGTCTCACACGGGGGAAAGCCATGTTCACTCTCCTCATCCTCGGAGCGCCACTGATGACCGACGCGCCCGATCAGCAGGCACAGGGTCGCTCGCAACTGCCGCCGCCGGGCGCGCATCGCCGGCTCGCGGGAACCGCGACGGCGACGAGCTGCGGCGGCGCCGACCTTCTCGGCAGGAGATGGTCCGAGGAGATGCGCGCGCCGCTGCTGAGCCATGGTCATCGCGAGGTGCGGTTGCTGCGCGTCGGTCAGCCACGAACGATGGACCTGCGCGAGGACCGACTGAACGTGATCCTCGACTCGGCGGGGCAGGTGATTGAGATCACCTGCGGCTAAGCGACTGCTGATCTGTCTCGCCAGGTTGGTGGGAACGTCCAGAGTACGATCATCGTCAAGCTGCTCCCTTCTATGAAATAAAAGAGACGTTTCCGAAGGTTGCACTTTATTGCAGCGTTGCAATTCTTCGCCTTGTCAGTTCCTCTCGCCGCAGTTAACCTCGATCTCGCTCGAGCAACAATGTGCGTCCGACCGATCAGGGAAGCGGCGGCGACGACAACGGCGGCACCCCCGCCGCGCGCTCGTGCATCCCCGGCCGGCCGACCTTCACTGGGAGTGAGACAGGCATGGCATCGAAGCTCAACACAGCGTTGCGGACAGCGGGGCAGCGGATCGACCAGGGCACCTTCGGCCCCGGCGACATGGCCGCGCTTGCCCCCGCACGCGGCGGTGCCGTCGGGCAACGTGCGACCACCGGACCGCTCGACGCCGCCGCATTGAGCACTCAGCCGGGCCTCGCGGCCGCCGCCGCGGTCGCCGCCGCGCCGAACCTCGCCTTCGATCTCTCGACGGGGAAGGATGTCACCACCGCGTTCAAGCTCTACGCAATTGATGTCGCCGATCCGCTCGCCAAGGACCAGTGGCATCTCCAGCGCCTCGGCGACCTGCAGACGGTGTGGAAAGACTATACCGGCAAGGGCGTGACCGTCGGCGTCTACGATTCCGGGGTGCAATATGCGCACTGGGACCTCGACGGAAACTACGACGCCTCCAAGCAGGTGGTGGTCGACGGCAAGGTCTATGACGGCGACTATCGCCCCGCCTCGGGCCCGCACGGCACCTCCGTCGCCGGTTTGATCGCGGCCGAGCGCAACGGCGCGGGCGGGGTCGGCGTAGCCTATGGCGCGCACGTCACCGGCGTGAACATCTTCGACCCTTATTCCGAGGACGACTCGAAGGAGGGGATCTTCGTCAACGGCGTCGACCTCACCAAATTCTTCGAAGCGGTGAAACAGTCGGCCCGGTACGACGTCACCAACCATAGCTGGGGCGGGCTGGACTATGTCACTACCGCCGCGGCGCGTACCACCGATGGCTCGTTCGCCAACGGCATGGTCACCGCGCTCAGCTACGGCTCGGCCGAGGGACGCGGCGGGCTGGGCACGGTCCATGTCGCCGCTGCGGGCAACGACGTGATCGACGGCCAGGCCGACAGCTGGAAGAGCGACCGCCACATCGTCACCGTCGGCTCGTATCGCGAGGTCGACGGCAGCTCCTCGCAATATGTCGACAGCGGCGCGCACCTGCTCGTGTCGGCGCCGTCGAACGACTATGCCGAGCTCGGCGGCACTGGCCAGGTGACCACCGACCTGCTCGGCCACGACGGCTATAACACGATCGCCAAGCCGGGCGGTGCCGAGGACTATACCGACTCGTTCGGCGGCACCTCCGGCGCGACTCCGGTGGTGAGCGGCGTCGTCAGCCTGATCCTTGATGCCAACAGCGAGCTCGGCTGGCGCGACGTCAAGGACATCCTCGCCGCCTCGGCCAAGCTGCCGGTCGCCTTCGACACCGGGCAGACCGCCGCGACCTCGACGATCAGTGGGCTGACCTACGTGCTCAACAATCGCCAATTCCAGCTCAATGGCGACGATGCCGGCTGGAACGGCGGCGCCATGCACTACAGCAACGATTACGGCTACGGCGCGGTCGACGCTTACAACGCGGTGCGCCTCGCCGAGGTGTGGTCGCTGTTCGGCGCGGCCAAGACCAGCGACAATGAGGTGAGCGCCTCGACGGGCACGATCCGTGTCGGCAAGACCTCGATCGCCACCAAGGCCGATACCGCGCTCACGCAGTTCCACGACTTCGTCGGTACGCCGACCAGCTTCCAGTTCCGCGTCACGCAGGACGTCGATGTCGAGCACCTCGACCTCACGCTCAATTTCGCCACGCAGCTCGGCGATGGCACCTCGCTGCTCAACACCAGCGCGGTCGGGCTCAAGATCAAGCTAATCGCACCCGACGGCACCGAGGGCTATATCGACCTGAGCGACACCAACGCCACCACCGTCACGGGCACGTCGCAGACCTTTACCTTCGGGCTCAGCGGCTTCCGCGGCGTCGACACGCTTGGTACCTGGACCTTCCAGTTCGAGCAGACCGCCGGCGTGTTCGGTGCCTATGATGCCAATCGCACCACGGTGAACACGCTCAAGCTCGACATGTATGGCGCCGCGCCGGGAACCGGTGACGTCTACACCTACACGAATGAGTTCTTCACCATGGCCGCGATCGCGGGCGAGGGCGGGCGGCGCACCTTGATCGACAGCGACGGCGGCAGCGACTGGATCAACGCCGCTGCGATCACCAGCGACGTGACGATCTCGCTCAAGCAGGGCGGCGTGACGAGCTTCGGCGGCACCAGAGCCTTCACCATCGGCACCGGCACGCAGATCGAGAACGCGGTCAGCGGCGACGGCAACGATACGCTGCTCGGCAACGGTCTGGCGAACGAACTGCACGGCATGCGCGGTAACGACAGCCTGTTCGGCGACGGGGGCAACGACGTGCTGTTCGGCGGGTGGGGCGACGATCGGCTCGACGGCGGAACCGGCGCTGACATACTGCGCGGCGAGCAGGGCAATGACACCTATATCGTCGACAACCTGGGCGACGTCGTCATCGAGGACCCGAACCAGGGCACCGACACCGTCTATGCCGCGATCGACTATACCCTCGGCTCGCACGTGGAGAACCTCTATCTCACCGGCACGGCGCGCGTTGCCACCGGTAACGGCCTCGACAATGGCCTATACGGCGGCGGCGGTGACGATACCCTTTATGGGCTGGACGGGAACGACCTGCTGAAGGGGTGGACCGGCAACGACAGACTTTACGGCGGCAACGGCAACGACACGCTGTATGGCGGTGCAGGGGACGACCGGCTTGATGGCGGCAAGGGCAACGATGTCCTGCGCGGCGAAGCGGGCAATGACACCTATGTCGTCGACAGCCGCGGCGACCAGGTGATCGAGCTCAGTGGCGAGGGTATCGACACCGTGCTCGCCTCGGTCGACTATCGCCTCGCCGCCAACGTCGAGAATTTGACGCTCAGCGGCAACGCGTACAGCGGCACCGGCAACGCGCTGAACAACGTCATTCGCGGCAGCGCTGGCGCCAATTCACTGAGCGGGGAGGCGGGGAACGACACGCTGATCGGCGGCGCCGGCAACGACATCCTCACCGGCGGTAGCGGCAGCGACCGCTTCGTCTTCGCCGATGGCTTCGGCAAGGACACGATCCGCGACTTCGGCAATGGCGACACGATCGATCTCGCCGCTTATACGCTCGACGGCGCGCCGATCGTCACTGACGTCGGCAGCGACACGCTGATCGACCTCGGCGACGGAAACACGATCCTGCTGAAGGGCATTCAGCCGGGTCAGCTGAGCTTCACCGGCGACGCCTTCGGGTATCTCGGCTGATAATCATAGGGCTGGGCGCCGTTGGTGCGCCCGGCCCGCTCAGGCGATCGTCCAAGGATCAACGGGTGCGGCGCGGATCCACCGCGTTGCCAGCCATTTCGCGCCTTGCGTGACGGGAAGCCCGGCGTGTCGCGTCGCCGGGTCCGGCCGTCCGTCGGCGCGCGTGTTGGCGAATAGCAACGCGTCACCGCCGCGCGGCGTGACCGTGACGCCCACCTCGGGAAAGTGCGTCTCTCCGCCGGCGAACCCTTGGTTGAGGTAGAGCAGCACGGTGACGATACGCTGGTTGGCGGCGCCCTGTATCGTGTCGAGGTGCGGGCGATATTCCTGCCCAGGCCGGTAGCGCAGCACCGTCAGCGGCTCGCCCTGCTCGACGCTGGTGCCGCTGATCGCCGCGACTCGCGCGTTGATCGCGCGCACGACGAGATCCTCGCGCGTCGGCCCGATCGCGCCGCCATCCGAGGTGCGGATCGGATGCGCCACCCAGGCGCCCGTCCGGGGATCGATCACGCGCGCGGGCTCGAGCAGCGCCGCGCCGACGCCGGCGAGATGCGCGCACTCGGCGGGCGTGAGCAGCGCGGGGAAGCGGACGATCCGCGGTGCGGCATGCAGCGGCTCGGGCCTGGGAAGACCGACGGGCGTGCCGTCGGGCGCGAGCGCCATCGCCTCGACCAGCGCGAGCTGCGCGGCGCCGACCGGGTCGTGCGCGGCGGCCGTTCGCAGAAGTGCGAGCGCGCGCGGCCAGTCGGCCGGCGCGCCGCTGCCGTTGGCGGTAAGGGCGATCTCGGTCAGCGCGGCGTCGACGTGCCCGATCTCCATCGCGCGGCGCAACCAGACCCGTGCGCCGGCAAGGTCGCGCCGCAGCGGCGTGCCGCGCAGCAGCCAGACCGCAAGCAGCATCGCCGCATCGGCATCGCCGCCGCCGCCGGCGTTCGCGAGCAGTTCGGCCGCGGCGACCGCCTGCCCCGATTTCGCGAGCCGCTCTGCCTCCTCCACTGCCATCTGCCGCTCCGTGCCGAATGAAAAAGGGGCCGGGCAGATGCCCGACCCCTCTTCCCTAACACGCTGATCCGCAGATCAGAACTTCGCGGTGACGCCCATGTAGATGAAGCGGCCGCGATTGTCGTAGATGGCCGAGGTCGTGCCGATGTTCGACACACCGACACCGGTCAAGCCGTACGGCGGATCGACGTCGCCGACGTTTGTCACACCACCGTAGAAGTTGAACATGTCGCTGACGTCGAGGCCGAAGCGGATGTCGTTGTAGGTGACACTCGGATACTTCTGGATCGGTGCGTAATCCAGGTTCTGCGCCGGCAGACCGTTGACCCCGTTATAATCCTCCCAAGTGTTCAGGTACATCTTGTCGATCCAGCGCAGCGAGTGGCCGATCGTGAAGTTGCCGAACTTCAGGTTGGTGCTGATGTTGAAGCGGTCCGACGGGCTGCCCAATTCGTCGGTGATAACGTCCTTGAAGTTGGGGCGCGACGGATCGGTGTAATCGTCACGCTGGATCGCGTGGGTCCACACGCCCTCGATCGATGCGCGCACGAAGCCGAAATCGTGGTTGTACGCGATCTGCGTGTCGATGCCGCGTGCGCGCAGCTGTGCGTAGTTACGCGGCGCGTCCTGGTACGAGCCCTCCAGGATCTGGTAGGGCTGCTCCCCGGCCGGTCCACCGTCGGCGCCCGCGCGCTGGAACAGCGCGCAGAACTGATTGTCGAGCGACGGCGCATCGTAGCAGGCGTTGAGCGCCTGCTGCACCGACGGCGAGGTGATCACGTTCTCGACCTTGATGTCGTAATAGTCGACCGACACCGACAGGCCCGGGACGAAGCTCGGCTGGAACACGCCGCCCAAGGTCAGCGACTTCGACGTCTCGGCCTCGAGATTACGGTTGCCGCCGCTGCTGATCTCGAGCGACTGCGTGTACACGTAGTCGTAGCTGGTCGGGATGCCCGCCGCGGCGCAATTGGCGGCGCGGTTCGCCGAGCCCGTGCCGATGTTGCGCAGCGAGCAGGGATCGGCCGGCGCCGGCGTGAAGTTCTGCCCGGCCGCCGCATAGGCTTCGCCGAGATAGGGCGAACGCACCGACTTGGCATAGCCGCCGCGCAGCTGCAGGTCGCTGAACGGACGCCACACCGCCTGACCGTTCCAGGCGACGACGGTGCCCACCGAGCCCTTGTAATCCGCCACGCGCGCCGCGCCGGAAAGGGTCAGCTCCTTGATCAGGAAGATATCCTTGAGCAGCGGGACCGACAGCTCGCCGAACGCCTCCTTCACCTCGAACGAGGGTGCACGGAAGCTCGGGATGGCATTGTAGAAGTTGTAGCCCGCCTGGGTCAGCGGATCGAGATCGTAGGTCAGCGTCTCGCGGCGGTACTCGGCGCCGACCGAGAAGCCGACGGGCCCGCCCGGCAGCTCGAACAGCTGGCTGAGGTCGCCGGCGACGAAGCCGTTGGCGACGAACTGAGTCGCCTTGCCCGAGGCGGTGGTGGGCGCGATCAGATAAGCACGCGCGGCGTCGCTGACCGAACCCTGGCCGAATGGGTTAAGCGGCACGCAGGCGGCGATGTCCGCGGCGAGCCGCGCCGGATCACCGCCGATGTCCTCGCCCGCATAGGCGGGATCGATCTGCGAGCGGCAGACGACCTGGCCGGCCGCGTTGCGCGTCGAATCGAGCGCCAGGAGGAAGCGCTGCGTGTTCACGTTGCCCGTGATCACGCTGTTTTCCTTGTGCTGGCCGTAGTTCGCCGACACTTCATAATGCCAGTCATCGTTGAAGTCGCCGCGTACGCCGACCACCGCGCGATAGGTGTCGCGGTTAAGCCGCTCGTCGCGCGTGCCGAGATCCACCCAGTTGCGGCGCAGCGAGAAGCGGTACGTGCCCGCCGCAATCTGCGCCAGTGCGGCAGCCTGATTGGCGGCCGCGTTGGCGCCGGTGAAGGCCGCACCCGTGTTGGGGTTCACGCCCGAGTTGACCGCGGCGGCCAGCTGCGCCGCGATGGTCGTGCGCGCGTTCGCGTTGAGATACGGGTTGTCCAGCCGGACGCCCTCGCGGTTGGTGCCCGCCGTGCCGGCGTTCGAGTAGGAGCGATCCGCGAAGCCGCTGTCGACGAAGTCACCCAGTGTGGTGCCCTGCGAGAAGAACGGGCCGCTCTGCGAGCCGAACGCCTCGGTGCGGACGTACTTGGCCTCGAAGAAGGGCACGAACGCCGGTGAGACCTCGAAATGGCCGAGGACGTTGACGACGTAGCGCTTCAGGTCGGGCGAGAGGACGACCAGATTACCCTCGCGGCTGGTCGTGCCGTTGCCGCCGACGAAGTTGCCATTCGGCGCGAGACCGACGCGGGTACCGGTCTGCGACGCCAGCGCGCCATCGGGTTGGAACAGATAGGAGCAGGTGTACGAACCGCCGATCGAGTCGGTGCCGCACGGCGCCGTGCCCGCGCCATAGCGGAAGCCGAGCTGGCCGCCGAGCGAGATCGTCGCGCCGCGCAGGTCGCGATAGAAGGTGCGGTCCGGCGTGCCGTCCGAGGGTGCGCTCGCCGGGTCGGTGTCGGTGACGATGAAGGCGTCGTTCTGGCGCAGGTTGCGGCGGCCAGAGGCGTAATAATCCTGCTGGTGCGCGAACTCGGCGTTAATGGCGATGTTGCCGCGGCCGTCGGCGAAATTCTTGCCGGCGAGGACCGAGACATACTGGTTCCCGGCGTCGCCGTAGGTGCTGATGCCGTTCTGGCCATGCAGCTGCAGCCCATCGAAATTGTCCTTGAGGACGAAGTTGACGACGCCCGCGATCGCGTCCGATCCGTAGACCGACGACACGCCGCCGGTGACGATGTCGATCCGCTCCACCAGATCGGTCGGGATGGTGTTGATATCAACGGCGTTGCCGTTGTTGATGATGTCGGCCGTAACCTGCCGCCGACCGTTGGTCAGCACCAGCGTGCGCGAGCGGCCGAGGTTACGCAGGTCGAGGAAGTTGAGCCCGCGCGTGCCGAGCCCCGAGGTCGAGTTCTGCGAGCCGAGCGTCGGATTGAGCTGCGGCAGCTGGTTGAGCGTGTCGCCGATCGAGATGCGGCCGGTCTCGAAGATATCCTGCGCGGTCACCGTGGTGATCGGGATGGGCGAGTCGTCGTTCGGGCGGCGGATGCGCGAGCCGGTGACGACGACGTCCTCGGCACCGACCTCGGTCGTGCCCGGCGCGGTGGCGTCCTGCTCCTGGGTTGGCGACCCCGCCTGCGCGAACGCCACACCCGGCAGTGCCAGGGCAGCGCTCGCGATCGCGGTGGCGCATAGGAAACGCGACATTTTCATGAGGGAACCCCTTTTTTCGATTGGGGTCACTCAAAACGGTGAGGCGGGAAGAAACAAGCCCGGTAGCGCTACTGCCACATGTCGGTAATAAATTTGCAAAACGATGTGACATTCTTACAACTGCGCGACACGAGTGCGCAGCGGGTTAGCCCAGCATGAACGAACCGCTCACACCCTCTGCCTCTGCCGACGGCGCCACCCAGAGGCGGAAGGCGCCGGGCTCGACCGTCCGCTTCAGGTCGCGGCCGACGAACAGCAGGTCGTCACGCCGAAGCGCGAAGCTGACCGTCTTTCGCTCGCCCGGTGCCAGCATTACCCGCTGAAAGGCTTTCAATTCGCGGACCGGGCGGGTGACGCTGGCGGCCACGTCGTGCACGTAGAGCTGCACCACCTCCTCGGCGGCATGGCGTCCGCGGTTCGCCACCGCCGCCCGCACCGTCAGCGTGCCGCCGGGCGCGAGCCGGTCGCCGCTCAGCGACAGGTCCGAGTAAGCGACGTCGCCGTAGGTCAGGCCGTGGCCGAAGGGGAAGAGTGCGCTCTGCTCGAATTCGCGGTAATGCGCCTTGAACGGCTGGAGCGGCCCCGGCGGGTTCGGGCGCCCGGTCGACTTGTGCGCGTAATAATAGGGGGACTGGCCGGTCGCGCGCGGGAAGGACACGGGTAGCCGCGCCGAGGGCGCCACGGCGCCGAACAGCATGTCGGCGATCGCCGGCCCGTCCTGCGAGCCGAGGAACCAGGTCACTGCAATCGCGCGCGCGCCGAGCACCGCGGCGTCGAGCGCGAGCGCGCGCCCGGTGCGCAGCAGCACCACCACCGGCGTCCCGGTCACGGCGACGGCGCGTGCCAGCGCGAGCTGCGGCTCGGGCACCACCACCGCCGAGCGCGACTGCGCCTCGCCCGACATGTCCTGCGCCTCGCCGACCGCGAGCACGACGACGTCGGCGGCACGTGCGGCTGCCACCGCCGCGGCGATCCCGCCGGGCAGCGGCGCATGGATCGCCGACCCCGGCGTGACGCTCACCTGCGCCGCGTCCGCGACCATGCTGCGCACCGCCGTAGCGAGGTCGGTCGCGCCCGCGTCGGTGCCGTAGACGTTCCAGGGGCCGATCAGGTCGTGCTGCCCGGAGACGAACGGCCCGATCAGCGCGATCTTCTTGCCCGCGCGCGGCAGCGGCAGCAGCTGGCCGTCGTTCTTGAGCAGCACGATCGAGCGCGCCCCGGCCTCGCGCGCCAGCGCCAACGTCGCCGGCGTGCGCACCTCGGCGCGCTCGCGCGCCGGATCGATGCGGCGGAACGGGTCGTCGAACAGCCCCAATGTCACCTTTAGCGCCAGGACGCGCCGCACCGCCTCGTCGAGCCGCGCCACGGGCACCTCGCCCTTGGCGACGAGGTCGGGCAGGTGCTTGAGGTAGAAGCCGCTCTGCATCGACATGTCGACGCCGGCGAGGAACGCCAGCCTGGTCGCCTCGCGCGCGTCGGCGGCGAGGCCGTGCGCGATCAGCTCCTCGTCGCCGGTATAGTCGGACACGACCAGTCCGCCGAAGCCCCATTCGCGCCGCAGCACGTCGGTGAGCAGCCAGTCGTTGGCGGTGGCGGCAACGCCCGATATCTCGTTGAACGAGGCCATGATGGTAGGCGCGCCCGCCGCCAGCGCCGCCTCGAACGGCGGGAAATAGATCTCGCGCAGCGTCCTTTCCGAGACGTCGACGCTGTTATAATCGAGCCCGCCCTCGCCGGCGCCATAAGCGACGAAATGCTTGGCGCAGGCCGCCACCGCGCGCGGGTCGGCGAGCCCGTTCTCGCCCTGGAAGCCGCGCACGCGCGCCGCGGCCATCAGCCGCCCGAGCAGCACGTCCTCGCCCGCGCCCTCGACCCCGCGGCCCCAGCGTGCGTCGCGCGCGATGTCGACCATCGGCGCGAAGGTCCAGTCGATCCCCGACGCCGCCGCCTCGGCGCCCGCGGCGCGCGCGGTGCGGCGTGCCAGCTCGGGGTCGAAGCTCGCCGCTTCGGCCAGCGGCACCGGGAAGACGGTGCGGAAGCCGTGGATGATGTCGGCCGCGAACAGCAGCGGGATCTTGAGCCGCGACTGCGTCGTGGCCGCGCGCTGCATCCGCTGCGCCATCACCGCGCCATTGCCGTTGAACACGCCGGTGAGCCGGCCGCGCCGCACGTCGCGCAGCTGTCCCTCGAAGCTGGCGCCCGCGCCCGCGGGGTTGAGCGCGGTCGCCGCGCCGCCCGCCCAGGCCGCGGCCATGAGGGTGAGCTGACCCGCTTTCTCCTCCACCGTCATGCGTGCGACGAGCGACTCGACGGCCGCCGGCAACGGTGCCGCTGACGCCTGCGCGAGCAGCGCGCGCGCCGGGCTGGCGGCCCAGGCGAGCGTCGCGCCCGCGCCCATCAGCCAGGCGCGGCGCGAGGGCCGTGGTGCGTCCTGAGTCATGTCCTCTCCCCTCTTTAGCGGCAGGATTGATAGTCTCGATTGTTACGTGTAAACGGTTACATCGACGGCGGCAATGCGCCTGGTGCGCACCGTCGCAGGAGAGGATGTCCAGGCGGCGCATGCCGAACGCTACGATCCGTGACGTCGCCCGCGAGGCGCAAGTATCGGTCGCCTCGGTGTCGCGCGCTCTGAACGGGCACGAGCGGGTCCGGCCGGAGCTGCGCGCGCGCGTGCAGGAGGTGGCGGCGCGGCTCGGCTATGTGCCGCACGCCGGTGCGCGCAGCCTCAGCCTGGCGCGCACTTCGGCGATCGGCGTCGTGCTGCCCGATCTCCACGGCGAATTCTACTCCGAGCTGCTGCGCGGCATGGATCGCGAGGTGGCGGCGCGGCGGCTCGCGCTGCTGCTCACGGTCTTGCAGGACGGGCGCGGGCTCAACACGCTGGCGGCGCTGCGCGGGCAGGTCGACGGGCTGGTGGTGATGGCGCCGCAGCTCGGCGCGGCGGAGTTGCGCGCGCAGCTGCCCGTGGGGTTGCCCGCGGTGTTCCTCAACTGCGTGCCCGGGCTCGCCGGCGCGGCGCTGCGGGTCGACAATGCGGCAGGCGCGGCGGCGATGGTGAACCATCTCGTCGCCGCGGGCGCGCGCGCGATCGCGCATGTCGCCGGACCCGCCGGCAACGTCGACGCCGAGGAGCGTCGTGCGGGCGCGATCGCGGCGGCCGACCGCGCCGGCGTCGCGTTGACGGTGATCCAGGGCGACTTCAGCGAGGCAAGCGGCGCGGCCGCGGGAGCACAGGTGGCCCGCGGCACGATCCAGGCCGATGCGCTGTTCGCCGCCAACGACGCAATGGCGATCGGCGCACTGGTCGCGCTGAAGGGGCACGGGATCGCGGTGCCGGGGCAGGTGCGCGTCGCCGGCTTCGACGACATCCCGCTCGCGCGGCTGGTGACGCCGGCGCTGACGACGATGCGGGTCGATATCGCGGCGCTGGGCGCGCGCGCGGTGCAGCTGCTGGCGCGGCGGATCGTCGCGCCGGCTGAGGGGTTGGTTGAGGTCGGCCCGGCCGATGCGGAGGCGATCGTCCCGCGTCTGGTGGTGCGCGACACGACAACAGAAACGGACAGGGAGACACAGTCATGATCATGGGATCGAACCGGCGCAGTATGCTGCGCGCAGCATGGGTTCGCGCCACCGCGCTCGGCGCCGTCGGCGCGCTCGGCGCAACCCTCGCCACCACGTGGAGCGCACCGGCGGCGGCGCAGGTGGGGCAGGCGTCGTTGCGCGGTGTCATCCGCTCGACCCCCGACAATCCCGTCGCCGAGGTGACGATCGTCGAGGTCGCGACCAATTATCGCCGCTCCACCGCCGTCGGGCCGGACGGCAGCTACAATTTCGCCTCGCTGCGCGCCGGCGCCTATCGGCTTGAGATCCGCACCAAGGCAGGCGTGCGCAACTCGGACCAGTTCACCTTGCGCGTCGGGCAGAACGCCGGGCTCGACCTCGATCTCTCCACCCCCGCCTCGACCGCGCCGGCGCCGGCTTCCGGAGGAGACGCGAACGGCACCGCACCGCAGCAGGGAGCGACGGGCGACGCCGCCACCGAGGAGCAGGGCGGAGCGACGCCACAGGGCGAGCCGGGCGACATCATCGTCACCGGCAGCCGGCTGCGCTCGCTCTCGGGCGGCCAGGTCGGCATCAACGTAACCCAGCGACTGATCGAGCAGCTGCCGCAGAACAGCCGCAACTTCCTCGCCTTCGCCGATCTCGCGCCGGGCGTGCGCTTCATCGAGAGCGCCGACGGCAGCTCGCGCATCCAGGGCGGCGCGCAGGGCAGCAACTCGGTCAACGTCTTCATCGACGGCGTCAGCCAGAAGGATTACGTGCTGCGCGGCGGCCTCACCGGGCAGGACAGCTCGCCGGGCAACCCGTTCCCGCAGCTCGCCATCGGCGAGTATCAGGTGCTGTCGTCCAACTATAAGGCCGAGTTCGACCAGGTCGGGTCGGTGGCGATCGTCGCGGGCACCAAGTCGGGCACCAACGAGTTCCACGGCGACGGCTTCTTCGACTATACCAACCAGAACCTGCGCGACCGCCGCCCGACCGAGATCTTCCCCGAGAAGATCGACAAGGTCGCCTCGACCGACAAGCAATATGGCGTCGCGCTGGGCGGTCCGATCATCAAGGACGTGGCGCACTTCTTCGTCAGCTACGAAGGCAAGCGCCGCGAAATCCCGATCGACATCCTGCCCGGCAACGGTATCGCGGTGAGCAGCCTGCCGGCGCAGTACCAGGATCTGTTCGGCTCGTTCAACTCGACCTTCAAACAGGACCTGTACTTCGGCAAGATCGACCTGACGCCGACCGACAAGGATCTGTTCGAGCTCACCGGCAAGTATCGCAACGAGTCGGGCTATCAGATCAGCAACGGCATCGCCGCTTTCTCCACCGCGACCCTGACCAAGGTCGAGGAGATCCGCGCGATGGGCCGGTGGCAGCACAGTGAGGAGAAGTGGGTCAACGACTTCCGCGTCTCCTATGAAGACGTCAGCTGGTCGCCGCAGCCCGCCACCAATGGCATCAGCCAGCAGTTCCGCGCCACCTCGCGCACGCCGACGGGGGTGAGCACGTACAATCTGTTCCGCGACGGCGCCGGGCTGAGCCTGCAGGACAAGGGCCAGACCGGCTGGACGGTGCAGGACGATTTCACCTGGACCGGTTTCGAGGGCCATACGATCAAGGTCGGCGCCAAGGCGAAATGGGTGAAGCTCAACTCGCTCGAGCAGAATCTGATCAACCCGCTCTATTCGTACGATACGACACTGCCGACCGGCGGCGACTTCAACAACACGACCCCGTACAGTCTCGAGTTCGGCGCGAACGGCTCGCTGGGTGATCCGCGCATCCGTTCGAACAACTTCCAGTTCGGCGCCTACATCCAGGACGACTGGGACGTCACCGATCGGCTGACGCTCAACCTCGGCGTTCGCTGGGACTATGAGCGCACGCCGGCGTTCCTCAACTACGTCACCTCGGCGGAGGATCTCGCGGCTGTATCGCCCGCCAATTACCCGAACCTCGTCAACGCCGACTATAACATCAACGATTACATCTCGACTGGGAACAACCGGAAGGCGTTCAAGGGCGCGTGGCAGCCGCGCGTCGGCTTCACCTACCGGCTCGACGAACAGGGCCGCTTCACCGTGTTTGGCGGCTATGGCCGGTCCTACGACCGCAACCAATTCGACTTCCTCCAGCAGGAGCTGTCGAACGGTCGCTTCCAGCGGCGCCAGTTCCTCTTCCAGGGCGCCGACACGGTCAACCCGTGCACGCCGAGCGCGACCTGCATCCCGTGGAACGAGGCCTATCTTACCGACGCGGGGCGTCAGCAGCTGGCGGGCAACGGTGTGCCGGGCGGGCGCGAGTTCCGCTTCATCAAGAACGACCTAAAGATCCCGTACTCCGATCAGTTCAGCCTCGGTGTCCGCGGCCGCTTCAACCCGGTCGAGCTCGAGCTGGGCTATACGCGGATCGTCAGCAAGGACGGCTTCGTCTACCTGCTCGGCACCCGCCGCCCCGACGGTTCCTTCTTCGCGCCGTCGTCGTCGACCGGGGCGCCGCAGGGCCCGGATGTGTCGTTCGCACCCTCTGGCTACGGCGCGATCATCATCGGTGACAACGGGCTCGAAACCAAGGCGGACTCGGCCTATGTCAAGCTGACCAAGGCCTATTCGGCGGCGTCGCCGTGGAGCCTCGACGCGACCTACACCTTCACCGCCGCGACCGACAACCGGCCCAACAACGACCAGGCGGCCTACTTCCTGCTCGATTTCCCAAGCGCCTCGGACTACCCGATGCTGCGTTCCGGCGTGGTGCCGCGCCACCGCTTCGTGATCGCCGGCAGCGCCGACACGCCGATCGGCGTGACGCTGTCGGCCAAGTTCCAGATCGAGTCGCCGCTGTTCCAACGCGCGCTGCTCGACACGGCGACGCCGTATGAGCGCCGGATCGTCGGCTCCGAGGTGTTCGGGCTGGGCGATCGCTGGGGCCGGCGCCAGCTCGACCTCGCCTTCACCAAATACGTCCCGCTGGGGTTCCTGAGCGACCAGACCCGCGTGCGTCTGCGGGTCGACATCATCAACGCGATGAACGATCGCAACTTCGTCGACTATAACAACGACCCGACCGACACGACGCGTACCGATGCGTCACCGAGCATCTATCGCGAGCGCTCGACCTACAGCATCGGCGGCAACCCGCCGCGCACGGTGAAGCTCTCGGCCGGGTTCAGCTTCTGACCCACGTAGCGGCGGACGGCCGATGCAGCGTCGTCCGCCGCGTCCCACTCACAGGAGGTGCATGATCCTCGACCGACGTGACATGCTGCGCGCCGCCGCGCTGGGCGGCGCGGCCCTCGCCGGGGGATGTACCGCCCCGGCACCGCGCGTCCCGCGGCTCGCTTTTCCCGGCGTGCTGCCCGAGCTGGGCACCACTCCCGCGTCGGCGAGCGACCCGCTGATGGACGACATCCAGAAGCGCACCGTCAGCTTCTTCTGGAACACCACCGACCAGGTAATGGGGCTCGCCCCCGATCGCTGGCCGACCCCGAGCTTCGCCTCGATCGCGGCGGTCGGCTTCGCGCTGACCACCTACCCGATCGCGGCGACGCGCGGCTGGATCACGCGCCCGGCGGCGGCGGAGCGGACGCTCACCACCCTGCGCTTCTTCGCCGAGGCGCCGCAGGGGCCGGGCGACGACACCAGCGGCTACAAGGGCTTCTTCTACCATTTCCTCGGCACCACCAAGGGCCATCGTTTCGCACGGTGCGAGCTGTCGACGATCGACACCGCTCTCTTGCTCGGCGGCGTGCTGTTCGCGCAGACTTGGTTCGACGACCCCACCGATGCGCGCGAGAAGCAGATTCGCGACCTCGCCGACCAGATCTACCGCGCGGTTGAATGGGACTGGATCACGCCGCGCGCACCGTTCGTGGCGATGGGCTGGCATCCCGAGAGCGGCTTCATTGGCTCGGACTGGAACATCTACAATGAGAGCCTGATCCTCTACGTCCTCGCGCTCGGCTCCCCGACGCACGCGCTGCCGCCGACCACCTGGACCGAGTGGACCGATCGCTTCGACCCTTCGTGGGACGAGAAATACGACAATCCCTTCACCGCCTTCCCGCCGCTGTTCGGCCACCAGTACAGCCAGGTGTGGCTCGATTTCCGCGGAGTTCGCGATGCCTATTCAATCCGCCGCGGGCTCGATTATTTCGAGAACAGCCGGCGCGCGACCTATGCGCAGCGGCGTTATTGCATCAATAACCCGCCGGGCTGGCGCGGCTATGACGAGAATGTCTGGGGCCTTACCGCGTGCGATGGTCCTGGCGATTTCGTCCGCCAGATTGACGGGCGCAACCGCGAATTCTTCTCCTATTCGGCACGCGGACCGGGCGACCGCGACGACGGCACGATCGCGCCGACCGCGGCACTCGGCTCGATCGCCTTCGCCCCCGAGATCGTGCTGCCGGCGGCGCGCGAGATGTATCAGCGCTATGGCACCGCGATCTACGGCCAGTACGGCTTCTTCGACAGCTTCAACCCGACGCTGACGCTGCCGAACGTGCCGCTCAAGCACGGCAAGGTGGTGCCCGGCATCGGCTGGGTCGCGAGCGACTATCTCGGCATCGACCAGGGGCCGATCGCCTGCATGATCGAGAACTGGCGCAGCGGGCTGATCTGGAAAACGATGCAGCGCAACCCGTACATCCGCGCCGGGCTGGAGCGCGCCGGCTTCAAGGGTGGCTGGATGGGGAGTTAAACGCGGGGAGGGGGCGCGTCAGCCTAGCTGGGCTTGGTGCCCCCTCCGGTACCGTCATCCCGGCTTCGAGCCGTCTCCATTGGTCCGTGCGCACGACGTCCGTGGCGTCCGCGACACCATGGAGGCCGGGTCAAGCCCGGCATGACGGGAGGAGCGGGCCGGCGAAGACGCTCTCCTCGCCGGCACGGCGCTGCCGTTACGCTCCCCCGAACGCCCCGATCTCCGCTACCGTGAGCTGCGAGGTCGGCAGCGCCACCGCGTCGAACACCACGCGCAGATAGCGTGCGCGGCGCGGCGTGAACGCCACGCGCTGCGTCGACAGCGCATAGGCGATGTTGGCGAACTCGCCGCTGGCGGCGGACTGCCAGGTCGTGCCGTCCGCGCTGGTCTCGCAGCGATAGCCGCGCGGCGGCGCGGTATCCTTCGCCACCGTGCGCGAGGGTGTCAGGCTGAAGCCGGTCAGCGTTACCAATGCGTTGAGGTCGATCGTCACGCTCGCCGGCGCGACGGCGGTCGGCGCGGGGACGGTCCACCGCGTCGCCGCGTCGCCGTCGATCAGCGCCTCGGCGCCGGCGCCGCTCGCGCCGACGATGCGCCATTTCTCCTTGGCGAGCACGGTGGGGTCGGACGAGCGCACGGGCGCCACCGTGGCCGGAGCTACCTGGCGAAACAGCGCGATCTCGCTGATCGCGGGGCAGGCGGGCGCCTCGATCACACGCAGCCGCAGCCGCCGCGCCGCGCTCGGTCGCGGCAGGCGGATAATCCGCTGCGCGCCGATACATTCGTGCTCCGCGACCGTGCGCCACGCGCCGCCTTCCTCAAGCTCGACCGCAAAGCGCGTGACCCGCACGCCGAGCGGGAGATGCTCGCGCAGCCGGATCACGTCGAACGCGCGGCCTGGCGGCAGGTCGAGCGTCAACGACGGAGTCGTGATCGCGTCGGGCGTCGACCAATAGGTGTCGCGCCGCCCATCGAGCACGCGCGCCGCGGCGAACGCGGGGCCGCGCTCGGCGCTGGCGTGTGCGACCGCGCCGCGTGCGAGATCGGTCGCATAGGTCGCCGCCTGCGCGTCGCCGAAGCTCTTGAGCACCGCGACGTCATGGTCGTGGAGCCGGCCGCGGCGGTCGGGCGGCAGGTTGAGGTTGAGATTGGTGCCGCGCCCGACCGACTCGTCGTACAGCCGCAGCAGCCGCGTCGGGTCCTTGACCTTGGCGTCCTCGTCGGCGTGGTAGAACCAGCCGGGGCGGATCGAGACGTCGGTCTCGGCGGGCCACCACAAAGGCGCGCCGCGCACGCCCGAATTGCCCTCGCTCTGCACATACGGGTGGTTGGGCATGGTCGGCCAGCACGGGTCACCCGCGACGCCGTCCTCGTTGCCGACCCAGCGCACGTCGGCGCCGAGCGGGTCGAAGGTACACGCCATCGGCTGGTGCTGGTGGACCAGCGCCACGATCGAGGGCCAATTGTAATAGCGGGGCGCGTCGATCTTCCGTGCCTCGCGTGCGCCGCCGTAATAGCCGTCGCCGCCGTTGGCACCGTCGAACCAGAACTCGAAAAGCTCGCCGTAGCCGGTGCAGAGCTCGACCACCTGCTTGCGGAAATAGTCGACATAGCCGGGGCGCCCGTATTCGGGATGGTTGCGGTCCCATGGCGAGAGATAGAGGCCGAAGGCGAGCCCGGCGCGGCGCGTCGCCTGCTCCATCTCGCGGACGATGTCGCCCTTGCCCTGCTTGTACGGGCTGTTGCGGATGCAATGCTCGGTCAGCCGGGTTGGCCAGAGGCAGAAGCCGTCATGGTGTTTGGCGGTGAGAATGATGCCGCGCATGCCGCCCGCCTTGGCCGCGGCGACGATCTGATCGGCCGAGAAATCGGTGGGGTCGAAGAGCGTCGGGCTCTCGTCGCCATAGCCCCATTCGCGATCGGTGAAGGTGTTGATCGAAAAATGGACGAAGGCGTACTGCTCGCGCGCATGCCAGGCGAGCTGCCGTTTGGATGGCGTGGCGCCCCAGGGCTTGGGCGCGCCGGTGCGCTGCGCGGCGGCGGGGAGCGCGGCGGTGGCGGCACCGGCGGCGAGCAGCGCGCGGCGGGTGAGGTCGGTCATCGACGGCTCCATCGTGAAGAGCTTGTGCCCCGGCGAAGGCCGGGGCGCGGTATCGGGGCGGTGGGGAAGATGCAGCGACGTCCCCCGACGGGGCCCCGGCCTGCGCCGGGGCACCGGGTCATGAGGGCACCCGGCCGAACGACGGCGGCCGATCCGCCATCGCGCGACCGAAGCCGGGCACCGGCGTCGCGCTCATCGTGAAGCGCAGCGTGCCGCCCTTCACCAGCTCGGCGTGGCTGATCCAGCTCTTGCTCCACGGTTGCCCGTTCCACGTCACCGCGGCGACATAGGGCGTGTCGGCGCGGTTGCCGGGAGCCTCGATCACCAGCCGCTTGCCGTCTCCGACCCGGAGCGTCGCGCGCTCGAACAGAGGTGAGCCCAAGACATAGGCCGCCTCGACCGGATCGACCGGGTAGAAGCCCAGCGCCGAGAACACGAACCAAGCGCTCATCTGCCCGCAATCGTCGTTGCCGATCACGCCTTTCGGGGCGTTCTGGTACATCTCGACGCACAGCCGCCGTACCATCGCCTGCGTCTTCCACGGCGCGCCGACATAGGCGTAGAGATAGGGCGCGTGCTGGTCGGGCTCGTTGCCGTGCGCATATTGCCCGATTAGCCCGGCGATGTCGGGCGGCGCGTTGGCGGGCAGCGTCGAGGGCGCGCTGAACAGCGCGTCCAGCTTGGCCTCGAACGCCCGGTCGCCGCCGATGTGGCGGATCAGGCCATAGACGTCGTGCTGGTTGAGGAAGGTCGCCTGCCAGCCGTTCGCCTCGGTGTAGTCGCGCCACCACGGCTCGGGCATATGGCCGAGCTGGATCGGGTCATAATCCTTCCACCAGCTGCCGTCCGCGAAGCGCGGCCGCGCGAAGCCGATGCGGGGATCGATGACGTTGCGCCAATTGCTCGAGCGCTTGGCCAGCCGCTCGGCGTCGGCGCTCTGGCCCGCGGCGCGTGCGAGGTGCGACGCGGCCCAGTCGTCATAGGCATATTCCTGCGTGCGGCTGACGCTCTCGAACCAGGCGTCGGCGGGAACATAGCCCTTGGCATCGTACAGGTCGCGGCCCTTGCTGTTGTCGAGATCGGGCGCGGTGAAATCGAACGAGCGCCTGCGGATCGCCGGCCAGGCAGCGGCATAATCGGCCGGGATCCCCTTGGCCTGCGCCTCGGCGAGCACCGAGACGCCGTGCCAGCCGATCATCGTCCCCGTCTCGACCCCCTGAAGCGGCCAGACGAGCGGGCCGTAAGGGCTCTGCTGCGTCTGGCGGACGAGGTCGCGCACCAGCGCGCCGGCCTGCTCGGGCGCGACGAGCGTCAGCAGCGGGTGGAGCGCGCGATACGTGTCCCACAGCGAGTAGGTCGAGAAGGCGCGCTCGCCCGCGGGGACGCGCTGCGGCTGCCGGTCGAGCCCGATATAGCGCCCGTCGACGTCGGAGAAGAGCGTTGGCGCGAGCATCGCATGGTACAAAGCCGAGGCCATGATGACGCGCTGGTCGACACTGCCGCCCTCGACCGTGATCGCGCCGAGCTGCTCGGCCCAGCGGCGCGCGGCGGCGCGGCGAACCGCGTCGAAGTCCCAGCCGCGCGCCTCGGCGGCGAGGTTGGCGCGCGCGCCCGCGACATCGACCGCGGAGATGCCGCAGCGCGCCAGCAGCGGCGCGCCTCCGGCCTCGTCGAAGTGGAGCACCGCCTTGACGCGCTTGCCCTGCACGCCGCTCGCGCCGGTGGACTGCTCCCTGTCGTCGTCGCCGTAGAAGGTGACGCGGTCCGGCCGGCGCGAGAGCTGGAGCGCGAAGTGGATGCGACGTCCCTTGGCCCAGCGATGGACGCGGCGGCTGCCGGTCACGGTACCGTCGGCGTCGATCGCGAGCGATGCCTCGTCGATCAGCGGCTTGGCGTCGCTCTTGTCGAGCACGAGGTGCGACAGGTCGACCAGCACGTGCGCCGCGCCCTTCGGGAAGGTATAGCGGTGCCAGCCGGTGCGCTCCGTGACGGTGAGCTCGGCGAGTACGCCGCTCTCCAGCTTGACGCGATAATAGCCGGGCTCGGCTTTCTCGTCGGTGTAGCGCTGACGGTAGCCCGCGTCCGGGTCGGCGAGCGGGCCGGGGGTGAGCTTCACCGGGCCGCGCGTGGGCACCAGCAGTACGTCGAGCATGTCGCCGATGCCGGTGCCCGAGAGGTGCGTGTGGCTGAACCCCATGATCGAGCCGTCGCCGTGGTGATAGCCCGAGCAGGTGTCCCAGCGCTCGACGTCGGTGTCGGGCGAGAGCTGCACCATGCCGAACGGCAGCGTCGCCCCCGGATAGGTGTGGCCGTCGCCGCCCGTGCCGACGAAGAGGTTGGGGGCGGTGCGCTGCGAGCGCGCCGCGGCGGCGAGGGGGAGCGGTGCGACGAGCGCGCCGCTGGCGGCGGTGGCGAGCAGCGTGCGGCGGCTGAGCTGGAGTGGGGTCAAGGGGAGCGGGTCGGCGCCGCGCTCCTCACGCGAGCCCCGGCGAAGGCCGGGGCCCGGTTGAGCAGGCCGTGGTGACTCTTGCGCAGCGTCCCCCGACTGGGCCCGGGCCTTCGCCACGGCACATGTACCGGAGGCGAGCGTATCGATCCCCTCCCGCCCCATCACAGCGCCTCGCGAAGCAGCGCGGGCTGGCTCGTCGCCAGCCGCACGATCAGCTCGCCGAACAGCCCGTTGGCCCAGGCAAACCAGTGGCGCGTCCACGTATTCGGATCGTCCTGATCAAAGCTCTCGTGGATGAAGCCGGTGCCCGCGTCGGTGTCGCGGATCGTCTTGAGGCAGGCGCGGATCACCGTCGGGTCGCTGCTCGACAGCGCGCGGACGATCAGCGACATCGGCCAGATCTGCCGCAGCCCCGCGTGCGGCCCGCCGATCCCCTCGCCGGCGCGACCGCGGAAGAAATAGGGGTTCACGTCGCTCCACGCCGCCGCCTCAGTGCGGCGCCACAGCGGATCGTCGGGTGCGACACAGCCCAGATAGGACAGCCCCGAGAGCGACGGCACGTTGGCGTCGTCCATGAAATAGGCGTTGCCGTAGCCGTCGACCTCATAGGCCCACACCTCTCGGCCATCGCGCAGCTTCATCGTGCCATAGGCGCGCAGCGCGGCGTCGACCTCGTCGGCCAGCGCGGTCGCCTCCTGCGCCAGCGCGGCGTCACGCTGGGCCTCGTTCGCCACCGTCGCAAGGCCGCGCAGCGCGCTCACCGCGAACAGGTTCGACGGAATGAGAAAAGGATATTGGCACGCGTCGTCGGAGGGGCGGAAGCCCGACACGATCAGCCCGACCGGCTTCATCGGGTTGCCGTAGCCGCGCGACGGCAGCGTCTCGGTGTTGCGGTCGGATACGCGCAGGAAGCGGTACGGCCCCGGCCCGTCCTTGCGCTGTTGCTCGCGGAAGGTGCGGATGCTGGCGCGCGCGCCCTCCGCCCAGGTCGCGTCGAACGGCCGCGCGTCGCCCGTCGCCTGCCAATATTGCAGCGCCAGCCGCATCGGATAGCAGAGCGAGTCGATCTCCCACTTGCGCTCGGCCACACCCAGCTTGAGCTCGGTGACGTCCTTGAGCGACCATTCCAGCTGCGTCTTGGCGGTCGGGTCCTCCAGGAAGGCATTGGCGTAGGGGTCGATCAGGATGCAGCGCGCCTGGCGCGCGATCAGCCCACGGAACAGCTCGGCCAGCCGCGGGTCGGCCTTGGCGAGGTGGACGTAGGGGGCCACCTGCGCCGAGCTGTCGCGCAGCCACATCGCGTCGATGTCGCCGGTAATCACGAACGTGTCGGCGCGGCCGTCGACCGTGCCCAGCCGCACCGTGGTGTCGAGCGTGTTGGGGTAGCAGTTGCCAAACATCCAGCGCAGCTTGGGGTCGCCGATCTTGGTCGAGACGCGCTGCATCTCCTGCTCCACCGCGCGACTGGTGAAGCGGCGCTCGCCGAGCGGCGGGCGCTTGCTGGCGAAGGTCGCTGGGGTGGCGGCACGCGCGGTCGTGGGGGCGGCGGCCAGTGCCGCGGCGGCGCCCACGAAAGTGCGGCGGTCGATCGTCATGCTATGTCTTCTCCTAGGCCGTCATCCCGGACGTGGTCCGGATCCGCCGTGCCGCGCACGCCGCGATTGCGGGGTGCGCTGCGACGTCGGCCCCGGAGCGAGTCCGGGGTGACGAGGTGATTAAGTCGAGGCGCTGTCACTTCGGCAGGTCTTTGTCCTCGCCCGTTAGAGACACGTCGACCCAGCTTCCTACCGCGTCGCCCGGCTGACCGCCGCCGACCCAGACGCGATAGGCGCCCGGCGGCACATGGCGGCGACCGTCGCGCTCGACCACGCTGAGGAAGCGCGGGTCGATCGTGAGTCGCACGGTGCCGCTTTTGCCCGGCCCGAGCGCGATCCGCTGGAAGCCGGCGAGCTGGCGATGGAGCACGGGCGCGGTGAAGCTACCTCCTTTGATGGCGGGCGGCACGACATAGGCCTGCACCACCTCCTCGCCGGCGCGCCGCCCCTGGTTGGTGACGCGCGCGGTGAGCGTCAGCAGCGCGCCCGCAGCGAGCGTGGCTGGCGCGCTGACCCGGTCATAGCCGAAGCGGGTGTAGCTCAGCCCGTGGCCGAAGCCCCACAACGGCGTGCCGGTGAAATAGCGGTAGGTCCGCTCCTTCATGCCGTAATCGACGAAGGCGGGCAGGTCGGTTGTCGCTTTGTAGAAGGTCACCGGCAGCCGGCCCGACGGGTTGGTCGCGCCCGAAAGCACGTCCGCCAGCGCGGTGCCGCCGGCCTCACCGGGATACCACAGCGCCACGATCGAGTCCGCCACCGCGGGGTCGACCGCGACCGCGCTGCCGCTGGCGAGCACCAGCACGATCGGCTTGCCCGTCGCCTTGAGCGCGGCGAGCAACCGCTGCTGCGGCGCGGGCAGCGCGATATCGGTGCGGTCGCCGCCGACGAAGCCGGGCACCTGCACCGAGAGCGCCTCGCCCTCGAGATCGGGCGAGAGCCCGCCGACCACCACCGCCACGTCGGCGGCGCGCGCGGCGGCAACGGCCTCGTCCAGCAGCGCGTCGGCGGGCGGCAGCCACAGCAGGCGGAAGCTATCGTCCTCGCTGCGATGGTCGAGCGTGAGGTCGAACGGCTGCGCGCTGCCGTCGCTGTCATAGTCGATCTCGACGCGGCCCTTGGGCAAAGCGCCGTCGTGGAGCACGCGCCCGCCGATCGCCAGCCGTGCGCTGTCGTGCGTGGTGCAGTTCTTCCAGCATTGCGTCTGGTCGAGCACCAGCCGGTAGCGCCCCGGCGCCGGCGGCTGGAGCGACCCCGTCCAGCGCGCGACATAGCCGACCGACGGCAGGCCGGGAGCGGGCGGCGCGCGATTGAGGTCGAGGTCGATCTTCCGCGCCGGCGCGGGCGCGATGGTGCGCCCGCCGGCGGTATAGCCGACCGTCAGCCCCTTGAACGCGGTCTCGGGCAGCACCACCGGCGCGCCCTCGGCCAGCACCGAGCCCTGCGCGTAGGTCGCGCCCGCGAAACGCGCGCGCACGCCCTGGAGCGGCGTCACCGGCGCCGCGGCGGTGCCGTGATAATTGCCCTGAAGCACGCCGAGATCGTCGGCGTTGGCGCCGATCACCGCCACCTTGGTGCCCGCGGCGAGCGGGAGCCGGCCGGCGTCGTTCTTGAGCAGCACGATTGCCTTGCGCGCCGCCTCCAGCGCGATCGCGCGGTGCGCGGGCGTGCCGATCTCGCTCGCCGCGATCTTCGACCACGGGCTGGTAGCGCCGAACGCGATGCCGAGCGCGCGACGCGCCTCGAGCGAGCGGATCAGCGCGCGGTCGACCTCCTGCTCGCTCACCAGCCCGCGCTTCACCGCCTCGGGCAGCGCGCCATAGGTGTTGCCGCAGTTGAGATCGTCACCGCCGCGCACCGACACCGCGGCCGCCTCGGCGGCGTCGAGCCGATAATGGTGGAAGAGGTGGACGTTGGCGACCGCGTCGCAGTCGGAGACGGTGAAGCCGGTGAAGCCCCAGTCGCGCCGTAGCCGGTCGTTGAGCAGCGGCGAGGAGGCGCAGGCGGGCACGCCGTGGATCGAATTGTACGCGCACATCAGCGAGCGCGCCTTGCCCTCGATGATCGCGAGCCGGAACGCGGGGGTATAGGTCGCCTCCAGGTCCTGCGGGCTCGGGTCGACGTCGAAGCTGTCGCGCCCGGCCTCGGGGCCGCTGTGCACCGCGAAATGCTTCGGGGTGGCGATCACCTTGGGATAGAGCGGGTTCGGCCCCTGAAGTCCGGTGATGAAGGCGACCCCCAGCTTGCCCGTGAGATACGGGTCCTCGCCATAGGTCTCCTGCCCGCGGCCCCAGCGCGGATCACGGAAGATGTTGATGTTGGGGGACCAGATCGTCAGCCCCTGGTAGATGCGGCGGTCGGCGTCCACCGGCTGCGCGTTGAAGCCGGCGCGCGCCTCGGTCGCGACCACGTCGCCGATCCGGTGGACGAGATCGGTGTCCCAGGTCGCCGCCATGCCGATCGCCTGCGGGAAGACGGTGGCATAGCCGTTGCGCGCCACGCCGTGCAGCCCCTCGCTCCACCAGTCATAGGCGGGCAGCTTGGCCTTGGCGTCGGCCGGCGCGGTGCTCTGCAGCTGCGCCGCTTTCTCCTCGATCGTCATCGTCGCGACGGTCGCGGCCACCGGATCGGCGGCCTGCGCGAGTAACAGCCAGATCACTTGCTTCCTCCCAGCGAGCGCAGCACCAGCGCGCGCTTCAGCGCAGCGGGCGGTGCCTCGGACTCGATCGTGATGGTGCGACTCTCTCCGGGCAAGAGGTCGAAGCCGTCGTCGGACGGTTGCGCCGCGGTGGCGCCGAAGTCGAGCATCACCGCCTGCGCCAGCTTCTGCGCAGTTATGGTGACGCTGCGCCCGTCCCAGCGCGCGCTGAGACCGGGAGCGGGCCAGCGCATCGCCTTGGGCAACACGCGCTCGATCACGCGGCGGCTGGCCACCGCGTCGCCGATGATGAGCTCGGCCACCGCATAGCTCGCCTCGGGGGGAGCGGCAGCGAACAGCTCGGCGTCGCCGATCGAGGCCACCTCCGCGGCGGCGAGCGGCGCCAGCGTCAGGTCGCCGCCGCGCTCGCCCAGCGCGCTGCCGTCGGTGGCGAAGGCGCGCACGCGCCAGCGCGCCGCGATCGGCCGGGTCGCATCGGACACGACCGCGAGGCGCAGCTTGCCGTCGCGATGCTCGGCGACGATCGCCTGCCGCGCGAAAAAGCGGCGCGCGGCGTATTGGAGCAGCTTCCACCGCCCGGAGTGATCGATGCTCGCCCAGGAGATCGCGGGCCACACGTCGTTGAGCTGCCAGAAGAGCGAGCCCATGTTGATCGGCCGGCAGGCGCGGTGGTGCAGCGCGGCCAGCTCGATCGCCTGCATCTGGTTGACCTGGGTGAGGTAGACGAAGTCGGCGAAGTCGCGCGGCTCGCCGAGCCGCTCGCGCAGGTAGAACATCAGCCGCTCGTTGCCCGCGCCGGCGAGGAACTTCTGGTGCGCGCGCATCACTGGCGCGTCCGGGGTAAGCTTGAGCGTGCCCGCGAAGTCCTTGATCGTGGCGAGATCGGGCGCGCCCTGGAAGCCGTACTCGCTCATGAAGCGTGGGCAGCTGTCGAGATAATTCTCGACCGGTTTGGAGCCCGACCAGACGTCCCAGAAGTGGCGGTCGCCGGCGGCGTCGGTGTCGACCGGGCCTTCGTAGCCGGTCGAGGGCGAGCCGGGCCAATAAGGAACCGCCGGGTCATAGTCGCGCACCGCGTCGCGCAGCACACGATCGAACAGCACCGCCATGCCGGTGCCGATCCGCTCCTGCTCGTCGACGCCGACGCGCTTCTTGAACGCCTTGCGATCGGACCAATTCTCCCAGCCCGACAGCACCTCGTTGCCGCCCGCCCACAGCACGATCGAGGGGTGGCCGGAGAGGCGCGCGACCTGCTCCTCGGCTTCGACGCGGACGTTCTCGCGGAACGCCGCGTCGGGCGGGGTGACCGAGCCGCCGAACATGAAGTCCGACCAGATCATCAGCCCCAGCTCGTCGGCGGCGTCGAAGAAGGAGTCGGGCAGATAATGGCCGCCGCCCCAGATCCGCAGCATGTTCATGTTGACTGCCTTGGCGTCGCGCAGCAGCCCGCGCATCGTCGCAGGTGTGACGCGCGACGGGAAGCTGTCGAACGGGATCACGTTCGCGCCCTTGGCGAAGATCGGCGTGCCGTTGACGCGGAAGCCGAAAGCGCCGCCGCCGCGGATCAGCTCGACGGTGCGCAGGCCGATGCGCCGCTCGGCGCTGTCGCTCGCGATGCCATCCTCGACCAACGCGCCGCTGACGCGGTACAAAGGCTGCGAACCATAGCCGACCGGCTGCCAACGCTGCGGCGACGCGACCGTCAGCGGCACGGTGACGCGGTTGCGCCCGTGGGCGAGCGAGACCTTCTGCTCGGCGGTGACGGTCGTGCCGTCTGGGGCCGCCACCTGCGCGCGCAACGTCGCGGTGCGCGCGTGGCCGGCGATCACCTCGAACTTGGCAGCGAGCCGCGCCTCCTGGTCGGTGAGCGCGACCTGCTCGACCAGCATGCGGTCGAGCCGCGCCTCGTCCCACGCCTCGAGCCGCACATCCTGCCACACGCCGATGTTGACGATGCGGGGCCCCCAGTCCCAGCTGTAATGGTACTTGGGCTTGCGGATGTAGGGCGAGGTCTGCTTGCCTGCGGGCTCGTCGCCGAACGCCGAGTCATATTCGCCCGGCAGCGGGTTGGCCTCGGCGAGCACCATCGGCTGGAGCTTCCTGATCGGCGAGGCGAAGGCGATCGTCACCTCGTTGCGTCCGGCCCTGAGCCATTTCTTGGCCTCGACGCGCCAGCGGCGGTGCGCATTGTCCGCGGTGAGCACGACCTGGCCGTTGATCGACACGGTCGCGAACGTGTCGAGCCCGTCGAATACGAGGTCGAGATGGTCGCGTTGGAGCAGCGCGGGCGTGACGTCGAGCACGCGCTGATACTCCCAGGCGGTGAGCCCGGGCCATTGGATCGCGGCCTCATTGGTGCGCAGGAACGGGTCGGGCACCTGGCGCGTCGCGATCAGGTCCTGCTGGACGCTGCCCGGCACCGTCGCGGTGAACCATCGCGCAGCGCGGGGATGCGCCTTGGCCGCGGCGGCGTCGGCGGGATCGATCCGCACGCGCCAGCCGCTGTCGAGCGAGGTAACGGTCTTGGGCGCGGCGGCCGCAGCGCCGGCGATGAACAAGAGCGGCAGGCAGAGCAGGGCAGTGCGACGCATCAACGACGGTCCGTGAGGCTGACCCGCTCGACCGCGTACAGCGGCTCGGTGAGCGGGGAGGTGAACTGGAAGCAGAGGTCGCGATCGCCGTCCATCGCCGGCAGCGTGCCGGTGAAGCGCAGCCGCTGCGGTGCGCTCGCGGGATCGGGCAGCGGGAAGCTGGCGGCGATGACGGGGCGGGGCGCGTCGGGATCGGGCTTGCCGTCCTTCATCGCGGGGCAGCCCAGCGTCACCAGCAGCTCGCCGTGCGGGGTGACATTGAAGTGGCGCCGGACCTTGTCGATGTCGTGCGCCAGCCCGTGATTGCGCGCCAGCCGCGCCACCTCGACGGTGAAGCCCCCCGCCACGTCCAGCGGCGCGGCAGGGTAAACGCTGCACAAGTTGAAGATGTTGACGTCGTAGGTCGGCGCGTTCGCGACGGCGTCGGCGGTGAGCGGCACGCGCAGCCCGCGTGTCTCGCCGGGGCAGGCCGCCATCTCGCCCGACACGCGCGTGAGCAGCGCCTCGCGCCCGGTGTCGAACGCACGCGGCGCGGCAAGCGCGGTACCCGCGGCGTCGAACGGCGCGGCGCGCACCGTCTGCCCCAGCGCGAGCGACAGCGGCGCGGCGTAGCGGCGCGACCGGGGCGTCGGCGCCGAGCCGTCGAGCGTGTAGCGGATCGTCCCCTGCGGCGCGTCCTGCGCGAGGGTCAGGCTCACCCGTCTGCCGCGCAGCGCGTCGCCGCGCGTACCCGCGAGCCTGACATCGACGGCGGCGCTGGAGTCGGCCACCGCGACCCCGCCACGCTTCCAGCGCGCGACCTGCGGCTGGAGCCGCGTCAGGAAGCCGGCGAAGTCGCGCGGTCGCTCGATCCAGCTGTTCTCCGCCAGCGCGGCGAGCCGCGGAAAGATCGAGTGCTGATACTGGTAGGGCGTAACGAGATACTCGCTCCACAGGTTCATCTGCGCGCCGAGCACGTGGCCCGCCTTGGCCGGATCGAGCCCCTTCGGCATCGGCTCATAGGCGTAGGTATCGGCGAGCGTCTGTACCTGGATCGGGCCGGGCGGCTCGTCGGCGCGGTAGCTCTGGAGGTAGTTGATGTACATCGTCGGCGCGGGCGAGAGCACGACGTCATGGTTCTGGTTGGCGGCGTCGACCGCGCCCTTCTCGCCGCGCCACGACATCACCGAGGCGGAAGGAGGCAGGCCGCCCTCAAGGATCTCGTCCCAGCCGATCAGACGCCGGCCTTTGCTCGACAGATAAGTGCCGAGCTCGTCGATCAGCCAGCTCTGCAGCGCATTCTCGTCCTTGAGGTTGAGCGCCTTGATCTGCGCCTGCACCGCGGGGCTGCGCTCCCACTGGTCCTTCACCGCCTCGTCGCCGCCGAGATGGACGTAGGTGCCGGGGAAGACGTCGATCAGCTCGTCGAGCACCTGCTTGACGAAGGCGACGCCCTCGGGCCCGGGATTGAGCAGATAGGGGAAGATACCCCAGCCGTTGCCCGTCTCGGGCCGATCGCCGAGTACGCCGAACTGGGGATAGGACGCGACCAGCGCCTGGGCGTGGCCGGGCAGGTCGATCTCTGGAACGATCGTGATCCCGCGCTCGGCGGCGTAGCGTACCAGGCCGCGCAGCTCGTCCTGCGTGTAGAAGCCGCCGTAGCGCTGTGTCGGCGCCGCGCCGCCGGTCGACGGCGGGGTGCGCCACGCGCCGACCTCGGTGAGCTTGGGATAGCGCTTCACCTCGAAGCGCCAGCCTTGGTCGTCGCTGAGATGGAGGTGGAGCGTGTTGAGTTTCACCGCCGCCATCTGGTCGACGATTTTCTCGATCTCGGGCAGCGGGAGGAAATGGCGGGCCGTGTCGAGCATCAGCCCGCGCCAGGCGAAACGCGGCGAGTCCTCGATCGTCACCGCGGGCACGCGCACCGATTGCCCGAAGTGTGCGTCGGGGCTGAGCAGCTGCACCAGCGTCATGGCGCCGTGGACGAAGCCCGGCGCGGCGGCGGCGGCAACGCGGATGCCGTCACGGGCCACGGTGAGACGATAAGCCTCGTCGCCCTTTATCGAGGGGTCGGCGACGAAGCGGATGCGCGCGGTCGCAGTCTCGGCGGGCGCGAGCACGATGCCGCGCGCGGTGCGGACGTGGTCGACCAGCAGCGTCGCTGCAGACCGGGCGAGCGGCGTGTCGGCGGCGACATCGGCGCCAGCGGCGATCGTGAGCGTGCCGGAACCGCGCGTGAGCGACTGCGGCATCGGGAGCAGCTTGGGTACGTCACCGCCGCGCTGCGCCGTTGCCGGCGTCGCGATCACCAATGCCGCCCCGATCGAGGCCCCCAGCGTGCTGCGGATCATGCCCACCCCTTGGTTACGTTTTGGTATTAAGAGGTATCATGACCGATGCACTGCCGGGCGTCCATGCCTCGGCCATAAAAAGAAAGGCGCGCGGTGAGGGGGAACGGCATGACCCGATAAGGGCAGGCGTGGGCCATAAGGAGCAGGACCACCCCCTTCTGTCGCCCCGGCGGAAGCCGGTGCGACAGAAGGGCAAGGCGATCACATCCGGAAGGTGACACTCCCCACGAAGGTGCGGCCGTTCTTGTACGAGGCCGAAGGGCGATCGCGCGTGCCGCTATATTGCAGGTAGGTCTCGTCGAGCAGGTTCTGCGCGTTGACGGTGAGCGAGATGTTCGGCGTCAGCGCGAGCGAGGCCGAGGCGTCGAGCTGGTTATACGGAGCGACCATCTCGAACGAGTTCAGGCGGCCGATCGCGCGAAAGTAGGAGGAACGATAATTGTAGCTGACGCGTGCCTGGAACGGCCCCTTCTCGAAATAGGGGATGACGTTAACGGTGTGCTTCGAGAGATAAGGCAGGTTCAGCTCACCGTCGACGCCCGGGATCACCGAGGTCGAACTGTCCTGGTAGGCATAGTTCGCCTGGATGCCGAAGCCGCCCCAGATCTCCGCCTGGCCGTTGACCAGCACGCCGTTGACCTTCGCCTTGCCCGCGTTGATCGGGCTTGAGAGGCGATAGGTGTTGATCACCCGACCCTCGAGCGAGTTGTAGAAGCTCTGGTTGTTCAGCGTCGTCGACAAGATGTAATTGCCGATCTCGCGGCGATACAGCTCCAGCGACAGCAGCGCGCCCGCACGCGGGTAGAATTCGGCGGTCACCTCATAGTTGGTCGACTCATAAGGCTTCAGGTTCGGGTTGCCGCCCCCGGCGTCGAAGGTGACGTCGTTCTGCGTGATCGACGCCGCGAGATCCTGGTAGCGGGGCCGCGAGATCACCTTGGCCACCGCGCCGCGCACGATGACCTGTGGGTTGATCTCATAGGCGACGTTGAGCGCGGGCAGGAACTTCAGGTAATCGGTCGAGGTGCTGGTCGGCACCGGGATCGGGTTAGGGTTGTCCAAAGTCGGCAGCGACAGCGCGTAATAAGAGACATCGCGCGTGTAGACGAGCCGCCCGCCCAGGTTGCCGCGTAGACCCCCTTGATCGAAATTGACCTGGACGTAGCTGGCGGCGGTGCGCTCCTCGACCCGCGTCGAACCGCCGACCTTGGTGAACAGCGGCGTGTTGATGCTGTTTGCCAGGATGTCGATCACCGCATCGCGCGGCAGGTTCAGATATTTGGTCGCCGACCCCGAGCCGCCAGAGCCGTCGAAGATGCCGTCCGGCGTGGTCAGCGTGGTCACACCCAATTCGGAGCCGAGCTTCGAGGTGGTCAGGTAGGTGTTGATCCCGCGGGCGTCGATCTTGTTGACATGGTCGGTGATGCGCGCGCCGATCAGCACCTGCTTGAAGAAGCCGTCGCTGAGCGGGACGGTCGCGTCGAAGCCGCCGAAGATGTCGCGATCGGTGGTGACGCTATAATCGAGGCCGCCGATCTGCGCGGCGTTCAGCTGCGTGCCGTTGACGTTGTAGGGCGCGCCCTCGATCGTGACCGGGTTGTTCTGCGGGTTGGTGAAGTAATTGGCCGGGTTGGTCAGGTCGCCGGTGTAATTGACCTCGGCGGTGGTGGGGCTGATCGCATAGCTGAACGGCAGCTTGGTCTGCACGTTGAACAGATATTCCGGGTTGCGGCCGCCGGTCGCCTTGCTCCAGCCGCCGAGGAAGGTCACCTTGGCGCCGTCATCGCCTTCCCAGTCGGCGAAGAAGTTGAGATTGTCGGTCTTCAGCTTGGTCGCACGCACCAGCGTATCGAGCTGGGCGTTGCGCTGGCTGGTCGCCGCGCCGAACGAGGCCTGGGTGACGAGCCCGTTCGAGATCGTCGCCGATTGCAGGTCCGCGCCGCTCCACGCGCCGGGGATGGTGTACATCGCCTGGCTGTAATTGTTGTAATTGCCGTTGATGTGCAGGCCGTTCAGGGTGAGCGTCAGGTTGCTGGCCGGGCGGTATTGCACCGTGCCCGAGACGCTGGTGCGCTCGCGCTGCTGCTGGAAATAGGCATAGTTGATGCCGAAGGGCGAGGCCGCCTTGTACAGGTCGGACACGGTCCCCCCGCTGATCGTCGCGTTCGGGTTCTTCAGGCTGAGCGCGCCCGTGGTGGCGTCGCGATTGACGAAGGGGCTGCTGTACGTGCCATCGGCGTTGGGGGTGCTATTGTCATAGCCGAAGAATTCGACACCCGAGCGGACCAGCTGCTGCTTGTCATAGGTCGCGGCGACGAGGAAGCCGAAGGTCTCGTCCTTGTTCTTCCAGCTGTACAATCCCGAGCCGCGGACGCTGCCTTTGTCCGACCGGTCGTTGTAGGTGTAGCCGGCCGAACCGAACAGCGAATTGGCCTCCAGCTCCAGCGGTCGGCGCGTGCGCACGATCACCGTGCCGCCGAGGCTGCCGTCCTCGAGCCGCGCCTCGGGCGACTTGTACACCTCGAGCCGGTCGACCAGCTCGGGCGCGAGCAGCGAGTAGTTGAAGGTACGGCTGGACGGGTCGTTGTCGTTGCCGCCCCAGTCGGCCGAGGCCAGCGCGTGGCCGTCGAGCAGCATGCGGTTGAGCGCCGGATCGGTGCCGAGGATGGCGACCTTCTCGCCCTCGCCGAAGCGGCGGTCGATCGATACGCCGGGGATGTGCGCGAGCGACTCGGCGACGTTGCGATCGGGGAACTTGCCGATGTCCTCGGCCGAGATCGCGTCCACCACCGCATTGGCACTGCGCTTGACTTCGATCGCCTGACGGAGGCTGCGCGCATAGCCGGTGACGACGACGTCCTCGCCGGTGGTGTCGCTCGACGGATCGACCGCCGGGGCGGCCTCGCTCGGCGGCGTCGTCGAGGGCGGGGTCTGCTGCGCCTGCGCGGTGCCGGCGAGACCGGTGAGCGCGGTCGAGAGTAGGACCAATTGCCGCATACGCATCGTCATATTCTCCCCTTTGGGCGACCCGGCCCTGACCGCTCGCTCCATGTGAAAAGCCGTGTTCGCCCCGCGACCGCGCGTCGGGTTGGCCCCGCTCCTGCGATTCCAAGATCGTATAACCAAAGTATACCAATCAGGCGACAAAAAATTGCACTTTGGTTACGTATTGTGCACCTTGTATTAAGTAGCGGATGGCGTTCGATTTCTCGGCCATGCGGCATCCGAGGCTGAGCGTTGCCGGGCCGATGATGAAGGCGGCATGAAGTGGTTCTATCGAACTGGGAGCGACGATTGTGGCGCTGGACCTGTTCCGGTACGTTACGACGATCCGGCGATGATCAGCCGGCAGGGGGAGAAGGGAATGGGGTTCGCCGAGGAGATCGGAAAGTTCCGGCGGGGCAATGCGGCGCCACTCTACCTCCAGCTACAACAGGTCATTCGCGACGGCATCGGCGGCGGCAAGCTCCAGCAGGGTGACGCCATTCCGGCCGAGCGCGACCTCGCGGTGGAGTATGACGTTTCGCGCATCACGGTGCGCAAGGCGATCGGCGGTCTGGTCGAGGAGGGATTGCTGACCCGGCGACGCGGCGCGGGCACCTTCGTCGCGGGGCGCGTCGAGAAGAGCTTCTCCAAATTGTCGTCCTTCACCGAGGACATGGCGGCGCGCGGCAAGACCGCGTCGAGCCAGTGGATCCTGCGCGCCGCCGGCACGGTGAGCCCCGAGGAATCAATGGCGCTCGGCCTCTCGCCCGGCGCGGCGGTGTACCGTTTCCACCGGCTGCGCAGCGCCGACGACGAGCCGATGGCGCTCGAGCTCTCGACCATCGCGGGCTATTGTCTGCCCTCGGCCGAGGCGGTGGGGGACTCACTCTACACCGCGCTTCAGGCGGCGGGCAGTCGGCCGGCGCGCGCGCTGCAGCGGCTTCGCGCCGTACCGTTCGGGGGTGAGCACGCGCGGATGCTCGGTGTCGAGTCGGGCCATGCCGGGTTGCTGATCGAGCGGCGCGGCTTCCTGCGCGACGGGCGTGCGGTGGAGTTCACCCGATCTTATTACCGCGGCGACGCCTACGACTTCGTCGCCGAGCTGTCCGATCTCTGATGCGGCGGCGTGACCTGCTGCGCGGCACCGCGGCGCTCGCGACCGTCGCGGGCGCGCCGCTCGCCGCCGCGCCTGCGGGCCGTCGCGGCGCGAGCGACGGGCTGCCGATGCCCGCGCCCGTCGACGCGCTGCCGCCGCGCACCTTCGACGGCGATCCCACGCGGGTGCGGCTCGAGCGCGGATGGCTGTTCCACGAGGGCGATATCGCGCCGCCGCGGCTCGACACGCACAATGCGACCTACGCCAGCGTCAAGGCGGGCAACGCGCAGGGCGCCGCGGCGATCGACTGTGACGATTCCGATTGGCAGCGGGTCCGACTGCCGCACGACTGGGCGTCGACGCAGCCCTTCGTCGAGACCGCCAACGTCGCGCAGGGCTATCGCCCGCGCGGGATCGGCTGGTACCGCCGCCACTTCGCGCTCGACGCGCGCGACCGCGGGCAGCGGATCGAACTGCACTTCGACGGCATCGCCACCAACGCGACGATCTGGGTCAACGGCAGCGTCGTGGCGCACCATTGGTCCGGCTACACCAGCGTCTACGTCGACCTGACGCCGTTCGCGCGGTTCGGGGACGAACTCAATACCGTCGCTGTTCGGGTCGACGCGGAGGCGATGGAGGGCTGGTGGTATGAGGGTGCCGGCATCTACCGCCACGCCTGGCTGGTGCGTCGGCCGCCGGTCTCGATCGTGAGCGACGGCGTCCACTGCGATCCGCGTCGCGGCGCGGACGGCGCGTGGCACGTGCCGGTGGCGGTGACGCTCACCAGCGTCGCGCGCGACGATCGCGCGGTGCGGGTCGAGGCGCGGCTGCTCGCTTCCGACGGGGGCGAGGTCGCGCGCGCTGAGATCGGCGCGACCGTCACCGCACTCGATGAGGCGGAGGCACGGTTGACGCTGGCGATCGGTACGCCGCTGTTATGGTCGATCGAGCGGCCGACACTCTACACCGTTGTCACGCGCGTTACCGGCGCGGGAATCGCCGACGAGCGTCGTACGCGGATCGGCTTCCGCACCGCCCGATTCGACGCCGACCAGGGCTTCTTCCTCAACGATCGGCCCGTCAAGCTGAAGGGCGTCTGCCTCCATCAGGACCATGCCGGGGTCGGCACCGCCATGCCCGACTCGCTCCACCGCTGGCGGCTGGAGCGGCTCAAGGCGATCGGCTGCAACGCGATCCGCTGCTCGCACAATGCCCCCGCGGCCGAGTTCCTCGACCTGTGCGACGAACTCGGCTTCCTCGTCATGGACGAGAACCGCCAGTTCAATCCCGCGCCCGACTATATGGCGCAGCTGCGCTGGCTGGTGCGGCGCGACCGCAACCATCCCTCGGTGATCCTCTGGTCGGTGTTCAACGAGGAGCCGATGCAGGGCACGCCCGCGGGCGTCGAGATGGTGCGGCGGATGGCACACGCGGTCCGCGCGCTCGACGATAGCCGCCCGGTCACCGCGGCGATGAACGGCGCCTTCTTCGAGCCCGCCAGCGTGTCGAGCGTCGTCGACGTCACCGGGTTCAACTATTACCAGGGCGACTATGACCGGTTCCACCGGCTCTTCCCGACGCGCCCGATGACCAGCTCGGAGGACACCAGCGCGTTCGAGACGCGGGGCGCCTTCGCCAGCGACCCCGTTCGCCACGTCATCTCCTCCTACGACGACGAGGCGGCGAGCTGGGGCGGGACGCACCGCGCGACATGGCGCGCCATCGCGGAGCGGCGCTTCGTCGCGGGCGGCTTCACCTGGACCGGCTTCGACTATCACGGCGAACCGACGCCTTATGACTGGCCGACGGTCTCGAGCTTCTTCGGCATCATGGACCTCTGCGGCTTCCCCAAGACCGCCTATGACGTGCACCGCGCGCACTGGGTCGACGACGCCGCGGTCGTGTCGATGGCGCCGCACTGGACTTGGCCGGGGCGCGAGGGCCAGACCGTTCCCGTGCTGGTGATGAGCAACGCCGAGGAGGTGACGCTGTCGCTCAACGGCCGCTCGCTCGGCACGCAGCGGGTCGACCGGATCATGGGCAACGAGTGGCAGGTGCCGTACGCGCCCGGTCGGATCGAGGCGGTGGCGCGGCGCGGCGGGCGCGAGGTGGCGAGGGCGGCGCACGAGACCGCGGGCGCGCCGGTGGCGCTGCGGCTCACCCCGGCGCGGCGGGTGATGCTGGGCGACGGCGACGACGCGCTGCCGGTGACCGTCGACGCGATCGACTCACGCGGCCGGCATGTGCCCACCGCCAACCTCCCGGTGCGCTTCGGCGTGACCGGCGCCGAGATCATCGGCCTGGGCAACGGCGATCCCAACAGCCATGAGCCCGAGCAGGGTGATACGCGCAGCCTGTTCAACGGGCTGGCGCAGGTGATCGTGCGCGCGGCGGCGGGGGGCGGCGCGGTGATCCTGGCCGCGACCGCGCCGGGACTCCGCGCGGCGCGCGCCACGATCGACCGGCGCGCGATCGCGCCGCCAGCCAACTGGCCCGAGCAGCGACGCGCCCAGCCGCTGGCCGAGTGGCGCCGCTCGGCCGCCTCGCGCGAGCGCCCCGCCGCGGACGCGGCGCCGCCCGACGGCGACAACAACAGCTGGGCGTTCGTCCGGCCCGGCGCGCTGGTGCCCGGCGAGGCAGGAGCGGACTGGCACGCGTGGCGCGCGGTGGTGCGGCCGTGGCGGCGGGTCGGCGCGGAAGGCGGGACCATCCGCTTCGACTCGGTCGCGGGTCGCGCCGAACTGCTCGTCGACGGTCGCCCGGTCGCGAGCAAGCCCGACGCGGCGCCGGGCGCGATGGAGGCGCGCGTGCCGGCTGGCGCGGGCGACCGGGTTGTGCTGCTGCTGGTCGAAGGCGCGGCTCCGGCGGGGATCGCCGGCGAGGTGACGCTCGGTGCGGACTGAAGTACCGGCTTCAGCTCGTCGTCGCCTTGCGGGGGAGGTGTCAGGCCGCACGCTTGACCACGGGGTGTCGCCACCGGCGACTCTTCCCGAGCCACTACCCGGGACACGCCTTCGTGGCGCGACGCGCAGCACTTCCCTCGCAGGGGATCACTGCGGCACTCCCGTCATTCCGGCCGTGAGCCGGAGCCGTGGATCCGCAAAAGCAACGGCTTAAGCGTTCGTGGCACGATGGATCCCGGCTTAAGGCCGGAAACGAGGGCGGAGGGCGCGCTCGCAATGATGCAACGATCACCCCGCAACGGGGATCTCGGCACCGGCCTGGCGGTCGCTCCGATCCCGTCCGGATAGGTCGCCGCGGCGCGGCCTCAGCTGCGATAGTCCGCGTTGATCGAGATATAGCCGTGCGTCAGGTCGCAGGTCCACACAGTGGCGCGACCCTGGCCGAGCCCGAGATCGACCCCGATCTCGACCTTCTGCCCCTTGAGATGCGCCGCGACCGGCGCCTCGTCATAGCCTTCCACCGCGAGCCCATCGCGCGCCACCTGGGTGGCGCCGAAGCGGATCGACAGCCTGTCGCGCTCGGCCGGCTCGCCCGCTTTGCCCACCGCCATGACGACGCGGCCCCAATTGGCGTCCTCGCCCGCGATGGCGGTCTTCACCAGCGGCGAGTTGGCGATCGACAGCGCGACGCGGTGGGCGGAGGCGTCGCTCTCGGCGCCCTCCACCGTCACCTCGATCAGCTTGGTCGCGCCCTCGCCGTCGCGCACCACCAGCAGCGCGAGCTGGCGGCAGACGTCGGCGAGCGCGGCGCGGAAGGCGTCGGCGCCGGGGCTGTCATCGTCGGCCAGCCGGGTGTTGCCCGCCGCCCCGGTGGCGAAGGCGAGCACCGTGTCGCTGGTCGAGGTGTCGCCGTCGACGGTAATGCACGAGAAGGTGCGCGCGTTGGCGGCGGCGAGCGCGGCCTGGAGGAAGGGCGCCTCCACCGCCGCGTCGGTGAAGATAAAGCCCAGCATCGTCGCCATGTCGGGCGCGATCATGCCCGAGCCCTTGATGACCGCCGCGATCGTCACAGTGCGTCCGTCGACCACCGCGGTCGCGCTCGCACCCTTGGGGTAAGTGTCGGTGGTACCGATCGTCTCGGCGGCATCGCGCCAGCTTGCCGCCGGCGCGGCGAAGGCGGCCGCGACGCCGGCCTGCGCCTTGTCGATCGGTAGCGGCACGCCGATCACCCCGGTGGAGGCGACGAAGACGTCGGACGGCTGACAGCCGAGCTGTGCCGCCGCCTGCGCGGCGATCGCTTCCACCGCGGCGCGTCCGCGATGCCCGGTGAAGGCGTTCGAGTTGCCGGCGTTCACCACCAGCGCGCGGGCCTGGCCGAGCACCAGCGCGGCGCGGCACCATTCCACCTCGGGCGAGGGGCATTTGGAACGGGTGAGCACGCCGGCGACGGTGGTGCCGGGTGCGAGTTCGGCGAGCGTGAGGTCGGTGCGGTCCCACGATTTGTAGTGCGCGCGCGCGACCCGGAGCGTCACCCCGGCGACGCTCGCCATTTCGGGGAAGGGAGTGGCGAGCGGGGAGGTGGACGTCGACATGGCGCCCTCTTAGGCGCGGCGGGAGAGCACGCAAAGAGGCGCCGTGGTGAAGCATCTCGCTGAACGCCGTATGCTGTCTGGGCGGATCGCCGGGTGCGAAGCTGTCGGTTCGCCGCCGCAATATACTGGGCCATGATGGGCGCCAACGCGCTCCACGCTACCGCGCTCGGTGACGGGAAGCGTCTCTATGCGGAGCGTTGGCCATGTGCCACGGCGTCGAGGCGCGTGGCGACGGGCCGCTGCGCGCAAGAGCCATCCGCCCACGCCCGATCTGACCACGAAAGCTTACAGGAAGCGCTTGGCCTTTATCCCGGCGTCATCGTGGCCTCGATCATCTTGCCGCCGGACGGTGATCTGATACCGCGGACCTTACGGGAAAACGGCGTGCGGGTGCCGTCTCATGGCTGCACGGTACGCGACTGCCGCGACATCGATGCCGATATGAAGCGGATCATCGGCGTAGCGCACGCGCGCCATGGGCAGCCCCAGCGCTGACGAATTGATGGTTTACTCGGCGAAGCGCCGGTGGACGGGCGGTTCGTCTCGTCTTATGTCCAGGGGCGTGAACCTTTTGCTGCTCCTCTCGGCCCTGCTCTCCGCGCTGACCGGCGTGGGGGCGAGCGCGCGTCAGGCGCAGCCGGCGCAGGCAGTGGCGCAGCAGGCGCGCGCCGTCGCGATCGTCTCGGCGGCGCGCCAGGTGGCGGTCCGCCCGGGGCAGGCGCTTGCCGCGCTGATCACGAGCGCCGCCGCGCCGGGTGGCGTTGCGCTTGTGCTCTCACCGCGCGAGCCGATCTTCGCGGGTCGCCGGCGCGTCTAGCGCCGCGCCGCTTCCGCTCTCCCCCTATTAGATCAGCGTGCGCGCGCGGACGAAAGGTGCCGCGGCGCGCTCCCCAATACAGGATCAAGCCCATGTTCGGCGGCCTTGCCAAGACCCTCTTCGGTTCGTCCAACGACCGCTACGTCAAGTCGCTCAACCCGACCCTCGAGAAGATCGCGTCGTTCGAGCCGACGCTGCAGGCGATGGACGACGACACGCTCGCGCAGCAGACCGTCCGTTTCCGCGAGCGGCTGGCGAACGGCGAGACGCTCGACCAGCTGCTGCCCGAGGCCTTCGCCACGGTGCGCGAGGCGGCCAAGCGCGTGCTCGGCCAGCGCCATTATGACGTGCAGATGGTCGGCGGCATCGTGCTCCACCGCGGAGAGATCGCCGAGATGCGCACCGGCGAGGGCAAGACGCTGGTGGCGACGCTCGCGACTTATCTCAACGCGCTGCCGGGCGACGGCGTCCACGTCATCACCGTCAACGATTATCTCGCCAGCCGCGACGCCGACTGGATGGGTCGCGTCTACCGCTTCCTCGGGCTCACCACCGGCGTGATCGTGCCCAACCTCACCGACGAGGAGCGCCGCGCCGCCTATGCGGCGGACATCACCTACGGCACGAACAACGAGTTCGGCTTCGACTATCTGCGCGACAACATGAAGTATGAGCGCCAGCAGATGGTGCAGCGCGCCTTCGCGATGGCGATCGTCGACGAGGTCGACTCGGTGCTGATCGACGAGGCACGCACGCCGCTGATCATCTCGGGACCGACCGACGACAAGTCCGAGCTGTACATCAGCGTCGACGCGATCGTGAAGCAGCTTGTCCCGGACGATTACGAGAAGGACGAGAAGCAGAAGACGATCGTGCTGACCGAGGATGGCACCGAGCGCGCCGAGCGCATGCTCGAGGCCGCCGGGCTGCTCCAGGGCGCCAACCTCTATGATTTCGAGAACACCCAGGTGGTCCACCACCTCAACCAGGCGCTGCGCGCCAACGTCATGTTCAAGCGCGACACCGATTACATCGTCAAGGACGGCAAGGTCGTCATCATCGACGAGTTCACCGGGCGCATGATGGACGGGCGGCGTTGGTCGGACGGCCTGCACCAGGCGGTCGAGGCCAAGGAGGGCGTGCAGATCGAGCCCGAGAACCAGACCATGGCCTCGATCACCTTCCAGAACTATTTCCGCATGTACCCCAAGCTGGCGGGTATGACCGGCACCGCCGCGACCGAGGCGGCCGAGTTCTACGACATCTACAAGATGAACGTCGTCACCATCCCGACCAACCGCCCGGTCAACCGGGTCGACGAGGAAGACGAGTTCTACAAGGACACGCAGGACAAATTCCGCGCGATCGCAAAGAAGATCCGCGAGCATGCCGAGACGGGTCAGCCGGTGCTGGTCGGCACGGTCTCGATCGAGAAGTCCGAGCTGCTGAGCGAGTTCCTGCGGCAGGAGGGGGTCGACCATTCGGTCCTCAACGCGCGCTACCATGAGCGCGAGGCGCATATCGTGGCGCAGGCGGGGCGGCTCGGCGCGGTGACGATCGCGACCAACATGGCGGGCCGGGGCACCGACATCCAGCTCGGCGGCAACCTCGAGATGCGCGTCGAGGACGAGCTGGCGGGCATGCCCGAGGGCCCCGAGCGCGACGCGGCGATCGATCAGATCCGCGGCGAGATCGCGGCGGAGAAGCAGAAGGTGCTCGAGGCGGGCGGGCTGTTCGTGCTCGCCACCGAGCGGCACGAGAGCCGCCGCATCGACAACCAGCTGCGCGGCCGCTCGGGGCGTCAGGGCGATCCCGGCCTGAGCCGCTTCTATCTGTCGCTGGATGACGACCTGCTCCGCATCTTCGGGCCGGACACGCTGTTCGCCAAGATGATGCGCAGCAACATCGCCGACGGCGAGGCGATCGGTAGCAAGTGGCTGACGAAGGCGATCGAGACCGCGCAGAAGAAGGTCGAGGCGCGCAACTACGACATCCGCAAACAGGTCGTCGAATATGACGACGTGATGAACGACCAGCGTAAGGTGATCTACGAACAGCGCGCCGATATCATGGATGCCGAGACCGTCGGCGAGGTCGTCAGCGACATGCGCGCCGAGACGGTCAACGCCATCGTCGGCGAGGCCTGCCCGCCCAACTCCTATCCCGAGCAGTGGAACGTGGAGGGGATGAAGGAGCGGCTCGCCGACATCCTCAACCTCGAGCTGCCGATCGACGAGTGGCTCAAGGAGGATGCGATCGACCCCGAGGTCGTCACCGAGCGCGTCCAGGCCGAGGCGGACGCCGCGGTGGCGAGCAAGTCGGCCGACCTAGAGTCCGAGACCTGGACCCAGGTCGAGAAGTCGATCCTGTTGCAGAATCTCGACCATCACTGGAAGGAGCACCTCGCGACGCTCGACGCGCTGCGCCAGGTGGTTCACCTGCGCGCCTACGCCCAGAAGACGCCGCTCAACGAGTATAAGCAGGAGGCGTTCAACCTCTTCCAGCGCATGCTCGACGCAATCCGCGAGGACGTGACGAAGACGATCGCGCATGCGCAGTTCCGCATGCAGGAGCCGCCGCCGCTGCCGGAGCTGCCCGACTTCATCACCACCCACTTCGATCCGTTCACCGGCGAGGACAATTCGAACGACATCGACGCCGGCACGCTCGGGCTGGTGACGACGCAGCTCCCGCCTTTGCAGATCCCGCAGCCGACCGCCGCCGATCTGGGCGAGGATCCGACGAGCTGGGAAGGGCAGGTCAGCCGCAACGCGCCGTGCCCGTGCGGCTCGGGCCGCAAGTACAAGCACTGCCACGGCGCGGCGTGAGCTGATCGGGCTCCCGCCCCGGCGGGAGCGCGAGAACGTGTTCACAGGTGTGATCAAAACGCTGTTTTCGCGTGACCGGGGCCTGCCGCGTAACCAGCCGAACATCGTCATACCGGCTCTGAGTCGGGATCCATCGTTCGGCGAGTGAACGCATTCGGCCCTCGCGGCAGCATGAGTCGAGGTTCAAGCCCGGGATGACGAGCGGGTTGCCCGATGGTCGGCCGGCGCTTTCTCCGCTGGCAGGTCGTCCCGCTGTTGAACATGTAAAACATTCTGCCTCGACAGCGTCACGCGTGCACCGTATCGACGGTGGCATCACGTCGCAGCGAAGGTGACTCATGCCCCAGGCCAGCAAGGTACTCGACCGTGTCCTCGTGCTCGAGATGGTGCGGGTCACCGAGGCGGCGGCGATCGCCGCCTCGACGCTGACCGGCCGCGGCGACGAGAAGGCGGCCGATGCCGCCGCGGTGGAGGCGATGCGCGCCGCGCTCAACGAGCTCGACATGGACGGCACCGTCGTGATCGGCGAGGGCGAGCGCGACGAGGCGCCCATGCTCTACATCGGCGAGAAGGTCGGCACCGGCAATGGCCCGGCGATCGACATCGCGCTCGATCCGCTCGAGGGCACCACCATCTGCGCCAAGTCGGGGCCGAACAGCCTGGCGGTGCTCGCCATCGCCGAGGCGGGCGGGCTGCTCAATGCGCCCGACGTCTATATGGACAAGCTCGCCGTCGGCCCCGGCCTGCCCGCCGGCGTGATCGACCTCGACCGTACGCCCAGCCAGAACATCGAGGCGATCGCCGCGGCCAAGGGCGTGCGGGCGCAGGACATCGTCGCCTGCGTGCTCGACCGCCCGCGGCACGAGGCGCTGATCGCCGAGCTGCGCGCGCTCGGCTGCGGCGTGGTGCTGATCGGTGACGGCGACGTCGCGGGGGTGATCGCGACCAGCGACCCGGACACGACGATCGACGTCTACATGGGGTCGGGCGGCGCGCCCGAGGGTGTGCTCGCCTGCGCTGCGCTGCGCTGCGTCGGCGGCCAGTTCAAGGGCCGGCTGCTGTTCCGCAACGACGACGAGCGCGCGCGGGCGCGCCAATGGGGGATCGAGGATCTCGACCGGCAGTATGACCTTAAGGAGCTCGCCAAGGGCGATTGTATCTTCGCGGCGACCGGCGTGACCGACGGCTCGCTGCTGGAAGGCGTCAAGCGCCGCCGCGACAAGATGACGACCGAGAGCGTGGTGATGCGCGCCTCCTCGGGCACGGTACGCTGGGTCAAGGGCGAGCACCGTATCGAGCGTTGACGCGATGGCGGCGGCGCTCTGGCTGGCGGCGGCGCTGGCGAGCCTGGCGCTGTTTCTGCGCGGTGGCACGCGCCACTACCGCTGGTTCTATCGTCCTGGCGGGGATGCGCGGCGTCGTCGATTCCTGCTGCGCGCGCTGCGCCCGACGCTCCACTTCGCGCTGCTGACGCTGGTGGCGCTGGTGGCGCTGCGGCGCCTCGATACGTTGGCGACGCTGCCGGCCGAGTTCGCTGCCGCTCGGGTGGCAGCGATCGATCTGGCGGGCGGGACCATGCCGCTCAGCCTGCTCGCTTGGTCGACGCTCGGCGGGCTCGTCGTGGGCGGGGTGATCGCCGGTCTGGTCGAGCGCTGGCGCGGGCGACCGGTGACGCTGGGCGACGTCGAGTCGGTGCTGCCGACCACGCGGGGCGAGCTGGCGTGGGGCGTGCTGCTGTCGATCACCGCGGGGGCGACCGAGGAGCTGTTCTTCCGACTGCTGCTGCCGCTGCTGCTGGTGCTTTGCGGCATACCGGGCGTCGCCGCCTTCGCGCTGGCGTGCGTCCTCTTCGGGGCGGCGCATCGTTATCAAGGGGCTGCAGGGATGGTCGCGACCGCGCTGGTAGGGGCAGTGCTGACGCTCGCCTATCTGCTGAGCGGCTCGCTCGCCGCGGCGGTGCTGCTCCACGTCGCGATCGATCTCAACGCGTTGGTGGTGCGACCCGTGCTGTCGGGACGGGTGCGGTGAGGGGGCGTGTTCCTGCGAACGCAGGAGCACAACGAACCCGCCCCCGCTCAGCTCTTCAGCCGCCAGCCGGTGTGGAAGATCGTCACCACCGCCGCCAGGCAGAGCGCGCCGAACCCCGCCGTGACCGCCACGCAGGCGAGCACGTCGACGTCGCTGATGCCGAAGAAGGTCCAGCGGAAGCCGTTGATCAGATAGGCAATTGGGTTGAACAGGCTGACCGTTCGCCACGGCTCGGGCAGCACCGACAGCGAGTAGAAGGCGCCGCCCAGGAAGGTCAGGGGAGTGATCACCAGAAGCGGAATGATCTGGAGCTGCTCGAAGCCGTTGGCCCAGATTCCGAGGCAGAAGCCGAACAAGGAGAAGCTCGCCGCCACCAGGAACAGATAGAGGAGCATCAGCAGCGGATGCGCGACGTGCAGGTCGACGAACAGGTGCGCGGTCGCGAAGATGACGAGGCCGATCACCATCGACTTGGTGGCCGCCGCCCCGACATAGCCGATCACCGTCTCCACCGCAGACAAGGGCGCTGAGAGCAACTCGTAGATCGTGCCGGTGAACTTGGGCATGTAGATGCCGAGGCTGGCATTGAAGACGCTCTCCGAGAAGATCGTCAGCAGCATGAGACCAGGCACGATGAAGGCGCCATAGGGCACGTCGCCGATGTTCCTCATCTGCGACCCGATCGCCGAGCCGAAGACGATGAAGTACAAGGTGGTGGTGATCACCGGCGTGGCGAGGCTGGTCCAGATCGTGCGCCCGAACCGCGCCATCTCGAAGCGGTAGATCGCCCAGATACCATGCAGGTTCATGCGCGCTGCCCCACCAGGTCGACGAAGATATCCTCCAGGCTCGACTTGCGCGTCTCCAGATCCTTGAAGGCGATGTGCTGCTCCGCGACCGCGGCGAGCAACTCCGGAATGCCGGTGCTCTCCGCCTTGGCGTCGAAGACGTAGCGCAGCGTGTGTCCCTCGTCCTCCAGCGTCGGCGACCAGCGCGCCAGCGCGGCAGGCACCGAGTCGAGCGGCTCGACCAGGGTGAGGTCCATCTGGCGCTTGCCGAGCTTGGCCATCAGCGCGTCCTTGTCCTCGACCAGCAGCAGCTCGCCGCGGGAGATCACGCCGACACGGTCCGCCATCTCCTCGGCCTCCTCGATGTAATGGGTGGTGAGGATGATGGTCGCGCCCTGCGCACGCAGGCGGTGGACCAGCTTCCACATGTCGCGCCGCAGCGCCACGTCGACGCCGGCGGTGGGCTCGTCCAGGAACAGGATCTCGGGCTCGTGCGCCAGCGCCTTGGCAATCAGCACGCGGCGCTTCATCCCGCCCGACAGGTCCTTGATCTTGGCGTGACGCTTCTCCCACAGCGAGAGATCGCGCAGCACCTGCTCGATATAGTCGGAGTGGCCCGAGCGGCCGAACAAGCGGCGCGAGAAGGTGACGGTGGCGAGCACGCTCTCGAACTGGTCGGTGGCGAGCTCCTGCGGCACCAGTCCGATCGCCCGGCGCGCCGCCTTATAGTCGCGCACCACGTCGTGGCCGGCGACGGTGACGCTGCCGGACGAAGGCGTGACGATGCCGCAGATGATGCTGATCAGCGTGGTCTTGCCCGCACCGTTGGGGCCGAGCAGCGCGACGATCTCGCCGCGGTTGACCTCGAGGTCGACGGTCTTCAGCGCGGTGGGACCGTCCTTGTAGGTCTTGGACACGCCGGCGACGGTCAGGATCGGTTCCGGCATGTCGTCTCCCTGCTTCTCGCGTCAGTTAGGGAGCGGGGTAGGGGGCGGCAAGCGCGGAAACGCGGCGGCTCGGAATTGCGGCGTGTGGGGGAGGGCGAAGAATATGGTTCTCAGCCGCGTTCGTTGCCTATCGTCCGTCTCCCATGAACGTCATCCCCGCGCAGGCGGGGATCCATACACGCTGACGGTGCGCCTCTATCGACAGGTCCGCGCGTCTGTATCTCCACCTTCGCGGGGATGACGGTGGTGGGCGTTGGCGGGTGCGAGGTTCGATGAGGACGACCAGATCGGCCGTGACGCTTCGAAGGGAATCTACGACACCCGCGCCTTGACGATCGCCTCCTTCAGGCGCTCGATCGGCAGCGCGCCCGACAGCAGTTCGTCGCCCACCACCCAGCTCGGCGTGCCGGTGATGCCTAGCTTCTGCGCCAGCTCCAAATTGGCGCGGATCGTCGCGTCGGCGTCGGCGGGGAGCTTGGCGAGATCGACCCCGGTCGCCTTTGCCGCCGTCGCGATCGTCGCCTCGCTCACAGGCCCGGCGGCGTAGAGCGCGTCGTGAAACGGCTTGAAGCGCCCCTGCGCCGCCGCCGCCAACGCCGCGCGCGCCGCCAGCCGACTGCTGTCGGCGAGCACGGGCAGCTCCTTGAACACCACGCGCAGATTCTTGTCCTCGGCGACGAGCTGCTCGACCGTGGCCAGGCTGGCGCGGCAGAAGCCGCAATTATAGTCGTAATATTCGACCAGCGTGACGTCGCCCTTGGGATTGCCGATCCAGGCGCCGGCGTAGGGCTCCTCGATCGCGCCGCGCGACGCCGCGATCGCGCGCGACGCGTCCTTCGCCTGCAGACGCTCGATCGCCTGTGGGATGATCTCGGGGTTGGCGAGAACATAGTCGCGCACGACGCGCTCGATGCGGACGCGGTCGCCGTCGGCGAGCGGGGCAGGAGCGACGCGGTTGGCGAGCCACATCCCGCCCGCGCCGAAGAGTGCGCCCAGCACCACCATGCCGAGCAGCCACAACCTGTTCACCGTCGCTTCTTCCTGTTCTTGTCGAGCCCGTTCTGCGACGTCATGGCGATGTCCTGCGCGCGGATCCAGTCGGGCGTGTTCTTGGGCAGCCCGGCGAGCGCGTAGCGCGCGCGGTCGGCGGCGGTGCGCTCGTCACCCAACATGCTGGCGCGCTCGGCACTGGCGAGCGCGGCGCGGGGCTCGTCGCCGGTCAGCTCGTAGACGGTGCCGAGCTGGAACCAGGCGAAGGGGTTCTCGTCGTCTCGCCCCACCGCTGTCTTGAGGATGCGCTTGGCCTCATCGTAGTTCTTCGGGTCCTCGGTCGCGATCAGCGCGTGGCCGTAGGTGGTCGCGATCAGCGGGTCCGAGCGCGAGCCCTCGGTGGCGCGGCGCAGCGGCGCGATCGCCAGCTTGGGCTTGCCCGCCTCGAGCAGGATCTGCCCCATGATCTCCTGGAAGTACGGGTCGTTGGGCTCCTTGGCGACGAGCGCCTCGGCCTCGGCGTCGGCTTTGTCGGGGTAACCGGCGCGGTGATAGGCGTAGGCGCGCGCGTAATGCGCATAGACCGTCTGGTCGCTGTCGGGATATTTCTGAAGCGCCTGCGCGGGCGGCAGCAGATAACCGTCGAGCTTCGCACGGATGCGCTTGAAGCGCTCCTCCAACGCCGGATCGAGCGGCTTCTTCCAGGCCGGCGAGCCCTGCAGGTCGGCGGTCATCGTCTGGATGCGCGTGCCCGACAGCGGGTGCGACTGCATGAACGGATCGATGTTCTTGGTGCCGTAGCGGAATTCCTGCTGCTGGAGCTTCTTGAAGAATTCCAGCATGCCGCGCCCGGTGATCCCGGCAGTGTTGAGATAGCGCACCGCCGAGGCATCCGCGGTCGATTCCTGTACGCGGCTGAAGGCGAGATACTTGCCCATCGCCGCCTGCTGCCCGGCGGAGAGAATGCCCGCGCCCGCTTCGCCCCCGCCTGCCGCCATCGCGGCGAGGCCGAGCACCATCGATAGCAGGTAGATCCCCATCGCGGGGCGCTGGCCCTCGCTGCTGGTGATGACATGGCCATCGGCGATATGGCCGAGCTCGTGCGCGATCACGCCTTGTACCTGGTTGGCGGTGTCGGCGGCCTGGATCAACCCTGAATGGACGTAGACCGTCTGACCGCCGACGACGAAGGCGTTGATCGAATCGTCGTTGATCAGCGCGATCTGCACGTCGCGCGGGCGCAGCCCGGCGGCGGTGACGAGCGGCGCCGACATGTCGCGCAGCAGCGCCTCGGTCTCGGCGTCGCGGAGGATCGACTGAGCGTGCGCTGGCTGAGCGAGGAGGAGGACCGCCGTCGCCGCGGCGGCGACGAGGCGCTGCCAGCGGGAGGCGGGCGAGGGGCGCGCGTTCATAGGCGTTGTAAGGCGTCCACTTCCCCCGCCAAGCCGGGCTTGCGCCGGTATCCATCGCGCCGCGCGCGCTTCGCTCCCTTGTACCTTCAGGAGAGATGGATCGCGGCTTAGGGCCGGAATGACGGTCAGTAGGAGAGCCTCGGCCCGGCCCCATTGTGCGCGGACGCGAGCGCCGGCGGGCGGCCCGTGTCGTCCGCGGCCCTGGATTGCTGCGTTCGCAGGAACACGGCGGCGCCGGTTAGGAGAGATCACGGCGCCGCTCTCCTCACGATCGTCCGGGAGTTTCGGCGCGGCGGGGGGCATCGACGAGGGCATGCGCCGAGCGTTCTGCCGCGGTTCCACTGAACCGCGGCTGAAGCCCGGCGCACGACGTCAGGCGCCGAAGGTACGCTGCCACCAGCCGCGGCGTGGCGTCGCCTCGCCGTCGGCGGGCGCGGCTTCCGCCTCGGCGTCGGCCTCTGCGGTCGCCCCCGGCTCCGGCTCGGCCGCGGCCGGCGCCTCGGCGACCGGCGCGACATCGGCCTTCTTACGGCGCGTGCGCTTCGGCTTGGCCGGTGCCTCGACCTCGAGCTCGACCGCCTCCGGCTCGTCCCGCTCGGGGGCCGGCAGGCCGTCATTGACCGGGCCGGCGTCGGCCGCCTCGGCGATCGGCTCGACCGCCTTCTTGCGGCGCGTGCGCTTGGGCTTGGCAGGTGCCTCATCCGCGGCCGGTGCGGGAGCTGGCGTCTCCGCCTCGGGCTCCTCGGCCTCGACCTCGGGTTCGGTCACCGCCGCGGTCGCGGCGCGCGCGCGCGGGCGACGGCGGGTCTTGGGGACCGGCGCGGGCTCGGGCTCGGGAGCGGCGACGGCGTCGGGCTCCGCCTCGGCCTCAGGCTCCTCCGCCGGCTCGGCTGGCGCCTCGGTCGACGCGGTGGCCTCCTCGACCCGGTCGCCGTCGCGGCGGCGGTTGCGACGGCCGCGGCGACGGCGGCGACCGCCCTCGCGCTCACCCGCCTCGGCCGGCGCTTCGGCATCGGCCTTTACGGCCTCCTCGTCCACGACCGGATCAGCGGCGTCGACGAGCTCCTCCTCGTCCTCGCCCTCGGCATCGACGGCCTCGACGTCACCCTCGCTCTCGCCCTCCGGGCGGGTGCGACCGCGACGGCCACGGCGGCGCCGGCGGCGGCGGTTGCCGCGCCCGCCTTCATCGTCGCCCTGGTCGGCGCGCGCGCGCGGCTCGGCGGCGGTCTCCTCGACCTCCTCGTCCTCGAACTCCTCCTCGACCTCGTCCTCGATTAGGTCGTCCTCGACCTCGACGATCGGGCGGTCGAACTTGGGCGCGTGCGCAGGCGGCGGGCCATTGGCTTCGACCGACATGCGCGCGCCTTCCTGCTCCTCGTCGGGAATGATCTCGACCTGGACGCCGTAGCGATCCTCGATTTCCGCAATGTCGCCGCGCTTGCGGTTGAGCACGTAGAAGGCCGCTTCCTGGCTGCACCGCAGCGTCAGCAGCGAGCCGCGCCCACGCGCCGCCTCGTCCTCGATCAGCCGCAGCGCCGAGATGCCCGACGACGAGGCGGTACGAACGAAGCCGGTGCCTTCGCAATGCGGACAGGGGCGGGTGGACGCCTCGAGCACGCCGGTGCGCAACCGCTGGCGGCTCATCTCCATCAGCCCGAAGCTGGAGATGCGGCCGACCTGGATGCGCGCGCGATCGTTCTTGAGCGCCTCCTTCATCGCCTTCTCGACTTTCCGGACATTGGAGCCGTTGTCCATGTCGATGAAGTCGATGACGACGAGGCCCGCCATGTCGCGCAGCCGCAGCTGGCGCGCGATCTCATGCGCCGCCTCGAGGTTGGTCGCGGTGGCGGTCTGCTCGATATTGTGCTCGCGCGTCGAGCGGCCCGAGTTGATGTCGATCGAGACCAAGGCTTCGGTCGGGTTGATGACGAGGTAGCCGCCCGACTTCAGCTGCACCACCGGGTGGTACATCGCGGCGAGCTGCTCCTCCACGCCGGCGCGCTGGAAGAGCGGCACCGGGTCGCTGTAATGCTTCACCTTCTTGGCGTGGCTCGGCATCAGGAGCCGCATGAACTCCTTGGCCTGACGATAGCCGTCGCTGCCCTCGACGATGACCTCGTCGATGTCCTTGTTGTAGATGTCGCGGATCGCGCGCTTCATCAGGTCGCTGTCGCCATAGATCAGCGCGGGCGCGCTGCTCGACAACGTCTTCTCGCGGATCTCGTCCCACAGTCGCGCGAGATAGTCGAAGTCGCGCTTGATCTCGGTCTTGGTGCGCTGCAGCCCGGCGGTGCGGACGATGCAGCCCATCGAGGACGGCAGCGCGAGCTCGGCCATGATCGACTTGAGCCGCTTGCGATCGCCCGCGTTGGAGATCTTGCGGCTGATCCCGCCGCCGTGCGACGTGTTCGGCATCAGCACGCAATAGCGCCCGGCGAGGCTGAGATAGCTGGTCAGCGCGGCGCCTTTGTTGCCGCGCTCCTCCTTGACGACCTGCACCAGCAGCACCTGGCGGCGGCGGATCACGTCCTGGATCTTGTAGCGACGGCGCAGCGACATGCGGCGCTGGCGCAGCGCCTCGACCTGGTCGTCGTTGGCGCCGGCGCGGCCGCGACGACGACGCGGCTGGCGCGGCTCGGCGCCGTCCTCGACCTCGCCGGTCTCCTCCGCCGCGTCGTCCTCGTCCGCCTCGTCATGGTCGTGCTCGTCGGCGTCGAGCTCATCCTCGTCGCCATCGAACTCGGCGTCCTCGAACGCGTCCTGCTCGGCGCGCAGCGCGGCCTCCTCGGCCGCGTGTTCAGCCTCCTCGCGCAGCAGCGCGTCGCGATCCTCCTTCGGGATCTGATAGTAATCCGGGTGGATCTCGCTGAAGGCGAGGAAGCCGTGGCGATTGCCGCCGTAATCGACGAACGCCGCCTGGAGCGACGGCTCGACGCGCGTCACCTTGGCAAGATAGATGTTCCCCTTGAGCTGCTTGCGCTCGGCGCTCTCGAAATCGAACTCTTCGATCCGGTTACCCTTGACGACGGCGACCCGGGTTTCCTCCCGGTGGCGTGCGTCGATCAGCATACGCATGGTCATTGAACGGTCTCCACGCGCCGCCTCGCCCGTGCAGGGCGGCGGCGCGACGATAGGGCGCTGCCGGCCGCCCGAGAGGGCCGGCCGCGCGGATGGTGATGGGTGCTGCTGTCGCGTGCCGCGCCGCCCCGCGCGAGATGCTGGCGGGGCGACCCGCGACCGCGCGTCCGCCGGCAGAGGCCGGGCGGGGCAGCGGTCGGGCGGGGTGCGGCATTGCGAGCGTCAACCTGATGACCCGGGGCCGGCGTCGCGCCGGGCGGGCAGTGGTGCCGGAGCTGCGTCGCGCGTGGATCGCGCAACATTCCGGTCATGATCTCGGTAGCATCGCCGAACCGCCGCATCAACCGGCACGATTCACGTTGCTATTTCCTCACGCCGCGCAGTCCGTTAACCACGGAGTGAGGTTCGGGGCGATAGGGACCGGGGATGATACCGCGAACGTACCGCAGGGGAAGACTGGCAACGCGCGTCGGCGCGACGCTGGCGCTCGCCGCTGTGGCGATGCTCGCGCCGGTCGCCGCCGCGTCGCCGCGCGACGCCGACACGGACGCGCCGTCGCTCGACTTCCTACCGTGGAAGTCGCGCGCCGATCGCGACGCGCACCGTGACGGCTACAAGGTCACGGTGCCGGTCCCGCCGCCCGCGCGCGGCCTGCGCCTGCCCAAGGTGGCCGGTGCCGAGGAGCGTCCGTTAGTGGTGATCGACGCCGGCCACGGCGGCAACGATCCGGGCGCGATCAACCCGCAGGCGGCGCTGCGCGAGAAGGACGTGACGCTCAAGATCGCCAAGGCGATCCGCGACGCGCTGGTCGAGGGTGGCCGCGCACGCGTTGCACTGACCCGCGACGACGATCGCTACATCCCGTTGCGCGAGCGCTTCGGGATCGCGCGGCGGCTGCGCGCCGACCTTTTCATCTCGGTCCACTGCGACAGCGTCGGCGCCGGCCTGCCGACCGGAGCGACCGCCTACACGCTCTCCGACGTCGCCTCCGACCGGGAGGCGGCGCTGCTGGCGGCGCGCGAGAACAAGTCGGACGTGATCGCGGGCGTTCGGCTGGGGCGCGACGCCGACGTCACCTCGATCCTGATCGATCTCACCCAGCGCGAGACGATGAACGCCTCGGCGGGCTTCGCGCGGCTGCTCGGGCGCGAGGCCAAGCCGCTGATGCCGGTGAAGACGAACTTCCATCGCACCGCGTCGCTGATGGTGCTCAAAGCACCCGACATGCCATCGGTGCTGTTCGAGACGGGCTATATCTCGACCCCGGCCGACGCCGCCTTTTTGGGCAGCAAGGAAGGGCGCGAGAAGATCGCCGAGACGGTGCGCCGCGCGGTCGAGGTATATTTCGCGCGTCGCCTGGCGGTGCGCTGACCCCGACTGACGCGCGCGGCTTCCCCCGCGCCGCGAACCTGCTAAACGCCGTGCGCGATGGCTTCCGATCCCCTCGATGTACGCGAAGAGGCGGCCCCGCGTGGCGGCCGTTGGCGCGGGCTGTGGCAGCGCCGGCTGGTGCGCTGGGCGACCTATCTTCTCGCGCTGCTGGCCGTCGCCTTCGGCGTCTTCTGGCTGGTGTTCGCGCGTGACCTGCCCTCGGTCGAGAAGCTCAAGGCCTATGAGCCGCCGCTGCCGACCAACGTGCGCGGTGCCGACGGCGCGCCGGTCTATTCCTACGCGCGCGAGCGCCGCGTCGAGCTGGCCTATAACGAATATCCGCCGCTGCTGGTGAAGGCGTTTCTTGCCGCCGAGGACCGCACCTTCTTCGAGCATCACGGCGTTGACTTTCCGGGTCTGGCCGGCGCGGTGTTCGACTATGCGCGCAAGTTCGGCAGCGGGCAGCGCGCCAAGGGCGGCTCCACCATCACCCAGCAAGTCGCGAAGAACCTGCTGATCGGCAACGCTTACTCGCCCACGCGCAAGATCCGAGAGGCGCTGCTGGCGTATAAGATCGAGGAGACGCTGACCAAGCAGCAGATCATCGAGCTGTACCTCAACCAGATCTTCCTCGGCCGCAACGCCTACGGCGTCGAGGCGGCGGCGCACGCCTATTTCGACAAGGAACTCGGCGAGCTGACGCTGGGGCAGATGGCTTATCTCGCGATCCTGCCCAAGGGCCCTTCCAACTACGATCCGTTGCGCGACACCGAGCGCGCGCTGACGCGGCGAAATTACGTGCTGCGCGAGATGGTGCGCAACGGCTTCGTCACGCAGGAGCAGGCGCGCGTCGCCGCGGCCGAGCCGATCGGCGCGATCACGCGGCGTACGCCCAAGTTCGAGCGCGTCGGCGGCTATTTTGTCGAGGAGGTACGGCGCGAGCTGATCGACAAGTTCGGCGAGAGCGCGCAGGACGGCCCGCACAGCGTCTACGCCGGCGGCCTATGGGTGCGCACCTCGCTCGACAAGCGTATCCAGGGCTTCGCCGCCGAGGCGCTGCGCAACGGCTTGCTGCGCTTTGACAGCGGGCGCGGCTGGTCGGGGCCGCTGCGCCACGTCGATGTCGACGGCGACAAATGGTACGGCGCGCTGCTCAACACCAATATTTCGCTCGACTATAGCGACTGGCGCGCGGCGATCGCGATCGCGCGCGACGGTGACGCGTGGCGGATCGGCTTCGCCGACGGCACCACCGGCGAGCTGCCGCGCGACGCCGCGCAGATGCCGGTGCGCAACGTCGGCGGCGCGGCGTTCACCGCGATCGAGCCCGGCGACATCATCGCGGTGGCGCCGGCGGGGCGCCGGTTCGCGCTGCGCTCGGTGCCGAAGATCTCGGGCGGCTTCGTCGTTCAGGAGCCGATGACGGGGCGGATCCTGGCGATGCAGGGCGGTTTCGACGCCAGCGTCCAATCATTCAATCGCGCCACCCAAGCGATGCGCCAGCCCGGCTCGACGATCAAACCGATCGTCTATTCCGCCGCGCTGGAGAACGGCATGACGCCGGCCTCGATCATCGTCGACGGGCCGTTCTGCGTCTACCAGGGCGCCGCGCTGGGCAACAAATGCTTCCGCAACTTCGGCAATTCGCGCGGGGCGGGGCCGCACACGATGCGCTGGGGCATCGAGCAGTCGCGCAACCTGATGACGGTGCGCACCGCCGCGCAGACCGGCATGGGCAAGGTCACCAAGCTGATCAAGGCGATGCAGATCGGCGACTATGCGCCCTATCTCAGTTACGCGCTGGGCGCGGGCGAGACCACCGTCGAGAAGATGGTCAACGCTTATGGCGTGCTCGCCAACTGGGGGCGCTGGCATGACCCGACGCTGATCGACTTCGTCCAGGACCGTCGCGGCCAGGTGATCTGGCCCGAGAACTGGCGCGCCTGCGACGGCTGCAACATGCCCGACTGGAACGGCCGCGCCATGCCGCGCCTGCCGACCCGCGGCCATCAGGTGCTCGACGCGATGAGCGCGTATCAGATGGTGCACATCACCGAGGGCGTGATTCAGCGCGGTACCGCCACCGCGCTGCGCGATCTGGGTCGCCCGATGTTCGGCAAGACCGGCACCAACAATGGCCCCACCGACGTGTGGTTCATCGGCGGCACGCCACAGATGATCGCCGGCCTGTACCTCGGCTTCGACACGCCGCGCAGCCTCGGCGGCTACGCGCAGGGCGGCACGGTCGCGGTGCCGGTGTTCAAGGAATGGGCGCAGAAGGCCTATGAGGGTCTGCCCGTGCTGCCGTTCCGCGCGCCCGCTGGCATGCGCATGGTGCGGATCGACCGCGCCTCGGGCCGGCCGGTGTACGGCACCTTCCCGACCGGTGACGATCCCAAGCCGGCGGTGATCTGGGAGGCGTTCAAGCCGCAGAGCGAGGCGCGCCGCGCCCGCCGCGCCGGACCGATCGCCGCCCCGAGTGCGGCGCCCAGCGCCGGGACGACCGGCGCGCCCGCGAGCGACAGCGACTTCTTGCAGAGGCAGGGGGGCATCTACTAAGTCGTCGGGCTGAACATTCTTTCGTCATCCCAGCGTCGGCCGGGATCTCCGGCCACGATGCGATCCCCGTGCCGAGCGAGATTCCGGCGCCTGCTGGATGATGTGACCGCTGGAGATACCCTATGCGCGCCGAAGCGCAGGCTCATGTCGACACCATCAACGCGGCGCTGGCGCTGCTGCGCCAGTCGCTCGACTGGGACCGCGCGCTGCGCCGGCTCGACGAGCTCAACGCACGCGTCGAGGACCAGTCGCTCTGGAACAATCCCAAGGAAGCACAGGCCGTGATGCGCGAGCGCCGCCGCCTCGACGAGGCGATCGGCGCGACCCGCGCGATCGAGCGCGAGCTGGCGGACACGGTCGAGCTGATCGAGATGGCCGATGCCGAGGGCGATGCCGAGATGGCGGACGAGGGCACCGACGCGCTCGCCCAGCTCGCCGGGCGTGCCCAGGCCGACAAGGTCAAGGCGCTGCTGGCGGGCGAGGCCGACGCCAACGACACCTATCTCGAGATCAACGCCGGCGCGGGCGGCACCGAGAGCCAGGACTGGGCCGAAATGCTCCAGCGCATGTACACGCGCTGGGCCGAGCGCCACGGCTACAAGGTGGAGCTGGTCGACTATCACGCCGGCGAGCAGGCCGGGATCAAGTCGGCGACGCTGCTGGTGAAGGGCGAGAACGCCTACGGCTATGCCAAGGTGGAATCGGGCGTTCACCGGCTGGTGCGGATCAGTCCGTACGATAGCGCGGCGCGCCGCCACACGAGCTTCTCGAGCGTGTGGGTCTACCCGGTGATCGACGACAATATCGAGGTCGAGATCAACGAAGGCGATCTGCGCATCGACACCTATCGTGCGTCGGGTGCCGGCGGGCAGCACATCAACACCACCGACTCCGCGGTGCGCATCACGCACTTGCCGACGGGGATCGTGGTGCAGTGCCAGAACCAGCGCTCGCAGCACAAGAACAAGGCCGAGGCGTACAACCAGCTGCGCGCGCGTCTCTATGAGCGCGAGCTTGCCGAGCGCGAGGCGATCAGCAACGCCGAGAACGCCACCAAGACCGACATCGGCTGGGGCCACCAGATCCGCTCCTATGTGCTCCAGCCATACCAGCTGGTGAAGGACCTGCGCACCGGCGCGACCTCGACCTCGCCGGGTGACGTGCTCGACGGCGACCTCGACACCTTCATGGCCGCGGCGCTGTCACAGCGTGTGACCGGCGAGAAGGTCGCGGTGGAGGATGTCGACTAAGTGACGCGCGCGCTCGCCCGCTCGGCGCTGCTCGCCGCGATGCTGCTGCTGGCGGCGTGCGATGGGACGCAGCCGTTGATCAAGCACGAGTCCAAGCAGCCGGGGCCGTTCCCGGAGGCAGATCGGCCGGTGGCGACGATCGTGTCGGCACGCTGGTCGACCGAGGAAGCGCGCGACCGGCTCAACGAGGCCAGCCGCGTCATGGACCTCGCCGAGATCCGCAAGGGCATGTCGGTCGCCGACCTTGGCGCGGGCGAGGGCTATTACACCACACGCCTGGCGAGTCGGGTCGGCGCCGAGGGGCGCGTGCTGGCAGAGGACATCGTGCCCGCGGTGCGCGACGCGCTGGCGGAGCGCGTGACGCGCGAGCGGCTTGAGAATGTCAGCGTCCGGCTCGGCATGCCCGCCGACCCGCGGCTGCCCGAGAACAGCTTCGACCGTATCCTGATGGTCCACATGTACCACGAGATCGAGCAGCCGTACGAGTTCCTGTGGCGGATGCGATCCTCGCTGCGGCGCGGCGGGCTGGTGGTGGTGGTCGACGCCAACCGCCCGACGCGCGACCACGGCACGCCGCCGGCGCTGCTCAAGTGTGAGTTCGCTGCGGTCGGCTATGCCCAGGTAGACTTCCACGAGATGCGCTCCGCAGGCGGCTATTTCACGACCTTCCGCGCGGCGGGGCCGCGGCCCGACCCGGCTGCGATCCGCGCCTGTCGCATCAACGACGAGGCGAAGGCGGGATAGGGGCGTGGTTTGCCTTGCGCCGTTGTTTCCCGGCGGAGGCCGGAGCCCGGCTGGGCGCCGCTGGTAAATGCCACAATGGCCTTCCCACCGGGGCCCCGGCCTTCGCCGGGGAACATGAAGTATGCGGCGCGTCGTCGGCCCGGTCCGGGATGACGCCCGCCCGCGCATCCGCTAACACCCCCGGCATGGCGCATCCCGAACAGCCCTATCTTGACCTGATGGCGCAGGTGCTCGAGCGCGGCGACGAGCGGCTCGACCGCACCGGGGTCGGCACGCGCTCGCTCTTCGGCGCGATGCTGCGGTTCGACCTCGCCGACGGCGTCGCACCGATCCTCACCACCAAGCGCGTCTTTTGGAAGACCGCGGTGAAGGAGATGCTGTGGTTTCTCACCGGCGGCACCAACATCCAGCCTTTGCTGCGCGACAATGTTCGGATCTGGACCGACTGGCCGCTCGACGCCTACCGCCGTGCCACCGGCAAGCCGATCGCGCAGGAGGAGTTCGAGCGCCGCATCGTCGCCGACGACGATTTTGCCGCGCGCTGGGGTGAGCTCGGCCCGGTCTACGGCAAGCAGTGGCGGCGCTGGCTGGGAGCGGACGGCCGCGAGTACGACCAGATCGCCGAGCTCGTCCGTGCCTTGCGCGAGAACCCGACGAGCCGCCGCATGCTGTTCCACGCCTGGAACGTGCCTGAGCTGGGGGCGATGGCGCTACCGCCTTGTCACATGGTCTACCAATATCACGTCGCCTCGGGCGGCCGGCTCAACTGCTTGCTGTACCAGCGCTCGGTCGACCTGCTGCTCGGTGCGCCGTTCAATTTCGTCGGCGCCGCCGCGTTGCAGCTGATGCTGGCGCAGCAGGCGGATCTCACGCCGGGCGAGCTGGTCTGGGTCGGCGGCGACGTGCATCTCTACCTCAACCACCTCGAGCAGGCGGAGGAACAGCTACGTCGCACGCCGCGCGCGGTGCCGCGGATGCGCCTCACGCGGCGACCCGACACGATCGACGGCTATGCCATCGGCGACTTCACGGTGGAAGATTATGACCCGCACGGCGCGATCAAGGCGGACGTCGCGGTGTGATCATGGGTGTGCCCGGGCGTCCGTCCGGGAGCCGAGAGCAAGTCAGTGGTGATCAATGGAAGCGCGGTGTGCCCGGCGGGAGTGTGTTCGTTCCTGAGGCGAGATCGCCCGGAGTGAACGTCCTGCCGAGCGCTCGCGTCGCCGCTCAATCGTCGGCGCCGAGCAGGTCGCGCGCCGCCGCCTGGAGCAGCTCCTCGACGGTGGGATGATACCAGGCCTGATCGGCGAAGGTCGCCACCTCCGTGCCGCGGTCGATCGCCAGCGCGACGAGATGGCCGAGATGCTCGCCACCTGGAGCCGCGATCGCCGCGCCGATCAGCCGACCGTCGGCGTCGCCGTACAGCCGAACCAGCCCCTGGTCCTCGCCGTCGACGGTCGCTCGGCCATTATCACTGACCTTGGCGGTGCCGATTTGCGCATTCTCCGGCAACGAGTCGAAGTCGCGCCCCACGGACACCAGATTGGGCTCGGTGAAGGCGATCGCGAATGCGGGCAGCCGGCGCGGCGGCTCGCCGCCGGCCGCGACGTCGCCCGCGATCCGGCCCCCGCGCGCGGCCTCGTGGAGCACCGGTCGCCACGCACCCGCGTCGCCGGCGACGAAGATCGCACTGTCGCCACAGCGATGCGAGCGCGAATCAAAGTCGGGCGAACCGTGCTCGTCGAGCACGAGCCCGGTGGTCTCCAGCGCCAGCTCGGCGAGGGTCGGCGGGCGCCCGCTCGCGGCCAGGATCAGGTCGACAATGGCCTCGCCGCCCTCCCATGCCAGTCGCGCGCGACCGTCGTCGGTGGCGGATACATCGGCCTTGACGCCGAGCGCGAGCGTCATCTCACGCCCGAGCGCCGCGACGGCGGCCCGGTTGACCTCGGGATCCTTGAGCCCGCCGACGCTCTGTCCTTCGTCGAGCACCGTGACGTCGACACCGAGCCGCGCGAATGCCTGGCCCAGTTCGAGCCCGAGCGGCCCGGCGCCGATCACCGCGAGCGCGCGCGGCAACGTGTCGAGATCGAAGATCGTCTCGTGCGTGCGAACGAGGTGACGCACCGATTCGAGCAGCTCGGGCACGATCGGGTGGCCGCCGGTCGCGATCACGATGCCGCGTCGCGCGGTCACGCGGATGTCGCCGACCATGACCGCGTCCGCCGCGCAGAAGCGCGCGACACCGTGGATCACGCGGTCGGCGGGGATGGCGTGATAGTCGTCGAGCACCGCCTGGACGAAGCGGTCGCGCTCGGCGCGTACTCGCCGCCACACGCGCGTCGCCTCGACCGTCACCGCGCCGGTATCGACGCCGAATGCCGCCGCACCGCGCGCCTGGTGCGCGGCGCGGCCCGCGGCAATTAGCAGCTTGGACGGCATGCAACCGACCCGCGTGCAGGTCGAGCCGCCGGCACCACGCTCGACGATCAGCGTGTCAGCGCCACGCGCGGTGGCGGCCTTATACGCCTTCAGTCCGGCGGTCCCGGCACCCAGGATCAGTACGTCGCAGTCACGCGAGCCCATCGGTCATTCCCCATCCGTCGGTTCGGCGTGGAACGAGACCCTCACGCTGCCGATCGAACGTGCCGGCGCTCGCTAACGTTGCACATAGGTTAGGATATTCGTGCCAGCGCCTGGCGGCTCAGGGGATAAGCCGCTCGGCACGCAGCCGCTCGAACAGCGCGAAGAAGGCGTCGTCGGTGGGCCGATAGCCGGTGAAGCCGAGCCGGCGGCTCTTGCTCATGTCGGTGACGACCTCGATCGGGCGGCCGAGATCGGCGTCCGTGTGCCAGGGCGAGGCGAGCCGCGCCAGCTCGGGCTCAGCCAGACCCTCGCGCAGAGCGAGCTCGCGCCAGACCGGCGCATCCTCTGCCATCTGCTGCTCGAGCGGGCGGACAATACCATCGAACGACGCCGCCGCCACGCCGAACCACCCGGCGATCCGGTCCCACATCCACTGCCAGCGAAAGACGTCGCCGTTGACGACGTTGAAAGCCTCGTCATGCGCCGCGTCGGTTTCCGCCGCCCACAGCAGGTGCTCCGCGAGCAGGCCGGCGTCGGTCATGTCGGTCAGCCCGGACCATTGCGCCGCCGAGCCAGGGAAGGTGAACGCGCGCGCACGTTCGCGGCACAAGGTCGCGTAGACCGCCAGCGTGGTCCCCATGTTCATCGCGTTGCCGACCGCCTTGCCGATCACCGTATGCGGGCGGTGGACGCTCCAGCTGAAACCGTCGCGCGCCGCCGCGGCGAACAGCTCGTCCTCCTGCGCATAGTAGAAGTTCTCGACGTCGAGCCGACCCTGCTCCTCGCGGAACGGCGTCTGCGGCAGCGTGCCTTTGCCATAAGCCTCGAACGGCCCGAGATAATGCTTCAAGCCGGTGACCAGCGCGACGTGGCGCGGCGTGGTCGGCGCGGGAAGCGCGTCGAGCAGGTGGCGCACCATTGCCGAGTTGACGCGGATGTTCTCCGCCTCGCTGTCTCGGCGCAGCCAGGTGGTAATGAACACCGCGTCGGGCGCGAGCGCACCGATCGCCTCGCGCGTCGCGGCGGCGTCGCGCAGGTCGGCCGCGACCGGGACCACGCCCGGCAGGTCGACCGCGCGGCGTGCGAGCCCGTGCACCGTCCAGCCCTGCTCCACCAGCAGCGCCGCGGTCGCGCCGCCGACAATCCCGCTCGCGCCTACCACCAATGCCGTCTTCGCCATGTCAGATCCTTTCGCTTGTCGAGCGTTGCCAGGGAGCTAGGCAGCCGGGCCGGCAGCTTCTAGACGGCACCCGAACGTGCCCTAGGCACCAGGAGGTGACCATGGATGCCGGCAGCCCCGACGACTCGTGGCGCGAGGATTGCGCGCCGCGCCGCGTGCTCGAGCTGTTCGCGACGAAATGGACCAGCATGGTGCTGCACACGCTTCACGCGCGCCACGGCGGCGCGGCGCGCACCGGCGTGCTCCAGCGCAGCCTGCCCGGCATCTCGAAGAAGATGCTGACCCAGACGCTGCGCGAGATGGAGGCGAGCGGGCTGATCACGCGCCACGTCGAAACGGTGGTGCCGCCCGCGGTGCAATATCGCCTGACGCCGCTGGGAGGGCGCTTCGTCGTGCCGGTCGAGCTGCTCTACGCCTGGGGCCGCGACAATGCCGACGCGCTCGACAAGCTGGTGCCGCGGCCTGGCTCGCGCCGGCGGTGACGCGGAGGGCCTCTACCTCCATTTCGGCATCCGTTCCCCCCGCTCAGAAGTCCGGGCACTCCCACGAACCCAAGGCGTTAGGGCGCGGTACCCTTCCGGAGATGCCGCATGCCCAACGTCGCCGAACTACTCGTCGACACGCTCGCCCAGGTCGGCGTGCGCCACGTGTTCGGGATCGTCGGTGACGCGCTCAACCCCTTCACCCACGCGATCGAGCAGGACGGTCGTCTCGAATGGATCGGCGTCCGCCACGAGGAAGGCGCCGCGCTCGCGGCGGCGGGGCAGGCGAAGCTGACCGGCCAGCTCGCGGTGTGCTGCGGCACCACGGGGCCGGGCGGCAACCATCTCGTCGCCGGGCTGTACGAGGCGCGCAAGGACCATGCCCCGGTGCTCACCATCACCGGCGGCGTGCCCGGCGCGCACCGCGGCACCGATTATCTCCAGGAAGATTCGCCCGACCTGCTGTTCCGCGACGTGGCGGCCTACACCCAGACGGTCGCGGCGGCGGAGCAGGCGCCCGCGGTATTCCACCAGGCGATCGCCGAGGCGTACGGCGCGCGCGGCGTCGCGCACCTCAACATCCCGCCCGACGTGTTCGCGGCGAGCGCGCCCGGCGCGGTGCCAAGCCTCGCCACCCTGCGCCCGCTGCCCGAGGTGGCGCCCGCCGCGCCCGACGTCGCCGCCGCGGCCGCGCTGATCGCGGAGGCGAAGAGCGTCGCGATCTTCTGCGGTGCGGGCTGCCGCGGCGCCGCCTAGGAACTGCGCCAGCTCGCCCAACGGCTCCAGGCGCCGTTGCTCCACACCTATCGGGGCAAGGAGATCATGGCCTATGACGAGCCTTATTGGATCGGCGGCGTCGGGCTGATCGGCGGCACCGCGGGCACCGACGCGGTGCAGCAGGCCGAGCTGCTGGTGATGCTCGGCACCGACTACCCGTACGTCGACTTTCTGCCCAAGCACGGCAACGTCATCCAGGTCGACGAGCGCGCGCTGGCGATCGGGCGGCGCGCGCCGGTCAAGCTCGGCGTCGTTGGCTCGGTGCGGCCGACGATCAGGGCGCTGCTCGAGCGGTTACCGCAGCGCACCGACACTGCCTTCCTCGACCGCGCGCAGGAGCGCCGCGCCGCCTGGGACCGGATGCTCGACGAGCGCGCCGATCCCGCGCGCGCGGGCGACAAAATACATCCGCAGGCGGTGGCACGCGCGGTGAGCGACCGCGCCGCGACCGACGCGATCCTCGTCACCGACACCGGCGAGGTGACGCTCTGGGCGGCCAACTGGCTGCGCCAGACCGGGCGGCAACGGATCACCGGCTCGTTCAACAACGCCGCGGTCGGCACCGGCATGGGGATCGCCAACGGCGCGCAGCTGCTCGATCGCCAGCGGCAGGTGATCCTCCACGTCGGCGACGGCGGGCTGACCATGCTGCTGGGCGAGTTCATGACCGCGGTCGAGCACGAGCTGGCGGTGAAGGTGGTGGTGTACGACAATTCGGGCTGGGGACTGGTCCACCTCGAGATGGAGGGGGCGGGGCTGCCCGCGGCCAAGGGCACCGGCTTCCCCAACCTCGACTTCGCCGCCTTCGCGCGCGCGTGCGGCGCACAGGGCTTCACCGCCCGCGACGCCGACGCGCTGGACGCCACCGTGGCCGAGTTCCTCGCGGTGCCGGGGCCGGCGATCCTGCACGCTCTGGTCGACCCGGCCGAGGTGCCGGCAATGCCGCACGTCGACGCCAAGCAGGCGCTCCGCTTCGGCATCGCCAAGGTGCGGGAGCTGATCGGGCGGTGAGGGGGAGCGATCTGAACGGCGTCATCGTGAACTTGCTTCGGTATCCACCGTCCGGCAGGCGCCGCCAACGATGCACTAGCGGCACCGTGGATGCTTGAACGAGTTCAGGATGACGCCGGTTTGGAGGTCGTAGCCTCGCCGGGTCACTTCGGTGAAGTCGACGGCCACTGGCCCCGCCTGCCACGGCCCGCTACCACCCAGGGCATGATCACCTTCGTTCTCGCGCGCGCCGCCAACGGCGTCATCGGCGTCGACGGGCGGCTGCCGTGGCATCTGCCCGCTGACCTGAAGCGGTTCAAGGCGCTCACCACGGGGCAGGCGATGGTGATGGGACGCAAGACGTTCGAGAGCTTTCCCGCGCCGCTGCCCGGCCGCCGCCATGTCGTGCTCACGCGCGACCCGGCGTGGCACGCCGCGGGCGCCGAGGTGGCGCACACGCCCGACGACGCCCTCGCGCTCGCCCGCGCCGGCGACTCCGACGCGCGCGTAGCGGTGATCGGCGGCGCCGAAGTGTTCGCCCTGCTGCTCGACCGCGCCGATCGGATCGAGCTCACCGAGGTCCATGCCGCGCCCGCGGGCGACGCGATCGTCCCCGCCTTCACCAGCTGGCGCGAGCTGGCGCGCGAGTCGCACCCGGCCGATTGCGACCGCCCCGCCTACGACTTCGTCACGCTAGCACGGTGACGCTGGCACCGCGCGGGCCGAGCCGCTAAGGCGCCGCGCATGGAGCGGCTTGACGGCGGCTCGGCGGTGCCGGCCGGGCTGGCCGGCGGAATCGTCGCGCTGGGCAATTTCGACGGTTTTCACCTTGGTCACCAGGCGGTCGTCGGCCGCGCGGTCGAGCGCGCGCGCGCGGAAGGGCGGCCGGCGCTGGTCGCCACCTTCGACCCGCACCCGGTCCGCTATTTTCGCCCCGACACGCCGCCGTTCCGGCTCACCACGCTCGACCAGCGCGCGCGCCTCTTCGTCGCCGCGGGCGCCGACGCGATGGTGGTCTTCCACTTCGACGCGGTGCTTGCCGGGCTCCACGCCGACGCGTTCGTGGCGGAGCGGCTGGTCGGCGCGCTGCGTGTCGGCGGCGTCGTTACCGGCGAGGACTTCACCTTCGGCCACCGCAAGAGCGGCGACATCGCCACGCTGCGCGCCGCGGGTGCGGCGAACGGCTTCTCGGTCGACACCGTCGGGGCGGTGATGCTCGACGGCGAGCCGGTTTCCTCGACGCGCATCCGCGCCGCGCTCGGGGCGGGCGACCCGCGCGGTGCGGCGCGGCTGCTCACCCGGCCGTTCGCGATCGAGGGGGTCGTGCAGCACGGCGACAAGCTCGGCCGCACGATCGGCTATCCCACCGCCAACCTCGACATGGGCAAGTATCTGCGCCCCGCCTACGGCATCTACGCAGTGCGCGGCCGGCTCGCGGACGGGCGCGTGCTCGATGGCGCGGCCAACCTCGGCATCCGGCCGAGCTTCGACCCGCCCAAGGAGCTGCTCGAGCCCTTCTTCTTCGATTTTTCGGGCGATCTTTACGGCCAGGAGCTCGAGGTCGAGCTGATCGACTACATTCGCCCCGAGGCGAAGTTCGACACGCTCGACGCGCTGGTCGCGCAGATGGACGCGGACTGCGCGACAGCGCGGACGTTGCTGGCGCGCTGACGCGGCGCTAAGGCCATGCCCCACATGGCCGACGCATCCGAACCGCCGCGCGACTGGCGCGCCACCGTCTTCCTGCCGAAGACCGACTTTCCGATGAAGGCGGGGCTCGCGCAGAAGGAGCCCGCGATCCTCGACCGCTGGAAGCGGATCGGGCTGTACGAGCGCCTGCGCGAGCAGCGCCAGGGGCGCGAGCGCTGGATCCTTCACGACGGCCCGCCCTACGCCAACGGCGACATCCACATGGGCCATGCGATGAACAAGGTGCTGAAGGACGTGATCGTCCGCAGCCGCTCGCTGATGGGCTATGACGCGCCCTACGTGCCCGGCTGGGACTGCCACGGCCTGCCGATCGAGTGGAAGGTCGAGGAGGCGTATCGCGCCAAGAAGCTCGACAAGGACCAGGTGCCGGTCGCGCAGTTCCGCGCCGAGTGCCGCGCCTATGCCGACAATTGGGTGCAGATCCAGAAGGAGCAGTTCCAGCGGCTCGGCGTGATGGGCGATTGGGACAACCCCTATCTCACCATGCGCTACGAGGCGGAGGCGGTGATCGCGGGCGAACTGCTCAAGTTCGCCGAGAGCGGCCAGCTGTATCGCGGCGCCAAGCCGGTGATGTGGAGCCCGGTGGAGAAGACCGCGCTGGCCGAGGCCGAGGTCGAATATGAGGACGTCGTCTCGACCCAGATCGACGTCGGCTTCGAGGTGATCGACTGTCCCGAGTATCCGGGCCTCGCGGGCACGCTCGCGGTGATCTGGACGACCACGCCCTGGACGATCCCGGTCAACCAGGCGCTCGCCTATGGCTCGGCGATCGATTATCTCCAGTTCGAGCACGAGGGGCGGCGCTATCTCGTCGCCGAGCCGCTGATGCCCGCTTTCACCAAGCGCACCGGCATCCCGATGGGCAAGATCGTCGCGCTCATCAAGGGTCCGGTGCTGGAGGGCGCGACCGCGCGTCACCCGATGCATCACCTCGGCGGCTTCTTCGCGACGCCGCGGCCGTTCCTCGAGGGCGACTTCGTCACCACCGAAGCGGGCACCGGGCTGGTCCATATGGCGCCCGATCACGGCGAGGACGACTTCCTGCTGTGCAAGGCCAACGGGATCGAGCCGGTGTTCGCGGTCGACGCCGCCGGCTTCTACCGTGCCGACTGGGCCTGGCTGGGCGGGCAGGGCAGCGTGATCAACAAGAAGTTCGTCGCGAGCGAGGGACCGATCTGCGCCGACCTGCGCGCCGCGGGTGCGCTGCTCGGCGCGAGCGACGATTTCCAGCACAGCTATCCGCACTCGTGGCGCTCGAAGGCGAAGGTGATCTTCCGCGCGACCCCGCAGTGGTTCATCCCGATGGACGTGGCGAACGGCGCGGCGGCGGGTGACTCCGCCGTTGCCGGGGCGGGTGCGGCGGACGAAGCGGAGCGCGGCAACGGCGCCACGCTGCGCCAGCTCGCGCTCGACGCGATCGCGCGCACCCAGTGGGTGCCGCCGCGCGCGGAGAACCGCATCCGCTCGATGGTGGAGGGCCGCCCCGACTGGGTGATCAGCCGCCAGCGCGCCTGGGGCGTGCCGATCGCACTCTACGTGCACCGCGCCACCGGGCAGTATCTCAACGACCCCGCGGTCAATGCGCGGATCGTCGCCGCTTTCCGCGACGGCGGCGCCGACGCCTGGTTCACCGCCGACCATCAGCTGCTGCTCGGCGACGCGCACGACCTCGCCGACTATGAGCCGGTCAACGACATCCTCGACGTGTGGTTCGACTCGGGCTCGACCCACGCCTTCGTCGTCGAGGCGCGGTACGGGGATGGCGCGCGCGCCAACCTTTACGTCGAGGGCTCGGACCAGCATCGCGGCTGGTTCCAGTCGTCGCTGCTGGAGAGCTGCGGCACGCGCGGGCGCGCGCCCTATGACGCGGTGCTCACCCACGGCTTCGCGCTCGACGGCCAGGGCCGCAAGATGTCGAAGAGCCTCGGCAACGTCGTCGATCCGCTGAAGGTGATCGGCGAATCGGGCGCGGACATCCTGCGGCTCTGGGCGGTCTCGACCGACTATTTCGACGACATCCGCATCGGCAAGGAGGTGCTCGCCACCGCCTCGGACTCGTATCGGAAGCTCCGCAACACCTTCCGTTACCTGCTCGGCGCGCTCGACGGCTTCGCCGAGGAGGAGCGCGTCCCCGTCGCCGAGATGCCCGAGCTGGAGCGCTACGTGCTCCACCTGCTCCACGCGCTCGACATGGAGTTGAAGGAGGCGGCGCGCGGCTTCGAGTTCAACCGCTACGTCCGCCTGCTCGCCGACTTCGCCAACGAGGACCTGTCGGCCTTCTTCTTCGACGTGCGGAAGGATTCGCTCTATTGCGACGCCGTCGGCGACGTGAAGCGCCGCGCCTATCGTACCGTGCTCGACGTGCTGTTCCATGCGCTGGTGCGCTACGCCGCGCCGGTGCTGGTCTTTACCGCCGAGGAGGTGTGGCAGGCCCGCTTCCCCGACACGGCGAGCTCGGTGCATTTCCTCGAGTGGCCGATCCTGCCCGACCCCGCCGCCGAGGACCTCTCGGCGCGCTGGCAAGCGGTGCGCGCGCTGCGCGTCCGCGTGACGGAGGCGATCGAACCGCTGCGGCGCGAGAAGACGGTGCGCTCCAGCCTGGAGGCGGAAGTGATCGTGCCCGACCTGCCGCTCGACGCCGCGCAGCTCGCCGAGGCATTCATCGTGGCGAAGGTGACGCCGGGCCATGGCGTCGACGTGACCCGGACCGACTATCGCAAATGCGGCCGCTGCTGGCGGCACCTCCCCGAGGTGACGGTCGACGATTCGCTCTGCGACCGTTGCGCCAGCGTCGTGGGGGATAAGGCGTGAGCCGATCGCTGCCGCGTCTCGGGCTCGCCATCGCGCTGGTCGTCTTCATCGTCGACCAGCTCGTGAAATGGGTCGTCACCGGCCCGCTCGCGATCGACTTCCTCGGCGCCTATCGCGAGATCCTGCCGATCTTCGACCTGCGCTTCACCAAGAACGAGGGCGTCTCGCTCGGTATGCTGCGCGCCGAGACCGACACGATGCGCTGGCTGCTCGTTGCCTTCACCGGCGCGATCGCGGTGGCGGTGGCGGTGTGGCTGTTCCGCGAGGAGAAGACCGGCGAGCAGGCCGCGCTCGGCCTGGTGCTGGGCGGTGCGCTCGGCAACATCCTCGATCGCGTTCGGCTGGGCTATGTGGTCGACTTCGCCGACCTCCATTTCGGTGAGTGGCGGCCCTTCCTGGTCTTCAACGTCGCCGACGCCGCGATTACGATCGGCGTGCTGATTCTGCTGGTGCGCGCGCTCCTGATCCGCGAGAAGCGCCCCGATCCTTCGGAGAATGTCCATGCGTAAGTCTGTCGTCGCGGTGTCCGGTATGGCGATGCTCGCCTTGCTCGCCGGCTGCGGCAAGCGCGGCTACGACCGCGCCCGCCCCGACGAGTTCGCGGTGGCGCGCCAGGCGCCGCTGATCATCCCGCCCGATTTCGCGCTGGTCCCGCCGCAGCCGGGCGCCGCGCGCACCCAGGGCAACAATCCGCAGGCGCAGGCGCTCGACGCGCTGTTCGGCGGCCCGGCGCAGCGCAGCGCGGCCGAGGCGGGCGTGGTCGACCAGGCCGGCGGCACCGGCGCGGCGCCCGCTGGGATCCGTTCGGAGGCGGGCGATCCCAAGACCAACGTCGTCGACAAGGGCCAGACCACGCGCGACATCATCGCCGCGCCGCAGGGAGACGGTCAGGACGCGCGGGCGAGCGCGGGGGCTGCCGCGAGCGCGCCGGCGGCGGCTCAGCCGACAGCAGCGCCTGCCGCGCCGGCGCCCGCGACGCCGACGCCGCAGCAGTAAAAGGCGGGGGGCGATCTCGCGTTAGGGTCAGCCCGCGTCTCGTTCGAGCTGGCAGTCCGATTGCCAGATCAGTGACCCGCGTTCGATCCTCCCCTGCAAGGGGAGGATAGTGTCAGCCTCCATGTCCTGACAGAGACGAGTGGCTAACCCGCCACCACCCCGCGCCATGCCGCGAGCCCGCGCTCCAGGTCGGCGATCAGGTCGTCCGGATGCTCCAGCCCGATCTGCAACCGCACCAGCGGCCCCTCGAACGCGCAGACGGTCGCGCTGCGATGGCGCTGCGGGTCGATCGGCACGGCGAGGCTCTCGAACCCGCCCCAGCTGTAGCCGATGCCGAAATGGTCGAGCGAGTCGATCAGCGCCGCGCGCGCCGCATCGCTGCCGCCGGCCAGCACGAACGAGAACAGCCCCGAGGCGCCGGCGAAGTCACGCTTCCACAGCTCATGCCCCGGACAGGACGGCAAGGCCGGATGGAGCACCCGCGTCACCTCCGGCCGCGCTTCCAGCCAGCGCGCCACCGCCAGCGCGCTGCGCTCGTGCTGCGCCAGCCGCACCGCCATCGTGCGCAACCCGCGGCTGCCAAGGAAGGCGTCGTCGGCGCTGATCACCTGGCCGAGCTGGAAACTGGTGTCACGCAGCGGGGCGAACCGCCCCGGCGCCGCGGTGACCGAGCCCATCATCACGTCGGAATGGCCACCGACATATTTGGTGCAGGCGAGCACCGAGTAATCGACGCCCAGCGCGATGACCGGGAAGAGCAGCGGCGTCGCCCAGGTGTTGTCGATCACCGTCGCCACGCCGCGCGCCTTGGCGGCGGCGACGATCGCCGGCACGTCCTGCACCTCGAAGGTGAGGCTGCCCGGGCTCTCCATGAAGATCACGCGGGTGCGGTCGCCGATCAGCTCGGCGATACCCGCGCCGATCAGCGGATCGTAATAGCGCGTCGTGATCCCCATCCGCGCGAGCAGCTTGTCGGCGAGCGAGCGGGTCGGGTCATAGGCGCTGTCGACCAGCAGCAGCTCGTCGCCGGGCGACAGCAGCGTCAGCAGGCAGGCCGCGATCGCCGCGACGCCCGAGGGATAGAGGAAGGTCGCCTCGGCACCGGGCTCCAGCTCGGTGAGCGCGTCGGCGAGGCTCCACTGCGTCGGTGTGCCGCGGCGGCCGTAGAACAGGCGGTGGTGCGTGTCGCGCGCGCCGGTCGCGCGCAGGTGCGCGACGTCGTCGTAGAGGATCGTCGAGGCGCGCCACACCGGCGTGTTGACGACTCCGCCGGTCCACTCGTCGCGGCGCCCGGCCTGGACGACCCGGGTAGCGGGCTTGATCGGTCGGTCGCTCATGGCGCCCCCGTCGTCTTGGGGGTGCTCGGGTCCGCGCCCCACTCGGTCCAGCTGCCGTCATAGACCGCGGCGTCGCGCCCGAGCAGGTGCGCGCCGAAGGCGAGCACGCTCGCGGTGATGCCCGAGCCGCAGGTCATCACCATCGGCCGGTCGAGGTCGACGCCCGCGTCGCGGAAGGCGGCGGCGAGCGCCGCACCGCGCTTCCACCGGCCGTCTTCCTCGAACAGCCGCTTGTAGGGCAGGTTGCGCGCGCCGGGCATATGGCCGGGGGCGACGCCGGCGCGCGGATCGGGCTCCGCGCCGGTGAACCGCGCGGCCGAGCGCGCGTCGACGATCTGCTCGCTCGCATCGCGCTGGATCGCGCGCATCGCGGCGAGATCGCGCAGCCCCGTCGTGCCAGCACCGGCGTCGACCGCGCGCGGCGACACCGCGCCGTCGCCCTGTTCAAGCGGGAGACCCGCCTGCTTCCACCCCGCCAGCCCACCGTCGAGCAGCGCGACCCGCTCGAAGCCGAAGGCGCGCAGCATCACCCAGGCGCGCGCCGCGGTATGATGCGGCGCGTCGTCGTAGAGCACGATCCGGCTCGCGCGATCGATACCGAGCCGCGCCGCGCCCTCTGCGAACTGCGGCCCGCCCGGCATGGTCGAGGGCAGGTCGCTCGCCGCGTCCGAGAAGCTGGCGAGGTCCATGTAGAGCGCGCCCGGCACATGGCCGGCGCGATACTCGGCGGCATGGTCGCGCGGCGGCTCGCCCGGCAGCAACGCGTCGTAGCTGGCGTCGAGCACGCGCAGGTCGGGCGCGCCGAGCTGGTCGGCGAGCCAGGTGGCGGAGACGAGTGGGTCCATGTCCTTCTCATAGCCGCGCGCGCCGGGGCGGCAACAGGTCGCAATCACGGGCCGGCGCGCCTATGTGCGCGCGCATGACCCCGATGCATCTTGGCCAGAACAGCCCGCTCCCCGCCTCGCCGCAGGAGGCGGTGCTCGACTATGTCCCCAACCCGCGCCCCGGCCAGACCTATCTGGTGCGCTTCACCCAGCCCGAGTTCACCTCGCTCTGCCCGGTGACGGGACAGCCCGACTTCGCTCACCTCGTGCTCGACTATGTGCCCGGCGAGACGATCGTCGAGTCCAAGTCGCTCAAGCTGTTCCTTGGCTCGTTCCGCAACCACGCCGCGTTCCACGAGGATTGCACCGTCGGGATCGGCCAGCGGCTTTACGAGGAGATGCGCCCGCGCTGGCTGCGCATCGGTGGCTATTGGTACCCGCGCGGCGGCATGCCGATCGATGTCTTCTGGCAGTCGGCCGCCCCGCCGGCGGATCTGTGGCTGCCCGACCAGGGGGTTGCGCCCTATCGAGGCCGCGGTTGATCGCAATCGACCAATGTAGGTATCCCGCGGTGCAGCAAATCTGCAACCAATCACGTTATCGCTGGTTCATGTAGGAGGCACGGCGCTACGTGGTGTCCGTGCTGCACCAGCGAAGGTATGAGGATGAACCAGTCGGCCGTTCTGCAGGACGTCAACCACATCGCGCTGATAGGTAATTTCCTGCCGCGACAGTGCGGCATCGCGACGTTCACGACCGACACCTACCAGGCCTTGCGCGCACGCTTCCCTGACATCCAGGTGGATGTCTACGCGATGGACGATCATCCGGGGCGGTACGCCTACCCCGAGGCGGTCACCGCGGCGATCCCGCAGCACGACCTCTCCGCCTATGTTGCGACCGCGCGGCGGATCGAGGAGAGCGGTGCCCAGGTGCTGTGGCTTCAGCACGAGTACGGCATCTTTGGCGGCGAGGCGGGGAGTCATATCTTCGCGCTGCTCGACCGCCTCACGATGCCGTTGATCGTGACGCTTCACACGGTGCTGGAGAAGCCGAGCACTTCCGAGCGCACGGTCCTCGAAGGGTTGCTGCGTCGCGCCTCCAAGGTGATCGTGATGGCAGAGCGCGGCCGCGAGATCCTGGAGCGCGTGTACGGCGCCAGCCCCAAGTCAATCGTGACGATCCCGCACGGCGTCCCCGACCGGTCGTTTGCCGAGCCCGACGCCTTCAAGGCGCGCTTCGGCTGGGACGGCAAGCGCGTGATCCTCACCTTCGGCCTGTTGGCGCCGGGCAAGGGTATCGAGACGATCGTCGAGGCGATGCCCGCGGTGGTCGAGAAGAACCCGGACGCGATGTACATAGTGCTCGGGGCGACCCATCCCAACCTAGTCGCGCACGAGGGCGAGAAGTATCGCGACTCGCTGAAGGCGCGCGCGGCCGAGCTCGGCGTCGGCGACAATGTCGCCTTCATCGACGCCTTCGTCGATCACGACGATTTGATCGACTATCTTCAGGCGGCGGACATCTACGCCACGCCCTATCTCAACCCGGCCCAGATCACGAGCGGCACGCTCAGCTACGCCGTCGGCGTCGGCAAGGCGGTGATCTCGACACCCTATGTCCACGCCACCGAGATTTTGGCGGACGGGCACGGGGTGCTGGTCGACTTTCGCGACTCTGCCGCCTTCGCGCGTGAGATCAACAATCTTCTGGGCAGCGCCCGCAACCTCGGACGTCTGTCCTCGCGTGCCTATGCGCGTGGCCGAACGATGATCTGGCCTCGTGTAGTGGAGCAAGCAATGGACGAGATCGCGACGAGTATCGCGACGCAGCCGCGGCGCTTACGCGGCGGCGGCGACACCGACACAAAGGTGTTGCCTCCCGCAATCGCCGCCGTCGAGCGGATGAGCGATTCGACTGGCATGTTGCAGCACTCGATCTACTCGGTGCCCGACCGCCGCCACGGTTATTGTATCGACGACAATGCACGCGCGCTGATGCTGATGAGCGCTGTCCCGGAGCTCGACGCAGCGACGCGGGACAAGTGGATGACGATCTACGCCTCGTTCGTGCAATATGCCTGGAACCCCGAGGTACGGCGTTTTCGCAACTTTATGAACTTCGATCGCACATGGTGCGAGGACGTCGGGTCGGAGGATTCGAACGGCCGCACGCTCTGGGCGCTGGGAGTCACCGCGCGTGACGCGCACGAGGCCAAGCACCGCGACTGGGCACGCGCGATGTTCGATTCGACCGCGACGCTCGCGCTCGAGTTGGAGAGTCCGCGCGCGCAGGCGTTCGCGATGCTCGGCGCGGCCGCGATGCTCGAGGCATCGCCGCGGCACGAGTTGGCGACGCAGATCCTGCGCCGCTTCCCCGACGAGCATCTCAAGCTGCTCGATGCGGCGCGGCGTCCCGAGTGGGGCTGGTTCGAGATCGTGCTTGCCTACGACAATGCGCGCCTGCCCGAAGCGATACTGCGTGCTGGCGTCGCGCTCCAGCGCCCCGACCTGATCGCCTGCGGGATCGACACGCTCGAGTGGATCGTCGCCAAGCAGACTGCGCCCGAGGGGCATTTTCGCGCGGTGGGTTCGGAGAGCTTCGGCCGGGTCTATGCCGAGCCGCTGCCGTTCGACCAGCAGCCGCTCGAGGCGCAGGCCACGATCGACGCCTGCGCCGCGGCGTTCGACGCCACCGGTGATGCCCGCTGGTACGACGAGGCGAAGCGCGCCTACGACTGGTATCTCGGCGTCAACGATCTCGACCTGCCGCTGGCGACCCAGCGCGACGGCGGCTGTTTCGACGGGTTGATGCCGACCGGGCTGAACCGCAACCAGGGCGCCGAGTCGATCCTCGCGCTGCAAATGGCCTCGTGCGCAATTTCGGGGCTTTCAATTCGCGCCGGAAAAGTGGCAGGGACGCAGCGCGACGTCGCCTGAGCGGCGTCGCACACGTACCGTCGTTCACTAAGACGAGGCTGGTCCTTGGAGCTGTTCAACCACCGGCTGCGTCTGCATGCCGATCCGTCGCGCGTCGTGGTGCGGCCCTTCCACATCGGCTGGATCGCCAACGCCAATGGCGTCAGCCGGTCGGAGCGGCTGATCGCCGAGGTGCTCGACATGCCACCGCAGGAGGCGCGCGACCAGCTCGACCTCGTGCTCAAGGACTTCGAGGCGCGTCACTGGCAGACCCGTCGCGTGTTCATGACCCGCTACGACGAGATCGCGACCGCGCACGGGCTCGACGGCAGCCGGATCAGCGATGAGAAGCGGCAGCTGATCGGCGCCTATTTCTGCCACGAGTACAGTTATGCCGCGGCCGCGCTGATGAACCCCAGCGCGGTGCCGCACCCCGACCAGAGCGGCATGGAGGACGGCGCGCAGCGCATCCTGATGAGCCTTCGCGCGGTGGGGGAGGGGCATATCTCCTCGGTCGCCTTCCGCGAGGGCATCATCACCTCGGACAATGAGCTCAAGCTCGCGCCCGAGCCGCCCTTTGCCACCGCCACCGACGCGATCGGCACTGACGAGGAAGCGCCGCCGACCGGACCCGTCACGGTGCACCGTCATCGCGACAGCACGCTCTCGGGCACGGTGATTTTTCCGATCACCGACGCGCAGTCGAAGGGGCTGGAGGACCTGCGCCTCGTCCACTTCGAGCATGACGACGGCAGCGTCGAGTGGCTCGGCACGTACACGGCGTACAATGGCGCGACGATCCAGTCCGAGCTGCTGCGTACGCGCGATTTTCGTGCCTTCGATCTCGTGCCGATGACGGGTAGCGCCGCGCGCAACAAGGGCATCGCGCTGTTCCCGCGCAAGGTCGGTGGGCAATATCTCTCGATCGGTCGGCAGGATGGCGAGAACCTCTATCTGCTCAAGACCAACGATCTCACCCACTGGGACGAGGGCGAGCTGATCCTCAAGCCGGTCTTCCCCTGGGAGTTCGTGCAGATCGGCAATTGCGGGCCGCCGATCGAGATCGACGAGGGCTGGCTGCTGCTGACTCACGGCGTCGGGGCGATGCGCAAATATTCGATCGGCGCGGCGCTGCTGGACAAGGACAATCCGGCGCGCGTGATCGGCCGCACGCGCTCGCCGATCCTCGCCGCCGCGGATCAGGATCGGGAGGGCTATGTGCCCAACGTGGTCTACACCTGCGGCGCGATGAAGCATGGCGACAAATTGTTCATGCCGTACGGCATCGCCGACAGCTCGGTCGGCTTCGCCTTCGTCTCGATCAGCGAGCTGCTCGACAAGATGTGATTGCTTCATCCTCCCCTGTCCGGGGAGGATGAAGATATCCTATCCCGCCGCCAGTCGCCGCGTCCGCCGGTACAGCCCCCACGTCACCGCGGCGAACAGCAGGGTCCCGGCGATCAGCGCGGCCTGCTCGTGCCCGCTCACCAGCGCGAGCGGCGAGTCAGTGCCGCTCTCGTAGACGATCCCCGCGAACACCACGTTCCACAGGCTCTCGCCGACAATCATCCCGGTCGCGGTGAGAACGCCAAGCCGCTTCGACGCCTCGGCGTCGGCGGTGCGCTCCGCCCAATTGTCGTAGAAGTGACCGATCAGCGCGCCGATCACCACCGTCAGCGTCGCCGACATCGGCAGGTAGATGCCGAGCCCGACACCGAGCGGCGGCAGCCGCAGCCGGCCCGCGCGCCCCAGCGCCTCGTCGAGCAGCACGAACACGCCGCCCGCCGCCGCGCCCCAGCCGATCATCGTCCAGTTAAGGTCGCCGCCCAGCACCCCCTGCGCCAGCGCGGAGATCAGCGCCGCCTGCGGCGCCGCCAGCGCGTTCGGCCCCGCGCCCGGCATGCCCGCGAAGCCGAACGAGGTGTAGAGCAGCTGCATCACCGGCGGCACCACCAGGGAGCCAAAGCAAACCCCGATCACGAGCGCCACCTGCTGCTTCCACGGCGTCGCGCCGACCAGCTGTCCGGTCTTGAGGTCCTGCAGGTTGTCGTTCGAGATGGTGGCGATGCCGAAGACGATGCCGGTGACGATCAGCGCATAGGCGACCAGCGCCGCGACCTCGTCTGGGGCGCCGCCGCGCCCAAACCACCCCGCCAGCATCGCCGCCGCGGCGAGCACCGACAGGATGCCGATGCCGGAGACCGGCGAATTGGACGCGCCGATCAGCCCCGCCATATAGCCGCACACCGCCGCGATCACGAGGCCGACCACCAGCACGAAGAGCAGGCTGCCGATGATCAGCAGCCACTCGCTGCCCGCCAGCGGCCCGCCGCTGATCACCGAGTGGAGCAGCAGCGCGATCGGCACCAAGGTGGCCAGCGTGCCCGCGGCGACGACCCAGAAGGGCAGGTCCTGCTCCTCCACCGCCATGTCCGCGCCGCGTGACGCGCCGAGCGAGGCACGCAGCCCCGCTGCCACGGGCGCGGCGATGCGGATCAGCGTCCAGATCGCGGCGACGCCGATCACGCCCGCGCCGAAGAAGCGCACGTCGGTGCGGAACACGCCATTGGCCCAGGCGGCGACGTCACCCGCCTGCGGTGCCATCGCGGTGAGGATCGGCAGCACCACCCACCAGCCGACCGCGACACCGAGCAGGATCGCCATGCCGGCGGACAGCCCGATCAGATGCCCCGCGCCGAGCAGCGCGAAGGAGAGCCCGCCGGTGATCCCGGTCGCGCCCGCGCCGACGCGGAAGAAGGTCGCCGCCTCGGCCGCGATCAGCCGCGTCTGGGTGAGGATCGCGAAGGCGGCGGAGGCGAGTGTGCTGCCGAGGATGGCGGTGAGCCCGCGCGCACTCTCGCTGCTGCCGCTGCGGCTCTCCTCGCCGACTTTGAGCACCTCGGCGGCGGCGCGTCCCTCGGGGTAGGGAAGCGGCGTGTCGACCACGAGCGCGCGGCGCAGCGGCACCGAGAACATCACGCCGAGGATCCCGCCCGTGGCGGTGATCGCGGCGGTGGTGAGGAAGGGGAAGCCCTGCCAATAGCCGATCATCACCAGCCCGGGCAGCACGAAGATGATCGCCGCCAGCGTACCGGCGGCGGAGGCGACGGTCTGGACGATGTTGTTCTCGAGGATCGAGGCACCGCGGAAGGCGCGCAGCACCGCCATCGAGATCACCGCGGCGGGGATCGAGGTGGCGAAGGTCAGCCCGATCTTGAGGCCCAGGTACACGTTGGCGGCAGTAAATAGCAGCGTGATGACGCCGCCGAGCAGGATGCCGCGGAGGGTGAGTTCGGTCGTCGGCGGGGCGACAAGGCCGAGTTCAGCGGAGGATTGGTTCATCCCGTTATCGTGGCACAGCGTGGCGGATGATGACAGAGGCGGTAAGTTCGCTCGCCAGCACGGCGACGGCGTAATGTGCAAGAAGCACCGCCCCGGGAGGGAGCGGCCCTGCGCCGCTCCCTCCGCTCGCATGCCGGTTCGACCGGCTGCATCCCATCCATCCTGCCCGCGCGCTTATTGTTGTCGAAGAACTGCGGTGATTCGGACCGTAGCCGCGACGCGGCCCAAAAAAAAGGCCGGGCAGAGCCCGGCCGAAAAGTTTTTAGGAGAGGATGCCTGAAAGGCACGGCTTTTGTGCGCCGCACCACGCAATGGCGCAAGTGCAATATTTCCAATCCGGATTGCATTAACTGCAATCGGGCCGCGCATCCGCCTATCTCGACAGCTCTGCATCGACCGCTTAGCAGGCGGCGACGAACAGGAGGCACGACGGATGGCGCAGGCGCTGCGAGTGGCATTGGCGGGGCTGGGGACGGTCGGCGGCGGGGTGATCCGCGTACTCGACGTCAACCGCGAGCTGATCGCGCGCCGCGCCGGCCGGCCGATTGAGGTGGTCGCAGTCTCGGCGCGCGACCGTAGCAAGGATCGCGGCGTCGATCTGTCGCGCTTCGCCTGGGTCGACGACACCGCCGCGCTCGCCGATGCCGACGCCGACGTCGTCGTCGAGCTGATCGGCGGCGCCGACGGTCCCGCGCTGACGCTCGCGCGCCATGCGCTCGCGGCGGGCCGCCACGTCGTCACCGCCAACAAGGCGATGCTCGCCCACCACGGGCTCGAGCTCGCCGGTGCGGCCGAGGCGAGCGGCGCCGCGCTCAAGTTCGAGGCCGCGGTCGCGGGCGGCATCCCTGTGATCAAAGGGTTGCGCGAGGGCGCCGCCGCCAATGCGATCGCGCGCGTCTACGGCATCCTCAACGGCACGTGCAATTTCATCCTCTCCAAGATGGAGGCCGAGGGGCGCGACTTCGCCGACGTGCTCGCCGAAGCGCAGGCGCTCGGCTATGCCGAGGCCGACCCGTCGTTCGACATCGACGGCGTCGACGCCGCGCACAAGCTCTCGATCCTCGCCAGCCTCGCCTTCGGCACCGCCCCTGCCTTCGCGCAGGTCGCCGCGAGCGGGATCCGCCACCTGCTCGCCGCCGACATCGCCGAGGCCGCGGCGCTGGGCTATCGCGTCCGCCTCGTCGGCGTCGCCGAGGCGGACGGCGCAGGGCTGTTTCAGCGCGTCCACGCGCATCTGGTACGCTTCGATCACCCGCTTGCGCACGTCACCGGCGCCACCAACGCCGTGGTCGCCGAGGGCAATTTCGTCGGCCGGTTGCTGTTCCAGGGCGCCGGCGCGGGTGAGGGGCCGACCGCGAGCGCGGTGGTCGCCGATCTGATCGACATCGCGCGCGGCGAGTTCGGCCCTCCTTTCGCCATGCCTGCCGCGGCGCTGACCGATGCGGCAGCCGCGCCCAGCGGCGAGCGCCGCGGCCGCGCTTACCTCCGCTTCGCGGTGGCGGACCGCGTCGGCGTGCTCGCCGAGATCGCCGCGGCGATGCGCGACGCGGGCGTGTCGATCGAGAGCCTGATCCAGCGCGGCGCGCTCGCCGACGGCAGCGTGCTGGTCGCGATCGTCACCCACGAGGGGCCGGAGCGCTGCGTCGCCGCCGCGCTCGAGCGGCTGCGCGGCTCGCAGAGCCTGCATGGCGAGCCGATGTGGATGCACTTGCTCGACTGAGCGAGGCGACGCGCCGACTAGCGAGTGGTCGATCTTCTTTGCACCGCCGTGCTCCTGCGCGCGCAGGAGCCCAGAGCCGCGTACGTCACCCTTGTGGCTCTGGGCTCCGGCGTGCGCCGGAGAACGCCCGGAGGAGGAACGCTAGGGCCGCACGCGGCCGGTCATGACGGGTTCGTCGAGATCGATCGCGACGGCCTCGCGCTTCGGCGGCTTGCCACGGAAGGCGCCGGCGACGTCACGCACCAGCCGACCCGGGTCGGTCGCCTCGCCCGCTTCCTCGCAGCAGCTGCGGGGCGCGACCAGCTTCTGCACGCCGCGGACCAGCGCGGTGCCGAGCCCGAGCAGGTTGACGCCGGTGGTACAGCCTCTTTGCACTGCAGCGCAGGGGGTAGCCTCTGAACGCAGCGCGCCGGAACCCGTGAGGTCAGGGTTGACCGCGATCGGCCCGATCGGCGCGGCCTCCGCGGGAAGCGGCAGCGACTGGTCGCCCGGCGCGTCCGCACACACCACCACCTCGCCATCGGCGCGCGCGCGCGGACAGCGCTGATCGGCGACCGGCACCAGGATCGAGATGCGCTCGGGTGGCGGCGCAGCAATCGCCGTGCCTTGAAGCGCGAGAAGCAGCGGTAGCATCGTGGCCGAGCCTGAGCGCGACCGTCGCCGCGGTCAAGCCGATGCGATCAGCCTTACATCGCGCAGCGAACCCTGTCGGAGGAGACGTCGAAGCGCGCCCGCATTCCGGGCGAATGGCCGGACGTGGCCACCTTCCACATGCCCGGCCCGCACGCAGTGCCCGCGGGCGCGGCGTCGCGGTGCCGGGCGCCGCTGCGCTCATAAGCCGACACACTCGCCTGCGCCTGCGCCGCCGCGCGCGCGATCGTGGCGTCGCTCGCGCGCTGCTGATGCGAGCCGCAGGCGGTGCCGAGCAGCGGCGCGGCGATCAGGCTGGCGTAGCGCGCGCCGACACGCGTACGGCGCGACGCGATCACGGGTTCAGCGCGATGTCGTCGCGGTCGTCGAGCTCGTCGTCGTCGACGCTGCCATCGTCGAACTCGTCCTGCACCTCGTCCTCATCGACGTCGGCCTCATCGGGCCCGGCATCACTATCCTGCTCGGCGACCTCGCCGTCGACCATCTCGAGCTCGTCCTCGTTCTCGCTCTCGTCGTCCTCGCCGGTGTCGGGATCGAGGTCGGTGATGATCGTGCCGTCGCTCGGGCCGTCGCGCGTGGCCTCGAGGATCTCGGCGCGCTGGCTCTCGTCGTAGCCGTCCTCGTCATAGCCGTCGTCGCCGGGACCCTGACCGTGGATATGCTGCCCGCCCATGCCGATCTCCTCATGATGATGACGGAACGAACGGCAGGCGAGGGTGCCGGGTTCCGTCAGCGTGCGGCGAACAAGCGTCCGCGCTCGGTCACCAGCACGATCGCCAGCGCGGCGACACCGGCGCACAGGAAGCCGGCGTTGAGCGGCACCGTGGTGCCGTCGAAATGCTGGCCGATCATCGCCCCGATGCCGGCGCCGACGGTCACGCTGGTGAAGCCCTGCACGCTCGACGCGGTGCCCGCGATATGGCCCATCTTCTCCATCGCCATCGCCGAGAAGTTCGAGCTGGAGAGGCCGAAACAGCCCATCGCCACCGCCTGCAACACCGCGAAGCCGACGAGCGTCTCGTGCCCGCTCAGCGCCAGCAGCAGGTGCAGCCCGGCGACGAGGATCAGCGTCACCACCGCGGCATGGCCGAGCCGGCGCGTGCCGACACGCATCACCAGCCGCGCGTTGGCGAGATTGGCCACCGCCATCGTCCCCGCGGTGGTGGCGAAGATCAGCAGCAGCAGCCGCGGCCGCCCGAACACGTCCGCCATCACCTGCTGGATCGAGTTGATATAGCCGTAGAGCGCACCCATCAGCGCGGTCGCGGCGAGCGTGTAGCCGAGCGACCAGCGGTCACTGAGCGTCAGCTTCCAGCCCGAAGCGAGCCGCGCCAGCGAGAAAGGATAACGGTCCTCGGCGTGGAGCGTCTCGGGCATGCGGAGCGCAAACCAGGCGAGCACCAGCAGGGTTGCGCCGCCGACCGCCCAGAAGATGTCGCGCCAGCCGCCGAACAGCAGCACGATCGTGCCGAAGCCGGGCGCCAGCACGGGGACGATCATGAAGACGATGAAGGTCATCGACATGACCCGCGCCATCGCGCGCCCCTCGAAACAGTCGCGCACGATCGCTACCGTCGTCACCCGCGCCGCCGCGATCGCCAGCCCGGCGACCACGCGCGCGGCGAGCAGCAGCGCGAAGCTGCCCGCCAGCGCGCAGAGCGCGTTCGCCACGGCATAGACCGCCAGCGCGGCGAGCAGCGAGCGGCGCCGCCCGAACCGGTCCGCCAGCGGGCCGTGGAGCAGCTGCCCGGCGCCGAACGCGATCAGGAAGGCGCCGATGACATATTGCCGCTCGTTCGCCCCCGGCGCGCCGAGCGCCGCACCGATCGTCGGCAGTGCGGGCAGCATCGAGTCGATCCCCAGCGCGGTGAGCGCCATCAGCGCCGCGATCAGCGCAACGAACTCGGGCAACGCAAGCGGCGGCGCGGCGGCAGCCGAGGTTGGGGGCGAGACGGGGGGCGTCGACATGCCGCGCGGCTTAGGTGGCGGTCGCCGCGCTGTCACCTCGCCGCGCGCGGGTAGCAACCCGGATCGCGAAGGTTTATTGGCCCGTCATCAACCGATTGGACCGACGTCATGCTCGATACCCCCGCCGCCGCGGTGCCCACGCTCAGCCTCGCCGACCAGGACCGCGATCCCGACGGCTTTGCCGCCGCGCTGGGCGGCTCGTTCGAGCGGTTCGGCTTCGCGATCGTCGCCGATCACGGCGTGGCGCAGGATCTGATCGAGCGCGCCTGGGCCGAGACCGCGGCGCTGTTCGCGCTGCCCGAGGAGGAGAAGCGCGGCTACCATGTTCCCGGCGCGGGCGGGGCGCGCGGCTACACGCCGTTCAAGACCGAGATCGCCAAGGACGCGAAGCACGTCGACCTCAAGGAGTTCTGGCACGTCGGGCGCGAGCTGCCGGCTGGGCATCGCTACGCCGCGGACATGCCCGCCAACGTCTGGCCGGCGCGGCCCGAGGGGTTCAAGGACACGTTCCTCGCGCTGTTCGAGGCGTTCGACCGGGCCGGTGACCGGCTGCTGTCGGCGATCGCGCGTCATCTCGGGCTTGCAGCGAACTGGTTCGATCCGGCGGTGCGCGACGGGAACTCGGTACTGCGCCTGCTTCATTATCCGCCGATCCCGGCCGACGCCGAGGGCGTGCGCGCCGGCGCGCATGAGGACATCAACCTGATCACTTTGCTGCTCGGCGCCGAGGAGGCCGGGCTGGAGCTGCTCGAGCGCGACAGCGGTCGCTGGCTCGCGATCAAGCCGCCGGCGGGGGCGATGGTGGTCAATGTCGGCGACATGCTGCAGCGGCTGACCAATCACGTGCTGCCATCGACCACGCACCGCGTCGTCAATCCGCCGCCCGAGCGCCGCGGCCACTCGCGCTACTCGATGCCCTTTTTCCTGCACCCCGCGCCCGACTTCCTGATCGAGACGCTGCCGCAGACGATCAGCGCGGAGAATCCGAATCGCTATCCGACGCCGATCACCGCGAATGGCTATCTGCACGAGCGGCTGGTCGAGATCGGGCTGATCAAGAAGTAGGATGGGCAGGAGGCGGGCGTCGCGTGGAATGGGCGTCCCCTCCTTCGTCCCGGCGTCATCCTGAACTGGTTTCAGGATTCACGGCGCCCCCTGCTCAGCCGCGGTAAGGTTCGCGGCAAGGTGGATCCTGAAAGAAGTTCAGGATGACGCTGCAATGGACGCCTGTGTGTGTCGCGAGTGAGCGACGGTAGCTTCTACCGCTCTATGCTCTGGCTCGTGCCGCTCCGCCCTCAGGCGATCCGCTCTGGCCGCTCCCCGGCGTCGGCGGCGATCGCGCTGTCGGGAGCCATCGCCTCCCAGGGGAAGACGAACCAATCCTTGGTCACGGCGCGGTCGATCACGCGTGCGGCATAGTCGATGCGCTGCGCCGAGCCGACATTGTCGATCAGCGTGGCAAAGCGAACGCTGCCCTGCGCGGCGCCGGCACGCGCGAGCATGGCACGCAGATGACCGATGGTGCGGCCCGAGTCGTTGATGTCGTCGACGAACAGCAGCGGTTCGCCCGCGCGGGTCCGCGCCGCCAGCCGCTCGATTGCCCCGGCCGCGAGCGCCTCGGACTGCGACGAATAGTCCACCGCCAGCATCGGCAACCCGGTCGTATGGCTGAGGTAGACGGCGGGAATCAGCCCGCCGCGGCCGATGCCGATCAGATGCGCGGGCGCCCAGTCGGAGGCGGCGAGCGACCCGGCGAGCGCGCGGACGGCGGCGACAAGCTCGGCGTGGGTGATGGCGGTGTAGATCGGCATCGCGGGCGTGTAGCGCCGATGGCGCGCGCGGGCGAGGGAGACGCGACGCCCCTACCTGTTGGACCGCCCCGGCGAACGCCGGGCCGAGTTGGGAAGACTTTTCATGAGCGCCACTGAGGTCCCCCAACTGGACCCGGTGTACGCCGGGGTGGCAGCTCTCTGGTAAGGCGCCCCGCTCACCGCCGCAGCAATCCTCCCAGCATTCCGCGCACCACCGACCCCAATAGCCCACCCGACGCACCGCGCCGCCCGCTGCCGAGCACCGCCTTGGTCACCTCGTTCGCCACGGTCCGCCCCAGCGCCGAGGAGGCTGAGCGCGTTGCCGAGGTCATCGCGCGGTTCCACGGGTCGTTGGCGCGCTCACGCTCGTCGTTACGCTGGCTGCGCTCCGCCTCGCGCTGCGCTGCGACCCGCTCGCGCGCTTGCCGCGCCTCCTCCTTCGCCTGAAGCGCAGCCGCCTTGCTCGCCTCGTCCTGCGCGGTCGCGGCGGCGCGGGCGGCGACGGCCTCCTGCGTCTTGGCGGCGAGCAGCTCCTCCGCCGACTCGCGGTTGACCAACGCGTCGTAGCGGTCGCCAACCGCGTCGGTGGCGAGCAGCACCTTGCGCTCCTCGGGCGTCACCGGCCCGACCCGGCTCGCGGGCGGTCGCACCAAGGTGCGCTCGACCGGGCTGGGCGAGCCGTCGGTCTGGAGCAACGACACCAACGCCTCGCCGGTCTTGAGCTCGGTGATCGCCGCCGCGACATCGAGCCCGGGGTTGGCGCGGAAGGTCTGCGCCGCCGCCTGCACCGCCTTCTGGTCGCGCGGGGTGAAGGCGTTGAGCTTGTGCTGCACGCGATTGCCGAGCTGGCCCGCGACCTTGTCGGGAATGTCGATCGGGTTCTGCGTGATGAAATAGACGCCGACGCCCTTGGAGCGGATCAGCCGCACCACCTGTTCGATCTTGTCGAGCAGCGCGTCGGGCGCGTCGTCGAACAGCAGATGCGCCTCGTCGAAGAAGAAGCACAATTTGGGTTTGTCGAGGTCGCCCACCTCGGGCAGCTGCTCGAACAATTCGCTCAGAAGCCACAGCAGGAAGGTGGAGTAGAGCCGCGGCGCCGCCATCAGCTTGTCGGCGGCGAGGACGTTGACGAGGCCCTGGCCCTGGTCGTCATGGCCGAGCAGATCGTTCAGCTCGAGCGCTGGCTCGCCGAAGAAGTGGGTCGCGCCCTGGCTGCGCAGCTGGAGCAGCGAGCGCTGGATCGCGCCGACCGACTGTTTGGAGACATTGCCCCATTTCGCCGTCAGCTCCTGCGCGCGCTCGGCGCAATGCGCCAGCACCGCCTGGAGATCGTCGAGGTCGAGCAGCAGCAGATGCTCCTCGTCGGCGAGCTGGAAGGCGATCGTCAACACGCCCTCCTGCACCTCGTTGAGCCCCATCAGCCGCGCGAGCAGCAGCGGCCCCATCTCGCTCACCGTGGTGCGCACAGGGTGGCCCTGCTCGCCGAACAAGTCCCAGAACTGTACCGGGCAGGGGGCATAGGACCAGTCGGTCAGCCCGATCTCGGCGGCGCGCGCGGCGAAGGCGGCGTGGGTCTTGGCGGTCGCGGCGCCGGGCATGGCGAGGCCGGAGAGGTCGCCCTTCACGTCGGCGACGAAGCAGGCGACGCCGGCGCGCGAGAAGCCCTCGACGATGCCCTGGAGCGTGACGGTCTTGCCGGTGCCAGTCGCGCCCGCGATCAGCCCGTGGCGGTTAGCGCGCGCGAGCTGGAGCCATTGCGGGTGCGCCCCGCCCGTGTTCGCGCCGATGAAGATGCCGTCCACCAAGGTCGTCGCTCCTGCCGCTGGTCTCGCTGTCGTATGTCATAGGAGGCGGCGCGGGCGGCGTCACGGGGGGAGGCGAGCGGCGGCGCTGCTTGGCCGTGGGCGACCGTGCCGACTTGGTCGGATCGCACACCAGAGGCCATCGACTCGCAGTCCGCCCGGTTCCATGCTTAATTCGTCATCCCCGCGGGGGCGGGGATCCAGATACGCTGACGTTAGCGATGGAGCCGAGAGGTCGGCGCCTCTGGTCTCGCGCCTTCGCGGGAATCACGGAAGGGGGCGCGGCGATGCCGGAAGCGGTGCACTGAAGCGACGCTCGTGACGAAAAGGGCCTCGGCAACTGCGTCCGCGATCAGCGCGTGTTGGCGATACGAGGCGCTCGTGCCGCCCCGCCATTCTCAACCGCCGACACGAGAAAGGCCGCCGCACCCCTCGGCGCGGCGGCCCATACGCCCTGCCGGTCGGTCCCGGCCTTACTTGATCTTCACGGCAACGAAGCCACCGACCTGGCGTCCGCGGGTGACGTTGAGCAGCACCTGGGGCCGCCCCGCCGCCTTCGCCGCCGCCACGATCCGTGCCACCTCGGCAGCGCTGCGCACCGGCTGCGAGTTGACCGAGGAGATCACGTCACCGCGGCGCAGCTTCTGCGCCGCGTCGCTCGACGGATCGGTCGCCGCGACCACCACACCCTGGACGGTCGAATCGACCCCGAGCGAGCGCGCGATCTGCGGCGTCAGCGGCTGCACCGTGATGCCGAGCGAGCTCGACGCGGGCGCGGCCTGTTCGCTGTCGTCGCCGCCGCCGAAGCTGTCGTCGTCGTCGCCGCTACCGCCGGTCAGCGCCGCCATCTGATCCTCGGACGGACGCGTGCCGACGGTGGCGTTGAGCGACTGGCGCTTGCCGTCGCGGATCACGTCGAGCTTGATCGTCGAGCCCGGCGCGGCGTTGGCGACGAGATAGGAGAGCGTCTTCTCCGGCGTTACCGCCTGGCCGTTGATCGCGGTCACGACGTCACCCGCGCGCAGCCCCGCCTTCGCACCGGGGCCGGCCGGCTCGACGCGCCCGACGATCTCGCCCGAGTCCTTCGGCAGGCCGAGCGCCGACGCCATGTCGGCGTTGACCGCCTGGATGCTGACGCCGAGGTAGCCGCGCTTGATCGGCTGGCCCTTGACCAGCGTGTCGATGATCGGCTTGGCTTCGGTCGTCGGGATGGCGAAGCCGATGCCGATGTTGCCGCCCGACTGCGAATAGATCTGGCTGTTGATGCCGATCACCTCGCCGTTCAGGTTGAACATCGGACCGCCGGAATTGCCCTGGTTGATCGCGGCATCGGTCTGGATGAACGTGTCGAACGGACCGCCGCCGGTCGCGCGATGCACCGCCGAGACGATGCCCGCGGTCACGGTGCCGCCCAGGCCGAACGGCTGGCCGATCGCCACCACCCAGTCGCCGACGCGCGCGCGGCTCGAATCGCCCAAGCGAACGAACGGAAGCGGGGTAGGCGAGGTGATCTTGAGCACCGCGAGATCGCTGGTCGGATCGCGGCCGACCAGCTTGGCGGTATATTCCTTGCGGTCCTGCAAGGTCACCGTGATCGACTCGACCGTGGCGCCGCGCGATGCCGGGGCGATCACGTGGTTGTTGGTCACGACATAGCCGTCGGCCGAGATCAGGAAGCCCGAACCTAGCGAGGTGCCCTCGCGCGTCACCGGCGCACCGCCGCCGCCGCCGCCGCCGCCGAACTGGCCGAACAGGTCGCCGAACGGCGTGCCCGCGAACGGATTGGCCGACTGCTGGACGGTCACCTTTTGCGTGGTGGAAATGTTGACCACCGCCGGCTGCAACTTCGCCACCAGATCGGCGAAGCTCATCGGCGCGCCGGCGCGCGGAGCGGAGGCGCTGATCGCACCGGGCTCGTTCTGCGCGACCTGGGCGGTGGCGGGGTTCTGCAGCGTCAGCGACGCGGCGGTGCCGCCGAGGAGAAGGGCGCCGGTGAGGGCGTAGGCGTAACGCACTTTCTTCATGTCCTCTGAATCACCCTGTCGAATAAAGCGGGAACGCCACGTCCTGTGCCGAACAAGCGATGAACGTCGATTGAATATGAACGCGCGACATCGCCGCGAGTTCTATCGCCCCCCCTCGAACTCGCGCAGATAGCCGTTGTTCGGACTCATGATGATGTTGGTGCTGCCTTCCGGCGCCTGACCGCCGTCCGCACCGAAGGTGTGGCGGTAGCTCTGCATCGCGCGGTAGAAATCGTAGAAATCGGCGTCCTTGCTGAAGGCGTCGGCGTAGATCCGCGCCGCCTGGGCGTCGGCCTCCGCGCGGACGATCTGCGCCTGCTTCTGGCCCTGCGCGCGGATCGTGTTGGCCTCCTGCTGGCGCGCCGTGCGCATCCGCTGGAGCGCGCTCTCGAGCGGGCTGCCGTCGGGCAGATCGGCGTGCTTGATGCGCACGTCGACGATCTCGGCGCCATACTGCTTGGCCGAGCGGCCGAGCGACTCCTGAATCTCGTCCATCACCCGCCCGCGCTCGGGGCTGAGCAAGGTCGCGAACGGCACCTTGCCCAATTCGTTGCGCAGCGCGGTGCCGAGCAGCGGGCGGAGCTGATCGGCGACCCGCTCCTCGGTGTTGGAGGTGCTGCCCGTCGACGTCACCGCGCGCAGCGGATCGACGATGCGGAAGCGCGCGAAGGCGTCGACGTTGAGCCGAAGCTGGTCGGTCGAGAGCACCAAAGTGTTGTCGAGATCGGCGTCGAGCACGCGCTTGTCGACCCAGACGATCTTGTCGACGAACGGGATGCGCGCGATCACGCCGGCGCCGGTGCGGCCGATCGACTGGCCCGGCTGCCATTGGTTGATCAAGCGCACCGGGTTGTTGAGGCGAAGCACGACCGCCTGCTGCGTCTCGGGCACGATCGCGAAGGTCGCCGCGGCGACGATCACCAGCGCCAGCGCGAGCAGGCCGGCGGCAACGGGGTTGCGGAGCCAGACGGGCATCAGCGTGCCCCCCCGCTGCCCGGCTGCGCCGGCGCAGGGCCGGTTGCGGTGCCGGAGGCGGTCGCGCCCGGCTCCTGCAGACGGCGGCCGCGGTCGAGCGGCAGGTACGGGGTCACGCCCGGGGTCTCGACGATCGTCTTGTCGGTCTTGGCCAGCACGGCCTCCATGGTCTCGTAATACATGCGGCGGCGGGTCACCTCAGGGGCGAGGCGATATTGCGCGTACACCTGGTCGAACGCCGAGGCCTCGCCCTGCGCGCGCGCGACCACCTGCTGCGAGTAGGAGCGCGCATTGTTGAGGTTGCCCACCGCCTCCTGCTGCGCCGCCGTCACCGCGTTGAAGTCGTCGGCGAGCTGCGATGGGGGCGCCGCCTGCTTGATCGACACGCCCTGGACCTGCACGCCCGCCTGATAGCTGGTAAGTATCTGCTGCATCGTCTCGGCGACGCGCACCTCGATCTCGGTCCGCCCCGCGCCGATCGCCTGGTTGAGCGTGGTGGTGGCGAGCACCGAGCGCATCGCGCTCTCCGCGGTGGCGCGCACCGTCTCCTGCGGGTCCTTGATCTCGAACACGTAATTGCGCGCGTCGGAGACGCGCCAGCGTACCGTATAGGCGAGATCGATGATGTTCTGGTCGCCGGTCAGCACCGTCTCGCCGCCGTCACGCGGGAACTCGTCGGTGCGGACCTGCTCGACGTCCACCTTGGTGACGTTGACGATCGGCGCGGGCAAGGTGACGCGGATGCCCGGCTCGAGCATCCCTGAGTAACGACCGAAATACGTGACCACGCCGCGCTGCTGCGGCCCGATCTGGTGGATCGAGGTGAGCACCAGCCAGATCGCCACCAGCACCGCGACGCCGAGCAGCCACAGCATCCGCGCGTTGGCGCCGAGCGGCAGTTGCGGCCCGCCGCCGCCCTCGCCTCCGCCGCCGCCGCCGCCGCCGCGCGCGCGGCGGATGAATTCGTCGAGCGCGGTCGGCTTGGCGCCGCTGCGCTTGGCGCCGGGCGGGACCGACCAGGGATTGCGCGGACCGACATTGTCGTCGTTCCCCCAGGGTCCGTTGCTCTGTGTGGCGAGGGGGATGGGGCGCCGAAGCCAGCGTCGCGAGATGATCATCCCGCCTTTATAAGTGCGGATCGGCCGAAAAACAGTGGCAAGCCGCGACACGAGGCGTAACGGATCATGTCCATGGACGAGAATGAGCTTAGGCAGGCGGTCCGCGCGGTCGCGGGCGAGCGCGCGACGGTGCGCCTCGAGGGGCAGCGGATCGGCGTCGTGATCGACGCCAGCGGGCTCGAGGCGCCCGCACGCGACGCGCTGGAGGCAGCGGTGCGGATGGCGGCGGCGCGGCCCGGCTATGACGTGCGCACCGTCGTCACCGCCGAGCGCGCGCAGCGCCGGCTGATCGCGGTGGCGAGCGGCAAGGGCGGAGTCGGCAAGTCGACGCTCTCGGCCAATCTTGCGATCGCGCTGGCGCGTGCCGGGCGGCGCACGGGGCTGGTCGATGCCGACATTTACGGCCCGTCGCAGCCGCGGCTGATGGCGGTGGAGGGCACCCGGCCCGAGGCGCGCGACAAGGTGCTGCTGCCGGTGGCGACGCCTTATGGCGTGCCGCTGCTATCGATGGGGCAATTGGTCGAGCCCGGCCGCGCGATCGCGTGGCGCGGGCCGATGACCGCGGGCGCGCTTGGGCAACTGATCGACGCCAACTGGGGCGTGGCCGACACACTCGTGGTCGACCTGCCGCCGGGGACGGGCGACGTCCAGCTCACCATGGTGCAGAAGCACCGCCCCGCCGGCGCGGTGATCGTTTCCACGCCGCAGGACCTCGCGCTGATCGACGCGCGGCGCGCGATCGACCTGTTCCAGAAGGCGGGCGTGCCGATCATCGGGCTGGTCGAGAACATGGCCGGCTATGCCTGCCCGCATTGCGGCGAGGTGTCCGACCCGTTCGGCCGTGGAGGCGCCGAGGCCGCGGCGCGCGAGGCGGGAATCGCCTTCCTCGGGCGCGTGCCGCTCGACCTGTCGATCCGAATCGCGTCCGACGCGGGCGAGCCCCCGGCGGCGCGCGACGACGATCGGATTTTCGCGCCGATCGCGGCGCAGGTGGCGGAGTGGCTGGAGGCGAACTGAGATGGGCTCCTGCGCACGCAGGAGCGCAGCGCCGGCGCGGCGCCCGCTGCCGTGAATTCCTGCGTGCACAGGAACACGGTGGCGACAAAGGCAACCGACGCGCTGGACCTTCGTTCGTCTCGGCAGGTGCTACGAGCGCCGGGACGAGGAGAGCGCCGATGCCGCTGACCGCCGACGACGACATCCGCACGCTGCTCGAGGAGACCCGGACGATTGCGCTGGTCGGCGCGTCGGACCGGCCCGACCGCCCCTCTAACGGCGTTATGAAGACGCTCCAGGCGCACGGCTATCGCGTAATCCCGGTAAACCCGCAGCTCACCGGCGAGCATATTCACGGCGAGTTCGTCTTCCGCGAGCTTGCGCAGCTCGGCGATCCGATCGACATGGTCGACATCTTCCGCCGCTCCTCCGCCGCGGGCGAGATCGTCGACCAGGCGATCGCGATCGGCGCGAAGTCGGTGTGGCTCCAGCTCGGCGTGATCGATCAGGCGGCGGCGGCGCGGGCCGAGGCCGCCGGGCTCAAGGTGGTGATGGACCGTTGTCCCGCCATCGACCTGCCGCGGCTTGGCGTGGCGCGGCTGGGTGGGCGCGCCGCGGAGGACTAGGCCGATCGCGCTACGCCCCCGCCGCCTCAGCCATGTGCCCGCATCGCGCGGGGGAGCCATCCCACCGAGGCGCTAGGCGCCGCGGATTTGATGGGAGAAGCGCCCCCCGAACGGGCGAGATCGACCTTCCATTGGTATGTCCTGCGGCGTGCGAGGCACGTCGGCCGTCGGCGAATGGCCATGCCGCGCACGCCGCCTCTCGCTGCGCATCATCGCCTCTGTTACGACCCGTGGCACGATAGGGAGGGTTCATGTCCACATTGTTTCGGCGCAAGCCGATCGCGATCGATCATCGCGGCGGCACCGTGCTCGCGCGCACCTTGTCCTGGCCGCACCTCGTCGCGCTTGGCGTCGGCGCGATTGTTGGCACCGGCATCCTGACGCTGATCGGCGTCGGCGCCGAGCGCGCCGGGCCCGCGGTAATCCTGTCGTTCGTGATCGCCGGCGCGATCTGCGCCTGCGCCGCGCTGGCCTATGCCGAGATGGCGACGATGATACCCGCGTCAGGCAGCGCCTATACCTACAGCTATGTCGTGCTGGGCGAGGTGATCGCCTGGGTGATCGGCTGGTCGCTCATCCTCGAATATTCTTTGGTGGTGTCGACCGTGGCGGTGGGCTGGTCGGGCTATGCCTCGGCGCTGCTCACTCCGCTCGGCTTCTCCGTCGGGCTGACACAGGGGCCGGCGCTGGGCGGCGTCGTCAACCTGCCCGCCGTGTTCATCATCGCCGTCGTGGCGGCGCTGCTGTCGCTCGGCACCAAGGAGAGCGCGACGCTCAACGCGGTGCTGGTCGGGATCAAGCTGATCGCGCTGACGGTGTTCGTCGCGGTGGCGGTGCCGCATTTCGACGCCGCCCATCTCGAACCCTTCATGCCCTACGGCTTCGCCAAGTCGGTGGGCGCGGACGGCGGCGAGCGCGGCGTGATGGCGGCGGCGGCGATCATCTTCTTCGCCTTCTACGGCTTCGACGCCATCTCGACCGCGGCGGAGGAGACCAAGGACCCGGGCCGCGACCTGTCGATCGGCATCGTCGGGTCGATGCTGGCGTGCGTGGTGATCTACATGGGCGTGGCCGTCGCGGCGGTGGGCGCGCTCCACTTCACGCGCTTCGCCGATTCGCCCGAGCCGCTCGCGCTGATCCTGCGCGGCATCGGCCGGCCCGGCTTCGCCACCTTTCTCGCTGCCAGCGCGGTGATCGCGCTGCCGACGGTGCTGCTCGGGTTCCTGTTCGGGCAGAGCCGCATCTTCTTCGTGATGGCGCGCGACGGGCTGCTGCCGCAGGCGCTCGCCAAGGTGTCGAAGCGGGGAACGCCGGTACGGATCACGATGCTGACCGCGGTGCTGGTCGCGGTGATCGCGGGAGTGATGCCGATCGACGCCATCGCCGCGCTCGCCAACGCCGGAACGCTCGCGGCGTTCGTCGCGGTATGCGTGTGCATGCTGGTCATGCGGCGGCGCGCGCCCGACGCGGAGCGGCGTTTCCGCACGCCGGCCGCACCGCTGGTGGGCGCGATCGGGGTGCTGGGCTGCGCCTATCTGTTCTTCAGCCTGCCGCAGCGCACGCAGCTCTACTTCCTACTCTGGAACCTGCTCGGGCTGGCGGTCTATCTGCTGTGGGGGCGGCACCGCGCGGCGATCGCGGCAGCGGCGTAGATTTGTTCACGCGAAGACGCGACGACGCGAAGAAGGGGGAGAAGCGGAGGCTTCTTACCACTGCTGTTCCCCGGCGAAGGCCGGGGCCCAGTTGGGGAACGCTGGCGAAACACACTGCCGCTCCCCCGACTGCGCCCCGGCCTTCGCCGGGGCACTACACGCTGATCTCGTCGCGAGCAGCTCCCATGTCCCTCGGGATACTTGGGGCCCTGGCGTGAGTTGTCTCTCACATCCCGGCAGCGCCCGCGCTGCCCTGCAACTTGGTTGCCTCGGCGATGTGGCGCTTGACGATCGGCACCGCGGCCTTGGCCGAGGCTTTGAGCGGCGCCTTGTCGCCGCCCGACGCATAGCTCTGGTGCAGATCCAGCGCCGCCTGGTGCGCGGGCAGTTGCTTGCCGAGGTACAGCCGGTCGATGTCGGCGGGCGAGGCGGCCTGCAACTCGTTGATCGAGGCGGTCGCGCCCGGGTCGAGCGCGGGTGGCGGCGGGTTCAGCCCCGCCTTGTGCGCCGCCTTCACCGTCGCCGCGGTGGTCTTCTGATGATGGTCGATCATCATCTGCGCGAATTTCTTCACGCCTGCGTTCTGCGACTTCTGCAAGACGACCTGGCTCGAGTTGATCTCGTACAGGTCGCTCTTGCCCGCGGCGGCGACATAAGCGTCGGCGGTGGTCTTCGCCTCGGCCGGGGGCGGCGGCGGCGGGGTCTGCGCGCCGGCGATCGCCGGCGCAACGAACAGGGCGGCGCCGAGCAGCAGGCGGGTGGTGGCCATCATCATCGTCTCTCCCAGGTCAAGCTTCCGCGAGAGCGGCGCGCGCTCGGCAAAGTTCCGTTGTCAATCAGTAAGTTGCTTTCGATTAGCCAGTTCGGTCGCGGGTCTCGGGCATGGCCAGCGCGTAGAGCGCCAGCCCGCCGCCGGCGATCGCCGCGAGCGTCAGGAAGGTCGGCGCATAGCCCGCGCCGACGATGATCGTCCCCGCCAGTGTCGCGCTCAGCGCCGCGCCGAGCCCCTGCGCGGTCGCCACCGCGCCCTGCGCGACGTTGAAGCGCCCGCTGCCGCGCGTCAGGTCGGCGATGACGATTGGGAAGAGCGCGCCGAAGATTCCCGCGCCGACGCCGTCGAGCGCCTGCACCGCCACCAGCCACCACGGGTCGCGCGACACGGTGTACAGCGCGCCACGCGCCGCCAGCACCGCGAACGCTGCCAGGAACAGCGGCTTGCGCCCCCAGGCATCGGCCTTGCGCCCGACCAGCAGCGCCATCGGCACCATCACCAGCTGCGCCGCGACGATGCAGGCGGCGGTGAGCGAGGTCGCCTGGTCCTTGCCCACGGTGCGCGCGAGCAACTGGCTCACCGAGGTCAGCATGGCGGCGTTGGCGAGATGGAACAGGAACGCGAGCGCGGCGAACAGCAGCAGCGCCTTCTGCTCGAGCAGCACGCGCCAGCCGGGCGCAGCCTCGCACTCGGCGGCCGTGTCATCGGGCGCGCAGTCGAGTCCGCGCGCGACCTCGTCGTCGATTTGGCGCGAGTCGATCCGCAGCGCGGCGAAGACGCTCGCCACCGTCAGCCCCGCCATCAGGTAAAAGACGACCACCGGCCCGAAGCGCCACGCCAGCACCCCCGCCAGCGCGGCCGAGACCGCATTGCCGGCATGGTTGAACGCCTCGTTGCGTCCGACCCGTGCGGAAAAGGCGCGCGCGCCGAACAGCCCCAAGGTGATCGCCGCGATCGCCGGCGCGAACAGCGCGCCGGCCGCGGCGGCGAGCGACTGGGTCACCACAACCGGCGCGAAGCCGTGGACGAACGGCAGCGACACGCTGCCGAGCGTCACCACCAGCGCGGCGACGATGACGATCGCGGGCTTGCGCGTCGAGCGGTCGATCAGCCAGCCCGCCGGGGTTTGCGCGAGCAGGCCGACGATGCCGGCGATGGTGAGCACCAGCCCGGCGGTGGCCTCGTTCCACCCGTGCGTCGGCCCGCGCACCGCGACGAGATAGATGGCAAGATACGGGCCGAGGCCGTCGCGTACGTCGGCGAGGAAGAAGTTGAGCGCATCGAGTGCGCGCCCGGGCGGGTGCGACGGTGCGGCGGGCGGGGCGGAACGGACGGCGGCGAGCGTGGCCATGCGATGCGGGCTCCGCGGGAGGGTTCGCGGGCAACGTTCGTTTACGAGGCACGATCCGACGGGTCGCGGGCTTGCGCTAGGTTAGGAGAGGGAAGTGATTGAGAAGGCGGGGCAAGTATTTTTGCGAACAGATCCTACCTGCTTGCGGGAAGGAACGGCTCACAGCTCTCGTCGCTAAAAAAAAAAGGGGAGGGCTCCTCGCGGAACCCTCCCCCTCTCATCCCGACGCTGACGCCAGGCTCAGGCGGCGAGCTTGCGCAGCACGTATTGAAGGATGCCGCCGTTGAGGAAATATTCCAGCTCGTTGACGGTATCGATCCGGCAGCGCGTCGCGAACGTCTCGGTCGACCCGTCGGCGCGCTTCAGCGTGACGGTCACGTTCTGGCGCGGACGCAGCGCCGCCACGTTCTCGATCGTGAAGGTCTCGTCGCCGGTCAGCCCGAGCGACTGGCGCGACACGCCCTCGGCGAACTGCAGCGGCAGCACGCCCATGCCGACCAGGTTCGAGCGGTGGATGCGCTCGAAGCTCTCCGCGATCACCGCGCGCACGCCGAGCAGGTTGGTGCCCTTCGCCGCCCAGTCGCGCGACGAGCCGGTGCCATATTCCTTGCCCGCGATCACCACCAGCGGCGTGCCGTCGGCCTTGTGGCGCATCGCCGCGTCGTAGATCGGCATGATCTCGCCGTCGTAGCGGCTCATCCCGCCCTCGACGCCCGGCACCATCTCGTTCTTGATGCGGATGTTGGCGAAGGTGCCGCGCATCATCACCTCGTGATGCCCGCGGCGCGCGCCGTAGCTGTTGAAGTCATGGCGCGAGACCTGATGCTCCTGCAGCCACGTCCCCGCCGGGCTGTCGGCCTTGATCGAGCCGGCCGGCGAGATGTGGTCGGTGGTGATCGAGTCGCCCAGGATCGCCAGCGGCTTGGCGTCGACGATGTCGGTCGTCGGCTTGGGCGTCATCTCCATGCCCTCGAAATAGGGCGGGTTGGCGACATAGGTCGAGCCGGCGCGCCAGCTGTACGTGTCCGAGCCGGTGACGTCGATCGCCTGCCACTTGTTGTCGCCGGCGTAGACGTTGCCGTAGCGCGCGCGGAACATGCCGTCGTCGATGTTTGCCGCCATCAGCGCGGCGACCTCCTGGTTGGTCGGCCAGATGTCGCGCAGGTAGACGTCGCCGCCGTCCTTGCCCTGGCCGATCGGCGTCTCGTTCATGTCGGTCGTCACCGTGCCCTTGAGCGCGTAGGCGACCACCAGCGGCGGCGAGGCGAGGAAGTTGGCGCGCACGTCGGGCGAGACGCGGCCCTCGAAGTTGCGGTTGCCCGATAGCACCGAGGCGGCGACCAGATCGTTCTCGTTGATCGCCCTGCTGATCGGCGCGGCGAGCGGGCCCGAGTTGCCGATGCAGGTGGTGCAGCCGTAGCCGACCAGGTTGAAGCCGATCGCGTCGAGATCCGCCGACAACCCGGCCTTGTCGAGATAGTCGGTGACGACCTGCGACCCCGGCGCGAGCGACGTCTTCACCCACGGCTTCGGCTTCAGCCCGAGCGCGTTCGCCTTTCGCGCGACCAGGCCCGCGGCGACCAGCACCGACGGGTTCGAGGTGTTGGTGCAGCTCGTGATCGCGGCGATGACGACATCGCCGTCGCCGATGTCATGCCCACGCTCGTCGACATCGACGCGCGCCGGCTTTTCCTTGTGGTACAGTTTGAACAGGTCGCCGTTGAACACCTCGTCGACGGTGTCGAGGCTGACCTTGTCCTGCGGGCGCTTCGGGCCGGCGAGCGACGGGACGACCGTGCCCATGTCGAGCTCGAGCGTGTCGGTGAAGACGGGATCGGGCGCGTCGGCATAGCGCCACATGCCCTGCGCCTTGGCATAGGCCTCGGTCAGCGCGACCACCTCGTCGGGGCGGCCGGTCAGGCGCATATAGTCCATCGTCTTGTCGTCGACCGGGAAGAAGCCGCAGGTCGCGCCATATTCGGGCGCCATGTTGGCGATCGTCGCGCGGTCGGCGAGCGTCATCTGGTCGAGGCCGGGGCCGTAGAACTCGACGAAGCGGCCGACGACGCCCTTGGCGCGCAGCATCTGCGTCACGGTCAGCACCAGGTCGGTCGCGGTGATGCCTTCGCGCAGCGATCCGGTCAGCTTGAAGCCGACGACCTCGGGGATCAGCATCGAGACGGGCTGGCCGAGCATCGCCGCCTCGGCCTCGATCCCGCCGACGCCCCAGCCGAGCACGCCCAGGCCGTTGATCATCGTGGTGTGGCTGTCGGTGCCCACCAGCGTGTCCGGGTAAGCGATCGTCGCGCCGCTTTTGGCGTGGTCACCCGTCTCCTCCGACGCCCACACGGCGTGGCCGATATACTCCAGATTGACCTGGTGGCAGATCCCGGTGCCCGGCGGCACCACCTTGAAATTGTCGAGCGCCTTGGAGCCCCACTTGAGGAACTCGTAGCGCTCGGCGTTGCGGGCATATTCGAGGTCGACGTTCTCCTCGAACGCCTTGGGCGTGCCGAACTCGTCGACCATCACCGAGTGGTCGATGACGAGGTGGACGGGCACCTGCGGGTTGATCTTGGCGGCGTCACCGCCGAGCTTGGTGATCGCGTCGCGCATCGCGGCGAGGTCGACGACGCAGGGCACGCCGGTGAAGTCCTGCATCAGCACGCGCGCGGGGCGGTACTGGATCTCACGGTCGCTGCGACGCTCCTGCTGCCAGTCGACGATCGCCTTCACGTCCGCCTCGGTCACGGTCACGCCGTCCTCGAAGCGCAGCATGTTCTCCAGCAGCACCTTCATCGAGAAGGGCAGGCGCGAAATGTCGCCGAACTTCGCTTCCGCCGCCTTCAGCGCGAAATAGTCGTAGGTCTTGCCCCCGGCCGTCAGCGTGGTGCGGGCGTTGAGCGTGTCGTGGCCGATGGCCGTCATGGGCAGCTGTCCTTCCTCGTGGGAGCCTCGCGCCCGCGGCGATGCGGCGCGGCCGCGTGCGCGCGGGTGCGGGCGAAACTCTCGATCGCCGCGGGCGATAGCAGCGGGGGCGCAAGCGGGGAAGGGTGGAACGGCACGCGCACGTAAGCGATTGTGGCCGCGGGCGCGGGGCCGCCCGAAGGGGCAGGGGGATGGCACGCAAGCTCAAGGTATTCCGCACCCCCGCCGGCTTCCACGACGCGTATGTCGCGGCGCCGAGTCGCAAGGCCGCGCTGGCCGCCTGGGGCGCCGACGCCGACCTGTTCGCGCGCGGCGTGGCGGAGGAGGTGACCGACGCGGCGCTGATGGAGGAGCCGCTGGCGCATCCGGGCGAGGTGGTGCGGCGCTCGCGCGGCAGCGCGGCGGAGCAACTCGCCGCGCTGCCGCCGGACCGGCCGAAGCGCGCGCGGGCGACGGCGGAGGAGGAGGCGCCGCGGCGAACGACGGCGGCGCGGGCCAAGGCTGCGACGAAGCCGCCCGCGCCACGCCCGAGCCGCGCCGAGCTGGAGGCGGCCGAGGCGGCGCTGGAGCAGGAGGATGCGCGCCGCCGCGACGAGGACACAGCGCTGGCCAAGCGCCAGGCCGCGCTCGACCGCGAGCGACGCGAGGCGGGCCGGCGGCACGAGCGCGAGCGGGCAAGGCTGGACGCCGCGCGCGCGCGGGCGGCGGTGGCCTATGCGGCGGCGGTGGAGCAGTGGCGGCGGTAGGATCGGCGGCCGGGCCACCCCACCTCCGTTCGTTTCGAGTAGCTGTCGAGCCTGCCGAGACGGCGTATCGAGAAGGCGCCGCGGGCGGCGCGCTCTCGATACGCGCTCTCGGCAGGCTCGATCGCCATTCGAGCCGAACGGAAAGGGGAGAGGCCGCCGCAGCGCCACGCCGCACCACCCCCATCGCCTTGACCCGGAGCACCCCCCATCGCATAGCCGGCTGATGGAGCAGGACATCGAGACGCTGTCGTTCGAGGCCGGCCTTCGCGAGCTGGAGGCGATCGTTGCCCGGCTCGAGTCGGGCGATACCCCGCTGGAGGAGGCGATCCGGCTCTACGAGCGCGGCAGCGCGCTGCGCCAGCGCTGCGCCGACCGGCTCGACGCCGCGCAGGCGCGGATCGAGGCGATCCGGCTCGGCGCCGACGGCCGCCCCGCCGCCACCGAGCCCTTCGCCGCGGGATGACCATCACCGCCACCGCGTCGCCCCGGTTGCAGGCCGCGCTCAAGGAAGTGGCGGCCGAGATGGACCGTCGCTTCGACGCGCTGCTTCCGGTCCCCGACGATCCCCGCGCCGATTTGTACCGCGCAATGCGCCACGCCACGATCGGCGGGGGCAAAAGGCTGCGGCCGCTGCTGGTGTTCGCCACCGCGCGGCTGTTCGACGTGGCGCGCGACGCGGCGGCGCGCGCCGCGGTCGCGCTCGAAGCGATCCACGCTTATTCGCTGATCCACGACGATCTGCCCGCGATGGACGACGACGACATGCGCCACGGCAAGGCGACCGTGCACAAGGCGTTCGACGAGGCCACCGCGATCCTCGCGGGGGACTGCCTCCATGCGCTCGCCTTCGAGGTGCTCGCCGATCGCGCCACCCATGCCGACCCGTTCGTCCGCGCCGAGCTGGTCGCCGATCTCGCGCGCGCCTCTGGCCCGAGCGGGATGGCGGGTGGGCAGGCGATGGACCTCAAGGCCGGCGGCGCCGCCTTCGACCTGAACACCGTCACCCGCCTGCAGCAGATGAAGACCGGGGCGCTGATCGGCGCGGCGGTGGAGGCGGGCGCGATCCTCGGCCGCGTCCCGCCTGATGGGCGCCGACACCTGCGCGGCTATGCGCACGACCTCGGCCTCGCCTTCCAGATCGTCGACGACCTGCTCGACGTCGAGGGCGACGAGCAGCTCGCCGGCAAGAAGCTGCGCAAGGATGGCGAGGCGGGAAAGGAGACCTTCGTCTCGCTGCTCGGCGTCGAGCGCGCCAGGCAGCAGTCGCAGATGCTGGTCGACCAGGCGATCGACCACCTGCGCAGCTATGGGGACGAGGCCGAGCTGCTCCGCGCGATCGCGCGCTTCGTCACCGAGCGGCGCGGGTGAGCGGCATGAGCGCGCGCGTCGGCGTCTACCCGGGCACGTTCGACCCGATCACGCTCGGCCACATGGACATCATCCGCCGCGGCGCCAAACTGGTCGACCGGCTGGTGATCGGCGTCACCACCAATCCCAGCAAGTCGCCGATGTTCAGCGTCGCCGAGCGCATGGCGATGGTACAGCGCGAGGTCGCCGCGATCGGCGGCGAGATCCACGTGGTGGAGTTCGACTCGCTGCTGATGGATTTCGCCGAGCGCGAGGGCGCGACGATGATCGTGCGCGGCCTGCGCGCCGTCGCCGACTTCGAGTATGAATATCAGATGGCGGGGATGAACCAGCAGCTCAACGACCGGATCGAGACCGTCTTCCTGATGGCCGACGTCGGGCTGCAGCCGATCGCCTCCAAGCTGGTCAAGGAGATTGCGCTGTTCGGCGGCGACATCCGCAAGTTCGTCACCGCATCGGTGTGCCAGGAGGTGGTCGAGCGGGTCGCGCTGGTCGGGCGGCGCGGGGGCTGAGCGGAGGGGCGGCCGTGGAAGGAACGGCCGTCTTCTCCTTCCGTCATGCCGCTCTCTTCTTCCGTCATCCCGGACCAAGTTCGGGATGACGGAAGGTAAAAGCATGGAGAGGCGGTTCACCGCACCCGTCAGCAGCCGCATCGCCCCCCCATTCAGTTTGGCGCAAGCGTCAATCTGGTCTAGACGCGGCCGCTGACACTCTCCCGACAGATCCGAAAGCACCGATGCGCCCGTCCGCCCTCCTGTCCGCCCTCTTCACCGCCGCCGTGCTCACCGCCGCCCCCGTCGCGGCGCAGGAGCGGCTCGCGCCGCCGCCGCTCGGCGACAAGACCAACATCTGGCTGCTCGATCTCTCCACCGGGGGCCGCGTCGAGATCGCGCTGCGCCCCGACGTCGCGCCCAAGATGGTCGAGCGGATCAAGCAGCTCACGCGCCAGCATTTCTACGACGGTCTCGTGTTCCACCGCGTGATCGATGGCTTCATGGCGCAGGGCGGCGACCCCAAGGGCGACGGCACCGGCGGCAGCTCGCTCCCCGATTTGCCCGCCGAGTTCAACTATCTGCCGCACGTGCGCGGCTCGGTCGCCGCCGCGCGCGCCGAGAAAGAGGACAGTGCGAACAGCCAGTTCTACATCGTCTTCCAGCCGCGCTTCTCGCTCGACAAGAAATACACCGTGTTCGGCCGCGTCATGTCGGGGATGAACTACGTCGACGCGATCGAGCGCGGCGAGCCGCCGGCGAACCCGTCGCGGATCGTCCACGCCTATATCGCCTCGGACAACCCGCCGGCGTACCAGCCGCTGCCCGCCGCCGCGCCGGCCACGCTGCCCACGCTGCCGGGCACCACGCCGACGCTGCCGGGGACGGGGCCGGGGACAGGGCAGGACGCGACGACGACGACGCCCGCGGTCAGGACCGCCCCGGCGCCGCGCGCCAAGTCGGCGCCGCGCCGCCGCTGAGCCGGCGCGCGCGACGCCGATGAACGTCGACCTCTTCGACTTCGACCTGCCGCCCGAGCGGATCGCGCTGCGCCCGGCGAGCCCGCGCGACGCCGCGCGGCTGCTCGTGGTGCGCGGCGACGGGCTCGACGACCGCAGCGTCGCCGACCTGCCCGAGGTTCTGCGCGCGGGCGACCTGCTCGTCTTCAACGACACGCGCGTGATCCCCGCGCAGCTCGAGGGCATGCGCGGCAACGCGCGCATCGGCGCGACGCTGCACAAGCGCGAGGGATCGCGGCGCTGGCGCGCCTTCGTGCGCAATGCCAAGCGGCTGCGCGACGGCGATGCGATCGACTTCGGCGCGGGCGTGCACGCCAGCGCGAGCGACCGCGGCGAAGACGGCAGCTGGGCGCTCGACTTCGCGGGCGACGAGCCGGTCGAGCTGCTGCTCGAACGCGCCGGGCGAATGCCGCTGCCGCCCTATATCGCGGGCAAGCGCGCCGCCGACGCGCGTGACGCCGACGATTACCAGACGATGTTCGCCGCCGAGCCCGGCGCGGTGGCGGCGCCCACCGCGGCGCTGCACTTCACGCCCGGGCTGCTCGAACGGCTCGCCGCGGCCGGCGTGGAGCATGCCACGCTGACGCTCCACGTCGGCGCAGGCACCTTCCTGCCGGTCAAGGCGGACGACACCGCCGACCATAAGATGCATGCCGAATGGGGCCGCATCGACCAGGCCACCGCGGACCGGCTCAACGCAGCGCGCGCGCGCGGCGGGCGCGTGATCGCGGTGGGCACCACCTCGCTGCGGCTGATCGAGAGTGCCGCGGGGGAGGACGGGATCGTCCGCCCGTTCGAGGGCGACACCGCGATCTTCATCACGCCGGGCTATCGCTTCCGCGGCATCGACGGGCTGATGACCAACTTCCATCTGCCGCGCTCGACCCTGTTCATGCTGGTCTCGGCGCTGATCGGGCTGGAGCGGATGCAGGCGGCTTACGCGCACGCGATCGCGCAGGGGTATCGCTTCTACAGCTACGGGGACGGGTCGCTGCTGCTGCCATAGCGGCAAGCCGTGACGCGCCGGCGTGCGCAGGGGCAGGTTCGAGAGTAGAGGAAGGGCGGCGCCTGACGCTATCGGCGGCAGCGGGCTGTCCTACGCCGGTAGCCGTGTGGCAGAAACATCGACGCTCTGTCTCATCGCCGGCGCGTGCGTCGGCGCCCGGTACCATGACAATCGCCGCGCGCGTCGCCGCAAACGCGTCAGCGACTCAACATTCGCAACATTCGCCTGCGGCCGCGACCCGGGCGACGCGGGCGAAAGGCTGCGGCGGCAGACCCTTGATGTGTGTGTTCGGTCGCAAGCGCGACTGCGCGAACGTTGAGTCATGTTGGAGCGTCGCGAGCCGATCGGGCGCGAATGTTGAGTCATGTTGGAGCCGGGCGCACCGATCCGGCGCGAACCTTGAGTCGCCTCGACGCGTCGCGCCCCCACCGACCGGCACCGCTAACTGGATCGCGCCAGCACCGGTCTCCCGGCGCTCGAGCATGATCGACGGGCCTCGCCTGAGGCTTCACCACCGGCGCGTCCCGCGCCCCGGCATCGCGCCTCAGCGCGCGATGCCGCCCGCGGCGAGCACCGCCAGCGTCACCAGCTCGCTCGCGGTGGAGGTCATCGGCGCGATCTGCACCGGCTTCTCCATGCCCACCAGCATCGGCCCGATCATGTCGTCGCCGCCCAGCTCACGCAGCAGCTTGGCCGAGATATTGGCCGATTGCAGCCCCGGCATGACGAGGATGTTGGCCGGTCCCGACAGCCGCGCAAAGGGGTAGTTGGCCAGCTGCTTGGGATTGAGCGCGACGTCGGGCGCCATCTCGCCCTCATATTCGAAGCTGACCTCGCGCTGGTCGAGCACGTGGACCGCCTCGCGAATGTTGTCGAGCCACTGGCCGGTCGGGTTGCCGAAGGTGGAATAGCTCAGGAACGCGACGCGCGGCTCGTGCCCCATCTGGCGCGCCACGGTCGCGGTCTGCTCGGCGATGTCGGCCAGCTCCTCGGGGTTGGGGCGCTCGTTCACCGTCGTGTCGGCGATGAAGACGGTATGCGACTGGCCCACCAGCACGTGGATGCCGAAGGCGGTGCGGCCCGGCGCGGGATCGATCACGCGCTTGATCTCGCGCATCGACTGCGCCCAGGGGCGGGTGACGCCGGTGATCATCGCGTCTGCCTCGCCGAGCTGGAGCAGCACCGCGCCGAAGATGTTGCGGTCCTGGTTTATCATCCGCTCGACCTCGCGGCGCAGGAAGCCGCGACGCTGGAGGCGCTGGTAGAGGAAGTCGACCATCTTGGGCACCAGCGGCGAGACACGGCTGTTGTGCAGCTCATATTCCTCGGGGTTGTCGATCCCGAGCGCGCGCAGATTGTCGTACACGTCCTCGCGCCCGACCAGCACGGGAATGCCGTAGCCACCCTCCTTGAAGGCGATGGCGGCGCGCAGCACCACCTCTTCCTCGCCCTCGGCGAAGAGCACACGCTTGGGATTCGCCTTGGCGCCCTCGTAAGCGAGGCTCAGCACCGCGGTGGTGGGGTTGAGCCGCGCGCGCAGGGTCTCGCGGTAGGCGTTCATGTCGGTGATCGGCTTGGTGGCGACGCCCGAGTCCATCGCCGCCTGCGCCACCGCGACTGACACCATCTCCATCAGCCGCGGGTCGAACGGCGCGGGGATGATATAGTCCGGCCCGAAGGTGTGGCGCGTGCCATAGGCGACGGCGACCTCCTCGGGCACGCGCTCGCGCGCCAGCTCGGCGATGGCGTTGGCGGCGGCGATCTTCATCTCGTCGTTGATGCCGGTGGCGCGCACGTCGAGCGCGCCGCGGAAGATGAAGGGAAAGCCGAGGACGTTGTTGACCTGGTTCGGATAGTCCGACCGACCGGTGGCGACGATGGCGTCGGGGCGCGCCGCCTTGGCGAGCTCGGGGCGAATCTCCGGCTCGGGATTGGCCATCGCGAAGATGATCGGCGCGGGCGCCATGTCCTTGACCATCTCGGGCTTGAGCGCGCCCGCGGCCGAGAGGCCGAGGAACACGTCGGCGCCGTGCAGCGCCTCGGTGAGCGTGCGGCGATCGGTGTTGGCGGCGTGCGCCGACTGCCATTGGTTGACGTCGTCGCGGCCCTGGTAAATCACGCCGGTGCGGTCGCAGATCAGCACGTTGTCGGCGCGCACGCCCATCGCCTTGATCAGCTCGGTGCAGGCGATCGCGGCCGCGCCGGCGCCGTTGACGACGACCTTGACCGAGGAGAGCTGGCGACCGGTGAGCAGACAGGCGTTGATCAGGCCGGCGGCGCAGATGATCGCGGTGCCGTGCTGGTCGTCGTGGAAGACCGGGATGTTCATCCGCTCGCGCAGGGTCTGCTCGATGATGAAACACTCGGGCGCCTTGATGTCCTCGAGGTTGATGCCGCCGAAGCTCGGCTCCATCAGCTCGACCGCGTCGATGAAGCGGTTGACGTCCTCGGTCTTCAGCTCGATGTCGATCGAGTCGACGTCGGCGAAGCGCTTGAACAGCACCGCCTTGCCCTCCATCACCGGCTTGGAGGCGAGCGCGCCGAGATTGCCCATTCCCAGGATCGCGGTGCCGTTCGAGATCACCGCGACCAGATTGCCCTTGGCGGTGTAATCATAGGCAGTGGCGGGATCGTCCGCGATCGCCTGCACCGGCACGGCCACCCCGGGCGAGTAAGCGAGCGCGAGATCGCGCTGCGTTGCCATCGGCTTGGAGGCGATGATCTCGATCTTGCCGGGGCGCCCTTCCGAGTGGAACAGCAGGGCCTCGCGCTCGGAGAACTGGTCGTGGCGCGTCTCGGTGGCGGTGCGATCGTCGGTCATGCCCTTCCTCTAGGGAAGGCGGGCGCGTTTGAAAACCATCGCTAACGTCGCTCGTGCGCGAGCAGCCGTTGCTTGGCGGCGAGCCCGCCGGCGAAACCGGTGAGCTTGCCCGAGACGCCGATCACGCGGTGGCACGGCACCACGATGGACAGCGGATTGCGCCCGTTGGCGGCGCCGACCGCGCGGCTGGCGGTTGGCCGGCCGATGGCGCGCGCGATGTCGCCGTAGCTGCGAGTCTCGCCGTGCGGGATGGCGGCGAGCGCGGCCCAGACCGCGCGCTGGAACGGGCTGCCGGCGGGGGCGAGCGGCAGGTCGAAGCTGCGGCGCTGACCGGCAAAATATTCGCCGATTTGGGTCACTGCGCTGGCGAGCACGGGATGGTCGGCGCGCTCATCGGTCGCGGCGAGTCGGACGCGCCCGGGTGCGTCGTCGGGCCACAGCACGGCGACCAGTCCCGCATCGCTGGCGACCAGGGTGAGCGTGCCGACGGGCGAGTCCGTGGTGGTGCGGTAGAGCATGGCGCGAATGTAGCGGGTGGGGTGAAGGGGCGCATCCCATGCGTTGCGGCCAAAGTGCATGGATGGCCGAATCAGGTCGATGACCTTATGCTGGCGGCATGGAACAGGAGGCGGGCATCTTCGAGGAGCGGGACCCTGACGCCGAAGATGCGTCGGTCGCCCGCGCTCGCGCGGACCTTGCGGCCGGGCGGGTCTATTCCCACGAGGAGGTGGTCGCCTGGCTCAAGACCTGGGGCACCGACGCCTACCGGCCTTTTCCGCGTAGATGGCGAGGGTAGTCTGGACCGATCGCGCGATCCAGCAGCTTCAGCAGATCGTCGACTACATCAATGCGTTGGATCCCGGGGCGGCCCGGCGTATGCCGGCGCGGCTGGTTGCGGCGACGACGAGCCTCCGACACTTTCCGCAGCGCGGCCGGCTGGTGCGCCACGGCTACGCGAGTTGCCAAGCATACGGCGCTTCATCATTCTCTACGACATTCAGGGTGACAGCGTGACAATTCTCGACATCCGGCACGACGCGCAGCGCCAGCGTGACGCCTGACTTCATGACCGCCCCCACGCCGATGATGGCGCAGTATCTCGCTCTCAAGGCGGAGGCGGCGGACTGTTTGCTGTTCTACCGGATGGGCGACTTCTTTGAATTGTTCTTCGACGACGCGCGCGTCGCCTCCCAGGTGCTCGACATCGCGCTGACCTCGCGCGGTGAGCATGAGGGCGAGAAGATCCCGATGTGCGGCGTGCCGATCCATGCCGCCACCGCCTATCTCCAACGCCTCATCAAGGCCGGCCACCGCGTCGCCATCGCCGAGCAGACCGAGACGCCCGAGGCGGCGCGCAAGGCGCGTGGTTCCAAGGCGCTGGTCTCGCGCGCGATCGTCCGCGTCGTCACCGCCGGCACGCTGACCGAGGAGACGCTGCTCGATTCACGCGCCGCCAACTGGTGCGTCGCCGTCGGTGAGGCCGCGGGCGAGGTGGCGCTCGCCGCCGCGGACGTCTCGACCGGCCGCTTCGAGGTGATCGCCTGCGACCGCGCCGGTCTCGCCGCCGAGCTAGCGCGGCTCGGCGCCGCCGAGGTGATCGCCGCGGAAGAGAGCGACGCCCCCGCCACGGTGCGACGTCCGCGCGGCGAGTTCGACAGTGGCGCTGGCGAGGCGCGGTTGAAGCGACTGTTCGGCGTGGCGACGCTCGACGGCTTCGGCCAGTTCGGCCGCGCCGCGCTCGCCGCGGCGGGCGGGTTGGTCGCCTATCTCGACCATACCGCCAAGGGCAAGCTGCCCTTCCTGCGGCCGCCGGTGCTTGCCGCCGCGCGCGACACGATGGCGATCGACGCCGCGACGCGCGAGAGCCTCGAGCTGACCTGCACTGCTTCGGGGCAGCGCAAGGGCAGCCTGCTCGACGCGGTCGACCGGACCGTGACCGGCGCGGGAGCGCGGCTGCTCGCCGCCGACCTGGGCGCGCCGCTGATGGCGCGCGGTGCGATCGAGGCGCGGCTCGACCTCGTCCGATTGCTCCATGACGACGCGGCCCTGCGCGAGCGTGTCCGTGCCGCGCTGCGCGCGCTGCCCGATATCGGTCGTGCGCTGGGGCGGCTGGCGGCAGGGCGCGGGAGCCCGCGCGACCTCGGCCAGTTGCGCGACGGGCTGGACGGCGCCTGGACCATCGGCGAGCGGCTCGGCGCGCTGGAGCCGGCGCCCGCGCTGCTGCGCGAGCTAGCGCCGCGATTGCGCGGGCATGGCGCGCTGATCGATCTGCTGAAGCGCGCGCTCGTCCCTGCGCCCCCGATCGAGGCGAGCGACGGCGGCTATATTGCCGCGGGCTATGACGCCGCCCTCGACGCCTTGCGCGAGACCGGCAGCGGTGGCCGGCGCGCCATCGCAGCGCTCGAGGCAAGCTTCCGCGAGCGCACCAAGATCAGCGCGCTCAAGATCCGCCACAACGGCGTGCTTGGCTACCACATAGAGGTGCCCGCGCGCGTCGCCGACCCGCTGATGCGCGCGGACTCGGGCTTTACGCATCGTCAGACCCTCGCGGGCGTGGTTCGCTTCAACGCGCCCGAGCTGCACGAGGTGGCGGCGAGCGTCACGCAGGCGGGCGCGCACGCGCTCGCGGCCGAGGCGGCGCATCTGGAAGAGCTCACCGCCACGGCGCTCGCCGGGCGTGAGGCGATCGCCGCGACCGCGGACGCGCTCGCCCGGCTCGACGTCGCAGCGGGCCTGGCCGAGCGCGCCGCCGAGGGCGCCTGGTCGCGTCCGAGCTTCGTCGAGGAGGCCTGTTTCGACGTGCGCGAGGGGCGCCATCCGGTGGTCGAGGCCGCGCTGGCGAAGAGCGGCGACCGCTTCGTCGCCAACGACTGCGCGCTCGGCGGCGCGGCGGCGCGGCTGTGGCTTGTCACCGGGCCCAACATGGGCGGCAAGTCGACCTTCCTGCGCCAGAACGCATTGATCGCGGTGCTGGCGCAGGCGGGCGCCTATGTGCCCGCCGCGGCGGCGCGGCTCGGGCTGGTCGATCGCTTGTTCAGCCGGGTCGGCGCATCGGACAATCTCGCGCGCGGGCGCTCCACCTTCATGGTCGAGATGGTCGAAACCGCCGCGATCCTGGCGCAGGCGACGCCGGACAGTCTCGTGATCCTCGACGAGGTCGGGCGCGGGACGAGCACCTATGACGGGCTCGCGATCGCCTGGGCGGTCGTCGAGGCGATCCACCAGGACAATCGCTGCCGCTGCCTGTTCGCCACGCATTATCACGAGCTGACGCGGCTGGCGGAGCGGTGTGACTCGCTGTCGCTCCACCACGTCCGCGCGCGTGAGTGGAAGGGCGAGCTTGTGCTGCTCCACGAGGTCGCGGACGGGCCGGCAGATCGCAGCTACGGCCTGGCAGTGGCGCGGCTGGCAGGCATGCCGCCCGCGACGGTGCAGCGCGCCAAGGCGGTGCTGGCGAAGCTGGAGGCGGGGCGCGCCAAGACCGGCGGGCTGGCGGCGGGGCTTGACGACCTACCGCTGTTCGCCGCGGCGGCGCAGGTGGAGGAGGCGCAATGCGACGCCATCCGCGCCCAGGTGGAAGCCCTCGACGTCGACGCACTCACCCCGCGCGAGGCGCTCGACACCTTGTACCGGCTGAAAGCGCTGACGCGAGAAGCGTAGGGGTCAGTTGCGGCCGCGTTCGGCGTTCCGGTGCACGCAGCGATTCAGGGCCTTGCGGCGCGGCGCACGTGACCTGAGCTCGCGCGTGCGCGGGAGCACGGCGCGGCGCAATGGCCCCTCGCTGCCGCAGGGCTCGCCTGCCCGCTCGCCCGTTACTGCCCGCCCTCGTACAGCCCGACCGCGCCGAACAGCGTCGTCAACCCGGCGCGCTCTGCTGCGGTGAGCTCGGGGCGCCAAACCTCGAACAGCAGCACCACGCGGGGTTCGTCGCTGTCGTTCCACGCCTCATGCTCGATCGAATCGTCGAAGATCATCAGCTCGCCGGCGCGCACCGCGCGCTCCTCGTTGCCGACGCGCAGGCGGCAACGCTCGGGCACGATCAGCGGCAGGTGGACGATCAGCCGCGTGTTGAGCATGCCGTTATGCGCCGGAATGTGGGTGTGCGGTCGCAGCACCGAGAACAGCGCCATCGGCGAGCGTCCGGGGATGTGCGGCAGCGGCGCGGCCGCCAGGGCGGCGAGCGTCGCCGGGCAGCGCGGCGCGTTCACGGCCTGCGGTACGCCATTCTCGAGCAGGTGGAAGGCGCTCCAGCGGGGATCGTCGAGCAGCGCATGGCCGCGGCTGGCGCGGGTCGGATCGGCCTGCACATAGGGCGCGGAGCCGCTGCCGCTCGCGATCAATTCATCCAGCTCGGCGCGGATCGCCGACGCGGCTTCGACGAGCCCCGGCGCCCAATCGAACTCCGCCGCGTCGAAGAACTGGCGGTGCGGCAGACCGGGGAAGAAGAAGCTGGTCGGCTGCTGGAGGTACAGCTGCTTCTCGCCCGTCACCAAGGCTACCGCCTCGGTGAAGCGCGGGCCTGCGTTCGCGTCCGCCACCCGGGCGCGCAGGTGGTCCGCAAACCGCCCCGACGCCGCCGCGAGCCGCTCCTGCGCGGCGCGAAGCAGCGGCTGCGCGCGCTCCGCTTCGGACGCATTCGCCAGCGCCAGCCCATAGAAGGAGCAGGCGGCGCGATCGTCCTCGGCATAGTCGCCGCGCAGCACCAACGCCTGGCGGTGACGCGGCTCGGCGGCGAGCACGCGGTCGAGCGCCTCTGTCACCGCGATTCGCTCGGCGCCCGTGCCGGCGCGTGCCTGGGCGAGCAGTAGCCACAGCTGCGAGGTCGCCACCCCTGCCGCGGCGACGCGCTCGAACGCGTCGCGCGCCGCCCCCGCGTCACCGCGCTGCAACGCCTCATATCCCGCCTGCGCCAATCGCGCGTGCTCGCTCTGTGCTGCCATTTGCTCAGCGTAGAGGGAGAGCCGTCACGATTGAAGGAGGTTATCCGCAACGCGGTGCTTGGATAGCGCGGCTCTCCGCGTCGCATCGCACGATATGCGCCCACACGCCTCGGCTCGGCGCCGCTCGCTCTACAAATGGGAAGGCGACGGCGGGAGGAACGCATCACACGGAGGTCCGCACGCGATCGGCGGCGATCTCGGATCGCGGCCGCCGTCAGATCTGGGGGATTGCGGGTGAGAGTGGTGGTCATCAACTACACGGGCACAGTCGGCAAGGCGACGGTGGCCGCGCACCCGCTCGCCCCGCGGATGGCCGACGCGAAGATCTTCGCGATCGAGAGCGTCAACCAGACCACGTCCGATCTGGGTCTGGAATCCCAGGCAATGAAGGGCGAGAAGTTCGGCGTGCTCTTCCGCAAGCTGCTGATGCTCGCCTCCGTGATCATCGACGTCGGCGCCACCAACGTCGAGGATTTCCTCGACCGCATGATCATAATACGAGGGCGCGCAGGAGGAGATCGACTTCTTCGTGGTCCCGGTCGTCTCCCGCGGCAAGGAGCAGCAGGAGACGATCCAGCTGGTCGACGCGCTCGCGGCTGCCGGCGTCTCGCGCGAGCGCGTGCGGATCCTCTTCAACCGGGTGGACGCTGACGTGCGCGACGAGTTCGCGCCGGTGCTGATCTACGCCAAACAGCGGCAGACCTGCATCGCCAACCCGGCCGCCGCGCTGTACGAGACCGAATTGTGCGACCTGCTCGCCGCGAAGCGACTGTCGATCGGCGCGTTGATGGCGGACGAGACAGACTATCGCGTGCGCCTACGCACGATCGACAAGGGCGATGCCAAGGCGATCGCGCACTACTCCGACATGCACGCGCTCAAGCTCCTCGCCAAGGCGGCGGCACCGCAGTTCGACCGCGCGTTCGCGGCGCTGTTCGCCTGAGCGGACAGCGAGTGCGAGCAAGTACGGGGCGCCGGCGCGCCTGCACGATCGCACACGCGAGGGGGGCGACGCGGCGGCTCGATTGACCTATCTGGCGCGCATGACCGGGCGTTTCGACCATCTCCCCCACCGCCGCGCGATCGTCAGCCGTCGCGCGCTCGCCGAGGCCGCGGCGGCGCTACCGGGCGACGATCCCGCGACGCTGCGCCGCGGGCTGAGCCAGCTGCTGCGGGAGGCGCTCGACGCCGGCCGCGCCGAGATCGCCCGCCGGCTCGCCGCGACGCCGTCGCGCGGTCTCGAGGCTGCCAACGCCCAGGCCTATCTGGTCGACCAGTTGCTGATCGTGCTTGCCGAGGTGACGACGCACCGGCTCTATCCGGTCCACAACCCGACTGCGGGTGAGCGGCTGCTGCTGATCGCGGTGGGCGGTTACGGCCGCGGCGAGATGGCGCCCTTCTCCGACGTCGACATCGGTTTCCTCACGCCCGGCAAGCAGACCCCCTGGGCCGAGCAGGTGATCGAGTCGATGCTCTACACCTTGTGGGACTTGGGGCTGAAGATCGGCCACTCCAGCCGCTCGCTCGACGAGATGGTGCGTCAGGCCAGGGCCGACGTCACGGTGCGCACCGCGCTGCTGGAGGGGCGCTTCGTCTGGGGCGACGAAGCGCTTTATGCCGAGGCGGCGAAGCGCTTCCACGACGACGTGCGGCACGGCACCGAGCGCCAGTTCATCGCCGACAAGCTGGCCGAGCGCAACGCGCGCCACGTCCGCATGGGCGACACGCGCTACGTCGTCGAGCCCAATGTCAAGGAAGGGAAGGGCGGGCTGCGCGATCTGCACGCGCTCTTCTGGATCGGCAAATATGTCTATGACGTGCAGCGCGCCGCCGAGCTGGTCGACATCGGCCTGTTCACCCGCGCCGAATATCGCGCCTTCCATCGCGCCGACAACTTCCTCTGGGCGGTGCGCTGCCACCTCCACCTGATTGCCGGGCGCGCCGAGGACCGGCTGACCTTCGATTATCAGCGCGAGATCGCGGAGCGGATGCGCTACGCCGCCCGGCCGGGGAAGCCCGCGGTCGAGCGCTTCATGCAATTCTACTTCCTCCAGGCCAAGGCGGTGGGGTCGCTCACCGGACTGTTCCTCGCCCATCTGGAGGAACGGTTTGCGCCGAAGCGGCGCTACGGCCTTCCGCGGCTGCGTCGCGCCCCGCGCAAGCTGCACGGCTTCACCGTCGACGGCGGCCGTATCGCGCTGCCCGAGGACGAATTCCTCCGCGCCGATCCCGTTCGGCTGGTCGAGCTGTTCGCGCTCGCCGCGCACGAGGCCAAGGAGATCCACCCGCTGGCCATGCGCGCCGCGACGCGCGACGCCAAGCTGGTGGCGACGGTGCGCCGCGACCCGCGGGCCAATGCGTCGTTCCTGGAGCTGCTCGCCGGCCCCGCCGACCCCGAGCTGGCGCTGCGCTGGATGAACGAGGCCGGCGTGCTGGGCCAGTTCGTGCCCGATTTCGCGCGTGTGGTCGCGCAGATGCAGTTCGACATGTACCACCATTACACGGTCGACGAGCACACCATCCGCGCGCTCGGCCTGCTCAGCCGGCTGGAGCACGGTCAGCTCGCCGAGGAGCACCCGCTCCCCAGCACGGTGATCGAGCAGATCGTGTCGCGACGCGTGCTGTATGTCGCGGTGTTCCTCCACGACATCGCCAAGGGGCGCGGCGGCGACCATTCGATCCTGGGCGCCGAGGTGGCCGAGCGGCTCGGCCCGCGCTTCGGGCTCTCCCCGGCGGAGACCGAGACGGTCGCCTGGCTGGTGCGTCACCATCTGCTGATGAGCGCCACCGCCTTCCGCCGCGACCTCACCGACTTCAAGACCATTCTCGACTTCACCGAAGTGGTGCAGAGCCCCGAGCGGCTGCGGCTGCTGCTGGTGCTCACCGTGGTCGACATCAAGGCGGTCGGTCCGGGGACGTGGAACGGGTGGAAGGGCCAGTTGCTCGGCGACCTCTACGACCGCGCTGAGGAGGTGCTGCGGCTCGGCCACAAGCAAAAAGGGCGCGGCGAGCGGCTGCTCGCCAAGCAGGACGGCCTGCGCGCGGCGATGGGGTGGAGCGAGGCCGAGCTCGCCGCCTACGCGCATCGCCTGCCCGAGGCCTATTGGATCGCCGAGCCGGGCGACGTGCTCGCGCACAACGCGGCCTTCGTCGCGCGCGCCGGCGACGCGCCGCTGTCGATCGACGCGCAGGTCTATCCCGAGCGCGGGGCGACGCTGGTGACGGTCTATGCCGCCGATCACCCCGGCCTGTTCAGCCGCATCGCCGGCGCGATCCACGTCGCCGGCGGCAACATCATCGACGCGCGCATCCACACCACGCGCGACGGCATGGCGCTTGACAATTTCCTCGTGCAGGATCCGCTCGGCCGCCCCTTCGACGAGGCGGGGCAGCTCGAGCGGCTCAAGACCGCGATCGAGGACGCGCTGGCGGGGCGCGGCAAGCTGACCGACCGCCTGCGCGCCAAGCCGCTGCCGCGCGCGCGCGCAGACGCGTTCCGCATCGAGCCCAATGTGCTGGTCGACAACAAGGCATCCAACCGCTTCACCGTGGTGGAGGTGGCGGCGCGCGACCGCCCGGCGCTGCTGAACCAGCTGGCGCACGCGCTGTTCCTGTCGAAGGTCACGATCCACTCAGCGCATGTCGCCACTTATGGCGAGCGCGCGGTCGACGTCTTCTACCTGACCGATCTCACCGGCGACAAGCTCACGGCCGGCGCGCGGCAGCGCGCGCTGGAGAAGCGGCTGCTCGCCGCGGCGGCGGGCGTGCCCTACGAAGAGGCGGCGTAGCCGCTCAGTCGCGCTCGTCCTCATCGACGGCAGCATCGTTCGCGCCTGCGTCCGGCCCTTCGCCTGCGCCCGCGCGGCTCTGACCGGTGCCGCGCTTGGCAAGATCCTCGGTCGTGGTGCCGTCGTTCTGCTGGTCGATGTCGGCGGTGGGGTCGGCGCCCTCGCCGGCGTTGGCGCGATCGTCTGACATGGGTAAGGCTCCTGCTGCTCGCTGTCCTAACCCGCCGCGCCGGTGGACGGGCGCGGACGGTTGCGCTGCCCTGCGTTAGCCTCCGGTTGCCGCTGCTTCCGTATCGGCGACGGCCGCCGCGTGCCACAGTACGCCATAACCGAACAGGCCCGACACCAGCGACGCCGCCAGCACCGCGAGCGCGGCCATCTCGGTCAACTCGACCTCGGCAAAGGCGAGTTCGGCGATAAACAGTGAGATGGTGAAGCCGATCCCCGCCACCGCGCCGATGCCGAGCACCATCCGCCACGTCACACCGTCGGGCAGCCGTGCCTGACCGAGCCGCGTCGCCAGCCACGTCGCCGAGAGGAAGCCAATCGGCTTGCCCAGCACGAGCCCGACGACGATCCCGAGCGCCAGCGACGATTGCACCGCGTCGCCGACCAGCGCCGCCGAAAAATGGATCCGCACGTTCGACAGCGCGAACAGCGGCAGCACGATGTACGACACCCAAGGCGTGAGGATGCGCACCAGCCGCTCCGCCGCCTCGTCGGTGGCCGCGGCCATCTCGTGGAGGTAGCCGAGCCGGTGCTGTGCCTTCTCGCGATATTGCTCGGCCTCTTCCTCGTCGCGTGCGCTGTCGGCCGCGGCCTGCGCCGCCTTGAGCTGGTCGACCGGCTTCTGCACGCGCTCGACGAAGCGCTTCTCCGACAGGCGGGAGCTGGTCGGCAGCAGCAGACCGATCGCCACGCCGGCGATGGTGGGGTGGACGCCCGAGCCGAGCACGCCGACCCATACCACCAACCCGCAGGCGACGTAGAGGATCGGCGCCACCCAGCGCAGCCGCAGCAGCACCATCATCGCGGCATAGCCGGCCGCGGCGAGCAGCAGGAACCACGGTTGCAAGGTCTCGGTGTAGGCCACCGCGATCACGAGGAGCCCAAACACGTCGTCGATCGCGGCGAAGGCGAGCAGCACCGCACGCACCGCGGGCGGCAGCCGGGTGGTAAACATCGCCACGATCGCGAGGCTGAAGGCGGTGTCCATCGCCGCCACCACGCCCCAGCCATGCTGTGTCGGCGTGCCGTAGTTGAAGGCGAGATACAGCCCGACCGGCACGACAAGGCCGCCGATCGCGCCCGCGACCGGGAAGACCGCGGTCTGCCACGAGCTCAGCGCGCCCTTGACGAACTCGCGCTTCACCTCGGTGCCAATAATTAGGAAGAACAGCGGCATCAGCGCGTCGTTCACCCACTCAGCGACCGAGCGCTCGATCGCCCAGCTGCTGTAGCTGATCCGCAGCGGCCGGTCCCATAGTCGCGCATATTCCGCGCTCCACGGCGAGTTGATCGCCACCAGTGCGATCAGCGACGCGAGCAGCAGCGGCCCACCCGAGACCTGACCGATCGCAAAGAACGGCTCGATCTTGCGCAGGATCCTAGCGGCGGATGAGTGGTGCGCGCGCGCCGCGACCTGGCCGGACAGGCGCGGGCTGAGCGCCATGGATGCGTTCTCCCGCGGGTGAGTAGGGTAGTGGATACGGGCGAGCGGGGCGCGGCGTTCCGTGCGGCGGCGGCTGGCTGACACAGATCAATGACTAAGCACCGCTGCTCCGTCCTGATCGCAAACCGGAGTCCACCGTGCCGCTTACTCGGGAAGCGTTATTCTTGCGGGCCAGTGGTTTCCGGAACAGGCCGGGACGACGCCAAGAAGTTGCGGCTGAGCCTTCAAACCCTTCGTTCTTGCGGACCGTACCGGTCACATCACCCGATAAGGTACCGCGCGCCGCTCTGCCGCATCGACGACGATCGCGCGATCGGTCGGTGGGAAGGCGCGCTGGTCGCAGTCGGCGCGAGGGCAGAGGCGGCAGCTGATCCCGATCGGCGTCGCCGTGCCGCGCGGGCCCACCGCGTCGGCGTAGACGAAATCGGCGGCGTGCCGCGCCTCGCAGCCGAGCAGGACGGCGTAGCGTCGCGGGCTGCGCGCGAACTGCCCGGACGGTTTGACCAGCCCCTTGGCGAGCGAGACGTAGCGTGCGCCGTCGGGCGTCTCAGCGAGCTGGACCAGGATGCGATCCGGGATCGCCGCCGCCTCGTGGACGTGCCACAACGGACAGGCCCCGCCGAAGCGCGCGAACTGGAGCGGCGTGGCCGAGTGGCGCTTGGTAATGTTGCCCGCCATGTCGACGCGGCAAAAGTAGAAGGGGATGCCCTCCTCACCGGGGCGCTGCAGCGTGGATAGGCGATGGCAGGTCTGCTCGAAGCTCGTGTTGAAGCGGCGGGCGAGCCGGTCGATGTCGTGGCGCCCGCGACGCGCCTCGTCGCGGAAGGCGCGGTAGGGCATCAGCAGCGCGCCCGCGGCGTAATTTGCCAGACCGGTAGCGAGCAGTCGCCGCGCTTCTTCCTGCGCCAACGGCGCGGCGGCCACGATCGCGGCGATCGGCGCCGCAAAGGCGTGGGCGGCGAACCGGTGCGCGATCAGGAAACGCCGGCTTTCGGCGGGCAGTGCCGCAGAGAGCGTCAGGCGCGTGCCGTCGAAGCGCGCGAGCGCGGCGTCGTCGTGCTGGTCGGTCACGATCGTCACGCCGCGCGCGCGCAGCGCTGCCTCGACCCATTCGGCGTTGCCCGTGCCGCCCTGCTTGCCGGCAAGCGCCTCTGCGGCGAGGTCGAGCGGATCGACGTAGTTGCCCGCCTCGTGGAACCAGTCGCGCACCGCCTCCCAGGGCAGCCGCGCCCCCGCGCCGGCGGTCATCGCCTCCTCGGCGAGCGCCGCGCGCGCGTCGGCTTCCCGCTTGGCGGCGTGGAGCGCGATCAACCGGTCGGCGAGGTCGGGGCTCTGCTCGGCGAGGCGCGCCACCTCGTCGGGGGACATCGGCGCGACGGTCGGTTCGGCCAGCGCCTGCGCCAGCGCGGCGAGGCGGCGCGCCGGCACCTCGCCCTCGATCTGCGCCAGCGCGGCGGGAAAGTGGCGCGCGAGCGCGGCGAGCACCGCGCCGGTGAGCGGGCGTTCGTCGCTCTCTAGCTGCGACAGATAGCTCACCGACAGCGCCAGTCGCTGTGCCATGGCGCGTTGGGTGAGGCCGGCGGCGCGGCGCAGGTCGCGCAGCGCGGCGCCGGCGTAGAGCCGCTGCCTCATCGCGACGGAATAGTTCGCAAGACGTCGCTTCGCAAGTTCGCAACTTCGCATTTGCGCACGCGCGCGGCGACAGGCAGGACGGCCGCGCACGTAACGGGAGAGCTGCATGACCTCGACCATCGCCGAGCTGGAACGTCGCCGCGATGCCGCGCGCGCGGGCGGCGGCGAGAAGCGTGTCGCCGCGCAGCACGCCAAGGGCAAGCTGACCGCACGCGAGCGGCTCGACGTGCTGCTCGACGAGGGCAGCTTCGAAGAGGTCGACATGTTCGTCGAGCACAATTGCGTCGACTTCGGCATGGCGGAGCAGGTGATCCCGGGCGACGGCGTCGTCACCGGATCGGGCACGATCAACGGGCGCCTGGTGTTCGTGTTCAGTCAGGACTTCACCGTGTTCGGCGGTTCGCTGTCCGAGCGGCACGCGCAGAAAATCTGCAAGATCATGGACATGGCGATGAAGGTCGGGGCGCCCGTGATCGGGCTGAACGACAGCGGCGGCGCGCGGATCCAGGAGGGCGTGGCGAGCCTCGGCGGCTATGCCGAGGTGTTCCAGCGCAACGCGCTCGCCAGCGGCGTGGTGCCGCAGCTCAGCCTGATCATGGGGCCGTGCGCGGGCGGGGCGGTCTACTCGCCGGCGATGACCGACTTCATCTTCATGGTGAAGGACTCCAGTTACATGTTCGTCACCGGCCCGGAGGTGGTGAAGACGGTGACCAACGAGGTGGTGACGCAGGAGGCGCTGGGCGGGGCGGTGACGCACACCACCAAGACCAGCGTGGCCGACGTCGCGTTCGAGGACGATATCGAGGCGCTGCTCGCGGCGCGCGACTTCATCGACTTCCTGCCCGCGTCGAACCGCGAGGCGGCGCCGGAGCGACCCACCGCCGACGCCTGGGACCGGATCGAGCCGAGCCTCGACACGCTCGTCCCCGCCAATGCCAACCAGCCCTACGACATGCACGAGCTGATCCGGAAGGTGGTCGACGAGGGCGACTTCTTCGAGGTGCAGCCGGCGCACGGCGGCAACATCCTGTGCGGCTTCGGGCGGATCGAGGGGCGCACCATCGGCGTCGTCGCCAACCAGCCGACGGTGCTGGCGGGTGTGCTCGACATTAACGCCAGTCGCAAGGCGGCGCGCTTCGTGCGCTTCTGCGACGCCTTCGAGATCCCGATCGTGACCTTCGTCGACGTCCCCGGCTTCCTGCCCGGCACCGCGCAGGAGCATAACGGCATCATCAAGCACGGCGCCAAGCTCTTGTTCGCTTATGCCGAGGCGACCGTACCCAAGATCACTGTGATCACGCGCAAGGCCTATGGCGGCGCATACGATGTGATGGCGTCGAAGCATCTGCGCGGCGACCTCAACTATGCCTGGCCGACCGCCGAGATCGCGGTAATGGGCGCGAAAGGCGCGGTCGAGATCATCTTCCGCGGCCGCACGCCGGACGAGATCGCCGAGCGCACCGCCGAATATGAGGCGCGCTTCGCCAATCCCTTCGTCGCGGCGAGCAAGGGCTTTATCGACGAGGTGATCCAGCCGCATTCGACCCGCCGCCGCATCGCGCTGGGCCTGCGCAAGCTGCGCGGCAAGTCACTGGAGAACCCGTGGAAGAAGCACGACAACATTCCTTTGTGATGCTGCGTCATGCACATTATAAGGACATGTGAAGGAGTTTGCGGTGCAGACTGAGCGTGTAACGTTCCTGACCACGCCCGCTCACAAGGCCGCGTTGGACGCGTTCGCGCGCGAGAACGGCATGTCGGTCGGCCATGTCGTGCGCGAGGCGACGAGCCGTTACATCGTGGACCCGGCGCCGTCGTCGGACGACGAGCGTGTCGTGGACCTGCTCGTGCCGCTGGTGAACGATGCCGTCGTGGACATGCGTGAGACGATCGCGGCGATGCGCGGCGATATCGAGCGTGCTTGTGCGGTGGTCGATGCGGTACTGGCAGGTGAGCCCAAGTGAGCGCCGTCGATAAAGCGCTGAGCGCGCTCAAGAGCGTGATGACCGTCAAGGATCAGCTCGATCTGTTGGCGAGAGACATGACGGGGCTCAATGCACGGGTCGCTGCGCTCGCGGAGGCACATGGGGGATTGCGCGATCGGGTCAGCCGGTTGGAGGGCGTGATCCAAGGAGCCGCGATGATGAACGCTCGCCCCAGGCTCGAGGAATGACGAGACCTTCGGGCCTCGGCCGCCTCAACCACGTCGGCATCGCCACGCCCTCGATCGAGCGCGCGGTCGAGACGTACCGCACGCTGCTCGGCGCCGAGGCGGTCGGCGAGCCGTTCGATCTGCCCGCGCAGGGCGTGCGCGTCTGCTTCATCGACGCACCCAACACGCAGGTCGAGCTGATCCAGCCCTACGACGAGAGCTCGCCGATCGCCGGCTTCCTGCGCAAGAACCCGTCCGGCGGACAGCATCACGTCTGTTTCGAGGTTCCGGATGTCCACGCCGCGGTGGCGCATCTCACCGCACAGGGGGCGACCGTGCTGGGCGAGCCGCGGATTGGGGCGCACGGCACGCCGATCGTCTTCGTCCACCCGCGCGACATGGGCGGCGTGCTCGTCGAGCTGATGGAGACGACCCACGGAGACCCGCATGACTGAGCCGGCGATGATCCTCACCGAGCGGCGCGGCGACGTGCTGGTGTTGACGCTCAACCGCCCGGACCGGCTCAATGCCGCGCCGCCCGCGATGTTCGAGGCGATCACCGCCGCGTTCGCCGATCTCGGCGACGCGCGCGCGGTTCTCCTCCGGGGAGCGGGGCGCGCCTTTTGCTCGGGCGCCGATGTCGGCGCGGGCGCGCTCTCCAACGACGATCCCGGTGCGGCGACGCATGCGGCGTTGACCGGCTCGTACAATCCCGCGATCCTCGCCGTCGCCGAGGCGCGCGTGCCGGTCGTGAGCGCGGTGCGCGGTCCGGCGGCGGGGATCGGCTGCAGCCTCGCGCTCGCCGCCGATCTGTGCGTCGCCAGCGACACCGCTTATTTCCTCCAGGCCTTCGTCAACATCGGTCTGGTTCCGGACGGCGGCGCGAGCTGGCTGCTGCCGCGGCTGATCGGGCGCGCGCGCGCCGCGGAGATGATGCTGCTCGGCGAGCGGGTCCTCGCCGCCAAGGCGCTCGACTGGGGCATGATCCATAAACTGGTCGCGGACGTCGACCTCGACGCCGCCGCCTTCGCATTGGCCCAGCGGCTTGGCGCCGGGCCGACGGTGGCGCTCGGCGCGATCCGACGCGGGCTGCACGCCGCGCTGGAGAGCGACCTTGCCACCGCGCTCGCGCGCGAGGCCGATGACCAGCGCGCGATGCGCGGCACCGCCGACGCCTTGGAGGGCGGCACGGCGTTCCTCCAGAAGCGTGCGCCCGCGTTCAAGGGCACCTGACATGGCCGAGATCGAAACCAACCTCGGCGAGGACGCCGGCAGCACACGCGCTCCCGCCGCGGCGCCCGAGCCGACGGCGCAGCCGACGCTCGCCGACTGGCAGGCCGCCGCCTCGAAGGAAGTGAAGGGCAGGGACCTCACCTGGAGCACGCCCGAGGGGATCGACGTCCAACCGCTCTACACCGCGGACGATGTTGCCGACTGGGATCCGGGCCTGCCCGGCTTCGCGCCGTTCACACGCGGCGTGCGCGCGTCGATGTATGCCGGCCGGCCGTGGACGATCCGACAATATGCCGGCTTCTCCACCGCGGAGGAGTCGAACGCCTTCTACCGCCGCAACCTCGCGGCCGGGCAGAAAGGGCTGAGCGTCGCCTTCGATCTCGCGACGCACCGCGGCTATGACAGCGACCACCCGCGCGTCACTGGCGACGTCGGCAAGGCGGGTGTCGCGATCGACACCGTCGAGGACATGAAGATCCTGTTTGACGGCATTCCGCTCGATCAGATGTCGGTCAGCATGACGATGAACGGCGCGGTGATCCCGATCCTCGCCTTCTTTATCGTCGCGGGCGAGGAGCAGGGTGTCGAGCGCGCCAAGCTCGACGGAACGATCCAGAACGACATCCTCAAGGAGTTCATGGTCCGCAACACATACATCTACCCGCCCGAGCCGAGCATGCGGATCATCTCGGACATCTTCGCCTATACCAGCCGCGAGATGCCGAAGTTCAACAGCATTTCGATCAGCGGCTATCACATGCAGGAGGCGGGGGCGACGCAGCTCCATGAACTCGCCTTCACCATCGCCGACGGCATCGACTATGTGAAATACGGCGTCGCCAGCGGGCTCGACATCGATAAATTCGCGGGCCGACTGTCGTTCTTCTTCGCGATCGGCATGAACTTCTTCATGGAGGTGGCGAAGCTGCGCGCCGCGCGGGTCTTGTGGCATCGCGCGATGACGCAGCTGGGGGCGAAGGACGAGCGCTCCAAGATGCTGCGCACCCACTGCCAGACCAGCGGCGTGTCGCTGACCGAGCAGGATCCGTACAACAACGTCATGCGCACCACGATCGAGGCGATGGCGGCGATGCTGGGCGGTACCCAGTCGCTCCACACCAACGCGCTCGACGAGGCGATCGCTCTGCCCACCGACTTCTCCGCGCGGATCGCACGCAACACGCAGATCGTGCTGCAGGAAGAGACGGGGATGACCAAGGTCGTCGATCCGCTCGGCGGCAGCTATTATGTCGAGAGCCTGACCAAGAGCCTGATCGACGGCGCGTGGGACATCATCGAGCGGGTCGAGCGCGAGGGCGGCATGGCCAAGGCGGTCGCCGCGGGCTGGCCCAAGGCGATGATCGAGGAAGCTGCCGCCGCGCGCGCGGCCCGGGTCGATCGCGGCGAGGACGTGATCGTCGGCGTCAACAAATACCGGCTGGCGGGTGAGGCGCCGATCGACATTCTTGATGTCGACAATGTCGCCGTGCGCGAGGCGCAGGTGCGGCGCATCGCCGCGGTCAAGGGGGCGCGTGACGAGACGGCGTGCCAGCGCGCGCTTGACGCGCTGTGCGCGGGCGCACGCGGCGACGCCAACCTCCTCGCCCTCGCGGTCGACGCGGCCCGCGCGCGCGCCACGCTCGGCGAGATCTCCGCCGCGATGGAGCACGTGTTCGGCCGCTTCGGCACCCACCCCAAACCAGTCAAGGGCGTGTACGGCGGCGCCTATACCGACGACGAGCGCTGGGCGCGGCTGGTGCGCGGCGTCGCGGCGACCGAGCGCCGCCTCGGCCGCCGCCCGCGCCTGCTCGTGGCGAAGATGGGACAGGACGGCCACGATCGCGGCGCCAATCTCGTCAGCAGCATGTTCGGCGATCTCGGCTTCGAGGTGGTGCCCGGACCGCTCTTCCAGACGCCGCGGGAGGCGAGCGAGCTCGCGCTCGAGAAGAACGTCGACGTGGTCGGCGCCTCCAGCCTCGCCGCCGGGCACAAGACGTTGATCCCCGAGTTGATCGGCCACCTGCGCGAGGCCGGACGCGCCGACATCAAGGTGATCGCCGGCGGGGTCATTCCCGCGCAGGACTATGACATGTTGCGGGAAGCCGGCGTGCAGGCGATCTTCGGACCCGGTACCAACCTGATCCGGGCGGCGGAGGAGGTGCTCCGCCTGCTCGGCCACAACATGCCGCCCGACGAGGAGACCGCGTGACCGTCTATCCTTCGCGCCGCGCAAGCGCGGCACACTGCCTGACCCTGATGGTCGGAGCGGCCGTACTGGCGCTCCTTGCTCCGCCTGCCGAAGCGCAGACGCAGGCGCAGATGAACCAGCAGGCCGGCGCCGCGTACAAACAGGCCGATGCGCAGATGACCCAGGCGTGGCGCGTGCTCTACGCCGACATGAAGAAGCGCGATGCCGCTGATGGCTCGCGCGGCGGCGGCTTCGGCTATGCCGCGGCGGCGCTCGCCAGCCAGCGCGCCTGGCTCCAGTTCCGTGACAGGCAATGCGTGCTAGAAAGCGGCGAGTTCGCCGGCGGCTCGCTCCAGCCGATGGCGCAGGCGCAATGTCTGGCGAAGGTGACCCGCGCGCGGACGCAGCAGTTGAAGGGAATAGGGTGGACGAAGTGACGGGCGCGCGACGCAACGACTGGACCCGCGAGGAGATCGCAGCGCTGTTCGACCTGCCGTTCGACGAGCTGATGTGGCAGGCGCAGACGATCCACCGCGCGCATCACGCGCCCGGCCAGGTGCAGCTCTCCACGCTGCTGTCGATCAAGACCGGCGGCTGCCCGGAGGATTGCGGCTATTGCTCGCAGTCGGTCAGTGCGGAGAGCGGCGTCAAGGCGACCAAGCTGATGGACGTCCGCGCGGTGCTCCAAGCGGCGGCGCAGGCGAAGGACAATGGCTCGACTCGCTTCTGCATGGGCGCGGCATGGCGCAATCCGAAGGATCGCGACATGGACGCGATCGTCGCGATGGTCGAGGGCGTGCGCGGCATGGGGATGGAGACGTGCATGACGCTCGGCATGCTCGAGCCGCATCAGGCCGATCGCCTCGCGACGGCGGGGCTCGATTATTACAACCACAATATCGACACCTCGCCCGAGCGTTACGGCGACGTGATCACGACGCGGACCTTCCAGGAGCGGCTCGACACGCTCGACGCGGTGCGCTCGGCCGGGATCAACGTCTGCTGCGGCGGCATCGTCGGGATGGGCGAGACGCGCGAGGATCGCGTCGGCTTCGTCCACGCGCTCGCGACGTTGCCCGAGCATCCCGGTAGCGTGCCGGTCAACGCTTTGGTGCCGGTGAAGGGGACGGTGCTCGGCGACATGCTGGCCGACACGCCACTCGCCAAGATTGACGAGATCGAGTTCGTCCGCACCGTCGCGGTGGCGCGGATCACCATGCCTGCAAGCATGGTGCGGCTGTCGGCCGGGCGCGAGAGCATGTCCGACTCGACCCAGGCGTTGTGCTTCATGGCGGGTGCGAATTCGATTTTCACCGGCGACAAGCTGCTGACCGCAGGGAACGCCGGCGACGACAAGGACGCCGCACTGTTCGCCAAGCTCGGGGTGACGCCGATGGCGGCGGAGTGCCGGCTGACCCAAGCGGCGGAATAAGCGGCGGCAGCCGACCAGATAAGACAGCGCTCGCCATCGCCTCATCGCGGTGGCGGGACAGCAGGAGAGGTCCGTGTTCAAGAAGATCCTGGTCGCCAATCGCGGCGAGATCGCCTGTCGCGTGTTTCGCACCGCCAAGCGGATGGGGATCAAGACCGTCGCGGTCTATTCCGACGCCGACGCGCGTGCGCCGCACGTGCTGATGGCGGACGAGGCGGTGCGCCTCGGGCCGGCGCCAGCGGCGGAGAGCTATCTCAAGGCCGAGCTGATCCTGCTCGCTGCCAAGGAAACCGGAGCCGACTGTATCCACCCCGGCTATGGCTTCCTGTCCGAGCGCGAGAGCTTCGCGCGTGCCTGCGCGGAGGCGGGAATCGCCTTCGTCGGCCCGCCGCCGGCTGCCATCGCGGCGATGGGGGACAAGATCGAGTCGAAGAAGCTGGCCAAGCAGGCCGGCGTCAACGTCGTCCCGGGCTATCTCGGCGAGATCGCCGACACCGACGAGGCGGTGCGGATCGCGGGCGAGATCGGCTATCCCGTGATGATGAAGGCCTCAGCCGGCGGCGGCGGCAAGGGCATGCGCCTTGCTTGGAGCGAGCAGGACGTGCGCGAGGGGTTCGACGCGACCAAGCGCGAGGGACTGGCGAGCTTCGGCGACGACCGCGTCTTCATCGAGAAGTTCATCGAGAGCCCGCGGCACATCGAGATCCAGGTGCTCGGCGACCAGCACGGCACCATCGTCTATCTCAACGAGCGCGAATGTTCGGTGCAGCGCCGTCACCAGAAGGTGGTCGAGGAGGCGCCGTCGCCGTTCGTCACGCCCAAGATGCGCGCCGCAATGGGCGAGCAGGCGGTCGCGCTGGCACGGGCGGTGGGCTACTACAGCGCGGGCACCGTGGAGCTAATCGTCTCCGGCTCGGATACGACCGGCGATAGCTTCTACTTTCTCGAGATGAACACGCGGCTGCAGGTAGAGCATCCGGTCACCGAGGAGATCACCGGGCTCGATCTGGTCGAGCAGATGATCCGCGTTGCGTACGGAGAGCCGCTGGCGTTCGGGCAGGATGACGTCGGCATCAATGGCTGGTCGATCGAGAACCGCGTCTATGCCGAGGACCCGTATCGTGGTTTCCTGCCGAGTATCGGCCGGCTGGTGCGCTACCATCCTCCCCGTTCCGGGGATGATCTGCCCCGCACCCGCGTTGACGACGGCGTCGCCGAAGGTGGCGAGGTCAGCATGTTCTACGACCCGATGATCGCCAAGCTGATCACTTGGGCACCCACGCGCGAGGCCGCCATCGACGCGCAGATCGCCGCGCTCGACGCGTTCGAGATCGAGGGACCGGGCACCAACATCGACTTCCTCTCGGCGCTGATGCAGCATCCGCGCTTCCGCGAGGGCCGGCTGACCACCGGCTTCATCGCCGAGGAATATCCTGACGGCTTCCACGGCGCACCCGCCTCTGCCGGACTGGTGCGCGAGCTCGCCGCGATCGCTGCCTTCGCCGCGACGGCGCACGCGGATCGCGCACGGCGGATCGAGGGTCAGCTCGGCCATCGCCTTCAGCCTCCCGCCGACTGGGTGGTGCGGATCGATGGCGGCGATCATGCCGTCCATGTCTCGCCCGACGCGATCAGCGTCGACGGCGCGCCGCTCGAGATCGGCATCGAATATACCCCCGGCGATCGCCTGATCGAGGCGGAGCTGGCGGACGAGGCGCGATTGGCGGTGCGGATCGCGCCGACGCGCACCGGCTTCAGGCTAACGACGCGCGGCGCCAGCCATGTCGCGCGCGTGCTGCCCGCGCGGGTCGCGCCTTACGTGCAGCACCTGCTTGAGAAGGTGCCGCCCGACCTGTCCAAATTCCTGATCGCGCCGATGCCGGGCCTGCTCGTCCGGCTCGACGTTGCAGTCGGCGACAAGGTCGAGGCCGGCCAGCCGCTCGCGGTGGTGGAGGCGATGAAGATGGAGAACATCCTGCGCGCCGAGAAGAGCGCGACGGTGAAGACGCTCAACGCGGCGGCGGGCGACAGCCTGGCGGTCGATCAGGTGATCCTAGAGCTGGAGTGAGGGCGGCGGACGGCGTATCGCTATTGCGCCAGGTGCCGCCGGTTCATCCCATTCCCCATCCTAAACTCGTTCCAGGATCCACGCCGCCGCACACTCAGGAGCTGCGTCGCTTGCGGCTTAGTGGATGCTGAAACGAGTTCAGGATGGCGCCCTTTTCAGCCGTGTCTCACCACGGCAAGGGCAGTCGTCGTCACGGCGCCGGCGGCGGCCACAGCTCCCCTCGAGCGTCAACTCGCCACGACAACTTGCGACATATTAACGCTGGACGTCCCCGGCGGGCATGTTCATGCATCGCAGCATGAGGCGTGCGACCCTTGCGACGACCCTGCTCGCGCTGGCGGGCTGCACCGTCGGCCCCGATTATCAGCCGCGTTCGGCGTCCGAGCTCGGCGTGCCGGTCGCTTACTCCGTGCCGGCGCCGCCGACGCGCGAGGACCTCACGCGCTGGTGGCAGCGCTTCGACGATCCCGTGCTCGGGGAACTGGTCGACCAGGCCGCAACCGCCAACCTCGACGTCGTGCAGGCGATCGCACGGCTGCGCCAGGCGCGCGAGTCGTTGGTGCAGAGCCGCGCCGACCTGCTGCCCTCGCTCAGTGGCAACACCGGCTACAGTCGCTCTGAGACGCTGCGCGGCGGCGGCCAGACCATCACGCTTCCCGACGGCACCGTGCAGAACGTCGGCGGCGGCGGCGCGGACAATTACTCGGTCGGGCTGAGCGCCTCCTATCAGCTCGGCCTGTTCGGCGAGGTGCGGCGCACGGTCGAGGCGAGCCGCGCGCAATATCAGGCCTCGGGCTTCGACTACGCGACCACATTGCTGTCGGTGCAGCAGGAGGTGGCGCGCAACTACGTGCTTGCGCGGCTCTACCAGGCGCAGCTCGCCAACGCCCGCGCCAGCCTCGCGCTGCAGGACGACAATCTCGAGATCGCGGGCTTCCGCGTCCAGGCGGGCCTGGTCTCGTCGCTCGACCAGGAACAGGCGCGCCAGCAGCGCGCGCAGACCGCGGCGACGATCCCCTCGCTGGAGCAGCAGTATAACGCCGCCGTGTCGCGGATCGGCGTGCTCACCGCACAGGCGCCGGGCGCGCTCAAGCCGCGGCTGGCGGCGGCTCGGCCGATCCCGGTCGGCGCGGCACCCTCGGGTATCGGCATTCCCGCCGACGTGTTGCGCCAGCGACCCGACGTGCGCGCCGCCGAGCGCTCGCTCGCCGCCGCGACCGCGCAGATCGGCGTCGCCAAAGCCGCGCTCTATCCTAATCTCGCGATCACCGGGAACATCAACACGCGTGCGGCGGGCGTCGGAACCCTGCTCGACACCGTCACCGGGGGACTGTTCGCGGGCATCACCCAGGCGATTTTCAACGGCGGCCGGCTCAACAGCCAGGTGCGGGGGCAGGAGGCGGCGGCCGACGCCGCGCTCGCCGCCTATAAGTCGACCGTGCTGACCGCGCTCGAGGACGTAGAGAATGCCGCGGTTGCGCTCGATACCGCGCGGCGGCGCGAGGAGCAGCTGACCATTGCGTACGAGGCCGCGAACAACGCGGCAATCCTGTCGCGCAGCCAGTATCGCACCGGGCTAACCGACTTCACCACGCTCAGCCAGCAGGAGGCGACGCTGCTCAGCACCCGCAACAGTGCGGCGCAGGCGCAGGCCGACGCAGCGACGGCGCTGGTGCAGCTCTTCGGTGCGCTCGGCGGCGGGTGGGACGCCGCCAGCGTGCCCGAGGCGCCGCCGCGCGCCGCATCGGCACCGACGCTCGTGCAACCCGCCCCCACCACCACGCCCAGCGACGGACAACCCTGATGCCCGAGACACAGCTCGACGACTTCCTGGGCGTCCAGCCGCAGCCGGCGTGGCGGCGCTGGGCGAAGTGGGTGCTGGTGCTTGCCGGCCTGATCGTCGTGCTGCTGCTGCTGTCGCGCTGCGTCTTCGGCGGCACCGAACCGGTGCGCTACGCCACCGCCGCGGCCAAGCGCGGCGACCTCACCGTGACCGTCTCGGCCACCGGCAAGCTCGCGCCGACGAACCAGGTGACGGTCGGCTCCCAGCTCTCCGGCCTCGTCACCAAGGTGGTGGTCGATGTCAACGATCGGGTCACCGCGGGTCAGCCGCTCGCGCTGATCGACCCGGAGCAGATCGACGACCAGATCCGCGCCGGCCAGGCGCAGCTCGCCGCCAATGAGGCGCAGGTGGCGCAGGCGCGCGCCACGGTGGCGGAGTCGCAGGCGCAGCTCGCCCGGCTCAACGAGGTGTTCAAGCTGTCGAAGGGGCGCGTGCCGTCGCGTACCGAGCTGCAGACCGGTCAGGCCGACGCGCAGCGCGCCACCGCGGCGCTGCGCGTCGCCGAGGCGAACGTCGCCGCCGCGCGTGCGACGCTGTCGCAGTCACAGACGCAGCGCGCGCGCGCGATCATCCGCTCGCCCGTCAACGGCGTGGTGCTCGCGCGGCAGGTCGATCCCGGCCAGACCGTCGCTGCCTCGTTCAACACGCCGACGCTGTTCGTGATCGCGGAGGATCTGTCGGCGATGAAGCTGGAGGTGGCGATCGACGAGGCCGATGTCGGCGAGGTGCAGGTCGGGCAGAAGGCGAGCTTCACGGTCGATGCCTTCCCCGGCCGCAGCTTTCCCGCGACGATCACGCGCGTCGATCTCGGCTCGAACCTGACGGTGAGCAGCGCCACCGCCTCCTCATCGTCGTCGACCAGCTCGACGTCGAGCACGAGCGGGCAGGTCGTCTCCTACGCGGCAGATCTGACGGTGGCGAACCCGACGCTCCAGCTGCGCCCAGGCATGACCGCCACCGCCGACATCGTCACCGCGGACAAGCGCAACGTGCTGCTCGTCCCCAACGCGGCCTTCCGCTTCAAGCCCAGCGCGGGCGGCGGTGGGCGCGGCGGCATCACGGGCACGATCCTGGCGGGGCCGCCGCGCCGCACGCGCACCGAGCGCAGCGCTACCGTGGGCCGCGGCGCGTCGCAGACCGTCTACATCAAGGGTGAGGACGGTACGCCGCAGCCGATCCAGGTCACCACCGGCGATACCGACGGCACGCAGACCGAGGTACTGTCGGGCGGCCTCAAGCCGGGTATGGAGGTCATCACCGGGCAGCTCGCCGCGGGCACCGACCAGGCCGGCGCCGCCAGCGCGAGCGGGCGCGGGCGTCGCAGCGGGGGAGGGGGCGCGGCGGGTGGCCAGTGACTCGCCCCTGATCAGCCTGCGCGGCGTCACCAAGGTCTATGGCGAGGGCGCGACGCAGTTCCAGGCGCTCAAGGGCGTCGACCTCGACATCGCCGCGGGAGATTTCGTCGCGGTGATGGGGCCCTCAGGTTCGGGCAAGTCGACGACGATGAACATCCTCGGCTGCCTCGACGTGCCTAGCGCGGGTACCTTCCTGTTCCAGGGGCATCACGTCGAGACGCTCGATCGCGACCAGCGCGCCTTGCTGCGGCGCCGGCATCTCGGCTTCGTGTTCCAGGGATTCAACCTGCTCAGCCGCACCACCGCGCTGGAGAATGTCGAGCTGCCCTTGCTCTATCGCGGCGACGAGAAGCGCGCGCGTCGCCAGTCCGCGATGGCGGCGCTGGAGAAGGTCGGGCTCGACCCATGGTGGGATCATACCCCCGCCGAGCTCTCGGGCGGGCAGCAGCAGCGCGTCGCGATCGCGCGCGCGATCGTCACCTCACCCGACGTGCTGCTCGCCGACGAGCCGACCGGCAACCTCGATTCGGAGCGCTCGATCGAGATCATGGAGCTGCTCACCGGGCTCAACCGTGATAGCAACATCACCGTGCTGATGGTGACGCACGAGCCCGACATGGCCGCGTTCGCGCGCACCGTGATCCACTTCAAGGATGGGCTGGTCGAGCGGATCGAGGCGCGCCACCGCCCCGGCGAGATGCCAGAGCGGATCGAGGCGCACTGATGCTGGGCACCACCTTCCTGCTCGCGCTGCGCTCGATCCGGCGCCACATCCTGCGCTCGTTCCTGACCATCCTGGGGATCGTCATCGGTGTCGGCGCGGTGGTGACGATGGTCACGCTTGGCAAGGCGACCACCGCCGCGGTGCAGTCGCAGATTGCGGCGCTGGGCACCAACATCCTCCAGATCCGCCCCGGCCAGGGCTTCGGCCGCGGCGGTGGCGGACCGCGCCCGCCCGACTTCAAGCCCGAGGACGTCACTGCCATCGCCTCACAGATCGCGGGCGTCACCGCGGTGGCCCCGCAGGCGCAGGCGAGCGCCACCGCGATCTACGAGGGGGCGAACTGGTCGACCACGATCAACGGTACCACCGCGGCCTATTTCCAGGTCCAGCCTTGGCCGTTGGTGAGCGGCCGGCAGTGGACGGCACAGGAGGAGCAGGCGGGCAAGGCGGTCTGCATCATCGGCAACACCGTGCGGCAGAACCTCTTCCGCGGCGGCGAGGCGGTCGGTGAGCGCTTCCGGATCGGCGACGTGAGCTGCGACGTGATCGGCGTGCTGTCGACCAAGGGGCAGGCCGGGTTCGGCGGCGATCAGGACGATATCGTGATCATGCCGATCAAGACGGTGCAGCGTCGCTTCACCGGCAACCGCGACGTGCGGCTGATGCTGGTCGGGGTCGACCAGGCCTATGCCACCAGCACCGTCCAAGCCTCGATTACTCAGCTGCTGCGCGAGCGTCGCACCATCACCGACGGGCGCGAGGACGATTTCAACATCTTCGACACCAAGCAGATCAGCGACACGCTCACCGGCACCACCACCGCGCTGACCCGCATCGTCGCCGCCGTGGCCGCGATCAGCCTCGTCGTCGGCGGGATCGGCATCATGAACATCATGCTGGTGTCGGTGACCGAGCGCACGCGCGAGATCGGCATCCGGCTCGCGATCGGCGCGGTGGCGCGCGAGGTGCTGTTGCAGTTCCTGGTCGAGGCAGTGGCGCTATCGTGCCTCGGCGGGCTGATCGGGCTGGTGCTGGCGCAGGCGGTGATCGCCGGGCTGACGCCGCTGCTCCAGGTGCCGTGGACGTTCGATCCGCGGATCAACTTGGTGGCGTTCGCGATCTCTGCGGTGATCGGGGTGGTGTTCGGGTATTTTCCCGCGCGGCGGGCGGCAGCGCTAAATCCGATCGACGCGCTGCGGCACGAGTGATCCGGCCCGTCTCCTAGCGCTGAACCACCCCGGCGAACGCCGGGGAGGGCGCTCTAGTAAGCTCTTACTCCCCCAGCCGTCCACGCAGCGCCGCCAGCGCGGCAGCGTCACCACCGCGCAGCACGTGCGAGTCGGGCCGCGACAGCGCCTCAGGCGCGTGAACCAGCTGACGCAGCGCCTCCAACTCCTCCGGCGTGTCGACGTCCATCAGTTCCGCCGCGTTGGCGACGACGTGACGTCCCGATTGGATCAGGTCGCGCGCGCCCTGGTCGCCGCTGATCGCGAGCAGCTCGTCGAAGCGCGCGCGGCCGAACAGCGCGGGCGGCCGCGGGGAGTGGCCGTCGCTCGACGCCACCACCGCCCGCTCGTCCATCTCGCTGGCGTCGAACAGCCGATGGATGTGCGCCGCGGTAACCCGCGGCATGTCCGCCAGTGCGATCAGCACCGCCTTGGCGTCGTGCGATCGCGCGCAGTCCACCCCGATCCGCACCGACGAGGCCATGTCCCGTTCCGGATCGTCGTTGTGCGTGACGAAGAAGCCGAATTGCGCGAAATCGATCTTGCACCCGTCGACCACCGCGATGCGCTCGCGGAACGGCATGTCCTCGAGCGCCACTGCGACGTGCAGCCCGAGCGGGCGTGACAGGAACGGCTGATCGAGCTTGCTGCCGATGTCGCCGAACCGCTGCGAGCGGCCCGCGGCGAGCAGGACGAGTACGGTATCCTCAACGGCGATCATTGAAGGCTCCCACCATCGCCGCCGCGATCGACAGCGCGATCTCGGACGGGCCGATCGCGCCGATGTCGATTCCGACGGGACCGTCGATCCGGTCGAGTTGATCGGGGTCAACGCCTGAGGCGGCGAGCCGCTCCCGTCGCGCCGCATGGCTGCGTCGGCTGCCGAGCGCGCCGACATAGCCGGCATCGGTCGCGAGCGCGGCGATCAGCGCGGGGTCGTCGATCTTGGTGTCGTGGCTGAGCGTCACCACCGCGGTCGCGGGGCCGGGCTTCCATGCCGCCACCGCCTCGTCGGGCCAGCGGTCGTCGAGCGTCACGCCGGGGAAACGCTCCGCGGTGAGGAAACGCCCGCGCGGATCGATCACCACCGTCTCGACGCCGAGTGCCTGGGTGAGCGCGGCGAGGCTCTGCGCGATCTGCACCGCGCCGACGATCAGTAGCCGCCGCGGCGGGTCGTAGCGGTTGGCGAATACCTCGCCGGTCTCGAGCGGGCGCAGGTCGGAATGGCCGGTGGCGAGATCGGTGGTGACGGTGAGCGAGCGACCGTCGGCGCGCGCCTCGGCGATGCGGTCGAAAAGCTCAGGGTCGAAACCCTCGGCCGACACGGGCTGGACCATGACGCTGATCTCGCCGCCGCAGGGCAGGCCCACCTCCCAGGCGCTGTCATCGGCGACGCCGTAGCGCTTGAGCTGGAACGGCGCGCCCGCGATCACCTGTGCGGCGGTGTCGAGGATATCGCCTTCGACGCAGCCGCCCGACACCGATCCTTCGAAGCGCCCGTCGGCATGGACGAGCATGTGGCTGCCGCGTGGCCGCGGCGCCGAGCCCCAGGTCGAGACCACTGTGGCGATCGCGAGCGGAGAACCCTTCCAGTTCTGCGCGGCAGCGAGCACGGAGTCGTTGTCGGCCATGATTTATGTTGGTCCTACGAAGCGTTGTGCCCCTGCGCACGCAGGAGCCCAGATTGACGGGCGCCGCGATCGCGGCACCATGTATTCCGGCTCAGGGCCGGGATGACAGCGCGATCGGAACGGGCGGCGCCGCGCAATCATCCGCTCACACCGGCGGCAGCGCGGCGAGCAGCGTGTCGAGCGTGGCGGGGACGTTGCGCACGCGCACGCCGGTGGCGTTGTGGATCGCGTTGATCACCGCCGCGCCCGCGCCCGAAATGCCGAGCTCGCCCACCGCCTTGGCACCGGTCTGGTTGGCGGCATCGTCGATCTCCTCGACGAAGTGGCACTCGATCCGCGGCGCGTCGGCGTTCACCGCGACGTGATACTCGCCGAAGTCGGGGTTCACGAACCGGCCCGAGCGCGGATCCACCACCGCGGCCTCGCCCAGCGCGTAGCTGATCCCCCAGATCATGCCGCCGACCAGCTGGTTGATCGCGGTGGCGCGGTTGAGCACGCGGCCGACGTCGAACACGCCCACCATCCGTCGCACGCGCACCTCGCCGGTGACCGCGTTGACCGCTACCTCGGCGAAATGCGCGCCATGGCTGGCCTGGCTGGTGCGCTTGGCCTGCTGCCCCGGCGTGCTGCGCCCGCGCGCGACGATCGGCGCGTCGCGGACGAGGTCGGCGAGCGGTACGGTGCGTGACCCGGCGCTCACCACGCCGTCGCGCAGCACCAGCTCCTCGGGCGCGGCGTTCATCCGGCGCGCCAGCTCGGCGAGCACCTCTTCGCACGCCAGTGCCGCGGCGGAGGTGGCGCTGCCCGCACCGAACGAGCCGCCCGATCCAGCGGTAGGCGGCAGGTCGGTGTCGCCGAGCCGCACCGTCACCGCGGCGGGCGCGAGGCCGAGGATCTCGCCGACGGTCTGCGCCAGGATCGTATAGGTGCCCGTGCCGATATCGGTCATGTCGCACGAGACGGTCGCCGCACCGCCCGTGTCGAGCCGAACCTCCGCTTCGGCGGTCACGGTAAAGTTGCCGCGTAGCGCGGTCGCCATGCCGATGCCGATCAGCCATTCGCCGTCGAGCGTGGTGCCGGGATCGGGCACGCGTTCGGGCCAGCCGAAGCGCCGCGCGCCCTCGGTGTAGCAGTCGAGCAGCCGGCGCGTGGAGAAGGGGCGCGACGTGGTGGGATCATAGGCCGGCTCGTTGCGGCGGCGCAGCTCGATGGGATCGAGCCCGAGTTCCTCCGCCAGCTCATCCATCGCGCATTCGGTCGCGAAGGTGCCGACCGCCTCGCCCGGCGCCCGCACCGCACCGGTTGGCGGCAGGTTCACGCGGACCAGATCGGTGGTCATCCGCCGCGCCGCGCCGGCATAGAGCGGGATCGTCCCGAACGGCACCGGTTCGACGAAGCCGGCATCGTCGTTCTGCTGCGCGATACTCTCGTGCGCGATGGCGGCGATGTGACCCTCGCGATCGCACGCGATGCGGACGCGCTGCGTGGTCGGGCTGCGATGGTGCACCAGATAGGCGGTCTCGCGCCGGGGAAGGGCTACCTTCACCGGGCGACGCAGCCGCTCGGCGGCAATGGCGGCGAGGATCACCTCGGGGCCGACGCCGGTCTTGCCGCCGAAGCCGCCGCCTACATAAGGCGCGAGCACGCGCACCTTGTCGGGAGCCATGCCGAGCGCGGTTGCGATCGTGTTGCGTGCGGCGCCAACGATTTGGTTGCTGGACCGCACCGTCAGCACGTCGCCTTCCCACCAGATCGTCGAGGCGTGCGGTTCGAGCGCGGCGGGAAAATGTGGCGGCGTCGTGTAGATGCGGTCGAGCACCACCGCGGCGTCGCGCAAGCCGGTGTCGAGATCGCCGGTGTCGACGGGCGCGAGGAAGGCCGATTTGGGCTGGCGTTCGATCGGCAGGTCGGCGGCTTCGTAACGGCCGGGCGACGCCTCGGCGTCGACGCGGACCAGCGCTGCCGCCTCGCGCGCGACGGCCTGCGTCTCGGCGATTACCACTGCGACCGGCTGGCCGTAATGGAAGACGCGATCGGTGCCCTGGTGCGGCATCGCGCGCGAGTTGGCGCCCCCCGCGGGGATGCGTGGATCGTCGTCGATCACCGTCAGCACGCCGGGCAGCGCGCGCGCCGCCACGGCGTCGATGCGCGTGACCCGGCCGGCGCCGACCGGGGCGCCGACCACCGCGGCATAGACGACGCCGTCGGGCGCTTGCTCATAAGCGTAGGTAGCGGCACCTGTGACCTTCAACGGTCCCTCGACGCGTGGCAACGCGGCGCCGAGCACGCCCTGCACTGCACGCGTGAGTCCGCCCGGCCGTTCTGCCGCATCGATCGCTTGCTCGAACATGCTGCCCGTCCAAATTGTCCTGAATTTAGCTCAATCTGGCAGGCCGGGGAGGAGCTTGTCGAGCGTGATCGGATAGTCGCGCACGCGCACGCCGGTGGCGTTGTAGATCGCGTTGGCGATCGCCGCGCCCGCGCCCGAGATGCCCAGCTCGCCGATGCCCTTGGCGTGGATGGGATTGGCGTGATGGTCGCGCCCATCGAGGAACTCGACCTCCAGCTGCGGGATGTCGGCATTAACCGGCACGTGATATTCGGCGAGATCGCGGTTCACGACCTTGCCGTTGCGACGGTCGTGGACCAGCTCCTCGCTGAGCGCGGCGCCGATCCCGAAGGTCATGCCGCCGAGGCACTGCGAGCGCGCGGTCTTGCGGTTGAGGATCCGGCCAGCTTCGAACACCCCGAGCATCCGCACCACGCGCACCTCGCCCGTCACCGCATTCACCTTCACTTCGGCGAAGTGCGCGCCGTAGCTCGCCTGGCGGACCGCCTTCTCCTGATGCCCCGGCTGGATCGTGCCGACGACCTTCATGCCGTCGCCGACCAGCTCGGTGATCTCCACCGCGCGGTTCTCGGCGATGGCGCGACCGTCCTTGAGCGTCAGTTCGTCAGCGTCGACGCCCATCGCCTTGGCCAGCTTCTCGCGCAGCGCCTCGCAGGCGACATAGACCGACGAGCCCGACGAACCCGCGCCCCAGGAGCCGCCCGAGCCCGCCGCGGGCGGCGCCTCGCCGTCCCCGAGATGGACGATCACGCGGTCGAGCGGCAGGCCGAGCGTCTCCGCGGCGATCTGCGCCAGGATCGTGTAGGTACCCGTGCCGATGTCGGTCATGTCGGTCGACACGATCGCGCGGCCGTCCGTCGTCAGCTCGACCGAGGCGGACGACTTCTGCAGCATGTTCGAGCGCACCGCCGCGGCCACGCCCATGCCGTGGAGCCACTCGCCGCGCCGATCGCCCGCGGTCTTCTTGCGTGCCGACCAGCCGAACGCCTCGGCTCCTCGGTCGAAGCACGGGATCATCTGGCGGCTCGAGAAGGGCACCTTCTTCTCGGGATCCTGCTCGGGCTCGTTGCGGCGGCGCAGCTCGATCGGGTCGATCCCGATCACCTCGGCGAGCTCGTCCATCGCCGCCTCGAGCGCGAGCATGCCGACCGCCTCGCCCGGTGCGCGCATCGAGCCGGAAAGCAGCCAATTGAGCCGCACCAGCTTATGGTCCGTCAGCCGGTTCTCCGCGGCGTAAGCGAAGTGTGTGCCGATTGCGGCGGGCTCGAAATAGTCCTCGCCGGGCAGGTTGCTCGCGAGCGTCTCGTGCCCGATCGCGGTGAGCTTGCCGTCATGGTCGGCAGCGAGGCGGATGCGCTGCTCGGTGTTCGAGCGACGCACCGTAGCGTCGAACACTTGCTGGCGCGCCATCGCCACCTTGACCGGCCGATCGAGCCGCTTGGCCGCAATCGCCGCGGCGACGCTCTCGGGCGCGATGCCGAGCTTGGAGCCGAAGCCACCGCCGACATAGCGCGAGATGATCCGCACCTGATCGTTCTTCACGCCGAGCGCCTGCGCGAGCTGCATCTGGTCCGACGCGACCATCTGGTACGAGCCGTGGAGCGTCAGCTTGCCATCCTTCCACTCGGCGAGCGAGGCGTGCGGCTCCATCGCGGCCGAGTTCTGGCTCGGCGTGGTATAGGTCTGGTCGACGGTATAAGCGGCGGACGCCATTGCCGCCTCGACATCGCCCTGGCTTGTCTGCGGCGGGATCTGGTCGGGCGGCGGCCGATCGGCCTCGTCGCGATGCTCCTCGAACACGAAGGCACCCTCGCGTGGCTCGTAGTCGATCCTGACCTGTGCCGCGGCGTCGCGTGCCGCCTCGAACGTCTCGGCGACGACGATTGCGACGATCTCGCCGTGATAGTCGACCTTCTCGACCCCCTGCGTCGGCGCCTTTTTCTCACCGCCCTGCTGCGGGTTTCGGATGAAGCTGGGGTAATCGGTGATGACGTCGATCACGCCCGGCAGCGCCTTGGCGGCGGCTGCCTGGACGTCGGTGATCTTGCCCGAGCCGAACGGCGCGCGCACCAGCACGCCATAGCTCAACCGCTCGGCCGGATATTCCGCGGCATAAGTCGCGCGGCCTGAGACCTTGAGCGGACCTTCGATCCGGTCGACGGGTTGGCCGATCACGCCCTGCGCGCCGCGGTCGAGCAGGCTGTCGGGGAGGGGCTTGTCCATGCGGAGCGAGCGATGCTCGTCGCGACCCAGGACCTTGTCGATCAGCGTCATTGCGTGAGATCCCGGAGCGTGGCGATAAGGATGCGCCGCGCGAGCGGCAACTTGAAGTCGTTGGTGCCGAAACCCTTGGCGCCGTCGAGCAGCGCGTCGGCAGCGGCCTCGAAGGCGGCGGTGCCGGGTGCCTGGCCGACCAGAGCGGCCTCGACCGCCGGATTGCGCCACGGCATGTGCGCCACCCCTCCGAAGGCGAGCGCGGCGGAGGCGATCCTACCCTCCTCAACCGCGATCACGGCCGCGACCGACACCAGCGCGAACGCGTAGGAGGCGCGGTCACGTACCTTGCGGTAGGTCTGCTTTCCCTTCGGCGGGGCGGGCAGCTCGACATGGGTGATCAGCTCGCCGGGCGCGAGCACGTTCTCGATGTGCGGCGTGTCGCCGGGCAGGCGGTAGAAGTCGGCGATCGGAATGCGGCGCTTGTCGCCGTCGCCGCGCTGCGTGACGATGACCGCATCGAGCGCGCGCATCGCCACCGGCATGTCGCCGGGGTGCGTCGCGATGCACTGGTCGCTGGTGCCGAGGATGGCGTGGATGCGGTTAAAGCCGCCGATCGCCTCGCAGCCGCTGCCGGGCTCGCGCTTGTTGCATCCTGCCGCGGTGTCGTAGAAATAATAGCAGCGAGTGCGCTGGAGCAGGTTGCCGCCAGTGGTCGCCTTGTTGCGCAACTGGCCGCTCGCCCCTGCAAGCAGCGCGCGGCTGAGCACCTCATACTTCTCGATGACGCGCGGGTCGGCAGCGAGGTCGCTGTTGGGCACCAGCGCGCCGATGGTGAGCCCGCCGTCCTCGCGCTCCTCGATCTGGTCGAGGTCGAGACGGCTGATATCGACGAGCTTGTCGGGCGTCTCGACCTGGAGCTTCATCAGGTCGAGCAGGTTGGTCCCGCCCGCGATGAAGCGGCCGCCCGCTTGGACCGCCTCGGCAACGCTGCCGGGGCGCGCATAGTCGAAGGTCTTCATGCCGTCACCTCGCGCTGCTCGGCGGCGACCTCGCGAATCGCGTCGACGATATTGGGGTAAGCTGCGCAGCGGCAGATATTGCCGCTCATCCGCTCGCTAATCTCGCTCTCATCGAAGGTAACGTCGGTCAGATCGGCGGAGGCGTGGCTCGGCCAGCCTTTCCTCACCTCGTCGAGCATGCCGACCGCGGAGCAAATCTGCCCCGGCGTGCAATAGCCGCACTGATAGCCGTCGTGCTTGACGAACGCGGCCTGGAGCGGGTGGAGGTTCTCGACCGTGCCAAGACCCTCGATCGTCATGATCTCGTCATCCTGGTGCATCACGGCGAGCGTGAGGCAGGCGTTGATGCGGCGACCGTTCACCAACATGGTGCAGGCGCCGCACTGACCGTGGTCGCAGCCCTTCTTGCTGCCGGTGAGCCCGAGATGCTCACGGCACAGGTCGAGCAGCGAGGTACGGACATCGACCTCGGCCTCGTAGGATTTTCCGTTGATGGTGAAGTGCATGGACCGGCCCCTGACTAACATGTGCGAAACGTCGCGGCCGCTTGGCGGGTCCGTGCGAACGACTCTCATGGGAGTGGCGCTGCTGCTGGCGCCCAGCGCGGCGTTGGCGCAAAAGGCCGCGATGACCACACCGACGCGCCCGCTCATCATCGCGCACCGCGGCGCCAGCGGGGAACGGCCTGAGCACACCATCGCGAGCTACACGCGCGCGATCGAGCAGGGCGCCGACGTGATCGAGCCCGATCTGGTGCCCACCAAGGACGACGTGCTGGTCGCGCGCCACGAGAACGAGATCTCCGAGACCACCGATGTCGCGCAGCACCCCGAGTTCGCGACGCGGCGCACCACCAAGACGATCGACGGTCAGTCGCTGACCGGCTGGTTCGTCGAGGATTTCACGCTGGCCGAGCTGAAGACGCTGCGTGCCAGGGAGCGGTTGCCGCAGCTGCGCCCCGCCAATACCACGTGGGACGGCAAGGAGGCGATCCCGACCTTCGCCGAGGTGATCGCGCTGGCGAAACAGCATCATGTCGGCATCTACCCCGAGACCAAGCACCCGACCTATTTCCGCTCGATCGGCCATCCGACCGATGCGCTGCTGGTGGCGCAACTGCGCGCCGCCGGTTGGGACTCGCGTGACGCGCCGGTGTTCATCCAGTCGTTCGAGGTCGACAATCTCAAGCGGCTGGCGACGATGACCAAGATTCGGCTGATCCAGCTGGTCGCCGCCAAGGGTGCGCCGGCGGACGGCGCCGCGCCGAGCTACGAAGCGATGGTGACACGCGAGGGCCTGCGCGCGGTGGCACGCTACGCTTATGGTCTGGGACCGGAGAAGGCGATGCTATGGTCGGGCGCGACCGCGACGCCGCTGGTGCGCGACTCGCACGCGGCGGGGCTCAAGGTCCATCCTTGGACCTTCCGCGCCGAGAACGTCTTCCTCGACCCACGCTTCCGCCGCGGCGAGCAGCCCGCCGCGCATGGCGACCTGGTCGGCGAGATCCGCGCCGCGCTGGGGCAGGGGATCGACGGGTTCTTCACCGATTTTCCTGCTATCGGGGTGGAGGCCAGGGGGCGGGAGACGAAGTGATGCGTGGGTTCGTGATGATGATGGCGGCGGTGCCGTTGCTGGCGACCGGCGGGTGCGTGCGGACGGCGTGGAACGTCGCGACGCTGCCGGTGAAGGCGGTCGGCAAGGGCGCCGACGTAATGACCACCAGCCCCAAAGAGCGCGACGAAAAATACGTCCGCCAGCAGCGCAAGCAGGCCGAGAGCGACGAGAAGGAGCGGCGCGAGCGCGAGAAGGCATGCCGCAAGCATCCCGACCAGTGTGAGGCGGAGCCGGGGTACGCAGGGGCGGGGCGCTGAGGTACTCGCCCGGCGTGGGTGAGGTGAGCGGGCCTCCTTGTGCGTGTTCGTGCGCAGGCAGGAACCCAGATTCACGAGCGACGCGCTGAGCAACGCCGGGCTCCTGCGTGCACAGGAGCTCGGTCGTTGATTAAAGGGGTGCCTTTGCGACCTGCGTCGCCCCGGCGGGGGCCGGGGCCCAGTTGGAAAGGCGAAGTTAGATTCGACGAAATCTCTCAACTGGACCCCGGCTTCCGCCGGAGTGACAACTGATTTGGGGGGGGGGAGTGCGATCCGTCGGCGATGGGTGCCGCGTGGAGGTCGCCCGCGGATCGGACGCTACAACTTGCCGCGCCACTCCAGCGACTGGCGATTCAACGCCACAAGGTCCGCCTCCCCCGTGACGACCGCCTCACCCAGCGCGACGGCTCCGTCCAGCTGCGCATCCGTCGCGTGGCGGTAAGCCGGCCGCGCCGCGATGGCGTCGTACCAGCGCCCGCCGCAGGCGTGATCGAGCAGGATGCGCTGGAAGCAGTGATCGGCGCGCACCGGCCAGCCGCGCGAGCGTGCCAGCCCTGGCATCACCTCGCGGGTGAGCGCGAGCCAGCGGCGCTCGCGCTCCTCCCGGGTCATGCCGGCCGACTCAGATATGGATCGGCTTGCCGGTGACCGCCATCGCGGCCTCCTTGATCGCCTCCGAGTGCGTCGGGTGCGCGTGGCAGGTGTAGGCGATGTCCTCGCTGGTGGCACCGAACTCCATCGCCTGCGCCGCCTGCGCGATCATCGTGCCGCCGACGGTGGCGATGCACCACACGCCGAGCACGCGGTCGGTCTTGGCGTCAGCAATGATCTTCACGAGACCATCCGGCTCGTGATTGGTCTTGGCGCGACTGTTGGCCATCATCGGGAACTTGCCGACCTTCACCTCGCCGCGCTCGCGCGCGAGCTCCTCGGTGAGGCCGACCCCTGCGATCTCGGGCCAGGTGTACACCACCGAGGGAATCACGTCGTGGTTCACGATGCCGTGCTGGCCGGCGATATTCTCGGCCACCGCGATGCCTTCGTCCTCGGCCTTGTGCGCCAGCATCGGGCCGGGGACAACGTCCCCAATCGCCCAGATTCCGTCCACCGCGGTGCGGAAGTCGTGGTCGATTTCGACCTGCCCGCGCTGGTTGGTGGCGAGCCCGGCGGCCTCGAGATGGAGACCGTCGGTGTTGGGCCGGCGCCCGATCGACACCAGCACGCAATCGGCCTCCAGCGTCGTCGCCTCGCCGCCCTGCGCGGGCTCGAGCGTCAGCACCGCCTTGCCGCCCTCGACCGCGACCTTGGTCACCTTGGTCGAGAGCTTGAACTCGATCCCCTGCTTCTTGAAGATCTTGTTCGACTCCTTGCGGATGTCGCCGTCGAAGCCGGGCAGGATCTGGTCGAGGAACTCGACGCAGGTCACCTTGGCGCCCAGCCGCCGCCACACCGAGCCGAGCTCGAGCCCGATCACGCCGCCGCCGATCACCACCATATGCTCGGGCACGCGCGGCAGCTCGAGCGCGCCGGTCGAGTCGACCACCACCTGCTGGTCGATCGTCACGCCGGGCAGCGCGGTGACCGACGAGCCGGTCGCGATCACGATGTTCCTGGCGGTGACGCGCTGGTCGCCGACGCTGACGCTGTGCGCGTCCTGGAAGGCGGCGCGGCCCTTGAGCCAGGTCACCTTGTTCTTCTTGAACAGATACTCGATGCCGCCGGTGAGCTGCTTCACCGCATCGCGGCGCTGCCCGTGCATCGTGTCGAGATCGAGCTCGACCTGGGTCTTGATGCCGAGCTTGGCCATCGCGCCGTTGGCGGCATGGTCGTACAGCTCGGAAGCGTGGAGCATCGCCTTGGAGGGGATGCAGCCGACGTTGAGGCAGGTGCCGCCCAGCGTCTCGCGGCTCTCGGCGCAGGCGGTGCGAAGCCCGAGCTGCGCGGCGCGGATCGCGGCGACATAGCCGCCCGGCCCGGCGCCGATCACGAGAACGTCATAGTCGTACTGCTGTTCGTCAGCCATTCCATGCCTCCACCCCGGCGAACGCCGGGGTCCAGTTACGGGCCGCATATAGGGATCGCTGCGGCCGGTTACCTCTATGTCCCAACTGGACCCCGGCGTTTGCCGGGGTGGTGCGTTGGGGCGTCACCTTACAGGTCGATCAGGATGCGCGTCGGGTCCTCGATCGCGTTCTTGAGCGCGACGAGGAAGGTCACCGCCTCGCGGCCGTCGATCAGGCGGTGATCGTAGCTGAGCGCGAGGTACATCATCGGGCGCACCACCACCTGGCCGTCGCGGACCACGGGGCGCTCCTCGATACGATGCAGGCCGAGCACCGCCGACTGCGGCGGGTTGATGATCGGGGTCGACATCAGCGAGCCGAACACGCCGCCGTTGGAGATGGTGAAGGTGCCCCCGCGCATCTCGTCCATCTTGAGCGTGCCGTCCTTGGCGCGCTTGCCGAAGTCACCGATCGTCTTTTCGATGCCCGCGACCGACAGCGCCTGCGCGTCGCGGATTACCGGCACGACCAGCCCGTTGGGCGCCGAGACCGCGACCGAGATGTCGGCGTAATCGTGGTAGACGATCTCGTCACCCTCGATCGAGGCGTTGACCGACGGAATGTCCTTCAGCGCCATCGTCGCGGCCTTCACGAAGAAGCCCATAAAGCCGAGCCGAACGCCGTGCTTCTTCTCGAACAGGTCCTTGTACTTGGCGCGCGCCTCGATCACCGCGGTCATGTCGACGTCGTTGAACGTCGTCAGCATCGCGGCGCTGTTCTGCGCCTCCTTGAGGCGCTTGGCGATGGTCTGGCGCAGGCGCGTCATCTTGACGCGCTCTTCCTTGCGGCCGCTCGACGCGGCGACCGAGGGAGTCTGCGCCGCCGGCGCGGCACTCGCCTCGGCAGGCTTGGTCGAGGCGGCGGCGGCGACGTCCTCCTTGGTGAGGCGGCCGTCCTTGCCGGTGCCCTTCACGGTCGAGGGATCGACGCCGTGCTCGAGCACCGCGCGGCGCACCGAAGGCGACAGCGCGGCCGGCGCGTTGGTGGTCACCGGCGTCTCACCGTGGTTGCCGTAGCCGCCCGCGACCGGTGCAGCCTGCGCTGCCGTTTGGGGCGCGCTCGCCGCCGGGGCCGGCGCGGGGCTGGTCGACGCGGCCGCGGCGCCGTCACCGCTCTCGATCGTCGCGATCAGCGCGCCGACCTCAACCGTGTCACCCACCTTCGCCGCATGCTGGCCCATCACGCCCGCGACGGGGGAGGGGACTTCGACCGAGACCTTGTCGGTCTCGAGGCTGGCGATGGGCTCGTCGGCGGCGACCGCTTCGCCCGGCTGCTTGAGCCACTCGCCGACGGTGGCCTCGGTGATCGACTCGCCCAGCGTGGGGACCAGAACTTCGGTTGCCATTGTGTACCTCGTCATCCCGAGCGCGGGGTCTAGCATCAAACGGGGCGTCCCGGCGCATCGCCGGGACGCGGGATCGGATCAGGAGGAGGGCTGCGCCGCCTTCTTGGTAGTGTCGAGCTCGCGCGTGCGGCGGATCTCGTCGCGCACGTTATGCCCGAGCGCGTCGGCGATCAGCGCGCCCTGCTCGGCCTGGTGACGCTTCATCAGCCCGGTCGCGGGCGATGCGGCGGCGGTGCGGCCGGCGTAGCGCGGACGCGTGACGCGCGACTTGGCCAGCGCGAGCGCCTCCTCGATCAGCGGGTCGACGAAGAACCAGTAACCGTTGTTGCGCGGCTCTTCCTGCGCCCAGATCACTTCCTCGAGCGCGGTCAGGCGCGACAGCCGCTCGGCCAGCGCGTCGGTGGGGAAGGGGTAGAGCTGCTCGATGCGGACGATCTGCGTCTCAGTGTCACCCGCCGCGTCGCGCGCCTCGATCAGGTCGTACGCCACCTTGCCGGTGCACAGCACCAGCCGCTTGGTCTGCGCGTCCGGCGCGCCGTTGGTGTCCGACAGGATGCGGCGGAAGTGCGTGTTCCCGACAAAGTCCGCCGCGCTGCTGACCGCCAGCTTGTGGCGTAGCAGCGACTTGGGCGTGAACACGACCAGCGGCTTGCGGAAGTTGCGGTGCATCTGCCGGCGCAGCAGGTGGTAATAGTTCGCCGGCGTGGTGCAGTTGGCGACCTGGATGTTGTCGCCCGCGCACAGCTGGAGAAAGCGCTCCGGACGCGCCGAGCTGTGCTCGGGGCCCTGGCCCTCGTAGCCGTGCGGCAGCAGCATCACGAGGCCGTTGGCGCGCAGCCACTTGGCTTCGCCCGCGGCGATGAATTGGTCGATCATGATCTGCGCGCCGTTGACGAAGTCGCCGAACTGCGCCTCCCACAGCACCAGCGTCTTCGGATCGGCGAGCGCGTAGCCGTACTCGAAGCCGAGCACGCCATATTCCGACAGCGGGCTGTCGAGCACCTCGAAGCTGCCGTGCGGCACCGTCCAGAGCGGCACGTACTTGTGCTCGTCATTCTGGTCGACCCACACCGCATGGCGCTGCGAGAAGGTGCCGCGGCCGGAGTCCTGGCCCGACAGCCGCACGCCATAACCCTCGTGGAGCAGCGAGCCGAACGCCAGCGCCTCGCCGGTCGCCCAGTCGAAGTTCTCGCCGGAGGTGAACATCTGGCGCTTGGCATCGAGCACGCGCGCGAGCGTCTTGTGGATCGTGATGCTGTCCGGGACGGTGGTCAGCGTGCGGCCGATCGAGTCGAACAGTTTCTGCTCGATCCCGGTGTCGACGCTGCGGCGCGAACTCTCGGCATCGGCCGGCGCGTGCAGCCCCGACCAGCGCCCCGCGAACCAGTCCGCCTTGTTGGGCTTGTAGCTCGCGCCAGCGTCGAACTCACCCTCGAGCAGGGTGGTGAACTGACCGACACTGTCGTCGATGAACGCCTGGTCGACCACGCCCTCGGCAATCAACCGCTTGCCGTAAATCTCGCTGACCGGCGGGTGGCTGCGGATCGCCTTGTACATCAGCGGCTGGGTGAAACCGGGCTCGTCGCCCTCGTTATGGCCGAAGCGGCGATAGCACCACATGTCGATCACGACGTCGCGGTGGAACTTCTGGCGATATTCCATCGCGATCTTGGTCGCGAAGGTGACCGCTTCGGGATCGTCGCCGTTGACGTGGAAGATCGGCGCCTGGACGCCCTTGGCGACGTCCGACGGATAGGGTGACGAGCGCGCGAACTGCGGGCTGGTCGTGAAGCCGATCTGGTTGTTGATGACGAAATGGACGCAGCCGCCGGTGTTGTAGCCGCGGATGCCCGAGAAGCCGAAGCACTCCCAGACGATACCCTGGCCAGCGAAGGCGGCGTCGCCGTGGATCAGCACCGGCAGCGAGCGCGCGTGCGTGTCGAGGTCGTTGGCGATCGTCTGGATCGCGCGGATCTTGCCGAGCACCACCGGATCCGCCGCCTCGAGGTGCGACGGGTTGGCGACCAGCGACATATGGACGTGGTGCCCGTCGAACTCGCGGTCGGTCGAGGTGCCGAGGTGGTACTTGACGTCACCCGAGCCGCCGATGTCGTCGGGGTGCGCCGAGCCGCCCGCGAACTCGTGGAAGATCACGCGCAACGGTTTGGCCATGACGTTGGCGAGCACGTTGAGGCGACCGCGGTGCGCCATGCCGAACACGATCTCGTTGACGCCAGCGGCGCCGCCATACTTGATCACGCTCTCCAGCGCGGGGATCATGCTCTCGCCGCCGTCGAGCCCGAAGCGCTTCGTACCGACGTACTTGCGGCCCAGGAACTTCTCCCACTGCTCGGCTTCGATCACCTTGGTGAGGATCGCCTTCTTGCCGGCGGTGGTGAACTCGACGCCCTTGTCTTTGCCCTCCATCCGCTCCTGGAGGAACTTGCGCTCCTCGACATCGGCGATGTGCATGTACTCGAGGCCGACGCTGCCGCAATAATTGGCGCGCAGCGTGTCGACCACCTCGCGGATCGTCGCCCATTGCAGCCCGAGCGAGCCGCCGAGATAGACCGGGCGGTCGATGTCGGCGTCGGAGAAGCCGTGATAGTCGGTCTTGAGGTCGGCGGGCAGCTCGCGCGCCGAGGATAGGCCGAGCGGGTCGAGGTTGGCGGCGAGATGGCCGCGCACGCGATAGGTGCGGATCAGCAGCTGCGCGCGGATCGAGTCCGCCGCCGCCTTGACGATCGCGTCCTGCGACGGGGCAGGGGCAGCCGGCGCGGCGGGCGCGGGCTTACCGCCCTTCGCCGGCTTGGGCGTGGGCTCCATCTGCGTCGGGTCGAGCCCGGCGGTGAGGTCGTCGGTGGTGGTGAGCGGCCAGCGCTTGTTCTGCCACGATGGCGCGGTCAGCGATCCTTCCAGCCCCTCGAAGAAGCTGCGCCAGCCGGTCTCGACCGAGTCGGGCGATTCCTTGAAGCGAGCGTAGAGCGCGTCGATGAACGCTGGGCTGACGTTACCCGCGATGTCGCTGAAATCCTGGCCTTCGTAGCCCATGTCACGCATCCTCGACCGCTCGACTAATGGGTTCGTCACCCCGGCATGGAGGCCGGGGTCCAGGGCCGCGAACGGCCCGCTGGCCGCCCTGGATCCCGACCCGCGCCGGGATGACGTCAGTTCACTTACTTATTGAGCACGCTCAGCAGCGTCGAGCCCAGCTCGCTGGGGCTCGCCGCGACCTTGATGCCGGCCGCTTCCATCGCCGCGATCTTGCTTTCCGCATCGCCCTTACCACCCGACACGATCGCACCGGCATGGCCCATGCGCCGCCCCGGGGGGGCAGTGCGGCCCGCGATGAAGCCGGCCATCGGCTTCTTGCGGCCACGCTTGGCCTCGTCGATCAGGAATTGCGCCGCCTGCTCCTCGGCGTCGCCGCCGATCTCGCCGATCATGATGATCGACTGCGTTTCCTCGTCGGCGAGGAACAGCTCGAGCACGTCGATGAAGTTGGTGCCGTTGACCGGGTCGCCGCCGATACCCACCGCGGTGGTCTGGCCGAGCCCGGCGTTCGAGGTCTGGAACACCGCCTCATAGGTCAGCGTGCCCGAGCGCGACACGACGCCGACCGAGCCCTTCTTGAAGATGTTGCCCGGCATGATGCCGATCTTGCACTCGCCCGGCGTCAGCACGCCCGGGCAGTTCGGACCGATCAGCCGCGACTTGCTGCCCGACAGCGCGCGCTTGACGCGCACCATGTCGAGCACCGGAATGCCCTCGGTGATCGCGACGATCAGCGGCACCTCTGCGTCGATCGCCTCGAGGATCGAGTCCGCGGCGAAGGGTGGCGGCACGTAGATCACTGACGCATTGGCACCGGTCTTGGCGACCGCCTCGGCGACGGTGTCGAAGTTCGGCAGGCCGAGCTCCTCGTGCGTGGTGCCGCCCTTGCCGGGCGTCACGCCGCCGACCATCTGCGTGCCATAGTCCAGCGCCGCCCTGGTATGGAAGGTGCCAGTCTTGCCAGTCATCCCTTGCGTGATGACCTTGGTGTTCTTGTCGACGAGGATGCTCAAGTCCGTCTCCCTAGATCGGGCGATGTGCGTGCCCCGGCGAAGGCCGGGGCCCAGTTACGGTGGCGGTCATGGCGAAGCGATACGATCGTACAGGTCGTCCCACTCCGGGTTGAGCCCTTCGATCTCGCGCAGCTTCCACGCCCGCTTCCACTCCTTCATCTGCAGCTCACGATGCCGGGCTGCCTCGATGCTCTCATGCGCCTCATACCAGACGAGGCGATGACAGTGATGCTTCTTGGTGAAGCCGCCGATGACGCCGCTGCGATGCTCCCAAATACGTTTGGGTAGGTCGCTGGTAACGCCGATGTAGATCGTGCCGTTTCGTTCGCTCGCCATGATGTAGACGAAGCCGGCTTTCTCCACCTCGGGACTTCTCCCAACTGGGCCCCGGCCTCCGCCGGGGCACAGCTACTCGTTCACGCCCCCAGCGAGCCGTCGATCCCCTTGCAGGCCACGAGCAGCTCCTTGACCGCATCGACCGACACCTGGAGGTTGGCCTTGGCCTCGTCCGAGAGCGGGACCTCAACGATCTTCTCGACGCCGCCCGCGCCGATCACCACCGGCACGCCGACGTACAGGTCGTCGATACCATATTGGCCAGAGAGATGCGCCGCCGCGGGCAGAATGCGCTTCTGGTCGTAGAGATAGGCCTCGGCCATCGCGATGCCGCTAGTCGCCGGCGCGTAATAGGCCGAGCCGGTCTTGAGCAGCGCGACGATCTCGCCGCCGCCGCCGCGCGTACGCTTGATGATCTCGTCGACCTTCTCCTTGGTGGAGAAGCCCATCGCGATCAGGTCACTGACCGGAATGCCGCTGACGGTCGAATATTCGAGCACCGGCACCATCGTGTCGCCGTGGCCGCCGAGCACGAAGGTGTTCACGTCCTTGACCGACACGCCGAGCTCCTCGGCGAGGAAGTGGCTGAAGCGCGCGGAGTCGAGCACGCCTGCCATGCCGACCACCTTCTGGTGCGGCAGACCGGAGAACTCGCGCAGTGCCCAGACCATCGCGTCGAGCGGGTTGGTGATGCAGATCACGAAGGCGTCGGGCGCGTTGTCGCGGATGCCCTCGCCGACCGCCTTCATCACTTTGAGGTTGATGCCGAGCAGGTCGTCGCGGCTCATGCCGGGCTTGCGCGCGACACCGGCGGTGACGATGATCACATCGGCGCCGGCGATGTCGGCATAATCGTTCGAGCCCTTGATCGAGGCGTCGAAACCCTCAACCGGGCCGCACTGGCTGAGATCGAGCGCCTTGCCCTGGGGCACGCCCTCGACCACGTCGAACAGGACGATGTCGCCCAGACCCTTGAGTGCTGCGAGGTGCGCGAGCGTGCCGCCGATATTACCGGCGCCGATCAGCGCAATCTTCTTCCGGGCCATCCCATCCCTCTCTGATGCCGAGCCGTGAATGGAACAGTCGCCTACGCCCTTCGGGCGCATCCGACAACCCGCTAAAGCTACCAGGGTCAAAGTATTCCTGCATATTGTTCGCAAGAGCAATAAGGCTTAGCCTGTGCCGTGACCCTCGCTCAAGTAGCTCTCCGAGCGCATCTCTTCCAGGCGGCTGGCGGTGCGGCGGAACTCGAACGCGCCGTCGCCGCGCGGGTAGAGCTGGTCGGGCTCAGCGTCCGCGGCGGCGAGCAACTTGACCTTATGCTCGTACAGCGCGTCGATCAGCGCGACGAAGCGCGCCGCCTCGTTGCGGTTGTCCGGGCCCAGGATCGGGATGCCGACGAGGATGACGGTGTGATAGCGCCGCGCGATCGCGAGATAGTCGGCCGCACCGCGCGCCTCGCCGCACAGCTTCTTGAAAGCGAACACCGCGACGCCTTTGAGGGTCTTGGGGACGCGCAGCGTGCGGCCCTGCACCACCAGCTCCTCGCTCGGCACATGATCGCGATCCTCGGGCGGATAATCGGTGAGGCGATAGAAGGCGGCGGAGAGCTCCGCGGTGGCCTGCTCGCCATTGGGGACGAGCCAGGTCTTGTGCGTTCCGAGCCGGTCGCGGCGGTAATCGACCGGACCGTTGAGCGCGAGCACGTCCAGCCGCTCCTCGATCAGCGCGATGAAGCCGAGGAAATGCTCGCGGTTGAGCCCGCTCTTGTACAGGTCCGCGGGGGCACGGTTAGAGGTGGTCACGACGGTCACGCCGGCTTCGATCAGCGCGGTGAACAGCCGCGACAGGATCATCGCGTCAGGCGAGTTGGTCACCATCATCTCGTCGAAGGCGAGCAGCTGCGCCTCATCAGCGAGCGCCTCCGCAACAGGAAGGATCGGATCGCCTTCCTCCTTGCGCCGCTCGACCGCGATGCGCGCGTGCACCTCGAGCATGAACTCGGCGAAGTGGACGCGGCGCTTCTTCGCCACCGCGACATTGGCGAAGAACAGGTCCATCAGCATCGACTTGCCGCGGCCGACGTCGCCCCACAGATAGACGCCCTTGGCGGGAACGCGACGGCGGCGGAACAGGCCGATCGTGCGGGGCTTCTCCAGTTCCTGCGCGAGCGCGTCGAGCTGGAGCGCGGCGGCCTGCTGCTCGGGATCGGGGCGTAGCTCGTCGTCGGCGATCAGGCGCCGGTATGCGTCACTTACTTTTCCCATCGTCACCCTTCGCGGCGCTGCACCGCAGCATGGTGACGTCTGTGGGGATAGCGGGCGAGAGGATCAAGCCTCGCGACGGTGACGTTGTGTGGCGGGGGTGGGGCAAGCTAGCGGTCGTGGCGAAAGTCGCTCGCACCCTGATGTACCCCGGCGCATGCCGGGGCCCAGTTGGGAAGGCCGTCGTGAGTCTCACCACCGGTGCCCAACTGGGCCCCGGCCTCCGCAGGGGCACGATGCGGCCTCGTTTCGCTCGATCAACCAGCGTGGAGTCCACCGACAAAGCGCGCCGGATCCCTGCTAGCCTGATGGATCACCGGCCACATGGGATCCCGCAGGCGCCGCCACTCGCCGATCAGACGATCCGCTCGACTTCCATCTTCTTGATCTCGGCGATGGCCTTGGCGGGCGACAGCCCCTTCGGGCAGACATTGGCACAGTTCATGATCGTGTGGCAGCGATACAGGCGGAACGGATCCTCCAGCGCGTCGAGCCGCTCGCCGGTCATCTCGTCGCGGCTGTCGGCGAGCCAGCGATAGGCCTGGAGCAGGATCGCCGGGCCGAGGAACTTGTCCGAATTCCACCAATAGCTCGGGCACGAGGTCGAGCAGCAGGCGCACAGGATGCACTCGTACAGGCCGTCGAGCTTGGCGCGCTCCTCGGGCGACTGGAGCCGCTCCTTGCCCGCGGGCGGCGGCGTCACCGTCTGCAGCCACGGCGTGATCGACGCATATTGCGCGTAGAAGCGCGTGAAATCGGGGACAAGGTCCTTGATCACGTCCATCGCGGGCAGCGGCGTGATCTTGATCTCGCCCTTCACGTCCTCGATCGCGGTGGTGCAGGCCAAGCCGTTGCGCCCGTCAATGTTCATCGAGCACGAACCGCAGATGCCCTCGCGGCACGAGCGGCGGAAGGTGAGCGAGCTGTCCTGCTCCGATTTGATCTTGATCAGCGCATCGAGCACCATCGGCCCGCACTCGTCGAGATTGACCTCGAACGTGTCGTAGCGCGGGTTCTCGCCCGAGTCGGGATCGTAGCGATAGACCTTGAAGTTGCGCATCGTCCCGCCGGGCTGCGGTGAGGCGACCTTGCGACCGCCCTTGATCTTGCTGTTCTTGGGGAGCGTGAACTCGGCCATGCGCGTCTCTACTTCGTTGGGCCGTCGGCGCGCAGGAGGCGCACCGGCGCCGTTCGTGGGGCGGGTACACGATCGCGGGGCTGGCCGCAAACGTGACCGACGCCGCCTACCTAGAGATTATGGCCGCGCGCTCAAGAGGCGATCGCGCGCTCCAGCGCCGCGACGTCGATCCGCTTCATCGTCATCATCGCCGTCATCGCGCGCGGCCCGTTCACGGGATCCTGCATCAGCTCGGCGAGGCGACGCGGGACGATCTGCCACGCGAGGCTCCAGCGGTCCTTGATCCAGCCGCATGCCATCTCGGTGCCGCCGTTCGCCAGGATCGCGTCCCAGATATGGTCGACCTCGGCCTGGTCGACGCAGTCGATCTGGAGCGACATCGCCTCGCTATGCGTCGGGCCGGGACCGCCGTTCAGCATCGCGAACGATCGCCCCGCAAGGGTGAAGGTGACGGTGAGCACGTCGCCCGCCTTGCCGGCCGGATAGTCCGCGGGCGCGCGCGACACCGAGGTGATCGCGCTGTCGGGGATCAGCCCGGTGTAGAAAGTGGCCTGCTCCTCCGCGGTGCCGTCGCACCACAGCCACACCGACACTTTGTCCATCACGCCCTCCGCTCCCCGACGAAGCCGAAGGTCGCCCCCTCCGAGTCCGCGGCGACCACCGAGAAGCTGCCGCCGGGGATCTCGTCCGGTCCCTGGATCACCCGTCCGCCCGCGCTGGTGAGCCGCTCCACCGCGGCATCGACGTCGTCGACCATGAAGTAGAATTGCCAGCCCGGTCCTTTGCCCGCGAAGCTGTTCATCGTCGCGCCCAGACAAGTCACCCCCGAATGGACGAACTTGTAATCCCCCAGCGCGCCCATCGGCATCGCGCCCTCGTGCCGCCAGCCGAACAGCCCGGCGTAGAAGGCGAGCGCGGCATCCTGATCGGGTGCGGTCAGCTCGTTCCACACCGCGTGGCCTGGGGTGGCGGTATCGGCGGTGCGGAAGGAGCGCGACTTCTCGCCGTAAGCGCGCATGACATAGAAGAGCGTGCCGTCCGGGTCCGCCACCAGCGCGATCCGCCCGACTTCGGGGATGTCGGTCGCCGGCATCGTCACCGCGCCGCCCGCGGCGGTGACCCGCTCCACCGTCGCGTCGACGTCGTCGGCGGCGAGGTAGAACAACCAGCCCGGCGCCATCGGCGCGCCCGGCGGCACCGCCATCAGCCCCGCTACGCCGTCGCCGTCGGGCGCGGCGAGCACGCGATAGTCGGGGGCGCCGGCGAGCTGCGGTCGCTCCACCGACCAGCCGAGCACGTGCGTGTAGAAACGCTCCGCCGCGTCGGGGTCGCGCGCGAGCAGCTCGTACCAGATCGGCAGGCCCTGTGGGTCGGTCATCCTCGTCCTCCTTAAGCGTCGTTGAGTACGGCGAAACCGCCGAAGATCATGCGCTGACCGTCGCAGGGCAGCGGCGTCGGCGGGTTCGCCATGCGCTCGTCCGCCATGACGAGCGGCGTGGCCCGGTCGCGTGCGGCGCGGTCGGGCCACTCGACCCAGGCGACGACGACGGCCTCGTCGTCCTGCGCGAGCGCGGCACGGCTGAAATCGACCGTGTCGCCGGCGGGGACGTCGTCGCCCCACGCTTCGACGTGGCGGATCGCGCCATGATCGAGGAACACCGCGGACGCCGATGCGGCAAAGGCGCGATAGGCCTCACGGTCGACCAAGGCGACCGGCAGTACATAGCCGTCAATGAAGCCCGGCGCGGCGCCACGGCCGGTGTCGACGATCACCTCGAAGCCGCCGAGGATCATGCGCGAGAAGTCGAATGGTGGCAGCCCGAGCGCGGCGAGTCGTTCGTCCGCGACGATCCCCGCTCCAAAGGCGTCCCGCGTGGGGCGGTCGGCGAATTCGATCCAGCCGAAACTCGGGCTCTCGTGCGGTTTCAGCCGGACCGCACCCGCGATGTCGTTACGCTTGCCGACAGGCACGTCCTCACCCCAGGTGTCGACCACGCGGCTCGCGCCATGCTCGCGCACGATCGACGCGGCGGCGCGCGCGTGCTCGGCGAAGCGCGCCCGCGCCGCCATGGCGACCGGGGTGATGAAGCCGTCGATATAGCTCATGCGAGCTGCTCCGCGCCCGCCGCCCGCTGGGCGATCCACTCGGCGAAGCCTGGCGGCGGGCTGCCCGTGAAGCCAGCGAGCTGGTCGGCGAGCGCACGGCGGAAGGCGGGTCGCGCCTCGCCGCGCGCGACATAAGCGGCGAGCGTCGGCTGCGCGGCGAGCAGCGGGTGGTCGCGCAGGATACGCAACACCGCCACCATCAGCAGGTCGCCCACGGAGAAGGCGCCGTCATACCATTCGCGCGCATCCAGCCGCGCCGCCACCTCGCCGAGCCGCTCGGCGATGCGCGCCTCCACCGCGGGCAGGCGCGGCTTCGACCAGGGCTGGTCCGCCTCGAACAGGGTGGCGGTGGCATGGTCCATGATCGGTGGCTCGACTGTGTTGAGCGCGGCGAAGGCCCATTCCGTGGCACGCGCGCGGCCGAGGCGATCGTCGGGCAGCAGGCCGTCGCGGCTGTCGGCAAGATGCAGCACGATCGCGCCTGACTCGTAAAGCACGAGCTCGCCCTCCTCATAGGTCGGCAATTGGCCGAACGGCTGGCGCGCGCGGTGCGGCGAAGCCTTCTGCTCGCCCTGCGCGAGATAGCGCACGCGATAGGGCTGGCCGACTTCCTCCAATGCCCAGCGCACGCGCAGGTCGCGCACCTGCCCGCGCGCGAAATCGGGGACCCAGTCAAACGCGGTGATCACGGGTTGCATAGGAGCCTCTCCTGCTTTTCTCTCGCGAGCCGGTCGCGATATCAGGTTGTTCTTTCGCGCACGCGGGAGTCCAGTGGTCCGGTGAAATGCGCGTCGTTGCTCTGCATGGCCCTGGGTTCCCGCCTGCGCGGGGACCCACCAGGCGCATCGTCGGTCGCTACGGGGACTACAGGGGCGGCGCCGTCTGCCACAGCAGCGCGGCGGTCAGCGTGAAGGCGGCCAGCCCGAGCGGCAGCGGGCGGTCGAGCGCGCGCCGCGCGGTGCCCGGCTTAGGCCGGCACCGCGGCGTCATGCTGCTCGGCCGGCTTGGCGTCCGCGTCCATGTGCATCACTTCCCAGCCGTGGCCGTCGAGATCGTCGAAGGCGCGGCCGTACATGAAACCTCTGTCGTCAGCGCCGTGCAGCTCGCGCCCGCCCGCCGCCAGCGCCGCCGCGCCGAGCCGGTCGACCTCGTCGCGCGAGGCGCAGGACAGGCAGAGCAGCGCCGCGCTGGTGGTGCGCGTGTCGGCGATCGTCTTAGGCGTGAAGGTGCGATAGAAATCGTGCCCGAGCAGCATCACCCAGATCGAGTCAGACCAGACCATCCCCGACGCCTGATCGTTCGAGAAGTCGGGGTTTCGCACGAAGCCCAGCGCTTCGTAGAAGCGGGTGGAAGCGGCCACGTCGGCCACCGGCAGGTTGACGAAAATTGTTCTCTCCATGGTGCGATCTCCCGCGCTCGTCTCTTGTGCGATCCTGCTTCGCGTGGTTATTTAAAGCAACCATGAAGTTAGAAAATGTAACAAAAGGCTCGGCTAGCCGAGAGCGCTGGTACGACGACGCTTGCGGCACCGCGCTGGCAATGGAACTGCTCGGCGAGCGCTGGGCACTGCTGATCGTGCGCGAGCTGTTGTTCGGGCCGCGCCGCTTCACCGAACTGCGCGCCGGCCTGCCGGGGATCAGCGCCAACGTGTTGACGCAGCGGCTCGAGCGGCTCGCGGCGACCGCGATCGTCGAGAAGGTCGAGCTGCCCGGCCGCGCCACCGGTTATGCGCTGACCGAATGGGGCTACGAGGCCGAGCCCGCGATCATGACGCTGGGACGCTGGGCGGCACGCTCGCCCGACCATGATCCGACGCTGCCGCTGTCGGCCGCCTCGATGATGATGTCGCTGCGCACGATGGTCGATGTCGCGCGCGCGCCGGGGCCGATGACGATCGGCTTCCTGTTCGGACGCGACTCGTTCGTGGCGCGGCTCGCCGGCGGCGCGCTGCCGATCGAGCGCGCGCCCGCTTTCGGCGATGCGGTGTTCGACGCCGATCCGCAGACCATGGCCGCGATCGTCTACGGCAAGCTGCCGATCGCCGCGGCCGAGGCGGCGGGCAGCCTGCGGTTCGGCGGCGATCGCGCTGTGGCGGAGGCGTTCATCGACCTGTTCCACCTGCCGGCCAAGGCAACCGCGGCGCCCGCGGCGGGTTGACCCAGGCGCGTTCCCTTCCCACTGGAACGGCATCCTCCAGCGAACGGCCTGCCCGCGAATGACCGATCTGCCCAACACCCAGCCCGACAGCCGCGACACGACGATCCTCGACGCGCCCGACAAGATGGTCAGCGTGCGTGACCTGTTCGGCATCGACAGCGATATGCAGGTGCCCGCGTTCAGCGAGGCGGACGAGCGCGTTCCCGATCTCGACCCTGCCTATGTGTTCGACCCCGACACCACGCTCGCGATCGCCGCGGGATTCGCGCACAACCGCCGCGTGATGGTGCAGGGCTATCACGGCACCGGCAAGTCGAGCCATATCGAACAGGTGGCCGCGCGGCTGAAATGGCCGTGCATCCGCATCAACCTCGACGCGCACATCAGCCGCATCGACCTGGTCGGGCGCGACGCGATCGTGCTGCGCGACGGCCAGCAGATCACCGAATTTCGCGAGGGCCTGCTGCCTTGGGCGCTGCAGACGCCGACTGCTTTGGTGTTCGACGAATATGACGCGGGCCGCCCGGACGTGATGTTCGTGATCCAGCGCGTGCTCGAGACCGAGGGCAAGCTGACGCTGCTCGACCAGAATCGCGTGATCCGGCCGAACCCGTGGTTCCGTCTGTTCGCCACCGCCAATACGGTCGGTCTGGGCGACACCAGCGGGCTGTACCACGGTACGCAGCAGATCAACCAGGGCCAGATGGACCGCTGGAACGTGGTGATCACGCTCAATTATCTGCCGGCGGCGACCGAGGCCAATATCGTGCTCGCCAAGTCGGGTGAATATGACAAGCCCGAGGGCAAGAAGCTGGTCGAGAACATGGTGCGCGTCGCCGACCTGACGCGACGCGGCTTCGTCAACGGCGACATCTCGACCGTGATGAGCCCGCGCACGGTGATCAGCTGGGCACAGAACGCGCTGATCTTCGGCGACGTCGGATTCGCCTTCCGGCTCTCGTTCCTCAACAAGTGCGACGAGGCCGAGCGAGCCCTGGTCGCCGAATATTACCAGCGCGTGTTCGGCAAGGACCTGCCGGAGAGCGTTGCGGCGAAGGCGTGAGGTGAGGCGGGGCCAAGCGATCGATCTGCTGCTCGCGCGGGAGCAGGAGCTTCGCGCAATGAGCATCCGCGAGCTGTCGCTGTTTGGCTCGACGGCGCGCGATGAGGCCCGCGAGGGATCGGACCTCGATCTCGCCGCCGCACTCGACTACGATACCGTGTGCGCGGGTGGTCCTTTCGCCTTCTTCGGACTTCGCGACACGATCGCCGCGATGATCGGTCAGCGCGTGGACCTCGTTTCCGAGCCGACGCGAAAGCCGGCGCTTCAGGCGGAGATCGATCGGGATCGCGTCCGTGTCTACTAAGGATCCGGCCCGGCGATTGCGCGACATCGTCGACAATGCGGATCGCATAACTGCTTATGCGACCGGTCTCGACCTAACGGGCTTCGCTGCGGACAGCCGCACGATCGACGCATGCGAGCGTTGCCTAGAGCGCATCGTCGAAGCGGTGGTGAAGCTCGGTCCCGAGCAGTTCGCGGTCATCGCCCCTGACGTGCCGTTTCAGCGTGTGCGCGGGCTCGGCAACGTGCTGCGCCACGCCTATGATGACATCGACCTGACCATCCGGTTCGGGCTGGTCCGCAATGAAGTGCCCGCATTGCGCCACGCGGCGCTCCGCGCGTTGGAGGGCTGATGGCCACCGATACACCGCTCGACCGCTTCAAGTCCGTGCTCGGCGGCGCCGCGCGCGCGCTCTCCGACGAGGCCGAGGTGGAGCTCGCCTTCACCGCCGACGCGCCGGCGCAGTCGGGCAAGCACCTGCGCGTGCCGATGCCGGCGCGGACCTTGCCCGCCGACCAGGTCGCCGAGGCGCGCGGCTTTGCCGACTCGTTCGCGCTGCGGTTGCGCCACCACGACACCGCGCTGCACGCGCGCGGCGCGCCCGACGACGCCACCGCCCGCGGCGTCTACGACGCGATCGAGGACGCGCGCGTCGAGGCGCTCGGCAGCCGCGGCTATCAGGGGATCACCGCCAATCTCGCCACCGCGCTCGACGTGCGGCTGCGCGCCGATCCGATCCTGCGCGCGCGCAACCGCAGCGAGGTGCCGCTCGCCACCGCGCTCGGCCTGATGGTGCGCGAGGCGCTCACCGGCGAGCGCCCGCCAGCGGTGACTGAGCCCGGCTTGGCGCTGGTCCGCGACTGGGTCGAGCAGCGCGCCGATCTCGCCGCGCTGGCGCTGGCGCTCGACGATCAACGTGCCTTTCAGGGGCTCGCGCGCAAGCTGCTTGAGGATCTCGAGCTGGTCGAAGGCGATCGCACGCCCGAGGAGAGCGACGAGGGCGGCGACGAGGAAGAGGGCGAGGAGGGGCAGGACACCGATCAGCCCGACGAGGGCGACGCCGAGGGCAGCGAGGGCGAGTCCGAAGTGGAGGCGCGCGGCCAGCAGCGCGACGACGAGTCGAACGAAGGCGAAAGTGAGCAGCTCGAGGGCGATGACCTCGACGACGATGCCGAGGGCGAGCCCGGCGACGACGGCGAGGAGGGGATGCAGCCGGTCCGCCCCAACCGCCCCACCGGCGATCTCGGCCCCGACTTCGACTATCGGGTGTGGACCACCCAGTTCGACGAGGTTATCGCGGCGACCGACCTGTGCGACAGCGACGAGCTGGCGCGGCTGCGCGGCTACCTCGACCAGCAGCTGGTGCACCTGCAATCGGCGGTGTCGCGACTGGCCAACCGCTTGCAGCGGCGGCTGATGGCGCAGCAGTCGCGCTCGTGGGACTTCGACCAGGACGAGGGCCTGCTCGACGCTGCGCGGCTGGCGCGCGTGGTGGTCAATCCGACTCAGTCGCTGAGCTACAAGGTGGAGCGCGACACCGAGTTCCGCGACACGGTGGTGACGCTGCTGATCGACAATTCGGGCTCGATGCGCGGCCGCCCGATCTCGATCGCGGCGATCAGCGCCGACATCCTGGCGCGCACGCTCGAGCGCTGCGGCGTCAAGACCGAGATTCTTGGTTTCACCACGCGCGCCTGGAAGGGCGGACAAAGTCGCGAGACCTGGCTCGCCGCTGGCCGTCCGCCACAGCCCGGCCGTCTCAACGACGTGCGCCACATCGTCTACAAGAAGGCGGACGAGCCGTGGCGGCGCGCCCGCAACGCGCTCGGGCTGATGATGCGCGAGGGACTGCTCAAGGAGAATATCGACGGCGAGGCGCTGCTGTGGGCGCATGCGCGGATCGTCGCGCGGCCCGAGGAGCGGCGCATCCTGATGGTGATCTCGGACGGCGCGCCGGTCGACGATTCGACGCTGAGCGTCAACACCGGCTCCTACCTGGAGCGCCACCTGCGTCAGGTGATCGGCTGGATCGAGAAGAAGTCCTCGGTCGAGCTGGTCGCGATCGGCATCGGCCACGACGTCACGCGCTATTACAGCCGCGCCGTGACGATCATGGACGCGGAGCAGCTCGGCGGCACGATCATCGAGCAGCTCGCCGCGCTGTTCGACGCCGAGTGATCGCGCGCGCGCCGGGGGGCTTCATCGGCCCGGTCAAGCGGTCGATCACGATCGCGGGGCACCAGACCTCGATCAGCCTCGAGCCGGTGTTCTGGTCGGCACTCGAGCGCGCCGCGACGGCGCGTCGGCTGCCGCTCTCCGCGCTGGTGGCGCAGGTGGACGCGCTCCGCGTGAGCGAGCCTGAGCCGGCAAACCTCGCCAGCGCGCTGCGGACGTGGTTGATGGTCGAGGCGGGAGGCGTCGAGCGAGACGAGTGAGCGCGAGGCGCGCGCGATGTCTCAGGTGCTCAGCCACTTGCTCATCAGCACGCGTGGCATGTCCTCGTAGCCGAGCTGCTCGTAGAAGGGCACGACCGTGGCGTTGGCCTCGCGCACCATGAGCTGCACCTTGACGACGCCTTGAACGCGAAGCCACGCTTCGCCGGCCACGACGATGCTGCTGCCTAGACCCTCGCCGCGGCGCTCGGGCGCGCACGCGACGTAATAGAGCCATCCGCGATGACCGTCATGGCCGACCATCGCGCTGGCGACGATCAGGTCGTCCGCGTGCGCGACCAGCACCGTGGAGGCAGGCCCGCCAATCGCGAAGCGGAAGTCGCTGACGGGATCGTTGTGAGGCGCGACTAGGCCGCAGGCGCGCCAGAGCGCGAGGACCTGGTGTTCGTCCTCTGCCGTGGCGTCGCGGATGTCGATGGGCATCGCCACCGTGTAGCCGAGACGCGCCGCTCCCCCAAGCGACGGCGGTCCACGATCACCCCGGCTTGCCAGCGCGACCGTCTCCGCCTAGGGCGGGCGCAATCGCAAGGACCCGGTGAGAACCCGGGTGGCTCTTCCGGCCGCCGATCCGCCGGACAACACAACGCACCGAACTTCTCGCGCCCGCGCTGGCGCCGCGTGCCCTGTTGTGGAATTTTCGATGACTCCTGCCTTCTCAACCTACCGCCGCCAGTGGTTCACTGACGGCGTCGCCGCCCGCCGTGACGTGCTCGCGGGCATCGTCGTCGCGCTCGCGCTCATCCCCGAGGCGATCGGCTTCTCGATCATCGCGGGGGTCGACCCGCGCGTCGGGCTCTATGCCTCGGTCGCGATCGCGATGACGATCGCGCTGATCGGCGGCCGGCCCGGCATGGTCTCCGCCGCCACCGCCGCGGTCGCGGTCGTGGTCGGGCCGCTCGTGCGCGCGCACGGTGTCGATTATCTGTTCGCGGCGACGATCCTGATGGGGCTGATCCAAATCGCCGCTGGGCTATTGCGGCTGGAACTGGTCATGCAGTTCGTCTCGCGCTCGGTCATCACCGGCTTCGTCAACGCGCTCGCGATCCTGATCTTCCTCGCGCAGCTGCCGCAGCTCACCGGCGTGAGCTGGGCGAGTTACGCGCTGGTCGCGGGTGGGCTCGCGATCATCTACGGGCTGCCGCGGTTGACCCGCGCGGTGCCGTCACCATTGGTCGCGATCTTGGTCCTCAGCGGGCTCAACGTGGCGCTCGCTCTCCCGGTCGCCACGGTGGGGGACATGGGCCGGCTGCCCGAGGGGCTGCCCAGCTTGGCGCTGCCGCAGGTGCCGCTCACGCCCGACACGCTGCGGATCATCCTGCCGTATGCGCTGACGATGGCGGCGGTCGGGCTGCTCGAGTCGCTGCTGACCGCGCAGATCGTCGACGACATGACCGACACCGAGAGCGACAAGCGCCGCGAGTGCGCGGGGCAGGGCGGCGCCAATATCGTCGCGGCGTTGTTCGGCGGCATGGGCGGCTGCGCGATGATCGGTCAGTCGGTGATCAACGTCACCTCGGGTGGGCGCGGGCGATTGTCGACCTTCGTCGCGGGCGCCTTCCTGTTGTTCCTGCTCGCGGTGCTCGGGCCCTGGGTCGGGCGCGTGCCGATGCCGGCGCTGGTGGCGGTGATGATCATGGTGTCGATTGGCACGTTCAGCTGGAACTCGATCCCCAACTTGCGCCGGCACCCGCCGACCTCGTCGGTGGTGATGATGGTGACGGTCGTCGTAGTGGTGGCAACGCGCGACCTCTCGCTCGGCGTGCTGGCCGGCGTGCTGCTGTCGGGCATCTTCTTCGCGGGCAAGGTGCAGCGGCTGTTCGCGGTGGAGCGCCTCGGGACGGGTGAGCAGGCGACCTATCGCGTGACGGGTGAGATCTTCTTCGCCTCGGTCGAGCGCTTCACCCGCGCCTTCCAGGCGGAGGACAGCGCGCGCCACGTCACGATCGACGTGGGGGGTGCGCATTTCTGGGACATCTCGGGGATAGCAGCGCTCGACAAGGTCGTTGCGCGGCTGCGGCGTGACGGCCGCGTCGTCGAGGTGACCGGCTACAACCGCGCCAGCGCCGACCTCGTCGACCGCTTCGCGCTACACGACAAGACCGGGGTAGAGCTGGGCGTCGTGCCGCACTGCGGAGCCGGAAATCCCTCCTTGTAAGGGGAAGTGGCAGGCGCAGGCCCGACAGAGGGGTGACGCGGCCGGCGAGGGTCGGTGGACTCACCAGCGCCGACACCCCTCCGTCGCGTTTCGCGCGCCACCTTCCGGTGCAGAAGAGGGACCTCAGGCGTCCGCGGCCCCTACCGACCCAGCAGCACGCGTGCCTGGCTCGCAATTTGCGCCAGCATCGCCGCGTTCGGCGCCTGTGCGTTGCGCGCGCGGTCGATCACCGCGCGGAACTGCGCGACTCGCGTGCCGTTGCGCGCGAGCCAGTCGGCCACCAGCGCCTCCGGATCGCCCGCGCCGCCGCGGCCGAGGAAGTCGAGGCGCAGCTGCTGAAAGTCGCGCGCCAGCCCGGCGATCAGCAGCCGCTCCCATGGATCGCTCGGCGAAATGCGCGTCGCGGTTGACTGCGCCCAATCCAACCCCAGCGCCTGGCCAAGCCGGGTGAAGGCGCGCGCCAGCCGGGTCTCCGCGATACCTGCGCGCTCGCCCAGGTCGGCGAGGCCGATCGCGCCGTCCAGTTCGAACAGCCGCACTACGCGCGCGGCCAATTCGTGCGGCGCGCCGGCCTGCTCGAGCGTGTCGGCGATGCGGCGCGAGTGCGCGCGTGCCTCGTCGAGCAGCAGCTCGCCCGCGGCTGCGTCGAGCCGCTCGATCCCGCCCGACAGTCGCGCCAGCACCGCTGAAGGCGGCGTCGCCGGGCCGGTGATCCGCAGCAGGTCGGCGACCTGCGAGCGCACGGCCACCGCCACTTCGTCGAACAGCGCGATGCGCCCGCTCTCCGGCATCGCGGTCGTCTCGATCGCCTGCCACAGCGCCGCGAGGCCGAACTGGCGCTCCACCACGACGAACATTGCCGCGATGTCGGCGAGCGTCGCGCCTTCCTCCTCGGCCAGCTCGAAGGGATGCAGGATGCCGATCCGATTGATGATGCGGTTGGCCAGCTTGGTGGCGACGATCTGCGGGCGCAGGCGATGCGCGTCGATCGCCGCGGCGAAGCGCCCGCGCATTGCCGGTGGGAAGGCGGCGTGAAGGTCTTCCGCCAGCGCCGGGTCATCTCCCAGCGCCGAATGCTCGATCGCGTCCTGCAGCGCGAGCTTGGCGGTGGCGAGCAGCACCGCCAGCTCGGGGCGGGTGAGCCCGCGCGAGTCGCTGCCGCGGCGGAGCAGGTCGATGTTGCTGCCGAGCCCCTCGACGCGGCGGTCGAGCCGGCCACTCTCCTCGAACACCTCGATCAGGCGGACGTAGCTCGGCAGCGCCTGTACCCCGCCGCCCTCCGCGATCGACAGCGCTAGCGTCTGGAGCCGGTTGTCCTCCAGCACCAGCCGCGCGACATCGTCGGTCATTGCGCCGAGCAACGCGTTGCGGTCGTCGAACGCCAGTCGGCCCTCGATCATCTCGCGGTTGAGCGCGATCTTGATGTTGACCTCATTGTCCGAACAGTCGACGCCCGCCGAATTGTCGATGAAGTCGGTGTTGATCCGGCCCCCCCGCGCGGCGAAGGCGATGCGCGCCGCCTGTGTGACGCCAAGGTTGGCACCCTCGCCGATCGCGGTGGCGCGCAGCTCCTCGGCGTCGACGCGGAGGCGGTCGTTGGCGGGATCACCGACGGTGGCGTTGTTCTCGGCCGCGGCCTTCACGTAGGTGCCGATGCCGCCGAACCAGATCAGGTCGACCGGGCTCTTGAGGATCGCCGAGATCAGCGCGGTCGGCTCGAGCCGCTCCGCGGTGATGCCGAGCGCGGCGCGCACCTCGGGCGAGAGCGGAATCGACTTCATGTCGCGCGCGAACACGCCGCCGCCCGGCGAGATCAGCGCGGTGTCGTAATCGGCCCAGCTCGACCGCGGTAGCGCGAACAGGCGATCGCGCTCGGCCCAGCTCGCCGCCGCGTCCGGATCGGGGTCGAGGAAGATATGGCGGTGGTCGAAGGCGGCGACCAGCCGGATCGCCTCGGACAGCAGCATGCCGTTGCCGAACACGTCGCCCGACATGTCGCCGCAGCCGACGACGCGGATCGGCTGCGTCTGCACGTCGAGCCCACGCTCGGCGAAGTGGCGCTGCACCGAGACCCAGGCGCCCTTGGCGGTGATCCCCATCGCCTTGTGGTCATAGCCCTGGCTGCCGCCGCTGGCGAAGGCGTCGCCGAGCCAGAAGCCGCGCTCCAGCGCGATCGCGTTGGCGACGTCGCTGAAGGTCGCGGTGCCCTTGTCGGCGGCGACGACGAAATAGGGGTCCTCGCCGTCGTGCACGATTACGCCGTCGGGATGCACTACCTCGCCGCCGACGATGTTGTCGGTGATCGACAGCAGGGTGCGGATGAAGATGCGATACGCCTCGGTGCCCTCCGCCAGCCACGCGTCGCGGTTGCCCGGGGCGGGCAATTGCTTGGCGTAGAAGCCGCCCTTGGCGCCGGTCGGCACGATCACTGCGTTCTTGACGCGTTGCGCCTTCATCAGGCCGAGGATTTCGGTGCGGAAATCATCGCGCCGGTCGGACCAGCGCAGCCCGCCTCGCGCGACCGGGCCGGCGCGCAGGTGGATGCCCTCGACCCGCGGCGAATAGACCCACACCTCGCGCCACGGCAGCGGCGCGGGCAGGCCGGGGATCTTGGCGCTGTCGAGCTTGAACGCCAGCGCCTCGTTCGCCGCCTCGGTATAAGCGTTGGTGCGCAGCGTCGCGTCGATCACCGCGCGGAAGGCGCGCAGGATGCGGTCGTCGTCGATCCCCGTGACCGCGTCGAGCCCGGCGTCGATCGCGGCGGCAGCGGCCTCGGCGTCGCCGATGCGCGCGGGATCGTGGCGCGCGGCGAACAGGTCGACCAGCGCCTTGGTCACGCTGCGCGCGCGCGTCAGCGTCTCCACCACCGTGGCCATGCCGTAGCTCATCCCGGCCTGGCGCAGGTAGCGGAACCAGGCGCGGAACAGCACCACCGCCGACGGCGACAGGCCGGCCTCGAGCATCAGCCGGTTGAAGCCGTCGTCCTCGGCGCGGCCCTCGAGCACCTGCGCGAGCGCCTCTTGCAGCGTGTCCGCCGCGGCGAGCACCGCGGGCACGTCGGCGGCGGTCTCCAGCGTGAAGTCGTGGATCGAGGAGCGCTCCTCGTCGGTCAGCCCGGTCGGCATCTCCTCGATCACGCGGAAGCCGAAATGTTCGAGCGCGGGCACCGCGTCGGACAGCGCCAGCGGCCCGCCCTGACGATAGACCTTGAGGTGGAGCATGCCGTCACCACCAGCGGTGAAGCGCACCTCACGGTCGGCGTCGTCGACCAGATTGGCGATCGCGACGATGTCGCGCGCCGCCTCATCGGGCGTGGCGCCGGTGCGATAGCGCGGGGGGAAGGCGGCGGCGTGGCGCAGCGCCAGCCGGGCCGCGCGCGCCGGCCCCACCTCGTCGGCAAGCGCCGCTTCGATCGAGGGGGCCCAGCCACGCACCATCTTCTCCAGCCGCGCGTCGAGCAGCGCGGCGTCGGGCAGGCGGCCGGCACCGCGCAAATCGATGGTGTAGCGCAGCAGCGCGGTGCGGCTGTCCTCGACGCTGGTATTCCAGTTGAGGATCTGGCCATTGGCCTCCTCTGCCAGCATCGCGCCGATCGCGACGCGGCGCGCGGTGGTCATCTCGTCTCGCGGCAGCCAGACGAAGGCGTAGAGGTGGCGCCCGAGCGGGGAGCGCGCCAGCACCAGCTTGGGGCGCGGCCGGTCGGCGAGGCTCATCGCGGTGAGCGCCAGCTCCTCCATCCCCGCGGCGTCGACGGCGATCATCAGGTCGTGCGGCAGCGTCGCGATCGCGTGGGTCAGCGCCTTGCCGGTATGGCCGGCGGGATCGAAGCCGAACTTGGCCTCGCTCGCCGCCAGCCGCTGACGCAGCACGGGCACGCTGCGCGGCGGCGCGTTGAGCGCGGCCGAGGTCCACAGCCCGGCGTGGATCGACAGGCCCGTCACGTGGCCCGCGGTGGCAAGCGGCACCACCAGCAGGTCGAGCGGGACGCGGCGGTGCACCGGCGAGATCAGGCTCGATTTGAGCAACAACGGCGCGGCGTTGCCGGCAGTGAAATACTCTACCGCGAGCCGACGCGAGCGCTCCGCGAGCAGCGGCACCTCATGCTCGTTGCGCGCGATGCCGAGCGGCGCGGCCGGATCGGCGTGGCCATCGACGTGCCAGCGCTCGTGACCGAGCAGCGTGAAGTGACGGTCGAGGAACCAGCGCAGCAGGTTGGCGCCCTCGGGATCGTGCCCGGTGTCGTCGAGCATGCCCGCGTCGGCGGCGAGCGCGGCCTGCATCTGGCGCCAGTCGCCGACCGCCACGCGCACGTCGCGCAGCAGCCGCTCGATCTCGTCGGTCAGCGCGCGACGATCCTTGGCGTCGACGCGCTCGAGCTCGACGTAGATCATCGACTCGGCCTGGCCGCCGGCCTCCTCGATCGCGGTGAGCGTGCCATTGGCGTCGCGCGAGACGCGGATCACCGGGTGGATCACGCGATCGACCGCGATGTCGCGGTCGCCGATCGCGGCGGCGACCGAGTCGACCAGGAAGGGCATGTCGTCGTTGACGATGGCAAGCCGCATGCGGCGCCGCGCGCCGTCGCCGGGCAACTGCTCCAGCGCGAGCGCGGCGGTGCCGGGCGCGCGCTGCGCCGCGGTCTCGGCCAGGAAGGCGGCGGCTTCGGCCTGCTTGTCCTCGCCGAAGCCGGCGATCTCGCCGGGAAGCGCGCGATGGGTGAGCCGCGCCGCGAGCGCGGCAGACAGTTTCTGCAGAGACTTCTCGACCATGACCCGCGCTATGCGCCGGGCGGCGACGCGGCTCAACCCCGCCGGGGGAAGGAACAGCTGATGCGGAGCGAGCAGTCCGTCGCAAATTTCCGGCGTCATCCTGAGCTTGTCTCAGGATCCACCGACCCGCCAGCGCGGCTGCCGGCAAGTGTGCCGCACCTTAAATCCCCAATCGAGTTCGGGATGACGGCAGATAGTCAGGCGACGTCTGAAGCGGCTTTGCCCGAGCCTGAGTAGCGATGTCGTGGTCGAGAAAGCGCCGCCCTCAGCCGAGCCGCCGCAGCACCTGCTCCGCCAGCCGGGCATCGTCACTGACGGTCCCGATCACCACGATCCCGCCCGCGACGGCACGGCCGAGCAGCACCACGGGTTCGCCCTCGGCGAGGCCGCTGTCGAGCGCGAGCTCGGCCAGCGGCGCGCGCGCTGCGATTGCCGGCACCAGCCGCGGCGTAGCACGCGCGACCGGCCGGCGCGCGGCGCGCTCGTCGGCGACCACCCGCTTGATCCCGCCCTCGGTTGATTCGAGCAAGCCGGCCAGCTCACCCTCGGCGACGCCGCTGCGCGCGGCCCAGGCGAGGACCGTCGCCAGCTCGGTCAGCCGCGTCTTGTCGTAATCGGTGCCGAAGATCAGCTTGGCGATCGCGGTCATCGGCGCGCGCGCCTGCACCTTGATCGCTGCCTCGTCGAGAATCGCGGCGAGTCGCTCGGGAGCATCAGCGGCAGCCAGCGCGAAGTCGTGCGCGCGGCCGAGCGCGCGGTACAGCGCGGCGTGGCTGCGCGTCGCGGCGGCGCGCGCCGACGCCGCGCTCTCCCGCGCGGCGGCGAGCCGGTCGTCGAGCGAGGCGGCGGGGGCGGCCTCGGGCCAGGGCAGTGCGTCGAACTCGGCGTCGGCGTGTGGCCCGTCGGCCCAGGCGGCGGCGGGGACCGGGTCATGGCGCGGCGCCCGCGCCACCGATAGCTCGCGGTCGAGCGCGGCCTGGTGATCGGCAGTGACCAGCTCCTTCCAGTTGATCACGCCGTAGATGAAGTCGATCGACGCGCCGTCCGAGGAGAAGGGCATCAGGATGCCGCGGTACAATGTGGCGTGGCCGCGCGTGCCGACGAACTCAGCCTCGAAGCCGATCGGCGCCTGGTTGGCGATGATCTGGAGGTAATGGTCGGTCAGCCGCGACAGCAGCGAGCGCGCGGGGACGTCGCTGATCCGCGCGATCGTCTGGTCCGCGCCGCACTCGTCACGCAGCGCGCGGCCGATGAACTGGACAGACGGGTCGTCCACGCCCGCAGAGAAGTCGAGCAGCACGCTGTTGGCGCCGAAGTCGGCGATGCTGGCAGGCTCGAGGTCGGCAATGGCGGGATAGGGCCGTTCGCCGAGCAGCGAGACCCAATGATTATAGGCGCGCACGTGCATGCGCCGCTCGTCGCCGCCGATCGCGAGCACCGCCTCGCCGACGCCGCCCTCGGTCGGGTCGAGGTCATGGCGGAGGTCGTCGTAACCGCGCGGCGTGTCCATGCTCATCGTCCCAGTGAGGCCTGCAGAGTCGGCCTGTCACGCCCGATCTGCACCACGGATGGTAAACTCCGCGTAAAGTCCGGAAGCGCTTGCCACGTCCGGGACCCGCTGCTAAGCGCGCGCTCCACGATGCGGCGCTCTCGGGCGCGATCGGGCCGCTTTAGCTCAGTTGGTAGAGCACATCATTCGTAATGATGGGGTCACAGGTTCGAGTCCTGTAAGCGGCACCAGCTTTTCTCGTTCTCATTGAGACATTTAGGCCTCCTCGTCGTCGGTCGCGGCAGCGATTGCTCCGGTGCAGTTCCGGTGCAGCGCTCCAGGCGCGACGTGCTCCAGCTCGGCGATGATGCTGGTCAAGGCACTCACCACCGTGGAACTCGCCGATCGCGTAGGTCTCGGTCTGGCCCGAGGCGCGGTGGCCGATGAAGCCTTCCAGGTACCAGCGCGCGGCGCCGCGGTTGCGCGCCAGCGTCGCCAGGCTGTGCCGCAGCAGGTACGGGCGCCACTCGCGGCCGCTCGGCAGGCCCAGCTCGGCCAGCATCGTCGCCCAGGCGCGATCGACGTCCTTCACCAGGCGACCGTAGTGATTGACCAGCCAGCCGCGGCCGATGCGCGCGGCCTCGGGCAGCGCCCGATCGTCGGCCCATTCCGCATTGTTGGTCAGCTCGGCGAGCGCCACGATCGGGCTATTGCCGTCGCGGTACGCCTGCTTCAGCGCGGCGGGCAGGTCGACGCCCATCTCCTGAAAGTTCTTGATCGTCTGCGGCGTGTTGATCTTCTGGAGGATCTTGGCGAGGTTGATCGCGGCGGGCTCGGCCTGCCCGGCGCCCTTGTAAGTGATCTGCAACGCCGCGGAGAGATCGGCCACGGCCTTGATGCCGTTCTGCCCGAGCGCCAGGTAGGCCGCCGAGAGCTGTGGGAAATAGCGGGCCAGGTCCTTGATGCCGAAGGCGCCGTTCTTGCCCGCGCGCGCCATCGCGTTGATCGCGCGCTCGGTGTCTTCGAGCTTGAGGACGAGGCCGCCGCCCTCGGCGTCGTAGACGAGTTCGGCGCCGTCGGACCAGGTGATCAGGTCGCGTCTGTCGCTGGCGGGGGCGGAGTGTGCGTCGCTGAACAGGTCGGGCAGGACGAGCCCGCTCCCGACGTCGCCTTCAGGGCAGAGCAGCAGGACCTGCTCGCCCGCGAGCGGGGGCGACCAGACGCGCGTCGCGGCCGCGCGCGGCGTGAGCCAGGGCAGGTCGCCGGTGACGAGGTCGCCGACGCGCACGCGACAGCTGGCGTGCGCGAGATCGACCGGCTCGACCGCGCCGAGCTGGAGCAGGTTGCCGAACAGGCGGCGCGGGTCGGAGAGCGCGGTCACGGTGCGGGATCGTGCCAGCGTCAGCGGCGCGGTGCGCGGGGGCGTGCCTGTGGGAGAAGGATGCCACAGGAGTGTGCCCCAGCGCCAACGGCCCGCCACGTCAGAAAGCCCGCGTCACTCCGATCTCCCCCGCCACGCGGCGATAGCTGTACAGGCCCACGCTCGAGCTGTTCCGCTCGAGGGTCAGCCGTAGCAGCGGGGCGAAGTTGTGCACCGCGAGCTGGCGGAGGGTCGCGCCGGCCGAGCTGGTCACCAGCCACTCGCGGCGCCGGTCCGGGAACAGGAAGAGGCGCTCGTCACCCTCCAGGCGGCTCAGCCCGGTGTTCACGAAAACGGTGGTCTTGCCCAGCTCCTGCCACGCGGAGAGGCTGAGGCCGCCCGACACGGTGGCGTAACCAGGATCGCGCGCGGTCTGGCGATAGCCGGACAGCGTGGCGCCGAAACCCGCGCGCGGGCTTGTCGCCTGCTCGTAGCCGAGCGAGGCGTCGAACAGGCCGCCGTCCTGGAGATCGTTGAGGCGGTAGTCGCTCGCCGCCGCGCCGCCGTGAACGAAGAGCTGCGCCCGCCGGCCGAGCGGGTGAAGCCAGTCGAGCGCCCCGCTGATGGTGCGCGCGTAAGGCGCGCCGCGGTACCAGCGCTGTGTCACGCCGCCGGACGGGCTCCAGCGATCGCCGCCGTGACGCCACTCCAGCCCGAGCAGGGCCGAGGCGGAGACGTCGTTGAAGCGGGAGTCGCGGTACAGGCTGCCCAGCATCGCGGCTCGCGGCAGGAGCGACAGGTTGGATGAGAGCGGCACGCGCGCGAAGCCCTGACCCGCGAGGCGGACGCCCAGACCCGACCGGGCGCGCGCGTCGCGCGACAGGGTCAGCGGGGCGATGACCGTGTCGAGCGTCCGCGCCTGGGTCGCACGATTGACGTTGGTGTCGGGCGCCAGCGCAACCTGGATCGACCCGCCGAAGGGTTGCGTGGAGCGCAGCGCGCGCGCGAACTGGTCGACCAGCACGGCCACGTCGTCGGGCAGGCCCGCGGCCCGCGCCTGGCGGACGGCGCGTCGCGCACCGCTCTCGTCGCCGAGCTGCGCCAGCACCCTTGCCAGCTCGAGGCGCACGCGCGCTGCCCCCGGCTTCTCGTCGAGCAAGGCACGGAACGTCGCCGCGGCCTCGGCGAGACGGCGCTCGTCGGCGAGCAGCAGGCCTTTGCGGAACCGCGCTTCGGCGCGGACGTCCGCGTTGGCGTCGCGCGCCAGCGCGTCGTACAGCACCAGCGCCTGATCGGCGTGCCCCGCGGCACGCGCGCGATCCGCCAGAGCGAACAAGTCGACCGCCGACAACTTATCGACGCGGCTCTGCGCCACATCCGCGGAGAACGCGAGCGGGGTGGCCGCGGCGATCGCCGCGATCACCAGCAGCGGCGACATCACTGTCGCTTGGCTGCGGCTACGCCCGTGATCGACGTTCCCGCGCCCGGCGTACCCTGCGGGACGTTCAACGAGAAGGGACCGGCGATCTCGTCGCCGTCGGGGCCGAAAAACCGCGTCTCCAACTGGCCCGCCGCCTGGCCACCCTTGTTCAGCGTGAAGGTGGAGCCGGCGGCGTAGCCGGCGAGCTTGCCCGTGAAGTCGAAGCTGCCGAAGTCGACCGTCGCGCCGCCGCTGCTCGGCGCGCCCGTCATCGCGAGCGCACCCGACAGGCTCTGCGCGGAGAAGTCGACGTCGAACGTCGACGTGCCCTTCACCGCCAAAATGGCGTTGTTCTGATTGCCCGAGCCGTAGACGACACCCTCGTAGTGCCCGGTGCCGGTCTTGCCCGACAACAGCCGGGCAGGCGTCTCCAGCCCATAAGCGAACCATTGATTTACCGGCGTCGGGCCGCCGTACTGCGACGTCAGCGTCGACCAATGGCCGAAGCTGGCGTAGGTGAGGGCGAGTTCGGTGTTGACCGCACCAGGCTTGTACAACTCCAGCGTGACGTCCTGCGTCTCGAACGAGCCCGCGAAGGACTTGCGGTAGGTCGTGAAATTCGGATCGGTGCTGGCGACCTTGTCGTTGATGGTGAACTGACCGCCGTTATACGCGGACGTCGGCGGTGAGTAGGTAAAGGTCTCGCTGTTCTGCCAGTTCATCTGACCGACGCTGTTGGACCCGAACTGGGTATAGAAGAGCTGCGACTGCGTCAGGTTGGTCAGCGTCAGATTGTCGGCCTCGGCGTCGCTGCGCGGCCCCCAGAACGAGCCGGCGACCGCCGTGCCGTCTTTGCCACCGGTAAACGATGCGCCGACTTCCTCCGCGGCTGGACCGTAGAACCGGCCCGAGAGCGACCCGCCGATCGAACCGTTGGAGCTTCCCAGCAGCACGTTGCCGGTGAAGGTCCCGTTGCTGTTCAGGTGGCCGCCCGAGATCATCTCGATGCCACCTCCGACAGTGCCGTTGCCGCTGGTCACCTCATACTCGGTGACATAGGCCTGAGCGGAAAAGACCCCGGCGCCAAAGTCGGTGCTGAATTTGCCGGCACCTTGGAACTGCCGGGGTTGATACCCGGGGAAGGTCGACAAGCCGAAGACCTCGATGTCGAAGGCAGCCGTGCCGGTGCGGGGAACGGCGCCTGCCGGCGTGTTCTGGCCGTAAGTGAACGTGCCGAACAGCGTGTCCTGCTGCGTGTCCGACAGGCTGTTACGCTGCCAGAACCCCGCCCCGACATATTTGCTAGGCGGGCCTCCCGAGTAAGGCGACTTGATCAGGGTCAATCGGTCACGGGTGCTGCCCACCTTGAGATAAGCGGTGTCAAAGTCGTCGCTCGACTGGACGTCGCCAGGACCGAATGCTTGGGTGAAGTCGGGAGAGGACAGAGAATAGCTCTGCGTTGCCGCATCGTAGGCGACCGTCAAGGTCGTCCCCTGCGGCCCGGCGTTGATCGCCGTCGACGTTTTCAGATCAATGAGGACTGACTCGGATGCCGCATCGCTCACGAAGGTCTGGCTGACCTGGAGGTCTGTCACCGTCGTGTTCGTTGCGGGGGGTGTCGGCTCCGGCGTCGGCGTCGGCGTTGGCGTCGGTGCAGGCGTCGGTGTCGGTGCAGGCGTCGGTGTCGGTGTCGGTGCAGGCGTTGGTGTCGGCGCAGGCGAAGGTGTGGGCGTGGGTGCAGGCGTGGGCGTGGGCGTGTTGGATCCACCGCCGGCGGTCGGCGGAGATGATCCGGCACTCCCAACCCCGCCACCGGAACCGCCGCAGGCAGACAACATCACGCAGGCCGCCACAGGCAGCACGATAACCTTACGCATTCACAAATCCCCCGAGTCACGCTGACGATAGCCGGGCAGATGTGATCGTCAAGTTGATGACACACCGTTTTGAATGCGGGATGAGCCGAGCAAGGACGATTTGAGCGCGGCTGCCTTATCAATCTCGTCAATTCTTGTCGTCTGTGACATTTGTGGCGCCGATCACCCCCAGTGCGATCTTGTGCGCGACGCCGCGCGCCACCTCGTCGACCCGCGTCGCCGTCACGGCAGCGTCGTAGCCGTCGCCCGCGTCTAAGCAGGCATTGACCGGTCGTTCATGACGCACCCCATCCTGCTCGAACACGACGGCTACGGTGCGCGTGGCCGGTTCGTCGGTCCCGATAATGATTTTCACGTTACCTCTCCTGCGAATGGCGATCGTCGCCCACGTCGCAGCGCGCGAGCTGGCGCGGCGTCATCGTCGCCAGCGCCGCCTCGAGCCGCTCGGAGGCGCCGCTCGTCCACGGTCGCGCAGCGTCGCTCGACCGCGGCGCGGCGCTCGCTCGTCGCGGCGATGTCGCGCACGTCGTTGAGCTGGCGCCACAGCGGCGCGACCGCGAGGATCCGTCGTGCCGCCTCCTGCTTCACCGCGGCGAGCAGCCGCGCGCGCAGCGCCTCGGTCGGCTCAGTCGGGCGGCGCGCGGTCGGCGCGCCGTCGTCGCCGGGGCGGATTACCTTGCCGGCGGACTGCGCCGCGAGCAGCGCCTGGTGCTCCGCCGCGGTGACCGGCACCGCGTCGTCGGGCAGCGCGTTGTGCAGCCGCACGTCGAAGAAGGCGTTGGCGGCGGCGCGGTAGTGGAGCGGCAGCGCGGATCCCTCAATAGCCGATCGCGAGCACGGCGGGCGTGGCGCGCGAGTCGAAGCGATCGAAGACTTGCCGCTCGACCGTCACCCTGTCGCCGAGACGCTCGTGACGAAATAGGCCGAGCGGGAGGGTGCTCCGCCATCGCCCAGCCTCGTCGAGACGCTGGCGTGGAGGCAGCGGTTGGGGAAGGCGATCGGCAGCGTCAGCACCTGCGCGCCGCTCGTCCCGGCGGCCTGCTGCGCGCCGGCGAGCCACTGCAGGATCAGCCCGTTGGGCAGCATGACGTAGCAGTTGTCGCTCAGCGATGCCGGGAAGGCGCCGGCGAGATCGGCCGCGGCGTGCGCGTGCGGCGCGGGCGGGTAGGTCGCGGGCCGGTTGAGCAGCCGGGCGAAGTCGCGCAGGTCGCTGGCGTGCTCGCCGTCGAGCAGGTCGGCGTCGAGGCCGGCGCCGGCGCCGTCGTTGCCCGAGTGCCACAGCGTGCGCCCTGCTCGGTCGGGCGCCACACACCGGCGAAGCTGACGATCGCGCGGCTCGGCACGTCGAACCAGTGGAGCGGGAGCTTGCCGTCGGCACCACGGTCCTGGCCGTACTCGCTGAAAGCGGTGAACGGCACCAGGCAGCGCCGCCGCGGGTTGGCCAGCGCCGAGCGCCAGAAGGGCGAGGTGTAGTTGCGAACGTTGGTGATCTTCTTGGTGAGCAGCGCAGGCTTGCCGGTCGCCTTGTCGATGCGCTTGCCCGGCACCTGGTGCGGAAAGCCACAGGCCATCGCGTCGAGCGCGCGGCCGGCGTTGGTCTCGCGCACGACATAGGCGGGGCGATCAGGGAAGAGCTCGGGCGGCGGAACTTCGAGGTCGGGCGGGAAGGGCACGGCGACGCCGTAGCGCGTTGCCAGCGCGAACTGCGCCTCGGTCATGCGGTAGCGGTTGCACATCACCGACAGGCTGCCTCACGTGAGCTACCAAGGCAAAGGTCGCTGCCGCTCTAGCGGGGTCGGCAGGAGTGATCCGCGGCGGCTCGTCAGTCAGCCCGATCGCAGTGCCTGAAGTCGCACCACTTGGCCGAAGCCAGATCCCGCTCGATCTTGCCCACCCGCTCCTCGACGCGCGGTAGGTCACGCGCACCGCCCCTTCAACCCGGCGGAGATCCTGGAGTGTCTTGGGCGCGCCGACCATCCACCCAGCATGCCGGAACATAGCACGAACAGAAAGGCTGGATCGACTCGGAAGATTGCGTCATCTGAAGGCGATGAGCGTCCGCGAGACCCTCATCCGAGTCGCCGCCGAGCGCGGCGAGAGCCTCACCCAACTGTCGGTGAAGGTCGGCCGCAGCCGAGGCTATCTGCCGCGCTTCGTGTCGCGCGGATCGCCGCGACGGCTGCCCGACCTCGAACGCCGCCACCTCGCGATCGCGCTCGAGCTCGACGAGCGGCTGCTCGGCGCGCGCGATCCCTGGGCGCCGGGCGAGTCGGCGTGATGCACGATCATCCCGTCGCCGGCGTCGGCCACAATTCGGCCGGCTGCGCGCTGTGCACGTCGACCGGTCACGCGGGCCTGGTCGAGCGGCTCGCCGAAGAGCTGTGGGAGAGCCGCCAGGACGACACGCAATGGGCGCGGCGCTGGGCGGACGCCGGCGAGCTGTGGCACATCCGCTTTCGCGAACTGGCGCGGACCTCGATCGACTTCCTCGCGCAGATCCCGCAGGTCGACTGAACTGCATCAATGACGTGGAGGCTTGAGATGACCGACGGAACGCCGATCAACGTGAACACCGCCACCGCCGCGGAGCTGGACGCGGTGGCGGGCCTGCGCGGTCACGGCTTCGAAATCGTCCGCTACCGCGAGGAGCGCGGGCAGTTCACCGACCTGCGACAGCTCGACGAGGTGCCCGGTCTGACGGGCAAGGCCGATGACGGGCGCGCGTCGCTGACGGTCGGCGAGGGGTGATGGTGAGGTCGTCGGTCGGCCGCGCGCGCGACCGGCACCACGTCGAGCCGCGGGCGGAGCGTCCGCCGGTGAATGAGCCGGCACCGGTGACGCCGGACGGACGTTATCTCGTGGTGCGGGGGCGGCTGTGGCGTCGCGCCGACCCGCGCCTCGCTGAGCCGGAGCGCGAGCGGCTGGTCGGCGAGTTGATGACGGCGCGTCGCGCGGTCGCCGCCGCGCTGCGGTCGGGCGACGCGGACGAGCTCGGCGCGGCACGCGCCGGCGTTCACGCCGCCAAACTGGCGCTGGGCGAGCGCGGACCGGTGTGGTGGGACGATGGCGCCCCCGACTACAACCGTCGCATGGCACGGAACACGCCGTACGCGCCCTGGTATGAGGAGTTCACGCCGGCGGGCTCCGTCCTCGATGCGCCGCAGCCCACGGAGTAACGCCCGATCGCACACCCCGATTGTCGCGCGCGCTATAATTGTGTAGCAGCTACACAAGGTGAGAGCGAGCGATGCGGCGCGCGGAGGTGATCCGGCGGTTCGAAGCGGACGGCTGGTACGTCGTCCGCCAGACCGGCAGCCACCGCCACGTTCGCCACCCGGTCGAGCCCGGCACCGCGACCGTGCCGCACCCTAAGCGCGAGTTGCCGATCGGCACACTCAAGAGCATTGCGCGGCAGACCGGGGTCGATCTCGCGTGACGCGGCGGAACGGAGGAGTGAGCGCGATGGCGACGGTCTATTATCCCGCGATCCTCGAGCGCGGTGCGGAAGGCTACGGCGCCTTCTTCCCCGACTTACCCGGCTGCGTCTCGGTCGGCGCGACCGCGCAAGAGGCGGCGCTCGGCGCGGAGGAGGCGCTCAGCGGCCACCTCGCGGTGATGCTCCAGCACGGCGACGCGCTGCCCGAGCCGACCGAGCTGGACGAGATCGCGCGCGACCCGGAGGTGGACGAGGTCGCGCGGCTGCTGGTGCGCGGCGAGCGGCCCGGGCGCGCGGTGCGCGTCCAGGTGTCGATCGAGGAAGGGCTGCTGGCGCGAATCGACCGTGTCGCGACCAACCGCTCGCGCTTCCTCGCCGACGCGGCGCGGGCGGCGCTGGCCGGCGCTCCGGACGGTGGCCGTCGCTGAACAAGATTGGGTACGGTTGACGCCAGCCCGCGAGGACGTCCGTCAACGCGCGATTGCAGACATTGAGTGGGCTCGTAAGGCCCGCTTGCACTCACCGACGGGACGTGCACACTGGCCGGAGAACAGTTGTCGACTGCATTGACGTGGATTTGGCGGGCAAAAGGGGAATGGAATTGAACACAGCTCTTTACCGATGGGTTGGAGCCCTAGCCCTATTCGCATCTCCTACGATAATTGAGGCCAAAGGCATTACATACGATTGTGACACAGCCGCTAATCATTTCTCCGAATTGAGCCTGCCCGTTGGAGGGGTTAATTTCACCGTCTCGGGAAAGGTACAATTGAACGCGCTTGCCGCGAGTGCGAAATATGCTCCCCTTGCTCGGGTTCAAATTGCATCTTCGGCCACGCCGGGGAAGTCACCGGATGTTTACGCCGGCTTCGCTCTCGCAACGCTGCCGGCGGATGCCAAAAAGACATTGTCAGGATCACCGGCAGTTCAGATGCTTAGCTACAGCGTCAACGGTAAGGAAGACGATCTTCTGCCGCGCTCTTTGCTGACGCCGCCGGGCACTGTTCAACCTTTCACACTTTCATACGATGGTAAAGAGGTTGTAGTGGAACTCGGAGCTGAGACGAAAAACTTCTCTCTTATAACAAGTGATCCAGTCGTGCGGCTTGTTTGCTCAACAGGAGAGTTTCTTTTTACGGACGTGACAATCACCTCCTCGCGGTAGCGCCAACGTCGGCTCACCTGCCATAAACGGACGTCGTCGGGAGTGCTCAGTCCGCCGCGAAGTAGCCCGTCGACGTTTCTGTAACGGCGTAACGCCGTTACGTTCGTCACGCGTAGCTCACCGGACAGGCGCGAGGCCGGCTATCCACCGAAGCCCGCGGGAAGCACCTCGAGCAGGCGCCGCCGCCGCGTGACGTCACGGTGTCGCCGGTAGCGCTGTTCATGGACAATCCGCGGACTGCCCCGCGACATCATGGATCTGCATGGACACGAACTAACCGCAGGCGTTCTGCCATGCGATCCACATCCGTCAACTGTCGATTTAGACGAGCGCTGATGTCAAGAAGTGAGGCCCCTTGCCGCACTAGCTCTCTCAGCGCAGTTATGTCTGTCTGCGTCCATCGCTGGTGATGAAGAATTGCATCAGCTTCACCGACCATGACTTGCCCACTTCGTTCGCGAGATACCGCCTCGTATAAGTTGGCCTGAGAAGATGCCACGCATATGATCGGCGTCGCCCGCTCGAGTGAATACCACCCGAGTGCCGCCATCCGGCAGGGCCTCTATAGAGGTTATTTGTGCCTGCTGGCCGATTGCCAGCTTTTGCACCGCGGCTTCCGTCAGATTGACGTTGACGGCGCGACTCACTTGACTTCACCGCCGATGCGCAAGGTAGGCTGGATTGTAACGACAATCGGCAGGCGGTCGGGTTCAATCATCAGCTTGCGGTTCGGGAATGATTGGCCCGCAAGAAGTCGACCGTAAGCCGCCGCTAGCCCTTCATGGGCAATACGTGCCGGACCACCGGAAGCGATACTGGCGTTGTAAAGGGACACCTGCTCACGGGCGAGGATGTAATTGAGATCCACGTTCGTCTCCCACCAGAGCGGGAGCGCAGGGTCTCTCAGCCGTGCGAAGCTCGGATAGAGCGCATGGTATCCGCTATGTGGGTACAGCACTCTGGAATACAAGGAGCGACATCGTCGCTGGGATCGCTCTGTCGAAAATATTTGCGCCTAAGCGCCTATATCGAAACTGTTGATTGCGCCGGAGCAAAATTGTGTCACATGCGCTACAACTAAGCGACTACTGAACAAGCGATTCCACTAGATTGAGGAATTTGGCATGGCCGACATCAAGGACGTGACGGCCGTTATCGCTTCGGCGCTCACAGAAGTGAGCCTAGCGGGTTCGCTCGACGTCAAGATGGATGGGGGTGAGTCGATCGAGGTACTGAACCGACATGGTGGCGATGACGTTGAGGTCACCGTCGTTGTTAGCCGGGTGGGAGAGGGCGCACCTCCTGACCCGAGGCCTGATGAAGAATAATCCTCTTCGAGGAATCTTGCCCGCGTCAGATGAAAGCTTCATTTGGCGTCCGCTTTCCTGCCATCATCGGATATTCGCGGCCTCGTCACGTCCGCTCCGCCAGCACCCGTATTGTCGTTGGCGGGCAGCGCGCGCGACTGGGAGCGGGTGATGCCGTAAGCGCAGCGGCGCGCGACGCTAAGGCCGAGATCGCGGCGCTCGTCGGGGCGGATTTCGGTCGCGTCGAGGTTGCGCCCGACGCCGATGGTGCGATGGTTTCGGCGCAGCCGTAAAGCACCTCTCCTCCGGGCGGCGGAGGAGGCACACTTTCGGTGATGAGGAAGGATGCGGATCGACGCATCCGCGAGCGCCACAATCCGGGAACTCCGGCACGGTTCCTGCTCCGCCCTCCTGGCGGCCTCGGGGCGGCGCAAGCCGTCACGCTCGACCGCCGCGGCTGAGCGGTCGAGGGGCGTGGGCCACGCGCGTGCGGCACGGGGGCAATCAGATCAGCGCATGGCCTCGCCCTAAGCGAGGCCATTCCTCATCTCTTTATCCTCGCTGTGCGGGGTTCAGACTACCCGGCGGTATCGCGTCGCGGTCGATCGCCCGCCCGAGGCGAGCAAGCTCGCGGCCCAGCGAGGTGTCGCCGCCGCGGAACTGCCCCAGCTCCTCGGCCGACAGCGTCGCCAGCATCGCGGCGACGCGCTCTTCCTCTTCGCGGCTCCGGGTGACGTCGTCGTCGGATGGCGGCGAGCGGCCGAGCAGCCGACGCACCAGCTCGGCGGCCGAGCGCGGCAGCGTCAGGCGACAGGCGTTGCTGATTTGGCGCACGTGCGGGCCGAACGTTTCGGCGTCCTCACGTGGGGCGAAGCGGCGGATCCAGTCGAGGAAGCCGTGCGCGCGCAGCCGCTTCAAGGCGGCGTGCACCGCGCTGCGCGTTCGCCGTAGCCGCTCGGTGAGATAGTCGATCGGGGGGTCGATTCGTTCGGTGCGAAGGTCGATGAGCCGCGTCGTCTCGTCCAGCACCTCGATGGCGAAGTGCCCGAGCGGGCCGTTGCCCTCGTTGGTAGCCACGGCTCAGCTCTCCCCGCGCGGGTTGAGGATGGCTGCGAAGAGCAGCTATCGCTGGCTTACCGGGCGAAAGGTCAGTGGCCCTTACAATCGAGCGAAATGACGCTATATGAGTGTGGCTGACGTCGCGTGTGACGGATATACGAGCTGACGTCGTCGCCTCCTTGTCCCTTTCGAGCATCACCGAGGCCGGGATGCGCTGCTTTGGCGCATGCCCGTCGATAATTGGACAGGATCGTGCTATGACGACTGGTACCGTGAAGTTTTTCAACAGCGACAAGGGCTATGGCTTCATCGCGCCTGAAACGGGCGGCGATGACGCCTTCGTTCATATTTCCGCTGTGGAGCGTGCAGGCATGCATACGCTGAACAAGGATCAGCGGGTCACTTATGAGCTCGAGACTGACCGGCGGGGGAAGACCTCGGCGGTAAATCTACAAGAAGCTTGAAGCGTTTTGGCCGGGTGAAAACCCGGCCATTTTTCTAGGTGTGCGCCGTCCGTGCGCTTTTCACCTAGGGTTTGCAATCTTCAAGATCGGGTACGTACGCCATGTCAAGGATCATTCCCAAACCTTTCCTAATCGCTAAAGATGAGGAGGGCGCTTTTCGGATAACTGTTCGCGAGGTGCGCTATAACTCGCAGCAGTACCCAATAGTCACATCAACGCTTCAACCCGAAAACTTCGAAAGTGCCCACGCGGCGCGAGCGTTTGCGAAGCAGCACCACGGCGCCATCGCAGGCGACTTTGCTGCCAAGTGAGCGACGCGCGCGGAAGGCTTCCGGCTCTCTAGAGCGCACATGGACCGCGGAGTAAGCGGAGATCCGACATGACGACCTATCCGCTGAGCGGACCTGCGAGCGCTTACGTTAACGATGACGACGGCAAACCCACGTCGCAGCCCGTTTTCCAGGGTACGCTTTCCGAGTGCGTGGCGATCGTAGGTGCGATGCCGCACAACCAACGCTACTCCACGTCAATCAAGATGGATACGCTCGATCTCAGCTATAGCCCAGCCGAGGTGGACGAGCTGGTCCGCCACCTTCGTGATGAGGAAGTTGGCTTGTCAGCCCGAGAAATCGCGGAAGTCGCCGACAAGATCGATTAGCTGGCCAGCCAGCATGACTGCCGCAATGTCTACGCGGTTCTGCGTCGGCCTGTCAGACGTGCATCGCGAGCGCGTCTGCGGTCAGCCCGACCTCACGCTGGTGACATAGCCAAGTCGGTCTCGTCGATCGCAATGCTTATGGCGAAGAGCTTTTTGTTACCTCCTCAGAGCGCAGCGTCAGATGAAGCCGTGAGGCCATTCGCGTGATGTCGCCGATCTCTCGACTGAGCGCTCGCGCCAACTCACCAGATGAATGACCCGCCAGGATGCCGCTTCGAAGCGCCGTAATGTCGGTCTGCGTCCAACGGCGAGGAGCCTTCTCGGGCGACGTATCGTTCGTAAACTCACCATAAAGCGGGCAGGGGCGACCAGCCGCGTGCATGCTTACCATAGGACAAAGCGGCACGGCGACCCCGAGTTCTGCGGTCTTGCCTCTCAATGCGCCATCTGCAGGGTGCGAGTGCGTTAACGTAGCCCTCAAGAGCAGAACTTGTCATCGTCACGAGGGCAATCAGATCAAGAAAGATAACACCGCCACGCTCCTTATGCTCAATATCTTTCCAAGCGCTCGCGAAAAAATAGGCCGTATCTCCTAGGCCGTTACGCGGGCAATCTGACGCGTCGTTGGTTACCAACGCGCGAATGAGCGGCTGGCTAAGGTCGTCCTTCTTCCGATCGCCGAAAGTTGAAGATCAGAAGATCGCATCACAATCTACCGCCATCAACTGCGACGGGTAGGGCTGCGCCAGCGTGACCGCGTCGTTGAACGGGCAGCTGAGCCAGCGCTCCTCGTCCTCCTCGTGGAGCAGCACCGGCATTGCTCGGGGGTGGATCGGCGCGACCAGCGGATTGGGGTCGCACGTCAGGAAGGCAAACACCGCGCCCTGCTCGGTCGGGCGCCACACGCCGGCGAAGCTGACGATCGCTCGGCTCGGCACGGCGAACCAGTGGAGCGGGAGCTTGCCGTCCGTCGCGCGGTGCTGGCCGTACTCGCTGAAGGCGGTGAACGGCACCAGGCAGCGCCGCCGCGGGTTGGCCAGCGCCGAGCGCCAGAAGGGCGAGGTGTAGTTGCGGACGTTGGTGATCTTCTTGGTGAGCAGCGCAGGCTTGCCGGTGGCCTTGTCGATGCGCTTGCCCGGCACCTGGTGCGGGAAGCCCCAGGTCATCGCGTCGAGAGCGCGTCCGGCGTCGGTCTCGCGCACGACATAGGCGGGGCGATCAGGGAAGAGCTCGGGCGGCGGAACTTCGAGGTCGGGCGGGAAGGGCACGGCGACGCCGTAGCGCGTTGCCAGCGCGATCTGCGCCTCGGTCATGCGGTAGCGGTTGCACATCGTCGGCAGGCTGCACGATCCCAGCGCTATCAGCAACATAGCGCCGTGGCAGGCTGATCCCGCCGCCGCGTGCGAGCCTCAGGCGAGGCGGTAGGTGACCTTACGGCGACGCATGACATCGCCAGCCGCGTCGACGCCGACAATGATCAGACGACTGGCTCGCCTCGCGCTAGAGAAAGTAGGTCGGCCACAAGCTGCTCCAACGAGCTACTTGCTCCGTGACGCTTGCCCGTCAAGGTTGAGGTCGAGCACCGCATGCGATGGCTGAAACTCGTCTAGCACATGCATCGCGCCGTCGGCCGTCGGACGACGGCCAGGATAACTGCCCCGCTGACCTCAGCGCCACCGCTGCGTCGTCCGTGGTGAAGTAATCGCCCTCCACCAAGACGACGACGCAACCAGTCAGCGGCTTGTTCCCGGTCCTTCGTTAAGCCCCCAACTTTAACGGTTTGCCACGGACGTTGCATGCGGGAGCGGCGGCGTTTGAACGCGCGGAAGACGGCGGCGGTGACGAAAACTTCAGTCTTTTGGTCGTACAACGGGCATATGACGGAGCAGCGGGAGAGCGCCACTCAAGCGGAAGCCACGAGGCTCACAAGCCTTCTGAGTCTAAACCTACTCGATACGCCGGTCGAGGGCAGCTTCGACGCCGTCACCCGGCTCGCGGCCTTCGCTTGCGGAACGAGCAGCGCCGCTGTCACGCTGGTGGACGCCGATCGTGCGTGGCTCAAGTCGCGCGTCTGCGTCGGGGTTCAGGAGATGCCGCGCGAGCACGCTTTCTGTAGCCTCGAGATAACCCGCGGCGACCTGCTGGTCATTCCTGACACGCATCTCGACCCGCGTTGTGCCGCGAACCCGTTGATCGCGGGCGAAGACGCGGTTCGCTTCTACGCCGGCGCACCGTTGATCGTGGCTCCGACAGGCGCCTGCGTGGGTCGATTGTGCGTCTTCGACACGGCGCCGCGCGACGGACTGACCGCGGCTGAGGAGGACGCTCTGCTGAGTCTTGCCGGCATGATCGTCGAACGCATGGAGAGCACGCGCTTTCGACAGATCGGCCGCATGGCCGCGAAGGTGGCCGACGTCACCTCCGACGCGATCCTGTGCGCCGACGCTGGTGGGCGGATCACCTATTGGAACGCCGCTGCTGAAAGCATGTTCGGGCACGCCGCCGAAAGCGCCATCGGGTCGCCGCTGAGCTTGATCATGCCCGAGGGCTTCCGCGAAGCGCATGCCGCTGGTTTCGCTCGCGCCGCGGCGGGCGGCGCGATGACGCTCCAGGGAACGCCGGTCGAGCTGGTCGGGCTTCGTGCGAATGGCAGCACGTTCCCGATCGAGCTGTCGCTGGGGCGCTGGCACGACGGCGCGACGGTGGCGTTCGCCGCGATCGTGCGCGACATTTCCTCGCGCAAGCTGCTCGAGCATGAGCGCGAGCAAGCGCGGTTGTTCCTCGACACAGTGATCGAGAACCTGCCTGCCATGCTGTTCGTCAAGAACGCCGAGGATCAGCGCTACCTGTTGATGAACAAGGCTGGCGCCGAGATCGCTGGGCGGCCGCAGTGCGACTTCGTCGGCCGCACCGACAGCGAGCTCTTCCCCGGCCAGGGCGAGGCCTATGAGGCGCGCGACCGCGCCGCCGAGACGCGACCCGGCGTGCACATTTTCGAGAGCGAGTATGTTCGCGCGGACGGGCAGCGTTACAGTTTGCGTACCAAGCGGCTCGTGATCGACGCGCCGCCCGGTGGCAAGCGCCTGCTGCTCGGCATGACAGAGGATATGACGGAGGCGCGGCGCGCACAGGCGGAAGTGCGGCGTCTCGCGGAATATGACTCGCTCACCGGATTAAGGAACCGCGGCGGTTTCGTCGCGCGGATCGACAATCTCGTCGCCACGTTGACTCCCTTCACCGTGCTCAGCATCGACCTCGATCGCTTCAAGTCGGTCAACGATCAGTTCGGCCACCTGGCCGGCGACGAGGTGCTCGTCGAGGTCGGTGTCAGGCTGGGCCGCGTCGTCAGCGCCGGCGACGTTGTCGCCCGCGTAGGCGGTGACGAGTTCGTGTTGCTCCTGATCGGCCACGACGCCCCTGATCGCGCGCGAGCGCTGGCGTCCGAGATCGTCGCCGTGCTGGAGGAACCGATCACCACAACCCGTGCACTCGCCTACGTGGGATGCAGCATCGGCGGCGCGGCCTACCCCACCGATGGCGATACTTCGATCGAGGTGCGGCAGGCTGCCGATCTGGCGCTGTATCGCGCCAAGGAGAGCGGGCGCGGCTCGACGTGCTTCTACGACGCTGTACTCGACGCCGCGCTGCGCGAGCGCCGACGCCTGGAACACGCGCTGCGCCTCGCGCTGGAGCAAGACTCGATCGACGTCGCCTTCCAGCCTGTCTTCTCGACAGAATCGCGGCTGGTCACCAGTTTCGAGGCGCTGGCGCGCTGGCACCATCCCACCAAGGGGCCGATCCCACCCTCCGAATTCATCGTGCTGGCGGAGGAGTGCGGGCTCGTCGAAGCGCTCGGCAGCAGCGTGCTGCGCCACGCGTGCGACGCCGCGCGGTCCTGGCCGGACAATGTCTCGGTAGCGGTCAACCTGTCGCCGCTTCAATTCCAGACGGGCCGCCTGTGCGAGACCGTGCGGAGCGTGCTCGCGGCGAGCGGCTTGCGGGCAGGGCGGCTGCAGCTGGAAGTGACCGAGGGGCTATTGATCCGCGACGTCGAGCGCACCTTCCAGCAGCTCGAGGAACTGCGCGCCATCGGCATCCAGATCCTGATGGACGACTTCGGCGTGGGATATTCGTCGCTCAGCTATTTTCAGCGCTTCCCGTTCGACAAGGTCAAGATCGACCGCTCCTTCGTCGAGACGGCGCCGACCGCCCTGGCCGCCCAGGCGATCATCCGCGCCGTCACGCAGGTGGGTCAGACGCTCGGCATGGGCGTCGTCGCCGAAGGGGTCGAAACCGAGGAGCAGATGCGGATGCTCGTATCGCTCGGCTGCACGCACGTGCAGGGGTATCTGCTCGGGCGCCCTCTCGCGGGCACCATGGTCGACCAGTTCCTGCGGGCCAACCGCGCCGGAGCCGGCATGTTGTCGGCGCCATTGGCGCTGGCATCTTGACCCCAGCGGCCGATGATCGCGCCGTCCGCAGTTCACGAGCCATGTCATGCGCCTTTTAAGACGAACCAAAATGGACGAGCGGAGTATCCAAGCTTCGTATAAGCGCCTCATTGATCTCGTTAGATCTTGCGATCTAAGTGACTTAAAAATCTGCCAATTCCTCTTCCATCAGAACGCGTCCGTTGTGATGATCGGCACGTTGAGCAGGAATTGTTTCGAGAGCACTAAGCGGACGGTGAAAAGAAGCATAGCCGTTCGTCTATCTGCCGCCGCTGCCGCAGCGGAATACCGCTTAATGGCCTTCCCCGGAGCTTTGGTCGTCGCGACGCGACCGAGATTTCCGTGTTGGCCAGCGCGGTCTGGCGTGGGCGGCAGGCATGTCGCCGGAGTCCCTCTTCTGCTGACCGGTGCCGCCGCGAGCGTTCCGAAGGTAAGCTGTTGAAGCGCTGCTGGAACGGCCTTCACGGCCGTTCTGCCGTACCCGCATCAGCTGATCCGCCAGACCGGCGCGATCCCGCTCGTGAGTCGCGCGGCGCGATCGCTTCCTCACGCGCCTCAGTCCTTGCCCTCGACGTAGCTGCCGCGATCGCCCTCGATCCGATGCACCGCGTTGCGCCCGTGTGACGCCGCGGTCGCCACCTTGCGCGCCGAGGTCGAGGCGGTGTGGAGCACGCGCGTGCGGCCGTGCACCAGCAGGTTGTAGCCGACAAACCACATCCCCGCCGAGACGAGCAGCGCCGCGCCGAAGAAGATTCGCTTGCGCCGCCGCTGCCGCCCGCCGTGGGTCAGCGCGCGCGTGCCGCACCAGGCGCAGCGATGGACGGTGGTGCCTGGGCGCAGGGTCGGGTGGCTCTGCCAGCGGTGCAGGCCGAGGCTACACAGGATACTCATGGGACGAGACTTATGCCGCACCGGCGCGGCTCGGCAACGCTGCGCCGCGCCGCGTCGCCCCATAACGCTACGCCCCGCCGGCGCGCGCCGTGGCGAGATGGTGGAGCACGATCCCGGAGGTGGTCGCGACGTTGAGCGAATCGAACCCCGCCGCCATCGCGATTCGCAGCGTGCGCGACCGCGCCATCAGTGTCGGCGCCAGCCCCGGTCCCTCGGCACCGAGCAGCACCGCGCTGCGCGGCGCGGGTCGCCATGCCGGCAGCGCGGTCGCACCCGCGGGGCTGAGCGCGACCGCCTCGACGCCGAAGCGTGCCAGCAGCGCGAGTGCGTCCTCGTCGCGTCGGAGGCGCGCGAACGGCACGGTCAACGCGGCGCCGACCGAGACGCGGATGGCTTTACGATAGAGCGGGTCGCAGCAGTCGGCGTCGAGCAACACCGCGCCCACGCCGAAGGCCGCGGCGTTGCGGAAGATCCCGCCCATGTTGTCATGGTTGGCGATGCCGCTCAGCAGCAGCACGTCGCGCGGTGGCGTTGCGCCGCCCAGCAGCGCATCGGCGGGCAGGTCCGCGCTGCGCTGCCCGATCGCGAGCACGCCGCGGTGGAGCGGGAAGCCGGCGACGGCGTCGAGCACGCGCGGGGCGGCGAGATAGACCGGCGTGTCCGCGGGCAGCCGCGCCAGCAGCGGTGAGAGCGCCCCCGCGCGCTTGTCGGCGATCAGCAGCGAGGTCGCGCGATGCGTCGCGCTCTCCACCAGCTTCTCGAGCACGACAACGCCCTCGGCGACGAACAAGCCGCGCCGTCCAACCAAATCGCGCTCGCGTATGTCGCGATAGGGCTCGACGCGCGGGTCGGCGGGGTCGACGATCGGGATCAACTGGGGCACGGCGTTGCCCGTACAGCATCGGGCGCTGCGTGCCACTCTCGGCCAGCGCCATAACGGAGCGACGGCGGATGAGTGACGATCACGCGCGGGGCCAGCGCGACGGCCTCCGGCTCGCACTCGCCCTCCTTGCGGCGGAGGAGGAGAAATGGGCTGCGCTGCTGGGCGAGAGCCGATCGGGGCGGACCAACCAGGTGCGCGCGGTACGGCACAAGACGTTACAGGTGGCGCAGCGCCGCGTACAAACCGCGCTCAATCGGCTGACGCCGCGGCAAGGCGAGACGATCGACGCCGAGCTCGCCGCCGCGCTCGACACGATCGGGTTGTGAGCGAACCCAGGCGGAGGCGGAGGCGGTGCCGAACGCCGGCGGGGCGTACCTTCGTGATCCTGGCGCGCCTGGTTCTTCTGGCGTCGTCCTGAACTCCTCTCAGGATCGATCGCGCGGCGGACATCGCCGCTTTTGGGTCGATCGCCAACGCGCGCCGCCTACGCTTCCCCTGTGGACCACGCCCGACACCTGACTTGATGACGCGAGGGGCCGAGGTCGGGAGCGGGGCGGCCGCACCGGCTAGTGCGCGTAGCGCGGCAGCACCCCCGCCACCATCGTCCGCAGGCGGTAGACGCTGCTCGACGCCGTGATGTAGAGCGTGTGCCCGTCACCTGCGAAGGCAAGGTTGGCGGCGACCTCGGGCAGCACGATACGGCCGAGCACCTTGCCCGTAGGCGAGATCACGCGGATGCCGCCCGGGCCGGTCGCCCAGACGTTGCCGCGGCGATCGACCTTGAGCCCGTCCGCGCCGCCGGCCCCGCCCGCGGGAAAGCTGATCAGCACGCGTCGCCCCGACAGCGTCCCGCCGCGCCCGACTTTGTAGGCGTAGATCATGCCCGGCGGACCATAATCGGTGACGTACAACGTGCGTCCGTCGGGTGAGAAGCCGATGCCGTTAGGAAGCTTCAGGTCGGTGATCAACGGCGTCAGCGTGCCGCCGGCGTAGCGGAACACCGCGTTGTACGGCAGCTGCTTGGCGGGATCGCTGTCCATGCCGTTGTAGAGGCCGAACGGCGGGTCGGTGAACCACAACGCGCCGTCCGCGGCGACGACGAGATCGTTGGGGCTGTTGAGCCGCTTGCCGCGATATTCGGCGATCACCGGCGTGACACGGCGATCGGCGCCGACGCGCACGATGCGGCGCGCGCCCATCTGCGCCATCAGCACGCTGCCGTCGCGATCGGGTACCATCCCGTTGGGACCGATGCTCTTGCCCGCCGGCGGGTTGGGGAGGCCGCCGGCGTTGGCGATCAGCTCCTCGACGCGACCGGACGGGTCGACCGCGCGCAGCGTGTCGCCGCTGACGTCGGAGAACCATAGCCGGCCGTCGTGCCACAGCGGGCCCTCGGTGAAGCCGAAGCCGGTCGCGACTTGCTCGACCGGCGTGCCCGGCGCGACCAGCGCGTCCAGCGCGGGATCGAGTCGCTCGACGCGCGCGCCACTCTGCTGCGCGACGACGGGGGCGTGGAGCGCGAGCGGCGCGAGCAGCGCGGCGGCGAGCAGGGGAGCGATCCGCATGCTCACACCGCGTCGGTCAGCAGAACGAGATAGTCGCGGTTGAGCACGGTGCGCTCGATCAGCGGCCAATTGCGCTGGTGCACGGCCGAGTGGATCCAGACCTGACGCTGCTCCTCGCTCTCGTAGGTGAGCTGGAAGCGATAGTTCACCCCAGCGGGCGGCGCGGGCTGGCCTTGGATCACCGTACGGAGCTTGAGCATCTTGAGGTCGATGAAGCCGCGACCGCGGAAGCTCTGCGCGGCGGGCAGGAAATGCTGGTGGAAGGCATCGAGCATCTCCTGCTCGCGCGCCGGGTCGACGGCGAGGTCGCAGTAGAGCACGATCGGCTTGCGCGTCGGCGCGGCGGCGCGCGTAGCGCCGGGCAGGGCCGAGCCGGCACCTAGCGCGGCGATCAGTTGCAGGAGCGAGCGGCGTTGCATCGGCAGGTCCTCTCCGAGGGTCAGCGTGGGGGAAGCGAAGCGGCGTAGGCGGCCTTCGCGGCGAGATCGCGCGCGACGCCGATCACCATTAGCTCGAGCGGTGCGGCGCCGGTGGCGCGCAGCGTACGCGCGGTGCCGACCTCGACCGGAAGCGCGTCGCCGGCGCGTAGCGCGGCGCGCTCGCCGGCGACCATCGCCTCGCCCGCGCCGGCGATGACATAGACCATCTCGCTGATGCCCGGCGCGGCAGCGCCGTCGAGCGCGGCACCGGGGGGCACCAGCACATGGTCGACGAACGCCCACGGCGTGGTGAAGACCTCGGGCCCGAGCAGCCGGCGCACGCGCGTGGTCCCCTGCGGCTTCAGCTTGTCGCGGTCGAATGTCACCGCGGCGAACTGCGCGATGCGATCGAGCGGGGCGCCCTCGCGCGAGTCGCCGAGGTCGAGATTGTCGTAGCGCTTCGTCTGGCCGACGTTGATGTTGAGCCACTGCACCGGCCGGTCCGAGGCGTTGTACAGCGCGTGCGCATGGCCCATCCGGTCGGGCACGGCCGCCGGTCCCGCGATCGTGGCGGTGCGGCCGTCGACGGTGAACTGCGCCTCGCCGTCGAGGATGACGAACATTTCCTCGCACTGGTGGTGGAAATGCTGCCCGATCCCGCTGTGTGGCGCGATCACGCCGCGGTGGACGAAGATCAGGTTGGTCGAGAGCGCGTCGGCACCGAGCAGCGGCGCGAAGGCCATGGTCCCCGCGCCATCGTGCACCTTGGCAAGCTGGCGATAGCGGGTCGGGTCGGTGTGGCCGATGCGCGCCGCAAGCGGCCGCGGCGCGGGTGCCTGCTGTGCCGTAGCGGAGCCGGCCAGCGCCAGCGTGAGCAGCGCCGCGCGGCGTGCGAGCGATCCGGTCGCCTTCACCTGTTCCTCCCCGTCGCGCCCGACTTCGCCGGGCTTTACGCACGCTTACAACGGCTCTACACAGAATCATATAGGATATAATGCGGTGCCGACGCCGCTCGTCCGGGAGAGCGATGATGACGGGAGCGGGGCGGAGCAACGTCCGGGTGAAACTGGTGGCGATGCTGTTCGTCATCAGCGCAATCGCCTTCCTTGATCGCACCAATATCTCGGTTGCCGGCGTGCAGATGCGGCAGGAGTATGCGATCGACCAGATCCGGCTCGGCTGGGTCTTCAGCGCCTTCCTGATCGGCTATGCGGCATTCCAAGTGCCCGCGGGATGGCTGGCGGCGCGGATCGGACCGCGCCGGCTGCTGACGCTCGCCCTGCTGTGGTGGGGCGTGTTCAGCGTGGCCACCGCCTGGGTGCCGCCCGGCAGCGCGCACGCGATCACGCTGCTGATGCTGGTCCGCTTCGGCCTCGGCATCGGCGAGGCGGCGGTCTATCCCTCGGGCAATCAGTTCGTCTCGCGCTGGGTGCCGGCGCAGGAGCGCGGCAAGGCCAATGGCCTCATTTTCGCGGGCGTCGGCGCGGGCTCGGGACTGACGCCGCCGCTGATCAGCGCGGTGGTCGCGTACGGCGGCTGGCGCGCGTCCTTCTACGTCTGCGCGCTGATCGGGCTGGTCGCGGCGATCGTGTGGTTCACCGTCGCGCGCGATCGGCCGCAGGACCATTCAGCGGTGAACGCGGCCGAGCTGGCGCACATCGAGTCGGGGCTGCCCGACGCGCTCGAGAGCGCAGCCGGGCCGATCCCGTGGCGCGCGATCCTGGCGAGCCGCGCGGTATGGGGGCTGTTTCTCAGCTATTTCGCGTTCGGCTATGTCATCTGGATCTTCTTCAGCTGGTTCTTCATCTACCTCGCCGAGGCGCGCGGGCTGGATCTGAAGTCGAGCGCGCTGTTCGGCATGGCGCCGTTCCTGGCGATGACGGTCGGCTGCCTCGCCGGTGGCGTGATCAACGACGCGGTGTCGCGGCGGCACGGCCTCTATTGGGGACGATCGGGGCTGGCGATGCTGTCCTTCGCGCTGACCGCCTTGTTCCTGCTGATCGGCTCGCAGGTCGATAGCGCACCACTCGCGGTGCTGACGCTCGCGCTGGGCGGCGGCGCGATCTACCTGTCGCAAAGCTCCTTCTGGTCGGTCACCGCGGATATCGCGGGGCGTCACACCGGCGTGGTGTCGGGGCTGATGAACGTCGGCTGCCAGGTCGGCGGCGCGATGACCGCCTCGCTGACGCCATGGATCGCGGCGCGCTACGGCTGGGCGGCGGCGTTCGGCACCGGCGCGGGCGTGGTGGTGCTCGGCATCGCGGCCTGGGCGATGGTCGACCCGCGCCGGCTGATCGGCGCCGAACGCACGCCGAGCCATGATCCCGCGGTCGTCGCGGCATAGTGACACAACAGAGGAGGGGAGCGACCATGATCCATCTGATCCGACGCCGCGCGCGCGTCGCCGCTGCGGCCGCCGCGGCACTGCTGCTCACCGCGCAGGCGCCCCGCCCGGCACCGCCCGCGCCGGTCGAGATGTGGGTGCCCAAGAAGACGCCCTACGCCGCTTATGACACGCCCAATCGGCCGTGGTGGAAGCTCGCCGACGTGCTCGCGCTTCACCGCGGCGCGAGCGACTGGTCGCAGCCCATCGTGCGCAACCGCGACATCGTCGCCGACTGGCACCAGCAGGGAGCCAACAAGCGCACCACCGAGGTAGCTTACTCGGACAATCGCACCGCGATCATCGTGTGGGGCGGGCAGCTGCGCGTCGCGATCGCGGGGCAGCCGAGCTTCGTTGCGGGCAAAGGCTTCGAGATCGACGTGCCGCTGCGCGTGCCCTTCACGCTGGAGACTGTCGGCGACCAGCCCGCGCTGTGGTTCGAGATCCACGCCGCGGCGGACATGCCGCTCTATCCGGTGGCGAGCACCACCGAGCGGCCGCGCGACGTCGCCGGCTTCCACTATGAGCGGCGGCTGGCCGCGGGCGGGGCGGGCACGCCCGACGACGCCAATCCCTTGTACCTCGATTACTACAAGGACGTGGTCCAGGGCGGAGCGCGCGCTACCGCCTTCGTGGCGACGCAGCACCTGTTCGTGAACAACATTCGCGGTCGCGCCACGCCGACGCCACCTTCCTCCAACCTCGGCCACTTCCACGTCGGCTATGACGAGTTCTGGTTCGTGATGGAGGGCAACGTCGACCTGCAGATCGAGGGCGAGCCGCTGATCAAGGCCGCTGCACCCGGCGACGTGCTGATCGCGAAGCAGGGGCGCTGGCACCGCGCCAGCTTCGGCGGCCCGGAGGGGCAGATGGGGACGCGCGTGGCGGTCAACCCCTACCCAATGGGGTTGCACGGCTATAGCGTCGAATCGCGCGGGCGGCAGTGACGCTGGAAGGGCGTCACTCGCGTCTTAGCTCACCCGTGTTCCTGCGAAGGCAGGAGCGCAACACTGGGCTCCGGCATTCGCCGGAGCACAACTCAGCCGCGAGCTATTGCGCCGGCGGCGCCGTCGACTCGCGCTCGACCAGCACATGATCGAGCACGCGCGCGACGCAGCGTGGGCCTTTGCCCTGCGCCGCGCGCATCTCGTCGATCAGCAGCCGCAGCGCCTCCCCCGCCAGCTCCTGCACCGGCTGGCGGATCGTGGTCAGCGGCGGCCATAGCGTCGTCGCGGCGATGCTGTCGTCCATGCCGGCCACGGTGAGGTCGCGCGGCACGTCAAGATGGCGGCGATGCGCGACCGAGACGACCGCGGCGGCCATGTCGTCGTTGCTCGCGAAGATCGCGCTCGGCGGCGCGGCGGAGTCGAGCAGCCGCTCGCCCGCGACCAATCCCGAGGCGTAGCTGAAGTCGCCCTGCGCAACGCAGGTCTCCACCCCCGCTTCGCGCGCGGCCTCGCTGAAGCCGGCGAGCCGCTCGGCGCTGGCGGTCTGGTCGGGGTTGCCGACGATGAAGCCGAGTCGGCGATGGCCCAGCGCGATCAAGTGGCGGGTCATGTCGTGGGCGGCGCGGCGATCGTCGATGCCGACCGAGATGGCGTCGGCCACGCGCCCCGCCACCACCGCCAGCGGGAGCCCCGCGTCACGCAGGATCTGCCGCACCGCGCCCGACTCTCCCAGCGGCGGCGTCAGGATCACGCCGCCGATGCCCGAGGCGATCAGCTGCTCGATCTCGTCATGGGTCGGCACGCCGCCCTGCTTGCCTTTAAGCAGGATCAGCTGCGCCGCGCGCGCCGAGGCTTCCTCGAACACGCCGGCGAGGAAGCCGCTCATGAAGGCCGCGCTGGGATTGGCGTAGATCACGCCGATACGCAGCTCGCGCGAAGTGACGAGGCTGCGCGCCGATAGGTTGGGCGTGTAGTTGAGTTCGCGGATCGTGGCGTTGACAAGCACGCGCGTTTCCTCGCGCACGCCAGGATCGCCGTTGATCACGCGCGAGACCGTCATCGGCGACACGCCGGCCTGTTTGGCCACGTCGATGATCGTCACCCCGCGGCGACGTCCTCTCGGCTGGGGCACGTCGGTCCTTGCCTCCGCGCCGTCGCCCGCCGACCGCGCCTCACGTGGACCGACCTGCATCGCGGCGGGACACTGCGTCAATGGTATCGATCGCGCCGCGATCTGCTAGCGAGCGCTTGTCAGCGGCGGGTCTACCCGCGTACGACGATGCTGGTAACGTTACCGAGGAGGGCGGGTGGCGCGGTTCCCCTATGTGCGCTGGACGATTATCGCGCTGTTCGTCGGCGCGATGGTGATCAACTATCTCGCGCGCAGCGTGCTCGGGGTCGCCGCGCCCGCGATCATGGCCGAGCAGTCGATCTCCTCGGCGCAATATTCCTGGATCACCGGCGCGTTCCAGTTCGGCATCATGTTCCAGCCGGTAGCGGGGTATCTGCTCGACGTGATCGGGCTGAAGATCGGCTTCACCCTGTTCGTGGCGCTGTGGTCGCTGATCACCGTCGGGCACGGGTTGGCGACGGGCTGGCTCGGCTTCGCCGGCCTGCGCGGCGCGCTCGGCCTCGTCGAGGGCTCGGCGCAGCCCGCGGGCATGAAGGTGGTGGCAGAATGGTTTCCCGCGCGCGAGCGCGGCGTCGCGGGCGGTATTTACCAGATCGGTGCCTCGTTTGGTGCGGTGTTCGCGCCGCCGCTGGTTGCCTGGGCGGTGTTCCATCACAGTTGGCGCGCCGCTTTCTTCGTCGCCGGCGGGCTGGGGCTGCTGTGGGTCGTGGCCTGGCTGCTGTGGTACGCACCCCCCGCGCGCCACCGGCTGATTACAGCGGGCGAGCGACAGCTGATCGCGGACGGGCAGGAGGCGGCGCTGGCGCAGCACCGCCACCGACCGCCGCTGGGCGAGCTGCTGCGCCGGCGCAACCTGTGGGCAATCGCCGGGGCGCGCTTCCTCGCCGATCCGGTGTGGGGCATGCTGTCGCTGTGGATGCCGCTGTACCTCGTCCAAGCGCGCCACTTCGATCTCAAGCAGATCGCGCTCTTCGCCTGGTTGCCCTTCCTCGCCGCGGACCTCGGCTGCCTGTTCGGCCCGGCGGTGGTGGCCTGGCTGCAGCGCCGCGGGGTGAGCCTGATCGACGCGCGGCGCAGCGCCTTCACGCTCGGCGCGGTGCTGATGACGGGAATGATCTTCGTCGGCACGGTGACAAGCCCGGTCGCGGCGGTGGCACTGCTGTGCGTCGGCGGCTTCGCGCACCAGACGCTATCGGTCACCGTGATCACGATGGTGTCCGACCTCTTCCCGCAAGACCAGGTGGCGACCGCGACCGGCATTTCGGGAACGGCCGCCAACCTCGGCGTGCTGATCTTCACGCTGGTGCTGGGGGCGTTGGTCGACCAGGTCGGCTACCAGCCCTTCTTCATCCTGCTCGGCCTGCTCGACCTCGTCGGCGCCGCGCTGCTCTGGACGAACATCCGAAAGCCGTCATGACCATCCGCAATCCTATCCTGCGCGGGTTCAACCCCGACCCGTCGATCGTCCGCGTCGGTGCGGATTATTATCTCGCCACCTCGACCTTCGAGTGGTTGCCCGGCGTGCAGATCCACCATTCGCGCGACCTCGCCGACTGGCGGCTGGTGGCGCGGCCGCTGCACCGCCCCAGCCAGCTCGACCTGCGCGGGGACCCGGATTCCTGCGGTGTCTGGGCGGCCGACCTCAGCCATGCCGCCGGCCGCTTCCACCTCGTCTACACCGACGTGAAGCGCTACGGGCGCACCACGGTGGGCGGCGCGGCGGGGGTGTCGCTGCGCGATTTCCACAATTACTGGGTGTGGAGCGACCGGGTCGACGGCGACTGGTCCGATCCCGTCCATCTCAACAGCAGCGGCTTCGACCCGGCGCTGTTCCACGACGATGACGGGCGCAGCTGGCTGCTCAACATGCTGTGGGATCACCGCCCGGGCCGCGGCCGCTTCGGTGGGATCGTGGTGCAGGAGCTGGATGGCGCCGCCGGCCGCCTGATCGGCGAGCGCCGCGTCATCTTCCACGGCACCGCGCTGGGCTTCACCGAGGGTCCGCACCTCTACAAGCGCGACGGCTGGTATCATCTCCTCGTCGCCGAGGGCGGCACCGAGCGCAACCACGCGGTGGTGATGGCGCGCTCGCGCACGCTGTTCGGCCCCTACGAGCCGCACCCCGACGGGCCGGTGCTCACCGCCAAGGGGCGGCCGGACGCGCCGCTACAGCGGACCGGCCATGGCGACCTGGTCGATGCGCCCGACGGCACCACCTGGCTCACCTATCTCTGCGGGCGCCCGCTGCCCGCGAGCGACCGCTGCGTGCTCGGGCGCGAGACCGCGATCCAGCCGATGCGCTGGGGCGAAGACGGCTGGCTGCGAACGCTGAACGGCGACGCGCTCCCCGTCGCCCTGGTCGGCTTAGCAAGCGATGAGCGAGCGCCGGTGCGTGAGCGCGACGACTTCGCCCGCGACGCGCTGCCGCCCGCGTTCCAATGGCTGCGGACACCCTTTCCGGAGCAGATCCTCAGCCTCACTGCGCGGCCGGGCTGGCTGCGGCTGCACGGGCGCGAGACGATCGGCAGCCACTTCACCCAGGCGCTGGTCGCGCGGCGCCCGCTCGCCTTCCGCTACACCGTGGAGACTCTGCTCGACTACACTCCCGTCAACTTCCAACAGGCCGCGGGATTGGTCTGCTATTACAACGCGACCAAGTTCCACTTCCTCCATTTGACTGTGGGTGACGCGGGTGAGCGGATGGCGCAGGTACTCTCCGTGCTACCGTTCGACGAAGGCGTCAGCACGGTGAGCACGCCGGTCGCGGTCGGCGCGGGGCCGACGGCGCTGCGCGCGGAGGTAGACCACGAGCGACTGCGCTTCGCGGTGCGCGCCGAGGATGACGCAGAGTGGACGTGGCTTCCCGAGACGTTCGCCGCCGACCTGCTCTCCGACGAAGCCACCTTGCCCGGGCTGCCCAATTTCACGGGAACGTTCACCGGCATGGCCTGCCAGGACATGTCGGGCGCCGGGCAGCCTGCCGACTTCCGCTACTTCCACTATCTCGAGGAGTGACGCGGCCGGAGGAGAAGAGGTAGCGCGGGGAACTCCCCCGTCGGGGCCGGCGGGATGCTGCGCTCAGTCCGCCAGCACCGCAGCGATCCGCTCCGCCAGCCGCGCCGCGACCGCCGCCTTGGGCAGTCGCTCCCAGGTCTCGATCCCCTCGGCGGTGACGACTTGCACCGTGTTGGCGTCCCCGCCCATCACGTCGCCCGAGACGTCGTTGGCGACGATCCAGTCGGCGCCCTTGCGCACGCGCTTGGCGGTGGCGTGCGCGACGACCTGCTCGGTCTCGGCGGCGAAACCCACCAGCAGGCGCGGCCGGCGCGGGTCTTTCGCCAGCCCGGCGAGAATATCGGGGTTGGCGACCAGCGCGAGCGGCGCCGGCGCGGCGCCGTCCTTCTTCAGCTTCTGCACCGCCGCCTGCTCGACGCGCCAGTCGGCCACCGCCGCCACCATCACCGCGGCATCGGCGGGCAGCGCGGCGTCGACCGCCGCCGCCATCTCGGCCGCGGTCGCCACGTCGACCCGATCGACCCCGGCGGGCGTGGCGAGCGTCACCGGGCCTGCCACCAGCGTGACGCGCGCGCCGAGGTCGGCGAGCGCCGCGGCGAGGGCGAAACCCTGCTTCCCCGAGGAGCGATTGGCGATGAAGCGCACCGGATCGATCGGCTCGTGCGTCGGCCCCGCCGTGACCAGCACATGCCGCCCCGCCAGCACGCCAGCGGCGCGCGGCGCGAGCATGCGCTCGATCCGGTCGGCGATCGCCAGCGGCTCGGGCAGCCGGCCGGGACCGAACTCGCCGCACGCCATCGCGCCCTCGTCGGGCTCCATCACCGTGACGCCGTCGCCGCGCAGCTGCGCCACGTTGCGCTGGGTCGCGGCGTGCAGCCACATGCGGACGTTCATCGCGGGCGCGGCCAGCACCGGCTTGTCGGTGGCGAGCAGCAGCGTGGTGGCGAGATCGTTCGCCAGCCCCGCCGCCATGCGCGCGAGCAGGTCGGCGGTAGCGGGCGCGATGACGACGAGATCGGCCTCGCGGCTGAGCTGGATGTGGCCCATCTCGGCCTCGTCCTTGAGATCCCACAAATCGGTGTAGACCTTGTCCTCGCTCAGCGCGGCGAGCGTCATCGCGGTGACGAAATGCGCCCCGCCCTCGGTCAGCACGCAGCGCACCCGGTGGCCGCGGCGACGCAGCGCGCGCACCAACTCGCACGATTTGTAGGCGGCGATCCCACCGCCGACGATCAGCAGGATCCGGCTCATCGTGTCACCCTCGTCACCGTGATGCGACGTCGCCCCGGCGCGCCCCGCAGCAGATCGGCGATCGCGTCGGGTGCGAGCGCGAGTCCGGGGGCGACCAGCGCGGTCGCGAGCGTCGCGCTGTGCAGCCCGGCGAACCGCCCGTCGGCGGCAATCCCGACCAGCACGAGCGCGACCACGCGCGGTCCGAGCGCGCGCGGTAATGCCGCCCACCCGAGCAAAGCGAGCAGCAGCAGCGCCGCCGCCAACCCGGGGGCGACACCCGGCAGCGCGGCGCCGAGCAGCCGCGCCAGCCCGCCCGGCGGCGCGATCAGCAGCGGGGCCGCCTCGGTCGGTAGCGGCATCGCTGCGGCGACCGCCCACAGGTGGCAACCGAGCACGGCGCCCCCGACCGCGAGCGCGAGGAGCCAGCCGAGCGCCTCGCGCGCGCTGCCGTCGCGGAGCGCGAAAGCCCCCATCACGACCGGCACCAGCAGCGCGGCGGGATCGATCACCGCGGCGGCGCAGCCGAGCGCGGCGGCGGTGCCCCAGCGCTCGGCGCGGCGCAGCAGCACGGCGAAGGCGGCGAGCAAGGCGGCCCAGCCGGCGTGCGGCGCCTGCTCCCACAGCAGCGCGACCGCGGCGGTCCCGGCGACGAGCAGCAGCGCGGCGAGCACCTGGCCGGCGGCGCCGACGAACAGCGCGGCGAGCCGCTGCACGCCGACCGCGACCAGCGCGGCGAGCGCAGCGCCGACCAGCAGCAGCATTGCCCCATTCGGCAGAGCGGCACTGACGGCGGCGAGCGTCGGCGGCAGCGCGCGCGCGTCCTCGCCGTCGGGCGTCGAGCGGGCCAGGTCGCGGAAGGTCTCGTAATAATTGCCACCGTGGCGCATCGCCGCGACAATCGAATCATGGAGCAGTTCGGCGGCGGGTCGTGTGCTCACCTCGGACAAGCCGACCGCCGCGATCAGGCCGACCAGCAGCGCCGCGCACCACCACCGCGCCGTGCCGCGCTCGACCCGGCCGAGGCGGGTCGGCGCGACGAGCAGCAGCGGCGCAAACGTCACCACGGCGCCGCCAGCAGCATCGCGCCCGCGCCCGCAGCCAGGCCGATCGCACCCACCAGAACGTAACGCCAGCCTCCGCCCACGCGCACCACCTGAATCTCCTTGAGCGGCGGCTGCGGCGGCGCGCCGCCCGGCGCCGGGAAGCGCGCCTCGATCCGCCGCACCAGCTCGGGCAGCCGAGCGAGCGTGCGCACGTCGGCAACGAGCCGGTCGGCGATCGCCGCCTCGGGGCCGAGCTCGGTGCGGATCCAGTCCTCGACCAACGGCGCTGCGGTGATCCAGAGGTTGATGTCGGGATCGAGCGCGGTGGCGACGCCCTCCACCATCACCATCGTCTTCTGCAGCAGCAGCAGGTGCGGCTGGGTGACCATGTCGAAATCGCGCGTGATGCCGAACAGCCCGTCGAGCATCATGCCGATCGACATGTCCTTGACTGGCAGGCCGCGCATCGGCTCGCCGACGGCGCGCAACGCCGTAGCGAACTCCTCGACGCTGTGATGCGCCGGCACATATTGCGCCTCGAAATGAATCTCGGCGACGCGGCGATAATTACCCGTGATCAGGCCGTAGAGGATCTCGGCCAGCCATACGCGTGCGCGCCGGTCGATCCGTCCCATGATGCCGAAATCGATCGCCGCGACCTCGTCGCCCGGCAGCGCGAACAGATTGCCCTGGTGCAGGTCGGCGTGGAAGAAGCCGTCGGCGATCGCCTGACGCAGGAAGGCGTGGACGAGCACGCGGGCCAGCTCGCGCAGGTCGTAGCCGGCCTCGATCAGCGCCGACCGATCAGACAATTTGATGCCGTCGATCCACTCGATCGTCAGCACCTTCCCGGTGGTGCGTGCCCAGTCGACCGCGGGCACGAAAAACTTGGGCTCGGCCGTCATTGTCTCGGCCAGCTCGGACGCCGACGCCGCCTCGCGCGTGAAGTTGAGCTCGCGCGCGGTCCAGCGTTTGAACGTCTCGATCACCAGCCGCGGCTGGAGCCGCGCGATCTCGCCGCCCATCGGCTCGATCTGCGCAGCCGCCCACTCATAGGTGTCGATGGCGCGCGCGAAATCCTCCTCGACGCCGGGGCGCAGCACCTTGACCGCGACACGCCGACCATCGGTGGTGATGGCGCGGTGGACCTGTGCGATCGAGGCCGAGCCGACCGGCACCTCCTCGATCTCGCGGAACAAGGTGTCGAGCGGGCGGCCGAAGCTGGTCCGCATCACCTGCGAGATCGCGGCATAGGGCACCGGCGGGATCGAGTCCTGCAGCCGCAGCAGGTCGTGCGCGGCCTCCTCGCCCACCAGGTCGGGGCGGGTGGCGAGCGTCTGGCCGAACTTGATCGCCGCCGGCCCGAGCGCCTCGAAGGCGTCGGCGTAGCGCGGCGTGGCAGGCACGCGGGCGCCGAGCCGCGCGAGTCGCAGCAGCCGGCGCAGCCGCGGTGGCGTGTTGAGGTCGCGCTCGAGCCCGCGCAGCGCGCCATGGCGCGCCAGCGTGCGCCCCCAGCTGAGCAGCCGCCAGGTGTGGACGATGGGTGAGGTCACATCTTCCAGCCGCTGTGGATCGCCACCAGCCCGCCCAGCACCGCCTCGACGCGGGTCTGCACGAAACCGGCCTCGGCGATCATCCGCTCGAATGCGGGCATGTCGGGGAATCGGCGGATCGACTCGATGAGATAGCGGTAGCTGTCAGAGTCGCCGGCGAGCAGCTGGCCGAGCTTCGGCACCATGCGGTGCGAATAGGCGTCGTACACCTCCGCGAAGCCGGGCCATTGCGTGGTCGAGAATTCGAGGCAGTAGAAGCGGCCGCCCCGGCGCAGGACGCGATGCGCCTCACGCAGCGCGGCGGGGATATCGGTGACGTTGCGGATGCCGAAAGCGATCGTATAGGCGTCGAAGAAGCGCTCGGGGAAGGTCAGCGTCTCGGCATTGGCCTCGGTCCACACCAGTCCGTCGATCCCGCGCTGCTGCGCGCGGCGCATGCCGACCTCGAGCATCTCAGGGTTGATGTCGGCGACAGTCACCGCGGCGCCGTGCGCGGCGAGACGGAAGGCGATGTCGCCCGTGCCGCCCGCCATGTCGAGGATCTGCTCGCCCGCGCGCGGCTTGACCCGGCGTACGAAGCGATCCTTCCAGAGCCGGTGCATGCCCCCCGACATGGCGTCGTTCATCAGATCGTAGCGGCTCGCCACGTTGGAGAAGACGCCGCGCACGCGCGCGGTCTTCTCGACCGGGGTGACGTCCTCGTAACCGAAGGAGACCACGCGCTCGCTGGCGGCGCTGCCGGGGGTATCGCTCATGCCCGCCGCTCTAGGGCGTGCGCCGGGGGGAGGGAAGGGGGAGCGCCCGCTGATCTCAAACGGTCAGCGCCCAGGCCCGGCGTTCGGCTATCTCGATCGTGCCGCCGCCTCATGCCTGACACGATCGTGATCCGCGCGATAAGCGGCGTCGCGCGGCCTCCCTAGCCTCGCCGAGGTCGAGTCACTAAGTCACCGCCATGCCCGAGCTTCCCGAAGTTGAGACCACCGTGCGCGGGCTGACGCCGGTGCTGCTCGACGCCACGCTCGCGCTGGTCGAGCCGCGCCGCGGCGACCTGCGCCGGCCGTTCCCGCCCGAGCTACGCCAGCGGCTCACCGGTGCGCGGGTCATCGCGTTGTCGCGCCGCGCCAAATACGGTCTGATCGACACGGATCGCGGCGACACGATGATCTTCCACCTCGGCATGTCGGGGCGCTGGCGGGTCGACCCAGCCGAGCTGCTCGCGCACGATCATCTGCTGGTCGAGACGGCGGCGGGGCGGCGGCTCGCGCTCAATGATCCGCGCCGCTTTGGCTCGGTCGATCTGTGGCCCACCGACGAGCTGGTCGGCTTCCCTGCGTTTGCGGCGCTCGGCCCCGAGCCGCTCGGCCCTGCCTTCACTGCCGACTATCTACGCGCCGCGCTGGCGGGCAAGACGACGTCGATCAAGCTCGCGCTGCTCGACCAGCGGGTGGTCGCCGGGCTGGGCAATATCTATGTCTGTGAGGCGTTGTATTACGCGCGGATCAACCCGCGCCGGGCGGCGGGGCGGATCGCGCGGTCGCGGCTGGAACGGCTGGTCGAGACGGTCCACGAGGTGCTTGAGTCCGCAATCGCGGCGGGCGGCTCAAGCCTGCGCGACTATGCCCGGCCCGACGGCGAGCTCGGCTATTTCTCCAAGCAGTTCGCGGTGTATGGCCGTGAGGGCGAGCCGTGCGGCTGCGGCGGGACGGTGCACCGCTATGCCGAGGGTGGGCGCTCGACTTTCTGGTGCCCGGCCTGCCAGCGCGGTTGACCCTACGCGGCACCCGCGCTATGGGCCGCGCCTTCGAGGGTGACGGTGTTGCCGGCCGCCCTGCTTTTCATCGATTCGAAACAGTCAGAGGACGTTCATGGCGAACACGCCGCAAGCCAAGAAGCGCATCCGCCGCAACGAGCGCCGGGCCGAAGTCAACGGTAACCGCGTCGGTCGGATCCGCACCTTCGTGAAGAAGGTCGAGGCAGCGCTCGCGGCCGGCGACAAGGCCGGGGCGGCGACCGCGCTGCAGGCGGCGCAGCCTGAGATCGCGCGCGGCGTCGCCAAGGGCGTACTCCACAAGAATACGGCAGCGCGGAAGTTCTCCCGCCTGACCAAGCGCGTGGCCGGGCTCGCCTAAGCTAACGCCTTATCAGTGCTACGAAAACGCCCGCCGGGACGCTCCCGGCGGGCGTTTTCGTATGCGGTTTCGGCAATCCCCGGGCCGGGTCGGCGCTTCTTTCCAAAAGCCTCGGGAATCCTGCGATTCGCACCCGATACGATCGCGAGATCTTCAAAAAAACCAAGCAATTACAGTCACTTATGAGATATTTGACGCATTTGCGTGGGTGATGGCGAGTCAACCTTCTTTATTTCGATTTTGTGTCCGCGACCGGTCTTGATCGACTCAGTCGGCTGTTCCTAATCCTGTCGAACCGCACCGGCGATCGTCCGGCGCGGCACAGAGACACCGTCTGATAGCCGACGCGCGAGGGGCCGCGGGCAGGGGGACGTTTGACTTTGCGGATGAATGATCCGCGAACGCTCGCGTTCGCGGCAACGGGAGAGTCGTGCGTGGCGCAACTGGCGGAGCGAGTGGACGGGATGAGCGACGTGGCGCGGGCCTGGACCCGGGTGCGCGCCAACCTGCGCCAATCCGCCGGGGCGCGGCTGTTCGACCAGTGGCTCGCACCGATCGAGCTGGCCGACGCAACCGACCCGCTCGACGTTCGGCTGACGCTGCCGTCCCCGTTCATGACCAACTGGGTGCGCAGCCACTATGCCGAGCGGCTGGTGCACGAGTTCCGCGCGGTGCTGCCGGGCGTGCGCAGCGTTGAGGTCGAGACCGCGCCGCGCGCGCCGGTCGCCGCCGTGCTGACCGCGCCGGCCGCGGTCGCGGCACCGGCGGAGCCAGCCGCCGCCGACCCGGGGGAGGCCGGCGAGCGCCCGCAGCTCGATCCACGGCTCACCTTCGACCGGTTCGTCGTGGACGAGTCGAACCTGGTCGCGGTCAACGCCGCGCGCGCGCTGGCCGCGCCCGGTCCCGTGCGGTTCAGCCCGCTCTTCCTCCACGGCGCGACCGGACAGGGCAAGACCCACCTGATGAACGCGGTGGCACACGCCTTCCTCGCAGCGCACCCGGGCGCGCGCGTGATGCTGATGTCGGCGGAGCGCTTCATGTTCGAGTTCGTCGCCGCGGTGCGTGCGCGCGACACGTTCGCGTTCAAGATGAAGCTGCGCGGTCTCGACCTGCTGCTGATCGACGACCTCCAATTCATTGCCGGCAAGGACTCGACCCAGGAGGAGTTCTTCCACACGGTCAACGAGATCATGGCCGCGGGTAAGCGATTGGTGATCGCCGCCGATCGCGCGCCCCAGGCGCTCGAGGGGATTGAGCCGCGCATCCTCGGCCGTCTCGGCGGCGGGCTGGTGGCGGACATCCGCCCCTCGTCGCTGACGCTGCGCCGCGAGGTGCTCGCGCGACGCGTGGCGGACATGCCGGACGTACGTGTCCCCCCCGCGGTGCTCGATTTGCTGGCGACCCGGATCACCGCGAGCATCCGCGAGCTAGAGGGTGCGCTCACGCGGGTCACCGCTTATGCGATGCTGACGGGTGCGACGATCGACCTCGACTTCGCGACGCAGACACTCGGCGATATGCTGCGCGGGCACCAGCGGCGCGTGACGATCGACCAGATCCAGAAGCTGGTGTCGGATCATTTCGAGCTCAAGCCGCTCGACCTGATCTCGGCGCGTCGCGCGCGTGCGGTGGCACGGCCGCGGCAGATCGCGATGTATCTCGCGAAGAGACTGACAACGCGCTCGCTGCCAGAGATCGGCCGCAAGTTCGGCGGGCGCGATCACTCCACCGTGATCCACGCGGTCAAGCGGATCGAGGCGCTGCGTGACAGCGACCGCGAGGTCGACGGCGCGGTGCGGATGCTGCTCGGCCAGCTCGGCGGCTGAGCGCCGCTTACGCCGCGCGGCGCAGCGGCTCCTCCTCGATTGAGTCCGGCATCGGCGGGAGCTGAGTGACCGTGGTGCTGGCGGTGGCGCGCCGGCGATCTGGGAAGAGCAGTCGGCTGGCCAGCACGATCACGCCCAGCGCGGCATAGGTCGCTATCACCGCTTCAAGGCTGAACAGCAGCGCGCCCGCAAAGGCGGCGCGCAGCCACAGCGGATTGAAGCCCAAATCCGCACCGACCGCGGCGCAGACGCCGAAGAGGTTGTCGCGTGGGGCGGGTGGGGTGGTGGACTCGGTCATGCGCTCTCTCGCTCTCTCGGGCGGCGGTCGCCGCGGCTCACGAGAGGCTCAGCAAGAGTGATGCCAGACAGACTTTCGCTCTCCCTCAAAGGAGGGCTGGAGAGGGGCGTGGCCGCTAACGCGCCGTCTGCGAAAGCTCCCCGCCCCCAACCTTTCGTCCAATGGGAAGGGAAGAAGCGCCATCATCTGGCGTTACGCGCCACCAACAGCACGCAGCTTACGCCAACAACCCCATCGCGCGCTGCGCTTGGCGCAGTGTCGGCGCCGCCAACGCGCGCGCCTTCTCCGCGCCGCGCTCCAGGATTGAATCGATCGCGGCGCGATCGTCGAGCAACCGCACCATCTCGTCGCGGATCGGCGCGAGCTTGGCCACTGCCAGGTCCGCCAACGCCGGCTTGAAGGCGCCGAACCCCTTGCCGGCGAACTCGCTGAGCACGTCCTGCGGCGTACGGTCGGCCAACGCCGCGAAGATCGTCAGCAGGTTGCGTGCTTCGGGTCGGCCGTCCAGCTCCTCCACCGTCGCCGGCAGCAGGTCTGGATCGGTCTTCGCCTTGCGGAACTTGTCGGCGATAACCTCGTCGCTGTCGATCAGCTTGACCAATGATTGTTCCGACGGGTTGGACTTGCTCATCTTCGCTGCGGCGTCGCGCAGCGACATGATCCGCGGCGCCGCGGCGCTGATCAGCGGCTCGGGCAAGGTGAACAGCGCGCTGTCATAGTCGGTGTTGAACTTGGTCGCGATGTCGCGCGCCAGCTCGAGATGCTGCTTCTGGTCCTCGCCGACGGGGACGTGCGTGCCGTTGTACAGCAGCACGTCCGCGGCCATCAGCACGGGATAATCGTAGAGGCCGACGCTGGCGCCCTCGCGATTCTTCCCCGCCTTGTCCTTGAACTGGGTCATGCGGTTGAGCCAGCCGACGCGCGCGACATTGTTGAGCAGCCAGGCGAGCTCGCTGTGCGCGGGCACGCGTGCCTGGTTGAACAGGATCGAGCGCTCGGGGTCGATTCCGGCCGCGACCAGCGTGGCGGTCATCTCGATCGTGTTGGCGGTCAGCTCGGCGGGCGCGATGAACTCGGTGAGGCCGTGCAGGTCGGCGATGAAGTACATCGTCTCGCCGCCCTGCGCCTGGATCTGATCCTGCATCGCGACCCACTGCTTTACGGCACCCAGATAATTGCCGAGGTGGAGGTTGCCGGTCGGCTTGATACCGGAGACGACGCGCATCTTGGTCATCGGGAAGAGGCTCTGCGACGGAGGAGGGATCGAAGGTCGGCAACGCGGAACGCGCCGGTGGCGAAACAGGCGAGCGCGTAGATCGCGACGCCCGCGCCGACCAGCACCGCCAGCGCGACGCCGCGCACGACGAGGCTGCCGGTGAGATAGGGGTCGACCAGCGGTGTCACGAGCAGCAGCGCGCCGCCCATCAGCAGCGCAGCGAGCGCGAGCCGGGGCACCTTGCGCTTGAGCTGCGGGTCGAGCGCGAAATGACCGCGCCGCGCCAGCACGACGTAGAGCGAGGCGACGTTGACCGTCGACGCCAGCGCGGTGGCGAGCGGCGGGCCGATCTGGCCGATGTTCCAATGCGCCAGCGTCGGGATCAGCACGAGGTTGCCGACGAGGTTGAGCGCGACCGAGTAGAGCGCCAGCCGCACCGGCGTGCGCGTGTCGGCGCGCGCGTAGAAGCCGGGAGTGAGCACCTTGACCAGCACGTAGCTGGGCAGCCCGAGCGAGAAGGCGGCGAGCGCCTGCGCCGAGCGCGCGCTGTCCGCGCCGGTGAAGGCGCCGTGCTGGAACAGCCCGCGCACGATCGGCTCGGCGGCGAAGACAAAGGCGGCGGTGGCGGGCAGGGTGAGGAACAGCGCGAGCTCCAGGCCGCGGTTCTGCGTCTCCATCGCCTCGGCGTCGCGCCCCTCGCTGAGCAGCCGCGACACGACCGGCAGCAGGATCGTGCCCAGCCCGATGCCGATCATGCCGAGCGGCAGCTGGTTGAGTCGATCGGCGTAATAGATCGCGGAGACCGAACCGGCGGAGAGCAGCCCGGCGGCCAACGCGGTCGAGATGGCGAGATTGACCTGCGCCGCGCCAGCGCCCGCGGCGGCGGGAACGATCAGCTTCAGCAGCCGCTTGACGTCATCGTCTATCCGGGGGCGCCGTAGCCTCAGCGATACGCCTGCGCGTCGGCAGGCCAGCCACAGCCAGGCAAGTTGGAACGCTCCACCGACCGTGACGGAGATCGCCTGAGCGCGCGCGGTCACATAGACGTCGCTGCCGTGAAAGAAGAGCAGGCCACCGACCATCGCCACGTTCAGCAGGATCGGAGCCGCGGCATTAACCCAGAAGCGGTCGAGGGAGTTGAGAATGCTCCCGAGCAGCGAGACGAGCGAGATCAGCAGCAGATAGGGGATGGTGAAGCGAGAGAGCATCACCGCGAAGGCGAACTGATCCGCGGTTGGGTGCTGACGTTCGAAGCCGAGTGACAGCGCCCATGTCAGCGGCCACGCCGCGACCAACATCGCGGCGGTGAAGACGAGCAGCACCGGAAACAGCACTGCCAACGCGCGCTCGGCGAAATCGACGCCCGCGGGGGTGCCGCCACCCTCGGCCACCTTGCGGTTGAACAACGGGATGAAGGCGGCGGAGAAGGCGCCCTCCGCGAAGAGGGCGCGGAACATGTTGGGCAGGCGGAACGCGACGAAGAAGGCGTCCGAGGCGAAGCCCGCGCCGACATAGCTCGCCTGCAGCGTGTCGCGCACCAGCGCGAGCACGCGGCTGGCCAACGTCAGCCCGCCGACCGATCCGAGCGCTTTGGCGATATTCATAGCGCTAACGGCCACTCGAGTTCGCGCGGGCGCGGGAACCCAGAGACATACGAGCCAGGCTCGCCGCCCTGGGCTCCTGCGTGCGCAGGAGCACCGCTACGACCTCAGGCCTGGCCGATCTCGCCACCGAACGACACGCCCTGCGCCTGTGCCTGCTGGAGGAACAGCGCGTTGAAGTCGATCGGCTCGAGCAGCAGCGGCGGAAAGCCGCCGTCGCGGATCGCGTCGGCGACGACGCGGCGCGCGAACGGGAAGAGCAGCCGCGGCCCCTCGCCGAGCAGAAAGGGCTGGACATGCTCGGTCGGCACGTTGCGCAGCCCGAACAGGCCGGCATAGGACAACTCGGCGATGAAGGCGGTCTTGCCGCCGGTGGTGGCGCGCACCTCGATCTTGAGCGTCACCTCGTGGACGTCCTCGCCCACCTGTGCCGCACCGATGTCGAACTGGACGTTGATCTCGGGCGGGTTGGGCTCCTGGTAGACCGCCGGAGCGTTCGGGTTCTCGAACGACAGGTCCTTGACGTATTGCGAGATCAGGCCCGCAGCCGGGGCCGTGTCCGCGCCGTTGGCGAGCGGCTCGCCGCCGAGATTGTCCTGGCTGTCCATCGTCCGTCCCTTCACCGATTCTGTGTCGCGCGCGCCGGGGAGCCCCGGGCGCAGCAGTCAGCGGCGGTTAGCAGCGCGGCTGGCGGGATACAATCGCCGCCCCGGCGATTTGACCCAGGGCAGTTTGATGTTCGGCGCCGTCATGCCTATGTACGACGTCAAGTTTTCGCAGACCAGCCGTCTGGAGTTGCCGTGTTCTACGTAGTCCTGCTCGCCATGGTCGCCGGCTTCCTCGCCCTGCGGCTCTACTCGGTTCTCGGCAAGCGCTCCGGCCACGAGCAGCCGCTGCCCAAGCCTGCCGAAGAGCGAGTCGGCACGGCGGCGCTGCCGCGTACCGTCGACGTCACTCCTGAGGTGCGCGAGCTTGTGATGCGGCCGTTCGACAGCGGCACCGAACCCGGCCTCCGCGCGCTCGTCGCGGCCGAGCCGCAGTTCGATGTCAACCGTTTCATCGAGGGTGCCAAGTCGGCCTATCGCATGATCCTCGAGGCGTATTGGCGCGGCGACATCGAAGCGTTGCGCGGGCTGGTTGCGCCGGACGTGCTCGCCGCGTTCCAGGAGGCGATCTTGGCGCGACAGGCGGCAGGCCACGTGCTCGACAATCGCCTGATTTCGGTCGAGCGCGCCAGCATTGCCTCGGCGTCGGTCGGTGGCGGTGAGGCGCGCGTCACCGTGCGCTTTGACGCCGATATCGCCGCGGTGACCCGCGACGGTGAGGGCCAGGTGGTCGCGGGATCGACCAGTGACGCGGTCGAGACCCACGATGTATGGACCTTCGTGCGTCAGGTGAAGACCGCTGACCCGAACTGGATCCTTGCGGACACCGACGAAGCGTAAGACGCCGCGGACGACGGCGTGACAGCGAAAGGGGCGCAATGCGGATAAGAGGGGCGCTCGCGTTGGCGGGCGCCATGGCAGTCGCCGCGTGCGTCGGGCCCGGCGCGCGACTGACGCCGCCGCGCAGCGGTGCGAGCCGCCCGGCCTTTGCCCCGTCTGCCTCGCGCCCGCCGCGCGCGGCGGCACCGACTTCCTATCCGCTCGATCGACCGGCGCGGCAGCCGGTCGCGTCGACGCCGCTCCCGCCGGTGCCGGGCATCGCCGTGCCGGGCGCGGTCAGCGCCTCGGCCAACGGTATCGTGCGCGGCCCCGCGGTCAGCACACTCCCGCTCGAGCGCGACCAGGCCAGCGCCGCGCTCGCCGCTTTCCGGCTGAGCTGCCCCAGTCTGGTCCGCCGCACTGACACGAGCGGGCTGACGCTCGGCGCCGACTGGCAGGCGGCCTGCATCGCGGCGTCGACCACCGCCGACCGCGACGCTGCTTCCTTCTTCCAGCGCTGGTTCGAGGCGGTGCAGGTGGGCGATGGCCGCGCTTTCGCCACCGGATATTTCATCCCTGAGATCGCCGGCTCGCGCGAGCCGCGCCCCGGCTACGCCCCGATCTACGCGCGCCCCACCGACCTGATCGACGTCGACCTCGGCAGCTTCGTCGACACGCTCGCGGGCAAGAAGATCCGCGGTCGCGTCGATGGCAGTCGACTGGTGCCCTATTACGACCGCACCGCGATCGAGCAGGGCGCGCTGGAGGGGCGCGCGCGCGTGCTCGGCTATGCCGCCGACCCGGTCGAGCTGTTCTTCCTCCAGGTGCAGGGCTCGGGGCTGGTGCGCATGCGTGGCGGCGAACTGCTACGCATCGGCTATGAGACGCAGAACGGCCGCGAATACACCGGGATCGGTGCGCTGATGAAGAGCCGCGGGCTGCTCGGACCGGGGCAGTCGTCGATGCAGGGGATCGTCGCCTGGCTCCACGCGCATCCCGATGAAGGCCGCGCGATCATGCGCGAGAACAAGAGCTACGTCTTCTTCCGCGAGCTCGACGGGCCACCGCTCGGCGCGCTGGGCCTGCCGGTCACCGGCGGCGTCACCGTCGCCGCCGACCCGCGCTTCGTGCCGCTCGGCGCGCCGATCTTCCTCTCGATGGACCGCACCGACGCCAACGGCGTATGGATCGCGCAGGACACCGGCGGCGCGATCAAAGGCGCCAACCGGGTCGATACCTTCTGGGGCGCGGGCGAGGCGGCGCGCGCCACCGCTGGCGGGATGAGCGCGCGGGGCACCGCCTTCCTGCTGCTCCCGGTGGGCAGCTACGACCGCTGGGTAGCCCGACGCGCCGCGGGAGGCGTAGGTGGCGGGACGACGCCTCGGCGCTGACGAGGAAGCGCTGTGGGCGCGCGTGCGCGCCACGGTGCGCGCGCTGCCGGGGCGGCGGGCCGAGCCCGTCGCTGCCGCGCCGCCGCTGCCCGAGCCGACTGCACCACCGCGCACGACGTCGGTGACTCCGGTCAGCGCGCCGGCGCGTCCCGCGCCGCGCGGCCCCGGCGAAACGCTCGACCGCGGCTGGGACCGGCGGCTCGCGACTGGCCATGTCGCGCCCGAGCGGACGATCGACCTGCACGGTCACACGCTCGCCTCGGCGCATAGCGCGCTCGACTTCGGTTTAGGCGCGGCGATCGCGCGCGGGGAGCGGGTGGTGCTGCTCGTCACGGGCAAGCCGCCGCGGCCGGAGAGCCAGCGCCCGCATGCGCGCGGTGCGATCCGCGCCTCTGTGCTCGACTGGCTCCAGCTCTCGCGCCACGCCGGCGTGATCGCCGCGATCCGCAACGCCCACCCGCGGCACGGCGGCGCGGGCGCGCTGTACGTGATCTTGCGGCGGAAGCGGTGAGCGGGTGGAGAGCGTCAAAGGGCCCGGGATGACGGCAGTCTTGGGTCTTGGGACGGAAGGCGACCCGGGCCTCAACCCGCGAAGGCGCGCTCGATTGTCCGCTCGTAGATGTCGGTCAGCTGCGCCAGATCGTCGAGCGTCACCGCTTCGTCGGGCTTGTGCATCGTCGCGTTGAGCAGCCCGAACTCCACCACGGGGCAGAGCGCGCGCAGGAAGCGCGCGTCGGAGGTCCCGCCGGTGGTCGATAGCTCGGGCGTTCGCCCCGTCACCTCGAGGATCGCCGACGAGACCAGCGCCGACAACGCCCCTGGCGCGGTGAGGAACGCCTCGCCTGAGACTCGCGCCATCACCTGCGCCGTGGGGGCGTGGGCGCGGACGATCGCCTCCACCCTGGCCGCCAGATCGGCGCCGCGGTGGAGGTCGTTGAAGCGGATGCTCAGCCGCGCGCTGGCGTGCGCGGGAATGACGTTGGTCGCGGGATTGCCCACCGTGATGTCGGTGATCTCTAGGTTGGACGGCTGGAACCACTCGCTGCCCGTGTCGAGCACCAGCGCGTCGAGCTCGGCGAGTGCCGCGATCAGCGGCCGGATCGGATTGTCGGCGAGGTGCGGGTAGGCGACATGCCCTTGCCGCCCCGGCACGTCGATCCAGACGTTGACCGAGCCGCGCCGCCCGATCTTGACCATGTCGCCAAGCGCAGCGACCGAGGTGGGCTCGCCGACCAGGCACAGGTCGGGCAGCAGCCCGCGCGCGCGCATCCGCTCGATCAGCGCCACCGTGCCGTACGTGGCGGGTCCTTCCTCGTCCCCGGTGATGATCAGCGTCAGCTGGCCGGCGTCGGCCGGGACGCGCGCCGCGGCGACGACGAAGGCGGCCACCGCGCCCTTCATGTCGACTGCGCCGCGCCCGCGCAACAGGCCGTCGGCGATCACCGGCTCGAACGCGCCCGCGCTCCAGCCCGGCCCCGGCGGCACGACGTCGACATGGCCGGCAAAGGCGAGATGACGCCCGCTGCCGCGGGTCGCCAGCAGGTTCTCGACCGGCCCATCGGGTGCCTCACCGGCGACGAAGCGCTCGACCGCGAAGCCGAGCGGCAGCAGCACCGCCTCGAGCACGTCGAACACCGCGCCGCGCGCCGGCGTCACGCTCTCCGCAGCGATCAGCGCGCCCGCGAGTTGAACCACGTCGATCACGCGAGGAGTTCCTTATGCCCAAAGTCGATGTCGAGCGCCTGCCGTCGCACGAGGGGAGCGACTATCCCGCGCCGTTCGACGCGGCGGCGTCGGATCGCACGGTGCGCGTGCTGTCCGAGGCGATGGGGCTGGGCGACTTCGTCGCCACGCACGTCACCGTGCCGCCGGGCGGTTGGTCGTCGCAGCGCCACTGGCACGAGGGCGAGGACGAGGTGGTGGTCGTGCTCAGCGGCGAGGCAGTGCTGGTCGACGACACTGGCCGCCACTCGCTGCGCGCGGGCGACATCGCCACCTTCCGCAAGGGCGAGGCGAACGCGCATCATCTCCGCACCGAGAGCGACTCGCCCTGCGTCCTGTTCGCGGTGAGCCTGCCCGAGGCATCGACGGTGCATTATCCCGATATCGCGATGCATTGGCACCCGCGGCACGGCTACGAGGCCGAGCCGACGCCGGGCGGGGAGGGGGCGCACTAGGCGGCCGGCTGCTCGAACTTCTCGATCACCCATTCCTCCTCCTGCGCGCCGGCGATCCAGTCCTGCAGGAAGGGGTGGCGCAGCACCGCACCGATATAAGCGGCGGCGAAGCGGGGGGCGGGGAGCGAGTAGGTGACGATGCGCGTGCACACCGGCGCGAACATGATGTCGGCCGCGCCGAACGCGCCGAACAGGAAATCGCCCTCGCCGGCGCCGCCGAAGCGCGCGCGTGCCTGCGCCCAGAGCTCGAAGATCCGCGTCAGATCGGCCGCGACGTCGTCGTCGATCGGGCTCGGCGCGTAGATCTGGCGCACGTTCATGCCGTGCTTGCGGCGCAGCGCGGCGAAGCTGGAGTGCATCTCCGCCGCCATCGAGCGCGCCATGGCGCGCGCCGCTTCGTCCTCGGGCCAGAAGGGCGCGCGCCCGACCTTGTCGGCGAGATAGTCGACGATGGCGAGGCTGTCCCACACCACCGCCTCGCCGTCCCACAGGATCGGCACCTTACCGGAAGAGGGGGCGAACTCGTCGCCCTCGCGACGCTTGTCCCACGCCTCGTCGTAGAGCGGGACCACCACTTCCTCGAAGGGAAGCCCCGACTGGCGGCAGGCGAGCCAGCCGCGCAGCGACCAGGAGGAATAGGCCTTGTTGCCGATGATCAGCTTCATCCCCGCTGGTTAGGCGCGCGAAACGGGGAGGGCAATCGCGCGCGTATCGCCGACGTGCGTGTGCGTGCGGTTAACCGCTCTTGTAGAGCCGGCGGCAGTGATGCCGGGCGTAGCGTCGCGGCTGGCCGCTCCCGGCCGGAGGGTGATGTCGATGACCTTGGACCCGCTCAGCACGCCGCCCTGCACCGCCGATCTGGCGCCGCGCGCACCCGCCTTCATCCAGGCACCGCGGCTGGTGTTCGGCTCGACCATGGCTTTGCCGAGCCGCTCCGAACTGCTGCGGCGGCAGATCGCCGCGGCGCGGGAGCGCGTGCGGGCGCATTGAGGCGTGGGGAGCACTTTGAGCGAGCGCTTCACCAGGTGCGCGTCAGTTGGGAGTGCGACGAACTGAGGAAGGCATCAGGCGCTCGGCTGCTACCGGCCACCTCCGTCATCCCCGCGCAGGCGGGGATCCAGACGCGCGAACGGTGCGTCAAATTCGCGAACCTCAGCGTGTGCGGATTCCTGCTTACGCAGGAATGACGAAGGAGTACGGCGGGCGCGTCGACCAGGCCCGCGCGCACGCCCTTCTTCCTAGCCGATCGACTCGATCACGGCCGCGCGAAGTTCGGCGATACCCATTCCGGTCTCGCTAGCCGTCGTGAGGATCTGCGGGTGAGCCGCAGGGCGTTTGCGCGCTTCTTCCTCGGTGCGCGCCAGTACCTCCGCGAGATCGGTGGCTTTCACCTTGTCCGCTTTGGTGAGTACCAGGCGATAGCTCACCGCGGCCTTGTCGAGCATCGCGAGCACCTCACGGTCGACCTCCTTGATGCCATGGCGGCTGTCGATCAGCACCAGCGCCCGCTTCAGCGCCTGACGCCCGCGCAGATAATCGTTCACGAGGAAGCGCCATTTCTTGACGACGTCCTTGGGCGCCTTGGCGAAGCCGTAGCCCGGCATGTCGACCAACCGGAATACCGCCGGGTCGCCGACGTCGAAGAAGTTGAGCTCCTGCGTCCGTCCCGGCGTCACCGAGGTGCGCGCCAGCGCCTTGCGGCCGACCAAAGCGTTGAGCAGCGACGACTTGCCGACGTTCGAGCGGCCGGCGAACGCTACCTCGGGCATCTCCGCCGGCGGCAGATACTCGAGCGCCGGCGCCGACTTCAGGAACTCCACCGGCCCGGCGAAGCGCTTCCGTGCCGCCTCGATCAGCTCCTCGTCAAAGGCGGCGCCGTCGTCGCTCACTTCGCCGCCGCCTGCTTGAGCTGTGGATGGCGGCTGTAGAGCCACTTCTGCTGCGCAATCGAGATGCAGTTGGTGGTGATCCAGTAGATCTGCAGCCCGACCGCGAAGGGCGCCATCACGAACATCAGCACCCAGGGCAGAATCGCAAACACCTGCTTCTGCGCGTCCTCCATCGGCGCCGGGTTGAGCCGGAACTGGAAGAACATCGAAATGCCCAGCAGCACCGGCACCACGCCGATGGCGAGGAAGTGCGGCAGCGTGATCGGGATGTAGCCGAACAGGTTGAGGATCGTCGCCGGATCGGGCGCGGACAGGTCCTTGATCCAGAGGACGAAATGCTGGTGACGCATCTCGATCGTCAGCAGCAGCGCCTTGTACAGCGCGTAGAAGATCGGGATCTGGATGAACGTAGGCAAACAGCCCGCCAGCGGGTTGACCTTCTCCGCCTTGTACAGCGCCATGATCTCCTGCTGCTGGCGCGGCTTGTCGTCCTTGTAGCGCTCCTGGATCGCCTTCATCTTGGGCTGGAGCGCGCGCATCGCCGCCATGCTGGCGAACTGGCGCTGCGCGATCGGGAAGACGAGCAGCCGGATCGTCAGCGTCAGGATGATGATCGCGACACCGAAATTCCCGACCAGACGGAACAGCAGGTCGAGGTAGTAGAAGATCGGCTTCTCGACGAGGCGGAACCAGCCCCAGTCGATCGCATAGTCTAGCTTCGTCACCGCGCCGGTGTCGGTGTAGCGGTCCAGCAGCTTCACTTCCTTGGCACCCGCGAACAGCTTGGCGGTCTGGCTCAGCTGTCGGCCGGGCGGCAGCAGCTGCGGCGCGGTGGTGAAATCGGCCTGGTAGCTCTGGTTCGGCCCAGCGCGGAACTGACCGTCGAAGGCGCGACCCTGGTCGGGCACCATCGCGGCGAGCCAGTACTTATCGGTGAAGCCGAGCCAGCCGCCGTTGCTGGTGAAGCGCGCGGGCGCCGAGGCGAGGTCCTTGAAATTGGGGTTATAGTGCGCCGCGCCGTTGTTAACCGACATCGGCCCGGTGTGGATCGTCCAGCTGTCCGGGTCCTTGGACACGCCGATGCGGTTGACCAGGCCATAGGCCGCGACCGGCACCGCGCCGCTGCCGGCGTTGGCGACGGTCTGCTTGATCGTGAAGAGATAGTCGTTGTCGACCGCCAGCTCGATCGCGAAGCGCTGGCCCTGCGCGTTGCTGGCGGTGAGCGTCACCGGCGTGCCCGGGGTGAGCACGGGCGCCGAGGCGGTCCACACCGCATCGGCGGCGGGCGGGCGCAACCCCTCGTCGCGCCAGCCGAACGCGGCGAAATACGCGTCCTGCGTGCCCGCCGGCGAGAACAGCCGGATCGGCGGCGAGTTGGCCGCGACCGTCTCGTTGTAGCGGGTCAGCACGAGATCATCGATCCGCGCGCCCTTGAGGTTGATCGAGCCCTTGAGCGCGGGCGTCTCGATGCGGACGCGCGGGCTCTCCGCCAGCACCTTCGTGCGATCGCGCAAGGCGGCGGGCGAGTCGGCGGTCGGGTCGGCGCCCGGCTGCGGCAGCGCGCGCGACTTGCCTTGCTCGACCTTGGTCGCGGGCGGGTTCGCCGTCGGGAAGAAGCGGTTCTGCACCAGCGGCCATCCGAACAGGATGAGCGCGGCCACTACCGCGAACAGCACGAAGTTCTTGCTCTCGTCCTTCACAGGCGTCCCAAGCTTTCCTTATGGCACCGGATCATGGCCGTGCCCGCCCCAGGGATGACAGCGCGCGATCCGCCGCACCGCCAGCCACCCGCCCTTGACCGCGCCATAGCGGCCAAGCGCCTCGATTGCATAGGCGGAACATGATGGTTGGAAGCGGCACGAGGGCGGCAGCACCAGCGACGGCCCCAATTGCCAGGCGCGCGCCACCCAGATCAGCGCGCGCGCGATCACTTGCGTGTCTTCGCCAGCGCGCGGGTGAGATCGGCGCCGAGCTGCGCCCAGTCGCGATCCTTCGCGGCCAGTCGGCCGATCAGCACATGGTCGGCGCCTTCCGTCCCGTGGCTCGGCAGGACCTCACGCGCCAGCGCGCGAAAGCGCCGCTTGATGCGGTTCCGCACCACCGCATTGCCGACCTTCTTGGTGACGGTGATGCCGAGACGCATGCTGGCGTCACCATCCCCGCGCGCCTTCACCAGCAGCACGAAGCCGGGCATCGGAGCGCGACGCCCGGCATTAGCGGCCAGATAGTCCGACCGCTTCGTCATCCGGCCCACAGCCACCTTCGGCTCCGGACCGGCGGAGCGCTCGATTACGCCGACAGCTTCTTGCGGCCGCGCGCGCGGCGCGCCCGGATCACCGACCGGCCGCCGACCGTCGCCATCCGCGCGCGGAAGCCGTGACGGCGGGCGCGCACCAGATTGCTCGGCTGAAAGGTCCGCTTCATGAGTCATTTCCCGAATTCGAATGGCAAAGGGCCGCCACGTGGACGGCCCGAACGATCGTGGCCGCTAAGCGAACGGCACACGAAAGTCAACGCGCGCAAGGTAGAGCGACACGATCGGCCACGCCGGGTCAGCAGGTTCGGCGCCGTCACGTTGACAAGCCGGAGCATGGCGCGGTCTGCGTCGGCTTCATGGTCGCGATCGTCTCCACGCTGGCATATCTGGGGCTCGAGGCGCGTGCCGTCGAGGTGCAGGTGCAACTCATCCCCGGGCTGCCCGCCTTCAACCTCGTCGGCCTCGCCGACAAAGCGGTGGGCGAGAGCCGCGAGCGCGTGCGCGGCGCGATCGCCGCGATGGGCCTGTCGCTCCCGCCAAAGCGCATCGCGGTCAATCTCTCGCCCGCCGACCTGCCCAAGGAAGGTTCGCACTTCGACCTGCCGATCGCGCTGGCGCTGCTCGCCGCGATGGGGCTGGTCGAGGCCGCGGCGCTGGAGCGCTACGTCGTTGTCGGCGAGCTCGGGCTTGACGGGCGGCTGGCGCCGTCGCCGGGCGTGCTGCTCGCCGCACTCCACGCCGGCGCCGCGGGCAGAGGGCTGATCTGCCCCGCGGCGCAGGGCAGCGAGGCGGCCTGGGCGGGCCAGCTCGAGGTGATCGCCGCGCCCGATCTCATCGCGTTGCTCAACCATCTCAAGGGTCGACAGCTGCTCGCGGCGCCGCCCCCGGGCGAGGTGATCGAGCGCCGCAACGGGCCCGACCTGCGCCAGGTGCGCGGGCAGGAGATCGCCAAGCGCGCCCTCGAGGTCGCCGCGGCGGGCGCGCACAACCTGCTCTTCGTCGGTCCGCCCGGCGCGGGCAAGTCGCTGATGGCGGCGTGCCTGCCCGGCATCCTGCCGCCGCTCGACTCGGCCGAGGCGCTGGAGGTGTCGATGGTCCAGTCGGTCGCGGGCACGCTTGCCGGCGGCGCGCTGACGCGGGTGCGGCCGTTCCGCGCGCCGCACCACTCGGCGAGCATCGCGGCGCTGACCGGCGGCGGGCTGCGCGTGCGTCCGGGCGAGGTGAGCCTCGCGCATAACGGCGTGCTGTTCCTCGACGAGCTGCCTGAGTTCCAGCGGGCGGTGCTCGACTCGCTGCGCCAGCCGCTCGAGAGCGGCACCGTCAGCATCGCGCGCGCCAACGCGCACGTGACCTACCCGGCGCGGGTTCAGCTGGTGGCGGCGATGAACCCGTGCCGCTGCGGTCATCTCGGCGATCCCGCGCTGTCGTGCGGGCGCGCGCCGCGCTGCGCCGTCGATTATCAGGCGCGGGTCTCCGGCCCGCTGCTCGACCGCATCGACCTCCACGTCGAGGTGGCGGCGCTGACCGCGCTCGAGCTGGCGCTGCCGCCCGCGGCGGAGGGTTCGGCTGAGGTCGGCGCGCGCGTCGCCGCCGCGCGCGAGGTGCAGCGCGAGCGGCTCGCCGGCACCGGGCTGCGCACCAATGCCGAGCTCGACGGCGACCTGCTCGATCGCTTCGCCACGCCCGACGACGCCGGACGCGCGCTGCTCGTCGAGGCCGCGACGACGCTGCGGCTGTCCGCCCGGGGCTACACCCGCGTGCTGCGGACGAGCCGAACGATCGCCGATCTGGCCGGCTCCGAGACGGTCCGCCGCGCGCATGTCGGCGAGGCGCTGAGCTACCGGCGGCGGGGGACAGTCTTCTGAACCGCGCGCCTTATAGCGGTAGTCCAAGCCGCGCCAGCGACCAGGTCATTACGAGATAAAGCGCCACCGTGAGGACGCAGCCGCTAGCCAGCGCTGGCCAAAAGCCGACGCCGTGTCGCAGCAGGGTGGGGATGAGTAGGAACATCGGCAGCGATGGTAAGACGTACCAGAAGGTTGCCGCAGCATGCGCCGCCATCGTCGTACGGTCGGGCTTCTCGCTCCACAGCCATATCATGCCGACCACCGAGACGAGGGGCAGGGAGGCGATCAGCGCACCCGCGGTGGGGTAGCGTTTGGCCACGGTGGAGGCGAGCGCGATCACGATCCCCGACACGGCGGCCTTGATGGCGAGCTGCAGCATGGTCGATGCCTTACCGGCGGTGCTCAGGTCAGCAGGATTTGCCCAGTCCGCTTACACGTCGCCGAACCGCTCGACCGGCCGCGCGGGTCCGTCGCCCGCGGGCGCGCGCGCCGGCTCGATCGCGATCGGCTCGGGCGGGTCGAAGCCGCCTTCCCATTTGGCGATCACCGCGCTCGCCACCGCGTTGCCGATCACGTTGGTGGCGGTGCGGCCCATGTCGAGGAAGTGATCGATCGCGAGGATCAGCAGCAGCCCCGCCTCGGGTAGCTTGAACATCGGCAGCGTCGCCGCGATCACCACCAGGCTGGCGCGCGGCACGCCGGCGATGCCCTTGCTGGTGACCATCAGCACCAGCAGCATCGTCACCATCTGTCCCAGCGACATGTCGATGCCATAGGCCTGGGCGATGAACAGCGACGCGAACGTCATGTAGATCATCGAGCCGTCGAGGTTGAACGAATAGCCCAGCGGCAGCACGAAGCTGGCGATCCGCGGCGGTACCCCGAAGCGGTCGAGCGCCTCGAGCATGCGCGGATAGGCTGCCTCCGAGGAAGCGGTGGAGAAGGCCACCAGCAGCGGCTCACGCACGTGGCGGATCAGCGCGCCGATGCGCGGACCCAGGAACAGGAAGCCGATGCCGAGCAGCGCCGCCCACAGCACCAGCAGCGTGAGATAGAAGCTGCCCATGAAATAGGCGAGTTGGCCGATCACGTCGGGCCCGCGCTCGGTCAGCGTGCCAGCGACCGCGGCGAAGACGGCGAGCGGGGCGACACGCATGACATAGTCGGTCACCTGCAGCATGACATGGACGAGCGCGTCGATCGCGCGAACCAAGGGCGCCGCCTTCTCGCCCACCGCGGTAATCGCGACGCCGACGAAGACCGACATCACGACGATCTGCAGGATCTCGTTCTTCGCCATCGCATCGACCATCGAGGACGGCACGATATGGGTGAAAAAGTCCTTGAGGTTGAACGCCGCAGTCTCGAGCCCGCTCGTCCCGCTCGCGGCCGGCAGCGCGAGACCCACGCCGACGCCGGGTTTGAGCAGGTTGACCATGATCAGCCCGAGCGTGAGCGACAGCAGGCTGGCCGAGAGGAACCAGGCGAGGCTGCGGGCGCCGATCCGGCCGAGCGCGCGCGTGTCGCCCATCTGCGCGATGCCCGACACGAGCGTCGCGAACACCAGCGGCGCGATGATCATCTTGATCAGCCGCAGGAACAACGTGGTGACGATCGAGAAATAACCGGCGACCTCGGTGGCGCGCGTCGCCCCGGCAGGCGTGCCATCGTCGAGCCACACGTTGAGCACGAGGCCCAGCACGAGGCCGAGCGCGAGCCCGACGAGGATATAGAGGGTCAGCCGTTTGGCCATTCGTCGCTCCGGTTGATGCGCGCGCGAGGGAAGGGGATTGCGAGCACTCGGTCAAGCGCCCTAGTGCCGGCACATGACGACGCGAAGCCCTTATCGCCCCGCCCGACGAGACGTGCTGACGGGCGGTGCCGCGCTGCTCGCCGGGACGGGCACCGTGTCGGCCGCCGCCGCGGTGGTGCGCGCCGCGGCGCCCGATCTCGCCGCGCTTGCTGACCTCACCGCGGACGCGCACCCGATCGACGCCGCCGAGCGCGCAACGCGGCTGGAGCGGGCGCAGGCGCTGATGCGCGCGCACGGGATCGGTGCGGTGCTGGTCGAGCCGGGATCGAGCCTGATCTATTTCACTGGTGTGCGCTGGGGGCGCAGCGAGCGGCTCACCGCGGCGATCCTGCCGGTGGAGGGCGAGCCTTGTGTCGTCACGCCCTTCTTCGAGGAACCATCAGTACGCCAGACGCTGGCAGTGCCGGCCGAGGTAAGGGTGTGGCAGGAGGACCAAGACCCGCTCGCGACGGTCGCCGGCTTCCTGCGCGACCGCGGGCTGGCGGCGCGCCCGGTGGGCGTCGAGGAGAGCGTGCGCTATTTCGTCTACGCCGGTCTGGCGCGCACCCTGCCGGGCGCGCGGCTGGTCAGCGCCAACCCGGTCGTGCGCGGCTGCCGCATGATCAAGACCGCGGCCGAGATCGCGCTGATGCAGCGCGCCACCGAGGTGACGCTAGCGGCCTATCGCTGGACCTATCCGCGGGTCGAGAAGGGCATGACCGGACAGCAGATTGGCGCGCTGATGAGCGCCGCAACCGAGAGGCTCGGCGGCGAACCCGAGTTTGCCCTGGCGCTGATCGGCCCCGCCGCCGCGCTGCCACACGGCAGCCGCGAGGTGATCCGGGTGGCCGCCGGACAGGTGGTGCTGATGGATTGTGGCTGCACCGTCCAGGGCTATCAGTCGGACGTGTCGCGCACCTGGGTGCACGGCAGCGCCTCGGCCGAGCAGCGGCGCATGTGGGATCAGGTGAAGGCGGCGCAGGCGCTCGCGTTTCGTACCGCGCGGGTGGGCGTCGCGGCGGGCACGGTCGACGACGCGGTGCGCGGCTATTACGAGCCGCTCGGCTACGGCCCGGGCTACCGCCTTCCCGGTCTGTCGCATCGCACTGGGCACGGCATCGGCATGGACGGGCACGAGCCGGTCAACCTCGTCCGCGGCGAGACCACCCGGCTCGCGCCAGGCATGTGCTTCTCGGACGAGCCCGGCCTGTACCTGCCCGGCAAGTTCGGCGTGCGGCTGGAGGATTGCTTCCACGTCACCGCGGACGGCCCGCGCTGGTTCAGCGAGCCGCCCGAATCGATCGAGCGGCCCGTCTGAGGCGTCAGGCGGTGGCCGGCGCGCCGGCGGCGCGGCGGCGACGGATCGCGGCGCCCGCGAGACCGAAGCCGAGCACCATCATCGCCCAGGTCGCCGGTTCGGGTACCGCGGCACCGAACGGCGTATAGTCGTAGGTGAGCGTGTAGCGCACCGTTCCGCACATATCGTCGTCGTTGAACGGCGGCAGCGGCCCGTCACTCCCGAGCCGGCAGGCGCCGGAGGCGGGGATCGGCCGAACGTTGACGGGGAGGTTGGTGAACGCCGTACCCGCCGGATCGCCGTAGAAGCCGTTGTCGAAGCCGTTGAAATAGACGCGGCGGTCGCTCACGAACGATGCCGGATCGAAGGTGGTGGAGCCCGCGCCGCTCGCGCTGACCTGGAAGTAGCCGAAGTCGGAGGAGGGCCCGGAGCGGAAGGTCACGTCGCTGCTGCCCGCACCGGTGATCGCGACGCTGAGGCCCGGCGTGCCGAAGTTGCTGCCGCCGAGACCCCAGCTGCTGTTGACGGTCCAGCCGACCGACGCAGTGCTGCCCGTGAGCGAGCCGGACGGGGCGGTGAGGATCCAGACACGATATTTGAGGACGCTGACGTCGAGCGTCACCTTGTTCAGCGTGCCCAGAGCGGAATCGAAGCCCGGCATGCCGAGCATGATCGACTCGGAATCATATTGGACGATCGTCGCCGCCGTCGCGCTCAGCGGCGCGAGCACAGCACCGGCTGCTGCGGCGAGAAGCCACTTCCGAACGTTCATGTCGTGCAATCCCCCTGCTCCTGTGGAGCGGCATCTACCGGTTAACCTTAATTTCACAAAGAGGCGGCATTCGTCCCAAAGCGGGATAGGGCGTGACCGTTGCCGCTTTGCAACGCCTGAGGCTAGGCAGCGCCGCCATCGGCGATTAAGTCACCTCGCCATGAGCTCGACCAGCACCACCTCGACCAACGATCTTCGCCGCTCGTTCCTCGATTATTTCGGCGGAAACGGGCATCGCATCGTTCCCTCGGCGCCGCTGGTGCCGCAAAACGACCCGACGCTGATGTTCGTCAATGCGGGCATGGTGCCGTTCAAGAACGTTTTCACCGGGCTGGAGACGCGGCCTTACACCACCGCGACGAGCGCGCAGAAATGCGTCCGCGCCGGCGGCAAGCACAATGACCTCGACAATGTCGGCTATACCGCGCGACACCACACCTTCTTTGAAATGCTCGGCAATTTCTCGTTCGGCGATTATTTCAAGGAGCAGGCGATCACGCACGCGTGGACGCTGCTGACGAAGGAATGGGGGCTCCCGGCCGACAAGCTGACCGCCACCGTCTTCCACACCGACGATCAGGCGTTCGATCTGTGGAAGAAGATCGCGGGCCTGCCCGATCACCGCATCATCCGCATCCCCACCAAGGATAATTTCTGGGCGATGGGATCGGACGGGCCGTGCGGGCCGTGCTCCGAGATCTTCTACGACCACGGCGACCACATTCCCGGCGGCCCGCCGGGATCGCCGGACGAGGACGGCGACCGCTTCGTCGAGATCTGGAATCTCGTCTTCATGCAGTTCGTGCAGGAGGCAGACGCGATCGTCGGCGACCTGCCGCGCCCGTCGATCGACACCGGCATGGGGCTCGAGCGCGTCGCCGCGGTGATGCAGGGCGTCCACGACAATTACGACACCGATACCTTCAAGGCGCTGATCGCCGCTTCGGGCGCGCTGACCCACACCGCCACCACCGGCGACAATCAGGCGAGCCACCGCGTCATCGCCGATCACCTGCGCTGCTCGGGCTTCCTCGTCGCCGATGGCGTGCTGCCCGCGAACGAGGGCCGCGGCTATGTGCTGCGCCGGATCATGCGCCGCGCGATGCGCCACGCCCATCTGCTTGGTGCCAAGGAACCGCTGATGCACCGGCTGGTGCCAGCGCTCGTCGCCGAGATGGGGGCGGCCTATCCCGAGCTGGTGCGCGCGCAGCCGCTGATCGAGGCGACGCTGCAGCAGGAGGAGACGCGCTTCCGCCAGACGCTCGAGAAGGGCCTGCGCCTGCTCGACGACGCCACCGGCGGAATGCGGCCGGGCGACACGCTGGCGGGCGAGACCGCGTTCAAGCTCTACGACACGTTCGGCTTTCCCTACGATCTCACCGAGGATGCGCTGCGGGCGCAGGGTTATCGCGTCGACCGCGCCGGCTTCGACGCGGCGATGGCCGAACAGAAGCGCGCCGCTCGGGCGGCGTGGAAGGGGTCGGGCGCCAAGGCCTCCGACGAACTGTGGTTCGACCTCGCCGACCAGTTCGGCGCGACCGAGTTCACCGGCTATGCCAGCGAGAGCGGCGAGGGCGTTGTGCTCGCACTGGTAAAGGACGGCGTACGGGTCGAGCGCGCCGCCGCGGGCGACCAGGTCGACGTGATCGTCAATCAGACGCCCTTCTACGGCGAGAGCGGCGGACAGGTCGGTGACGCGGGCACGCTCGCGACCGACGCGGGCACCAGCGCGCGAGTCACCGACACGTCGAAGCAGCTTGGCAAGCTCTGGGTCCATCACGCCACGCTCGACGCCGGCGAGCTGGCGGTCGGCGATACGGTGCGGCTGACGGTCGATCACGCGCGACGCGGCGCGATCCGCGCCAATCACTCCGCTACCCACCTGCTGCACGAGGCGCTGCGCCAGCGGCTCGGCACGCATGTGGCGCAGAAGGGCTCGCTGGTCGCGCCCGAGCGACTGCGCTTCGACGTGTCGCACTCCAGCGCGATGACGCCGACCGAGCTCGCCGACGCCGAGGCGGCGGTCAACGCGCAGATCCGCGGCAACGGCGCGGTCGAGACACGGCTGATGACGCCTGACGATGCGATCGCGATGGGCGCGATGGCATTGTTCGGCGAGAAATACGGCGACGAGGTTCGCGTCGTGTCGATGGGCCGCGAGGCGGACGGCGCGACCTATTCGATCGAACTGTGCGGCGGCACGCACGTCGGCGCGCTTGGTGACATCGGCCTGTTGAAGATCGTCGGCGAGAGCGCGGTGTCGAGCGGCGTGCGTCGCGTCGAGGCGCTGACCGGCGAGGCGGCGCGCGCTTACCTGAGCGCGCGTGACGAGACGCTGCGAGCGGTGGCGGCGTCGTTGCGCACCACGCCCGACGAGGTGCCCGCGCGAGTCACTGCGCTGCTCGACGAGCGGCGCCGGCTCGAGCGCGAGCTGGCCGAGGCGAAGAAGGCGCTCGCGCTCGGCGGCGGCAGTGGCGGCGCGCCCGCCGGACCGGAGCAGGTCGGCGACGTCGCGTTCGTCGGGCAGGTGCTCGACGGCTTCGACGCCAAGGGGCTGCGCGGCGCGGTCGACGAGGCCAAGCAGCGCCTCGGCTCGGGCGTGGCGGCGGTGATCGCGGTCAATGACGGGCGCGCCTCGGTCGCGGTCGGGGTGACCGAGGATCTGGTCGCGCGCTTCAATGCGGTCGAGCTGCTGCGCCGCGCCGTCGCCGCGCTGGGCGGGCAGGGCGGCGGCGGTCGCCCGGACATGGCGCAGGGCGGCGGACCGGACGGATCGCAGGCCGCCGCGGCGCTCACGGCGATCCGTGCGGCGCTGGAAGGGGCGACGGTCGAGGCGTGAGGGTGGTCGTGTTCCTGCGAACGCAGGAACCCAGCGCCGTGAGCGCCTCGCCTGCCGCATCTGGGCTCCTGCGCGCGCAGGAGCACGGCGCTTTGATCGGAGGTGAGCTGCTCCTCACCTGAGCTGCCACCCCTGCGCAAGCCGGGTTCAGTTGGGATGGACGAAGTGGCTGCACGCGACGTCACCCACCTGGACCTCGGCGTTCGCCGGGGCGGTGGAGAAGAGTCGAAGGTGTCCCGCTCGACCTTCGGCGCCACCGTCCGCATTGTCTCAGCCGTCACCTTCTGCTGTATCGTCGCGCGATGAACCGCACCTCCGCCGCGAGTCTGCTCGCGCTCGCCGTCGCCGCGCTCGCCACTCCGGCCGCCGCGCGCCAGCTCACCATCGACGACGTCACGATGCTCAGCCGGGTCGGCGCGCCAGCGATGTCCGCCGACGGCCACTGGCTCGTCTGGGCGCAGCGCGAGACCGACCTCGACGCTGACCGCGGCCGCTACGATCTGTGGCGGCTCGATCTGACCCGCGTCGGCGCCGCACCCGAGAAGCTGGCCGCCGACCCCAAGCTCGACGAGAACGACCCGCAGATCGTCGGCACCACCGTCTATTTTAGCGCCGACGACGCGATCTGGTCGGTACCCGTGACCGGCGGCAGCCCGCGCCGGCTCACCGACTTCAAGGGCGGCTTCGGCGGCTTCAAGGTCGCCCCCACCGGCGACAAGCTCGTGGTCTGGGCCGACCGCAATCCCCGCGCGCCCTCGCTCGAGCTGCCGATGGTGAAGCGCCGCGCCGACGCCGGCGCGGGCCGCACCTATGACCAGCTGTTCGTGCGCCACTGGGACACCTGGGCAGACGGCACCCGCTCGCAGCTGTTCGTGCTGCCGCTCACTGCGCAGGGCGCGCGCGGCAACGGGCGATCGGTGATGGGCGGGCTGGTCGGCGACACACCGTCCAAGCCGTTCGGCGGTGGCGAGGAAGTGAGCTGGAGCCCGGACGGCCGCACGCTGTATCTCGCGCTGCGCGAGGCAGGGCGGATCGAGCCTCTGTCGACCAACCTCGACATCTTCCAGGTGCCCGCTGACGCCAGTGCGGCGCCGACCAATCTCACCGCCGCCAACCGCGCCACCGACACCCAGCCGAGCGTCTCGCCCGACGGCCGCACGCTCGCCTATCTCGCGATGCGGCGGCCCGGCTACGAGGCCGATCGCTACGTGCTCACGCTGCGCGACATCGCCACCGGGCGCTCGACCTCGCTGACCGAGCGCTGGGACCGCTCGGTCGGATCGCTGCGCTGGGCCCCCGACTCGCGCTCGCTCTACGTCACCGCCGAGGACACGCAGGAAAACCCTTTGTGGCGCGTCGATGCCGCGAGCGGGCAGGTCACCCGGCTTACCCAGCAGGGCAACGTCGCCGCGGTGGCGGTCGGCGCGCGCGGCGCGGTGGTAGCGATGAACAGCCTCACCGCGCCCGACGACTTCTATCGCGTGGCGCCGGGTCGCGCGGCGCAGCGGCTCACCAGCGTCAACGCCGCCAAGCTGGCGGGCATCGACATGCCGGCGGTCGAGCGGTTCAGCTTCAAGGGCGCCAACGACGACACCGTGTGGGGCTATGCGGTGCGGCCGGCAGGCAGTTCCGGCAAGCTGCCGATCGCCTATATGGTCCACGGCGGGCCGCAGGGGTCGAGCAACAACAGTTGGTCGTATCGCTGGAACCCGGCGGTGTTCGCGGGCGCGGGTTACGCGCTGGTGGCGGTCGATTTCCACGGCTCCACCGGCTACGGCCAGGCCTTCACCGACGCGATCCGCAACAATTGGGGCGGCTGGCCGCTCGAGGACCTGCAGAAGGGCCTCGCCGCGGCGACCGCGAGGTTCGACTGGATTGACGGCGGTAACGCCTGCGCGCTGGGCGCGAGCTACGGCGGCTATATGATGAACTGGATCGAGGGGCGCTGGCCCGATCGCTTCAAGTGCATCGTCCAGCACGACGGCGTTTTCGACGCGCGCGCCATGGCGTATGAGACCGAGGAACTGTGGTTCGACGAGTGGGAACATGGCGGCAAGGCCTATTTCGAGGACCCGCAGGTGTTCGAGAAGTGGAACCCGGTCAATTATGTCGATCGCTGGAAAACGCCGCAGCTGGTGATCACCGGCGAGAAGGACTTCCGCATTCCCTATACGCAGGGGCTCGCGGCGTTCACCGCGTTGCAGCGGCGCGACGTCCCCTCGCGGCTGCTCGTCTTCCCCGCCGAGAACCATTGGGTGCTCAAGCCCAAGGACTCGCGCCAATGGTACCGCGAGGTGATCGGCTGGATGAACCGCTGGACTGGGCGCGCGGGACAGTGAGACAGGCTGGCGGCGGAACGCGCCGGGCTAACCTGGGTTGGTAGGCGCACCTGCCCAGGAGAGCCGACGATGTACGCTGCCCCGATCCGCTACCGACCCGAACTCGAGCAGCTGAAGCCCGACGAGGCGGAGACGATCGCGCAGCTCAACGCGACGTTCGACCGGATCCTCGAGACCACGCACGAGGATTACGGGCATGCCGTGCGCGCCGTCCACGCCAAGGCACATGGCGTGCTCGAGGGGACGCTGACGATCGATGCCGACCTGCCGCCCGAGCTGGCGCAGGGGCTGTTCGCCACGCCGGGAGAGCACCGCGTGATGATGCGGCTCTCGACCAATCCCGGCGACATCCTCGACGACGCCATCTCGCTGCCGCGTGGGCTGGCGATCAAGGTGTTCGACGTCGACGGCGAGCGGTTGCCCGGCGCCGAGGGACGCACGCAGGACTTCGTGATGGTCAACGGCAAGGTCTTCCAGGCCAAGGACGCGGACAAGTTCCTCGGCAGCCTCAAGCTGCTCGCGCCAACCACCGATGCGATCGAGGGCGGCAAGAAGGCGCTGTCGGCAGTGCTGCGCGGGGTGCGCAGCGCGTTCGGCGCGGTCGGCATCGAGAGCCCGGCGATCAACTCGCTCGTCGGCGCGCCCAACGTCGATCCGGTCGGCGAGACCTATTACAGCGTGACGCCGTTCCGCTACGGCGATCATGTCGCCAAGTTCAGCCTCCGGCCGATCGCGCCGGGGCTGCGTGCGCGCAAGGGCGATATCATCGACACCGACGGCGAGCGCGACGCGATCCGCCGCACCGTGCAGGAGGACCTGCGCGAGACCGACGGCGAGTGGGAGTTCCGCGTTCAGCTAGCGCGCGACGGGGTGCATCAGCCGATCGAGGATCCCACGGTCGAGTGGGACGAGGAGGAGGCGCCGTTTCACCGTGTGGGCGTGATCCGCACGAAGGCGCAGGACAGCTGGGATGCGGCGCGAGTCGAGCTGGTCAACGAGCAGATGCGCTTCAGCGTCTGGACCGGACTCGCTGCGCATCAGCCGCTGGGCAACATCAACCGCGCGCGCCGCGACACCTATCGGCATTCGGCCGACTTTCGCGCGCGGGCCAACGGCTGCCCGATCCACGAGCCGGCCTGAGCGCGGGTCGGTAGCGTCTCATTAACCTCGAGCAATTAGCGTCTTTCCTCAGGCGAGTGGGGAAAGCGTGTGCGCGAGGGACCGTTGTGGGACGCGATCAAGCGATCGCAGCTGGTGATCGAGTTCACGCCCGACGGCACGATCACCTGGGTCAACGAACGCTTCCTCACGGCGATGGGCTATGCCGCGCGCGAGGTGGAGGGGCGGCACCATCGCACTCTGTGCCCGCCCGCCTTCGCCGCTTCTTCCGACTATGCCGCGCTCTGGCGCGCGCTGGCGGAGGGCAAGCATCAGAGCGGATTGTTCGAGCGCGTCGCACGTGACGGCAGCGCGGTATGGCTGCGGGCGGTCTACACCCCGATCACGGGGGAGGACGGCACCGTCGAGCGCATCGTCAAGTTCGCCAGCGACGTCACCGCCGAGGTCAACCTCGCCGACGAGGTCGAGCTGCGCCTGCGCGAGAGCGTGCGCTACCGCGGCGAAGCCGAAGTCGACCGCGGGAAGATGGCGACGCTGGTCGAGCAGCTCGCCGGCGTGGTCGACGCGATCGCGGGCATCGCGGCGCAGACCAATTTGCTCGCGCTCAATGCCTCGATCGAGGCGGCGCGCGCGGGCGATGCCGGGCGCGGCTTCGCGGTGGTCGCGGCAGAGGTGAAGAAACTGGCGGGCGATACGCAGGCCGCGACGCTGCGCGCGCGGCAGATGATCGCGGCGTAGCGCAGCGCGAGCCCGCCGAGCGCCTCCTACGAGACGCTGCTACCGCCGCCGGATCAGCCCCTCCTGCGCTACGCTCGCGACCAATCGCCCGTCACGCGCGTAAATCGCGCCGCGATTGAAGCCGCGGCCGCTGCCCGACCAGGGGCTGTCCGCCGCGTACAACAGCCACTCGTCCGCGCGCACCGGCGCGTGCAGCCAGAGCGCATGGTCGAGGCTCGCGGTCTGCATGCCCGGCGTCGTCCAGCTCACGCCGTGCGGCAGCATCGACGTGCTGAGCAACGCGGTATCGCTGGCATAGGCCAGGATCGCGCGATGTATCGCCGCGTCGTCGCCCAGCGGCGCTACCGCGCGGAACCAGCTGTGTTGTACCGGGGCGCGCGGCACAGGATCGGTCCAGCGGCGCGGCGCGACCGGGCGGAACTCGATCGGGCGCTCGCGCAGCAGCGACTCGCGCCAGCGCTCCGGGATCGCGTCGCGCTGCTCGATTCGCCACCCATGCTCGCTCCGCAACGTCTCGGGCGCGGGCACGTCGGGCATCGCTGACTGATGGTGGAAGCCGGTCTCGTCGCGCTGGAACGAGGCGGTGAGCGTCAGGATCGGCCGCTCGTCCTGCCACGCCACCACCCGTCGGGTGGCGAAGCTGGCGCCGTCGAAATCGCGCGTGACACGATAGTCGATCGGCACCGCCTCCGACCCCGGCCGCATGAAATAAGCGTGGAGCGAGTGCGCGGCGCGGCCTGCGACGGTGCGCTGCGCCGCCTGGAGCGCCTGTGCCACCACCTGGCCGCCAAAGACGCGCCCGACCCCGCCGGTCGAGCGGCGCCCGCGGAACAGGTCGACGTCGACCGCGACGACGTCGAGCAGATCGACGAGATCGGCGACGAGCGCGGCGGGCGTTGTCTTCGCCATCGCCGGCGTCAGTAGCCCGCCGCGCGCGCGAGCCGGTCGGCGTGGTAGTGCGCGTCGCCGAACATCTCGGCGAGCACGCGCGCGCGTTTCATGTAGAAGCCGACGTCATATTCGTCGGTCATGCCGATGCCGCCGTGCATCTGCACGCTCTCCTGCACCGACGATGTCGTTGCCAGCCCGGTCATCGCCTTGGCGACCGAGACCGCCTCGTCGGCGGCGTCGCTGTCCGCGTCCAGGAGCTGCTGTGCCTTGAGCACGGCGGCGTGCGCCACCTCCATCTCGCTGTAGAGATGCGCGGCGCGATGCTGCAGCGCCTGGAAGCTGCCGATCGGCACGCCGAACTGCTTGCGCTGCTTGAGATAGCCGATCGTCATGTCCATCGCGCCAGCACCGACGCCGACCAACTCGGCCGAGGCGCCCGTACGCCCCGCGCGCAGCGCGCGGTCGAGCACGGCACGGCCACCGTCGATCTCGCCGAGCACCGCGTCGGCGTCGAGCGTCACGTCCTCCAGCGTCAGCCGCGCGGCGACGCTTGAGTCGGCGAGGCGCTCGGGCGTGGCGGTCAGCCCGGCAACGTTGCGCGGCACGGCGAAGAGCGTGACGCCGTCGGCTTCATCCTCGCCGCCGGCGGTGCGCGCCGCGACGATCAGCACGTCGGCGACATGGCCGTGGATGACGAACTGCTTGGCGCCGGACAGGCGAAAGCCGTTGCCGGCACGCTCGGCGCGCAGCGCGACACGGTCGCGGTGCTTGGCGCCCTCGTCGACGGCGAGCGCGGCGATCGTCTCGCCCGCGAGGATTCCGGGATACCAGCGCGCCGCCTGCGCGCTGCCGCGCAGCGCCTCCACCGCCGCGACCGCGGTGGTGAGAAAGGGCGAGGGCGACAGGTTGCGCCCGATCTCCTCGAGCACCACGCCGGCCTCGACATGGCCTAGTCCAAGTCCGCCCTGGTCCTCGCCGATCAGGATGCCGGTGAAGCCCATCTCGGCGAACTGCTTCCACAGCTCGCGCGAGAAGCCGGCAGGGTCGTTAGCATCGCGTAAGGCCCGCAGATGCGAGACAGGGGCGTGCTCGGCGACGAACTCCTTGGCGGTGTCGCGCAGCATCGTCTGTTCGTCGTTAAGGTAAAGCGGCATGTTGGCATTCCCGTGTTCCGGCGAAAGCCGAAACCCAGGGTTCCGGGCGCGCCGCTTTATGGCCCTGGGCTTCTGCGTTCGCAGGAGACCGGTCTCGATTTAAGCTCCCGGCAGCTCGAGGATCCGCTTGGCGACGATGTTGAGCTGGATCTCGCTCGTCCCGCCCTCGATCGAATTGGCCTTGGTGCGCAGCCACGCCCGCGCGCCCGCGCCGCCGCGCGACCGCTCGCTCTCCCATTCCAATGCGTCCGAGCCGCCCGCGGCCATCATCAGCTCGTGGCGTGCCTTGTTGAGCTCGGTGCCGACGTATTTCATCATGCTCGGCTGCGCCGGATGCGCACGCCCGGCCTTGAGTTCGTCGATGAAGCGCTCGGACATCGCCGCGAACGCCTTGGCGCGGACCTCGAACACGGCGATCTGCGCGCGCAGCAGCGGGTCGGCGAGGCGGCCGTCGTGATCGAGGCCGACCGTGGCGATTGCGCCCTCCACCAGCGGGTTGCGCCCGCCGCTCGCCAGACCCATGCCGCTGATCATCTCGCGCTCGTGACCGAGGAGATATTTGGCGACGTCCCAGCCCTTGTTCTCATCGTGGACGCGCTGCGCCTTGGGCACCTTCACGTCGTCCATGAAGGTCTCGCAGAAGGGAGAGTAGCCGCTGATCAGCAGGATCGGCTTGGTCGAGACGCCGGGCGAGTCCATGTCGAACAGCACGAAGCTGATCCCGCCTTGCTTCGACTCCTTGCTGGTGCGCACCAGGCAGAAAATCCAGTCGGCCTTGTCCGCATAGCTGGTCCACACCTTCTGGCCGTTGACGACATAATGGTCGCCTGCGTCCTCGGCGCTGGCGGCGAGCCCGGCGAGATCGGAGCCGGCATTGGGTTCGGAATAGCCCTGGCACCAGCGGATCTCGCCGCGCGCGATCCTGGGCAGGTGGTCGAGCTTCTGCGCCTCGGTGCCATATTTCAGCAGCGCCGGGCCGAGCATCGAGATGCCGAAGGAGTTGAGCGGGTTGCGCGCGCGGATCGCCGCCATCTCCTCGCGCAGCACCTTGGTTTCGGCAGGGGAGAGACCGCCGCCGCCATATTCCTTCGGCCAGTCGGGGACGGTCCAGCCGCGCTCGGCCATCGCCTTGAGCCAGCGCGCCTGCGGCGGGTTGGCGGCGGGGTCGTAGCGCCGGCCGCCCCAGCAGATGTCGGTATCGGCGCGTACCGGCTCGCGCATCTCGGGCGGGCAATTCCCGGCCAGCCAGGCGCGGGTCTCGGTGCGAAAGGTGTCGAGGTCGGTCATCGCTGGATCCTCGCGGAAGAGATGGCGTGGGCGGCGGGGGCGGCAGTGGTGTAATCAGAGGCGCTTACTCCGCCCCTCTCGCCGACTGGCGTCATCCCGAATTTGTATCGTGTTCGCCCTTTGGCGCGCCCCCAGAGAGCCAAGATCGTGTCCGGGGGACACGATCTCGCGCGAACACCATGGTGCCGCGTACTCAGGTGCGGCGACCGCCAGTGGGCGGGGGCGGCGCTCATTCGTCGGCTGGCCGACACCGCCCCAAGAGGCTTCGGTTGTCCACCGCCGCGCGCCGTCACTTGATCGCGCCCGCGCGCAGGCTCTTCGCCACCGTGAAGCCGTGCTTCTCCAGCCCGGCGACGACCTTGTCATAGCCCTCGGTCGCCGCCCAGAACATCGGGCCGCCGCGGTAGACCGGCCAGCCATAGCCGTAGATCCACACGACATCGACGTCGGACGCGCGCTGCGCCTTGCCCTCCTCCAGGATCAGCGCGCCTTCATTGACCATCGGGTAGAGCGTGCGCTCGACGATCTCCTCGTCGGTGACCTCATGCTGTGGCGTACCCGTCCTGTCGCGCCACTCCTGAATGATCTCTGCGACGCGGGGCGAGGGGGTGGGATTGCGCTTTTCGTCGTAGTCATAGAAGCCCGCCCGCTTCTTCTGGCCCCAGCGACCCTCGGCGGCGAGCGCGTCGCGAACGTTCTCGATGCGGCTCGGGTCGCGGTGCCAGCCGATGTCGACGCCCGCGAGATCGGCCATCTGGAACGGACCCATCGGCATGCCGAACTCGGTGTGGACGCGATCGATCTGCTCGGGCGTGGCGCCCTCGAGCAGCAGCTTGTTGGCCTCGACCTGGCGCGGCATCAACATGCGATTGCCGATAAAGCCATAGGTGACGCCCGCGACCACCGCCACCTTGCGGATGCGTTTGGCCAACGCCATCACCGTTGCGAGCACGTCGGGCGCGGTCTCGGCGCCGCGCACCACCTCGAGCAGCTTCATCACGTTGGCGGGTGAGAAGAAGTGCATGCCCAGCACGTCCTGCGGCCGGTTGGTGCAGGCGGCGATCGCGTCGATGTCGAGATAGGAGGTGTTCGAGGCCAGGATCGCGCCCGGCTTGGCGATGCCGTCGAGCCGCGTGAAGATCTCCTTCTTCACGTCCATGTTCTCGTACACCGCCTCGATGATGAGGTCGCAATCGGCGAGCGAGTCGAAGTCGAGTGTCGGCGTCAGCGCGGCCATCGCTGCATCTACCTGCTCGGGCCGCATCCGCCCTTTGGCCGCGGTCGCCTCGTAATTCTTGCGGATGACGCCGGTGCCGCGGTCGAGCGCCTCCTGCGCGGTCTCGACGATCGTCACGCGCAGGCCGGCGGAGAGGAAGTTCATCGCGATCCCGCCGCCCATCGTCCCCGCGCCGATCACGCCGACCCGCGCGATCGGGCGAAGCACGGTGTCGGCGGGGACGTCGTCGATCCTGGCGGCTTGGCGCTCGGCAAAGAAGATATGGCGCTGCGCCGCCGACTGCGTGCCGGTCATCAGCCGCATGAACGCCTGCCGCTCATAGGCGAGCCCCTCCGCGAAGGGCAGCTCGGTCGCCTTGACGACGCAGTCAATATTGGCGGCCGGCGCGTCGAAGCCGCGGAAGCGGCGCGCGTTCGCCTTCGTGAACGCGGCGACCGCCGCCGGATCGGCCGCGACGGTCTTCTCGGCGGCGCGCGGGATCGGGCGCTTGGCCTTCACCTCATTCGCGAAGGCGAGCGCGTCGGCGGCGAGACTGTCCTCGCCGACGATACGGTCGATCAGCCCCGCCTCCTGCGCGTGCTGGGCCGAGATCGGCTCGCCCTTGGCGGTCATCTCCAGGGCGACCCGTACCCCGGCGAGGCGCGGCAGCCGTTGCGTCCCGCCCGCGCCCGGCAGCAGTCCGAGCTTGACCTCGGGCGTGCCAATCTTGGCCGAGGGCACCGCGACGCGATAGTGGCAGCCGAGCGCCACCTCGCAGCCGCCGCCCAGCGCGGTGCCGTGGATCGCGGCGACCACCGGCTTGCCGCACGCCTCGATCATGTCGACCAGCACCGGCAGCATCGGCTCGACCGGCGGTTTGCCGAACTCGGTGATGTCCGCGCCCGCGAAGAAGGTGCGGCCATCGCAGCGGATCACCATCGCCGCGATCGACTGGTCCGCGGCGCCTTCCTTGATCGCGGCCTCCAACCCGATCCGCACCGCGGCGCCGAGCGCGTTCACCGGCGGGTTATCGGAGACGATGACGAGCACGTCGCCGTGGCGCTCGGTGCGGATCGGGGAAGAGGCGGTCATGCGTGCGTTGCTCCTGGGAGGCGGTAATGACGCTGGTCGGAATAGATTAGCGGCGGCGCGGCAGGTCGCGGTGCGGTGTCACACCGCCACGCCGGATGACTCGACGGGCTCGCACCAAGCTCCTATCGCGTCGGCGGATCGCTGCCGTGCTGGCCATACCACACCTTCTAACCATCCGTCGCTGTATCGCCCCGTGCGCTTCCCGAATCAACTCTAGTCTAGCCTCGCAGCGAACCCGATGTTCGAGCGGCGGAGACGGCGATGGCGGGTGGGAGGGGAGGGACGTGACTGGCAGGCGCAGTCCCACGATGAGGTGCGCGCGCCGCTCATCGTGCCGGGCAGTGCCTTAGAGGTGGAGGCGGACGATCCAGGGCTGTGGAGCGCACGTGGATGACCGCGCCGCCCGCGCTCCGCGCGCTTCTCGAGGCAAGTCGTGGCAAGACGAGCAGCTGATGTCGATCCACGAGGACGGTTCCTCTACATCCTCGGTCGCGCCAAAGACGTGGTGATCCGCAGCGGCGGGAACATCTACTCGAACGCAGTCCAGAACGTGCTCGCGGCGCATCCGACGGTGGGCGAGTGCGGTGATCGGCATGCCGGACGCGTGCTCGGCGTGGAGCGGGTCGCGGTGGCGCGGCTGACTGCAGGAGGCGGCGCCCACGAGGCCGAACTGCAGTGCAGCGTGTGCGAGCGGCTCGCCCCTTTCCAAGAAGCCCCGGCGATTGGCTCGCCGCCGAGCCAGTGCGGCGCAAACGCCGGTGGCAAGATCCGCGGGCGCGAGCTCAAGGACTTGTTCCGGGAACGTTTCGCGGCGTAGGGCTATTCCCGACAGGAGCGGGGAACGACAATGCGGGTGACACGGGACTTCCTGCGCGGACGCGGCCGCGATGCGATGAGCGAGCTGGACAAAGACATCCTTGAGCGCGCGGTCGATCGCATCGAAACCTTACCGGCGCGCACGATCGTCACGCGGCGCGGCGATCGTCTGCGCAACAGCACGTTGCTGCTGGAGGGCGCGATGTGCCGCTACATGGACGCGCGCGACGGTTTCCGCCAGCTCGTCGCCTTGCAGGTGCCCGGCGACTTCGTCGACCTCCATGGCTATCCGCTCCACCGGCTCGACCACGACGTCGGCACGCTGACCGAGGCGCGCGTCGCGGTGATCCCGCACGCGGCGATCGACTCGATCGTCGCCGATCATCCCCAGCTCGCGCGCATCCTGTGGCGCTCGACGCTGCTCGACGCCGCGCTTCACCGCGAGTGGATCTTCCGCATCGGCCGGCTCGACGCCGCGGGGCGGATCGCGCACTTCCTGCTGGAGACCTACCATCGGCTCAAGGCAACCGGGCGCGGCGGCGACGGCGTGTTCGACCTGGCGCTGATCCAGCAGGATCTCGGAGAGGCGTGCGGGCTCACCAGCGTCCACGTCAACCGCACGCTGCGGCGGCTGCGCGAGGAGAAACTGGTCGAGGCGGTGCGCGGCACGGTAACGATCCTAGACGAGAACGGGCTGGCACGCGTCGGCGAGTTCGACCCCGATTACCTCTACCTTGAGGAGGGGCCCTGGCAGGCGGTTGCTGCTTGAACTCAGCGTGCTTCCAAGCCGCCGTTCCTCTCGCTAGGTTGCTCTGATGGCCGATTTCCCGCCGCCGACCTCAGCGCCGGCCACGCTCCCACCCCATGCCGCCGCGCTGTCGGCCGAGGGCGACGCGCACGTGGTGTTGCGGCGCGATCGGCTGCTCGCCGCGCTGACGCTCACCGCAGGGATCGGGCTGATGCTCGGCCTGCCCTTCGCGCTCAAGTCGGGTGCCGAGTTCTTCATGCCGACCGCCATAGCACTGGTGGTGGCGCTCGCGCTGATCCCGCTGCTCGAGTGGCTCGAGCGGCGGCGACTGCCTTCAGCGGTGGCGGCGCTGGTCTGCGTGCTGCTGTTCCTGGTAATCGCCAACGTCGCGCTCGCCGCGATCGTCGTGCCGGCTACCGAGTTCTTCCGGCTGCTGCCGTCACGGATCGGGCGCATCCAGGACAATCTCGCGCCGCTGCTCGATCTCTATTCGAGCCTCGAAAAGTACGCCAACCGGACGCTGCGCCAGATCGCCAGCACGCCGGTGCGCCCGTCGCCGACCGCGGCGGTGGCGCCGCCCAGCTCGATCGTCGAGCTCGCCGCCACCTCGGCGCCTGCGGTGATCATCCAGATCTTCTACGCGATCCTCGTCGCTTTCTTCTTCCTGTCGGGCTGGACCCGCACGCGCGAGCGGATGATTACCGAGCGGGCGAGCTTCGGCGGCGCGATGGCGACCGCGCGCGTGCTGCAGGAGATGGTCGACGACGTGTCCTCCTATCTGGGCACGATCACCGTCATCAACGTCGCGCTTGGTGCAATCATCGCAGGTGCGCTTCACCTGCTCGGCATGCCGTTCCCGCTGATGTGGGGCGGCATCGTCGCGCTGCTCAACTACATCCCTTATTTCGGGCCGGTGGTGGCGGCGCTGCTGCTCGCGGTGGGCGGGCTGATGACCTTCAGCGACGTATGGACCGCGTTGTCGGCGCCCGCGATCATGTATGGCGCGCATCTCATCGAGGCCAACGTGGTGACGCCGCTGATCGTCGGGCACCGTCTCACCATCAATCCGGTGATGATCCTGATCTCCATCTCCTTCTGGGGCTGGGTGTGGGGCACGGTGGGCGCGCTGCTGGCGGTGCCGATCCTGATCATCGTGCAGACCGTCCTGTCGGCCGCCGGGCGGCCCGATATCGCCGGCTTCCTGTTCGAGCACGGCACGCTAACTCGTACCCGCGAGGGGGCGCCGGGCGCGCTCGCGCGGCGCAGCGACAAAGACGCCGAATAGCCGTTGACAGCCCCCGGCGTGCCGCCTAGTTGGCGCGCCTCACGCTTCTGCAAGCGGGTGTAGCTCAGTTGGTTAGAGCGCCGGCCTGTCACGCCGGAGGTCGCGGGTTCGAGCCCCGTCACTCGCGCCACCCCTTGGGGAGGCCGCAGATCCAAGCATGACCGTCGAATGTCGCAGCGGGCCGTCTCGGCCTGACACGACCATTGCGGGTGTAGCTCAGTTGGTTAGAGCGCCGGCCTGTCACGCCGGAGGTCGCGGGTTCGAGCCCCGTCACTCGCGCCACGGTCGGTGGTGGTCGCAGCGCGACGTTCTCGCCTGGCCGGTCCGCGCGATCTTGATCGGTGACTTCCCGACCGCCGTCACCTCACCGCCAGCGGCCGGTTTCCATCCAGCGCAGCAGCGGCTTGAGCGGCGTGATCCAGACGACCCCGGTGACGAGATAGAAGCCGAGCTGGAGCAGCGCCGGCCAGCGCCCGATCACGCCCGAGAGCGAGGCGATCGCGACGCACCAGACAGCGATCAGCAGCAGGATCGCGAGCATCCCTACCGGCTTGCGCCACGAAGGCGTCATCGCGGCTGCCCCGCGATCCAGCCGCGCTCGGTTACGATCGCGTCGAGCGGGGCGTCCCAAGGATCGGGCGTGATTGAGTCGAGCTGTTGCACGCTCCACGCGATACCGATGCGCAGCGCCGCAGGATAGGCCGCGAAGGCGCGGTCGTAATGGCCCGCGCCCTGGCCGATGCGGTTGAGCGAGGCGTCGAACGCCACCAGCGGGGTGAGCACGAAGTCGGGCACGACCGCGGCATGCCCGCCGTCGGGTTGGCGCAGGCCGAACGGTCCGTCCGAGAGTGCATGCTCGGCCTCCCACGCGAGGAAGCGGATCGGGGTCGCGCGATCGACGACATGGGGCAGCGCCAGCCGGCAATTGGCGGCGCGAGCGGCTACCTCCAAGGCCGTGGGGTCGGCCTCGCTGCCGATCGGCGCGTAGCTCGCGACGACGAGGCCGGGCGCGAGCAGCGCGACGAACTCGCGCGGGCAGGGGAGAGCGGGCGCCCCCGCCGCGACAAACGAGTCGCGCATGGCACGCGCCGTGGCGCGGAGCGTGCGCTTATCGGTCATGGGAAAAGCGGGTGGCGGGACCGCCGTGGCCGTTGGCCGATGTATCCACTGACGCCCAGTACGTCAGGTGGGAGTCATATACGTCGGACCAGGATCCGGGCAGGGACAACCCCCATGGAAGATGAATAGCCTCAGGGATATTTATGAGCTCGTACCGGGCAGAACCCGCCGACCCCTATCTAGGACGTCGGCGGCGCCTGCTCAAGGGCCTCGGCCAGCTTCTCGAGCCGTTCCGACAGACGATCGAGCGCGATCCCCTCCGGCGTCTCGGGCGGGGGCGCCTCGCGCGCCTCGATCAACGCGTCCGCCACCATCAGCGCGGCGAGCAGCATGGTACGATTGACCCCGCCGGCTCCCGCGGCGCGGCGCGCGTCCTCCCAGCGCTCGTCGATCAGCGCGGCCGCCTGCATCAGTCGCGCCTCGCCGCCGTCGCCGCAGCCCAGATCGTAGCTCGTCTCGCCGATCCGCAGCGTCACGCGTGCCATCAGTCCTGCCCCCCGCGCGCGATGATCTCGTCGAGCGCGGCAACCGCCTCGCCCATCTTCTCGCGCAATGCTTCGTGACGGCGCGCGAGCGTGGCGGCGGCGGCGAGGCGCTGTTCCAAGACGCGTTCGACGCGGGTGATGGCGGCATCAAGCCGGTCGATCGCTGGGTTGTCCATGAACAGAGGCGATAGGATCGCGCGCGCGCGCCGACAAGATGGTGCGGAGACGAGTGGATGCACCGCAGCGGTTGACGGCTGCGCGCCGTCCGGCGCAAAGACCCGCGCGACACCGAACTTACGCGGAGACAGGCGCATGACCAAGGTAGCGATCAACGGCTTCGGACGGATCGGGCGGCTGGTGGCGCGCGCGCTGATCGAGCGTGGCAGCGACCTCGAGCTGGTGACGATCAACGATCTCGCCGACACCAAGTCGAACGCGTGGCTGTTCAGCCGCGACAGCGTCCACGGCAAATATGCCGGCACCGTCGAGGCCGACGGACATGACATGGTGATCGACGGCAAGCGCATCCGCGTCACCGCCGAACGCGATCCGGCCAACCTGCCGCACAAGGAGCTGGGCGTCGACATCGTGCTGGAGTGCACGGGCTTCTTCACCGACCGCGCCAGCGCGCAGAAGCATATCGACGCCGGCGCCAAGAAGGTGCTGATCTCGGCACCCGCCAAGAACGTCGACCTCACCGTCGTCTATGGCGTCAACCACGACAAGCTCGAGGCCGGTCACACGATCGTGTCCAACGCTTCGTGCACCACCAACTGCCTTGCGCCGGTGGCCAAGGTGCTCAACGACGCGATCGGCATCGAGCGCGGGCTGATGACGACCATTCACGCCTATACCAACGACCAGAAGATCCTCGACCAGATCCACAGCGACCTGCGCCGCGCGCGCGCGGCGGCGATGAACATCATTCCCACCACTACCGGCGCGGCGCGCGCGGTGGGCGAGGTGCTGCCCGAATTGAAGGGCAAGCTGGACGGCTCGGCGATCCGCGTCCCCGTGCCCGACGGCAGCCTCGTCGACCTTACCTTCACCCCCAAGCGCGACACCAGCAAGGAAGAGGTCAACCAGCTGCTCAAGGCCGCGGCCGAGGGCGCGATGAAGGGCGTGCTGCATTATTCGGACGAGCCGCTCGTCTCGATCGACATCGTCCACACGCCCTATTCGTCGACGGTCGACAGCCTCGAAACCGCGGTGATTGACGGCAAGCTGGTGCGCGTGGTCAGCTGGTACGACAATGAATGGGGCTTCTCGAATCGCATGGTCGACACCGCGACCGCGATGGCGAAGCTCGGCTGAGGTCGGGCGGGCGTGACGGGCGTGCTGCTCGGCATCGCGCGTCACGCCCGCTCGCGCGCGCCGGTCGAGACCGTCGCGCGCGCCGAGGTGTCGCTCGCGGGCGGCATCCACGGCGACTTTCGCGGCGCGATGCGGGGCAAGCCGTACAAGCGCCAGGTCACGCTGATCGAGCGCGGCGACTGGGCGGCGGCGATGCGGCTGGTCGGCCACACGATCGACTGGACCGAGCGGCGCGCCAACCTGCTGGTCGAAGAGCTCGACCTGCCGCAGCAGGGGGGAACGGTGCTTCGCATCGGTGCCGACGTGCTGCTCGAAATCACGCGCGAGTGCGACCCGTGCGAGCGGATGGAAGCGCTGGCTCCCGGTCTCAAACAGGCGATGACGCCCGACTGGCGCGGTGGCGCCTGCGCGATGGTGATACAGGGCGGCACGATCGCCGTCGGTGACAGGATCAGGATCGAGGACCCATGGCCAAGTCTTTTCGAACGCTCGACGACATCGGCGACGTCGCCGGCAAGCGGGTCCTCGTCCGCGAGGATTTGAACGTGCCCTTCAAGGACGGCCACGTCACCGACGACACGCGGCTGCGCGCCACCGTCGCTACCGTCGCCGAACTCGCGGACAAGGGCGCGATCGTGCTCGTGGCCGCGCATTTCGGCCGCCCCAAGGGGCAGCCCGCGCCCGAGTTCTCGCTCGCGCAGATCACCAAGCCGTACGAAAGCGTGCTCGGTCGCCCGGTGCGTTTCGTCGACTGGGCGGGTGCCGCCGAGTCGGTCGCCACGCTCCAGCCCGGCGACGTTGCGGTGCTGGAGAACACGCGCTTTTTCGCCGGCGAGGAGAAGAACGATCGTGAGACGATCGACCGCCTCGCCGCGCTCGGCGACCTGTACGTCAACGACGCCTTCTCCGCCGCGCACCGCGCGCACGCCTCCACCGCGGGGCTCGCGCAGGTTCTGCCCGCCTTCGCCGGGCGCGCGATGGAGGCCGAACTCGATGCGCTCGAAAAGGCGCTCGGCGCGCCCGAGCATCCGGTCGCGGCGGTGGTCGGCGGCGCCAAGGTGTCGACCAAGCTCGACGTGCTCAAGCATCTCGTCGGCAAGGTGGATCATCTGATCATCGGCGGCGGCATGGCCAACACGTTCCTCGCCGCCCGCGGCGTGAACGTGGGCAAGAGCCTGTGCGAGCACGATCTCACCGGCACCGCCGACGAGATCCTGGAGGCCGCCGACCGCGCCGGCTGCACCGTCCATCTGCCTTATGACGTGGTGGTGGCCACCGAGTTCCGCGCCAACCCGCCGGTACGCACCGTCAACGTCCACGAGGTCGCCGCCGACGAGATGATCCTCGACGTCGGCCCCGCCGCGGTCGAGGCGCTCGGCGACGTGCTCAAGACCTGCCGCACGCTCGTGTGGAACGGCCCGCTCGGCGCGTTCGAGACGCCGCCGTTCGATGCAGCGACGGTGGCGCTGGCACGCACCGCCGCGGCGCTGACCAAGGAGGGCAGTCTGGTCTCGGTGGCGGGCGGCGGCGACACGGTCGCGGCGCTCAATCAGGCCGGGGTGGCGGAACAGTTCAGCTTCGTCTCGACCGCTGGCGGCGCTTTCCTGGAGTGGATGGAAGGCCGCGAGCTGCCGGGCGTGGCGGCGCTCAAGCGCTGAGCTTGGCGGGGCGCGTCGAGACGAGGCGTCGCCGGGCTCGGCCTCTCGTCCGCATGGTCGGGATCGCCCGTCCGTTCGTGTTGAGGAGGCGCTGAGCTCGTCGAAGCGCCCTCGCGAAGCACTCGACCGAGATCACCCCGCCGGCCGCGTCGCGATCAGCGCGTTGGACACCATCATTAACACCGCGACGTCGTGCTGGTTGAAGGCGGTGAGGCGGCTCTTGTAGATCCCCATCTCGGGTCGGGAGCGTGAGACGCGCTTGTCGAGCACCTTGGTCTCGCAGCGTAGCCGGTCGCCGGGATAGACCGGCGTGAGCCAGCGCAGCTCGTCGATGCCGGGCGATCCGAGCCCCGCCTGCTCGACCGCGTGGAGGTGCTCGACCAGCATCGCCATCACCATTGCGCAGCTATGCCAGCCGCTCGCCGAAAGCCGACCGAAATGGGTCGCCGCTGCGGCCTCGTCGGAGAGGTGAAACGGCTGGGGATCATATTTGCGAGCGAACTCGACCACGTCGTCGCGCGTGACCGCATAGTCGCCGAAGCGAGCGGTCGCGCCGACCCTGATGTCCTCGAAATATTGCACCCGCGCCGCTCTCCTCTCGCGATCTCATATCGCCAGATCTCCGGCGTTGGTTCAAGCAGCGGTGGCGCTGGTCAGCGCCGCAGCACGCGGCGGAACGGTGCGTCATCGCCGTCGAGCCCAACGCCGGCAGGCAGGCCGAGCAGGTCGCGCAGCAGCGGCGCCACGTCGGTGTTGTCGAAGGTCGGCAGCCGCTGGCCCGCGGCAAAGGACGGCCCGTTGGCGATGAATAGCGCGCGCATGTCGGGTGAGTCATTGTCATAGCCGTGCGCGCCGCGGTGGGTGGCCTCGTCCGTCTTGCCATTGGCGAGGATCCAGCCGCCCGCAGCGCCGTCCTCGGCCAGGCAGAGGAAGGCAGGCACGCGCGCGTTACGGCCATAGTGGACGCGCGCCGGCAGCGCCTCCTTGCGCCAGCAGGTCATATGCGGGTGGGGGCGCAGCAGCGCCTGCGCGACCGCGGCGTCGCGCCCCGGCAGCGGCGCGAAGGTCGCATAGGGGCCGCTCTCGACCACCCGGGCGTCGGTCGGCGGGACGATCGAGTCGATCGCGATACGCCGCTCGGGCGCGATCGGCGCCATGCCATGGTCGGAGACGATCACGAGATTGGCGGGCTGGCCTAGCGCGCCAAGACCGTCCACCAGTCGACCGATGCTCGCGTCGGCCGCGGCGGCCGCGGATAGGGCACGCGGATCGGCGGGGCCGTAGTCATGGCCGGCGGTATCGACCTCGTCAAAGTAGAGCGTGACGAAGCGCGGCCGCGTCTCGGCGGGGCGTCGCAGCCAGTCGAGCACCGCGTCGACGCGCTGCCGGTCATTCACCGCCTCGTTATACTGCTGCCAGTCGCGCGGGCGCGTGCCGACATCCGCGTGCGGGCGGGCGGGGTCGCGCGTGCCGCCCCAGGCGACGTTCGAGCCCGGCCAGAACATCGTCGCGGTCGGGATCCCGGCGCGCTCGGCGGTGACCCACAGCGGCTCCGCGGCGTTCCACCAGAACGGGTCGTCGGTCGCCATAGTGAAGGTCTCACCCGGCCGTGCCCGATCCTCCATCCGGTTGGCGACGATCCCGTGCCGGTCCGGCACCAGCCCGGTGACGAGCGTCCAGTGATTGGGGAAGGTCTTGGACGGGAAGGACGGTCGCATCGCCGCGCTGACTCCGCCGGCCGCTAGCGCCGAGAGCCGCGGCGTGACGCCGCGCTCGAGATAGTCGGGGCGGAAGCCGTCGATGGACACGAGGATCGTCACCGGGGCGTGAACGACCGGATGCGCCGCTGTCGCTGCCGCATGCGCGGGAGCAGCACGTGGTGGGGCGGGCGCGGTCACCGGCGGCAAGGCGGGCGGCACATGGGGATAGGCGCAGCCGCCGAGAGCGAAGGGCGCGGCGGCCAGAAGCGATCGGAGCGTCATGCTGCGTGCTTACGCCGCTGTGATGACGGCGAGAAGTCTCGCGACGACGGGGGGCGTCGCCGCGAGAACTCTGGCTAAGGCGACTAGAGCCCGACCGCGAACTTGGCGAATAGCGTCCAACTCACCGGCGAGTCGCCATAGGCCGCGTCCAGCGCCGCGGGCTTGGCATAGGCCGCGACCGTGCCGGCCAGCGCGACGCCGAGCGGCCCGATGATCGGCAATCGATAGGCATAGCCCGCCTCCGCCTTGGTGACGCGGAAGCGACGGTCGTGCAGCGGATCATCGTGATCGGGGAAAAGTTCGTCGTTGGCGACATTCTCCACCCGCGCGAAGACGGCGTGGCGCGGCGTCAGCTCGTAGGTCGCCTCGGCGAGGAAGGCGTCGAGTACGTCACCCGGTTGGCGATCCTTGCGCGACCAGGCCAGCGTCGTGGCCAGTCCGGCGCGCGCATATTGCATGCTCGCCGTGGTGCGGTCCTCGTCCTCGCCGGGATGAAGCGCCTCGGGCTGTTTTAGGCGACCGTGGCTGACCTGTAGCGCGATATAGGGCGACGGCGTCCAGGTGCCGCGCACGCTCCACGAGTCGAGCCGCACGGGATCGAAGCCCCAGCGCCGCTCATCGGGTTCGCGGCCCTTGAACCACGACCCTTCCAGCTGAAGCTTCGGCGCGGAGACGCCCGCGGTGAGCACGCCATAGGTGATGTGGGTCGAGTCGAACCAGTGATGCGTGATCGGCGACATCGGCAGGTAGCGCGCCGAGCCGCGGTGCATGAAGGCACTCGGGCCCAGTGCGGGTTCGCCGACGGGCGCGGCGTAGACGAACAGGCTGGTGTCGCCGCCGAGCCGATAGTCGATCCGCGCGGCCAGCTCCATGAAGAGGTCGTGCGGATGCTGGCGGTCGACCAGCGCGCGGCCGTTCGCGGTCTCGCCGGTGGCGAAGAGGTTGGGATAGCCGCGCGCGCCCATCGCCGGCTCCAGGCTGCCCATGCCGCGGAGTTGAAGGTGGACACGATCGGTCAGGTCGTTGTCGGCCATGATCATGGCCATGGATTGCACGTAGGCGCCGTCACCGCCGCGCGGGCCGCCCTGATCGGTGACCATCGTCCAGGCGTAGCCGTGCGCCATCAGCATCCAGTCGCCGGCGTGGAGCATCGCGCCGCGCATCGGCCCCTCGCCGGCGGGATTGCGCGCGGTGCCGCTGCCGGGCGTGTACCAGCCGGCGGCGGTGCCCATGGTCATGCCGGTCATGGCGGCACCCTCGGGCGCGTGGGCGAGGGCGGCGTCGGACGCGTCCCGCCACTCGGGCGGCGCGGTGACCGCCGGCCTCATGTGGTCCATGCCGGCGCGATCGTGGGACGTGCCTGAAGCGTCCGGCGTCATGGCGGCATGGCCCATCGCGCTATGGTCCATCATGTCGACGTCGCCCGCAGCGGAGCCGGGCGTGGGCGAGGGCTCCTGCGCGGTGACGGGCGGATGGTGCTGTGCCGACGCGAGCGTCGGGCACAAGGCAGCGGCCGCGGCGGCGGCACGCAAGGTGTGGCGGAACATCGATATTCTCCGATTGCAGACGTGACGGGCCGGGGCGCAGCACCCCGGTGAGTCACCCCGCGCGCGGAGGCGGGGAGAGCGGCACCAGCAACGCGCCGGCGGTCATGCTCGTGCGCATCGGCGGTCGTGGCCGGTCGGCCGGTCGCCACGGCGACGCGACGACGCCGCCCGCGAGATCGAGCGGAGGCACGCAGCCGAGGCAATCGTGCGACGCCACGGTCGCGGGGGTAGCGGGCCGATGCTCGTGACGCTGCATCGTCGCCGTTACCGCGGCGGAGGTCTCGTGGCACGCCGGCACAGCGCTCGCTGGGAGCGCGAGCAGCAGCGCGAGGAGGGAGACGAGCAGCCGCAGCATCGCCGTGGCTCTAGCCGGTCGCGCGCGCTCGCGCCAGCCGGCGGGAACGAGCGGCGCACTGGTGCTTTGTCCCACCATGCGCACGCTTCCTTTCCTGCTTCTCCTCTCGCTGGCGGCCTGTGGTAGCGGCGGCAAGGAAGGCGGCGGCAACCAGGCGGCGCCCGCGCCGAGCCCGACCGGCCCCGCGCCCAAGACGCCGGTGATGCAGATCACCCCCGCGCCCGGCAACCAGGCGGAGTGGATGGAGCCGCGCGACGCGCCCGGCGCGCCGACCAGCGCGCCTTACGCCAATCTGCTCGATCAGCCGGTCGTGAAAGGTCCGCCCGCCAAATAGCGGTACGTGACGAACAGCACGAAGAGCGCGAACCCTGCCTGGATCGGGACCGCCGCGGCGAAAGCATCGTAGCGGAGAACGCGCCAGGCATAGCCGTTCACCGCCTCGTCCGCCGTCATCAGCAGGCTTGCCGCCATCAGGCCAGCGCACCGTTGCCATGCGAGCAGCGCGATGACGGCGAGGTCGATCGGCAGCAGCGCGTTCCAGAACAGCCGGAACGCTGGTGAGCCGAACTGTTAGGGCCACCAGCCGAGATGCAGGAAGTCGGCCGCGTGGAAGGCGGCGCCAATCGCGAGACCGAGCGCCTCCAGTGCTACCGGCCGCCGGGACGTCACACGTTGAAGCGGAACAGCATCACGTCGCCATCGTGGACGACATATTCTTTGCCCTCCTGGCGCAGCTTGCCAGCGTCGCGCGCGCCGGCCTCGCCGCCGCAGGCGACGTAATCGTCGAACGCGATCGTCTCGGCGCGGATGAAGCCGCGCTCGAAATCGGAGTGGATCGCGCCGGCCGCCTGCGGCGCCTTGGAACCCGCCTCGATCGTCCAGGCGCGCGCTTCCTTCGGCCCGACGGTGAAAAAGGTGAGCAGGTGGAGCAGCTCGTAGCCGGCGCGAATCACGCGCGCGAGCCCGGTCTCCTCCAATCCCAGCTCGGACAGGAACTCGCCGCGCTCGTCCGCGGGCATGGTCGCGATTTCGGCCTCGATCGCGGCGGAGACCACCACCGCCTGTGCGCCCTCGGCCGCTGCCTTGGCGAAGACGCGCGCGGAATAATCGTTGCCTGCGGCGGCATGCTCTTCGTTGACGTTGCAGACGTACAGCACGGGCTTGGCGGTGAGCAGCTGCGCCTGGTCGAGCACGCGCGCTTCCTCGGCGTCGTTCGCCTCGGTCAGCCGAGCGGGCTTGCCGTCGCGCAACAGGTCGAGCGCGCGGCCGAGCACGACCGCGCCAAGCTTAGCCTCCTTGTCGCCCTGCTGGCCCTTCTTGGCGAGATTGGGGACGCGCTTCTCTAGGCTCTCGAGGTCGGACAGCATCAGCTCGGTCTCGACCGTCTCGGCATCGGCAATCGGGTCGACGCGGTTGTCGACGTGCTGGATGTCGTCGTTCTCGAAGCAGCGCAGCACGTGGACGATCGCATCGACCTCGCGGATGTTGCCGAGGAACTGGTTGCCCAGCCCTTCGCCCTTGCTGGCGCCGCGCACCAGCCCGGCGATGTCGACGAAGCCGAGCTGGGTCTCGATCACCTTGCCCGACTTGGCGATCTCGGCCAGCTTCTCCAGCCGTGGATCGGGCACGCCGACGTTGCCGACGTTCGGCTCGATCGTGCAGAACGGATAATTGGCGGCCTGCGCCGCGGCCGTCTCGGTCAGCGCGTTGAAGAGGGTGGACTTGCCGACGTTGGGCAGGCCCACGATGCCGCAGCGGAAACCCATGGGAAGAACCTGTGTGATGGGGAAAGCGCGCCAGATAGGCGAGGGGCGCGCCGCTGGCTAGGCCATGCTTTCCCCGACGCCGCGCAGCCTTTAACAGGAACGTATGAGCGACGAGATCAGCGTGGCGGCGGCGCGTCCCCTGCGCCGCGACGCGCAGGCGCGCCGCGACGCGCTGATCGCGGCGGCGCGGCTGTGTTTCGCGCGCGCGGGCTATTTCGTGCCGCTGGAGGACATTGCCGACGCCGCCGGCGTGGGGCGCGGCACCTTCTACCGCAATTTCAAGGATCGCATGGCGCTGGCGCTGGCGGTGTTCGAGCAGGAGGTCGAGCGCATGCGGGCGCGGCTCGACCCGGCGCTGCCGCTCGACGAGGCGCTGACCCAGGTCGTCTTGGACGGTGCCGAAACCGCGACGCTGTTCGCCAGGCTCGCACTCGACATGCCCCGCGACGGTGCGGATCGCGCCGCCTTCGACGGGTTGCGCCAGCGGCTCGAGCGGTTGTTCGAGCCGATTGCGGCGCGCGCCCACCGCGATGGAACCCTCGCGCCCGAGCTTGGCGCGCGCGACCTGGTGCTGGCGATGCGGATGCTGAGCGGACTGCTGCTCAAGCACAACAATGCTGCGGAGCGGCGCCAGCAGATCGACGATGCGTTGCGGCTGCTGCTAGCGGGGTTACGGCCGCGGTCGATATCAAGATCTTAAAGGTATTATATCGTGTAAACTCGCGATTGTAGCCGGCCAGAGCCCACGATCGTTGCGTCATAGCGGTGAATCTGGTGGCGTGGAGCCATCCCCGGGGCGCTGCTGCTCCTCTATATAGTCGTACAGCTACGGAGTACCTCGCGCGGCACTGTTTGTTTCGGATGTTCGTCGACTAGGCTCCGCTGTATAGTCATCCCGGCCATGGTCGGGAGCAGATCGGGGAGCGACCATGAGCATCGTGACAGCAATCAGCGCGGCACGGCCCGTGCAACATGTACCGGAATATGTTGACCCTTCCGCTTTTGCGTTCGCACGCGGCGAGTGGGGGCGGGCGTCTTATGCCACGTTCCTGGACGCAGCGTCACGGCCCTCCCGGCTTGCGGCGAGTGGCATGGCGGCGACGGAAACGCCCTTGGCTCATCGCGACGACGGCGAGGCCAAGCGGCGCCTGGCCGTGATGGAGGAGGTGGCGGCTCGTCTCGCTAAGCTCGCCGAGTCGGATCGCAGGAACCTGGCGGTTCGTGCCCTTGAGGCCCTGCGGCAGAAGCTGGTCGTTCTGAAGATGCAAGCGATGGCGGCGATCCTGCGTGGCGATCGCGGCGCGGCGCTCGCGCTGGCGGACGAACTCGAAGATCTTGCGCGCGCCATGACGGCGGCCGAGCGCGACTGCGCCACGGCGGGAAGTGGCGGTGTCGACGTGATCGACTCCGTCCCCATCCTGGGTCCGCAGACGCCGCACAAGGACGATGCACCGCCACTGGCGGGTGAGGCGGCGCTCGAGATGTCTCTTCAGTCGGCGCCGACGACGCTGGATAATCCCTCCGGCGATGCGGAAGCGGTCGCGCGCGCGGCGGCCTCGGTGCGCTCCATCGGGGAGGAGCACGATCTGCGCGAGCTCAGCACGAGGCTGGTGAAGCGCTCCTCGGCGCTTCTTCCCCTGTTTGACACGAGCGATGGTCCGGACGCGGTGGCGAGTGAGGCCGCCGGTCTGATCCGCTCGCTGCGGCGCGCTGGTCATCGCCCCGAGCGGCGGCACGGCGAGATCGACGCCAGCGCCCGTATGGACGCGAGCGCCATCGCCGCCTCGCTGGGCAAGGCGGGGCTATTGAGCGTGGCGGAAGTCAGCGTGGCGTGACGCGGGCCGCGGCACGCTTCCTTCAGGTGAGCGTGTCGCGACCTACCGGACCGCTTGTCGCGCGAAGAGCGATCGCGAAGGGCGAGCTACCCTCGCAGCACCGCGGACGTGTTGGTCAGCCGCCTGTGGTCGGTGCACTCGCGTCACTCTGCCCGGATCTCTGAGCGCCGGCGGCCGTTGGCGGTGTCGGTTCGCTCCAGCCTAGCCCGAGGCTCTTCTGTACCGTGATGTAGCTGTCGGTCAGCTGCGCCCTGGCCTGCGCCACGGCGATGGCGGCGGATAGGCGCTGGCGCTCGACGTCGAGCTGATCGATCACGTTGCTTGTCCCGGCCTCGACGCGCTGGCCGTTGAGCGACGCGGCCCGAGCGGCGGACTGTTCGGCGCGGAGCAGCTGCGCATATTGCAGCCGCGTGTTGCCGAAGCGCGAGAGGCTGGTCTCGGCATCCTGCAGCGCCTCGAGCACGCGCTCGCGATATTGTGCGGCGGCGAGGTCGCGTTGCGCCTCGGACTGGTCGATCGCGGCGCGGGTGCGGCCGAAGTCGAGGAAGGACCAACTCAGCATCGGCGCGACCAAGGCAGTGAGCTTGTTAGGATCGACCACGTCGCCGATCTTGGTGCCGCCGAGCCCGAAGATGCCGAGGAAGCTCAGCGAGGGAAACAGCTTGGCGGTGTTCACCCCGATCTGCGCGTTGCTCGCGGCGAGCGCGCGTTCGGCCGAACGGATGTCGGGTCGGTGTGCGATCAACGCCGCGGGATCGCCGATCGGCACCTCTGCGGGTGGCAACGGCACGGGCATGGCGGTCGTCAGCGTCTGGTCGAGCGCGCCCGGTGTCCGGCCGGTCAGTACCGCGAGCTGGTCGAGATATTGCGCCACCTGCGCGCCGAGCGGGATGCGCTGTGCGTCGGTGCTCTCGAGCTGGTTCTGCAACCGTTCGACCTGGAGCTGCGACGCCGCGCCCGCGGCATAGCGCTGCTGGGTGAGCTCGAGCTGGCGCTGCTGCAGCCGGCTCGACTCGGCGTTGAGGCGCACGCGTTCCTGTACGTCGCGCAGGCCGACATAGGCCTGTGCCACCTGGGCGGAGAGGCTCACCTGCGCGTCGGCCAGATCGGCGAACCGCTCCTCCACCGTCGCGCGCGCGCCCTCGATGCCACGGCGGCGCGCGCCGAACAGGTCGGGCTCCCACGAGGCGGTGCCGCCGAGATTATAGAAGTTGACGGCGCTGCTGTCCGAGCCACCCGAGGAGCCCTCGCCGCCCGCGTCCCCGCTGCCCCCGCCGAGCGCGGTGCCAGGCAGGCGCGCGTGGAGGTAGGTGGCGCTCGGGCTGATGCTCGGCAGCTGGTTGGCGCGCTGAGTGCGCAGCCGCGCACCGGCCTCGCGGATGCGCGCCTGCGCCGCGTCGATCGTCGGACTATGTGCGAGCGCGTCGTCGACCAAGGTGGTCAGCGTCGTGTCCCCAAGCGCCTCCCACCAGCGCGCCACGCCCGGCCCAGGGCGGAGCGCCGGATCGCCGGCGCGGACGAAGCGGCCGCGCTGCACCGCGTCCGCCGCGGTCGCGGGCGGGCCGTGATAGTCGGGACCAACGGTGCAGGCGCCGAGCAGTGCCAGCGGCAGCAGCGCGAGAGCGGGGAGGGGAGCGTGTCGCATCAATGTGTCGCCGCCGGAGGGGCGCCCTTGGGTAGCGGGCGGAGGAACAGCACGAGCGGCAGCACCGCCAGCGTCCCCATGCCCATGATCCAGAAGATGTCGTTAAAGGTCATCACCAGCGCCTGGCCCTGGATCTGCTGGCCGAGCGCGCGCAGCGCGGTCGACCGGCCGCCCAGCGACTGCGCGGTGCCGTTGATATAATCCTGTACCATCACCGAATTGGCGTTGAGCGTCTCCTCGATGCGGCGGCTGTGGAACCAGCTACGCTGGTCCTGGATCACCGAGATCCCCGCCAGCGCGAAGCTGCCGCCGAGGTTGCGCGCCGAGTTGAACAGCCCGGAGGCGTCACCCGCCTCGACCGGGGGCACCGAGCGCACCGCTGCCTGGCTGAGGAACAGCATGGCCAGGATCTGGCCGACGCCGCGCAGCAGCTGCGACTCGACGAAGTCGGCGCCGACCGCGTCGATCGTCAGCGTCGAGTCGAGCAGCGCCGAGGTCCCCATGATCAGCAGTCCGGCACCGACCGCGATCCGCACGTCGACGTGGCGCAGCAGGATCGGCACGATCGCCATCATGAAAAAGCTGGGTATGCCCGAGAGCAGCACCACCTTGCCCGATTGCAGCGCGTTATAGTCCGCGATCGCGGCGAGGAACTGCGGGATGGCGTAGGAGGTGCCGTACAGCACTACCCCCACCACCATGCCCATCAGCGCGACCGAGCCGAACTGGCGATCGAGCAGCAGCCGCAGCTTGATGATCGGCCGCCGCGCGAGAAATTGCCCCGCCATCAGCAGCGTGAAGCCGAGCAGCGAGATGGCGAACATGTAGCGGATCAGCTCGGACGAAAACCATTGCTCGCGCTGGCCCTCCTCGAGGAAGACCGTGAGCCCGCCGAGACCGAGCGCCAGGCCGAAGATGCCGAGCCAGTCGGCCTCACCGATCAGGTGCAGCTGCGCCTTCTCGTGCTTCAGTCCGACCAGCAGCAGCACCACCAGGATCGCGCAGATCGGCAGGTTGATGAAGAAGGCATAATGCCAGCTGATGTTCTCGGTCAGCCAGCCGCCCACCAGCGGCCCGAGCACGGGGCCGAGGATCGCGGTCATGCCGAAGGCAGAGATGCCGATCGGTTGCTGCTCGCGCGGCAGCCGCTGCGCGATGATGGTCTGTGCGGTGGGGATCATGGCGCCGCCGGTGAAGCCCTGACCGATGCGGCCGACGATCATCTGCGGCAGCGTGTCGGCGGTGCCGCACAGCACCGAGAAGATCGTGAACAGCACCGCCGCGATCAGCAGGAAGGTGCGCAGCCCGAGCAGCCGGGTGAGCCAGGCCGACATCGGGATGATGACGATCTCGGCGACCAGATAGGCGGTAGCGACCCAGGCGCCTTCGGTGCCGCTCGCGCCGATCTCGCCCTGGATCGTCGGCAGCGCCGAGTTGACGATCGAGATGTCGAGCGTCGCCATGAAGGCGCCGAGCGTGCCCGCCGCAACCGCCAGCCAGGCCGCGAGGTCGGCGCGCTGCGGTGCGGCCTGCGCTGCGCCTGGGGAAGCGCCGCGCCGAGGCGCAGCCGCGCTCGCCACCTCAGCGCTCCCGCTGGTTGAGCTGCTGCTGGCGGTCGCGCAGCCGCTCGATCTCGTCCTTGGCCGAGATCGTGTCGACCGTCGCGGTCACTGACAGGCCGGGGACGAGCAGGCGCCGCACCTCGGGGGAGGCCTCGAGCTCGATCCGCACCGGCACGCGTTGCGTGATCTTGGTGAAATTGCCCGTCGCGTTCTGCGGCGGCAGCAACGAGAATTGCGCGCCCGTGCCCGGCGAGAAGCTGGCGACGCGGCCCTTGAGCGTGATACCGTCCAGCGCGTCGACCTTGATCTCGACCGGCTGGTCCGGTCGCATCAGCGCCAGCTGCGTCTCCTTGAAATTCGCCGTGACGTAGAGCTTGTCGAGCGGCACCAGTGACATCAGCCGCGTGCCGGTCTGCGCGTATTGGCCGACCTCCACCGTCTTGTCGCCGATGCGGCCGTTGATCGCGGCGCGGATCAGCGTCGCGCCGACGTTGACGTTAGCCGAGGCGAGCTGCGCGCGCGCGGCCTGCGCCTGCGCCAGACCCTGGCGGATCTGCGTCTCGTACGAGGCGACGCGGCGGCGCTGCATCTCGACCGCCGCTGCCTGGGCGCGCGCCTGGTCGGCCGACTGGCGCGCCGCGAGCTCGAGCGAGGCGAGCTGCTCGCGGCTCTCTGCCCCGGAGGCGGCGAGCGGGCGGTAGCGCCTAACCTCGGCGGCGTCGTGCGCGGCGCGCGCCTGCGCGGCGGTGAGCTGGGCCTGCGCCTGATCGATCGCGGCATATTGTTCCTCGACCTGCGCGCGCGCACTATCGGCCTGGGCCTGGGCGACCGCAATCTGCGCGTTCGCCTGCGCGGCCTGGGCACGGGAGTCGCGCGGGTCGATGCGGACCAGCGGCTGGCCGGCGCGGACGTCCTGATTGTCCTGCACGAACACCTCGGCGACATAGCCGGCGACGCGCGGCGCCACGACCACGATGTCGGCGCGCACCAGGGCGTCGTTGGTGTCCTGCAGATATTTCCCGTGGCTCTCGTAGCGCAGGTACCAGATGGCAATTCCCGCCAGCGCCCCCAGCGCGAGCGCGATGAGGATCGTCTTGGCACGACCGCTCAGCCTGCGCTTGGCGGGCGCCTGCTGGTTCTCGTCCTTGTTGTCGGCTTCCCCTCCAGGCGTGTCGTTCTGGTGCGCAGCCTGTTCCGCCATGTCGTCTCGTCCAGCAGCAGCAGACCGCCCGCGGAGAGCTTCCACGGACGGTCGGCGAGTCGTTGTAAGCGGACAATATGTCCGGTTACCGGTAATGGCAAGTGGATGCCGTCGCGGACCTAACGTCGCGGCGGGAGAAAGGTGGCGCGACGCCTAAGCTCCTCTCCGCTCACGGGGAGGGGGACCGCCGGCCACCGGCCGGTGGTGGAGGGGCTTCTCCTCGTGGGGCAGCGCTCGTGATGGACCTCCTCTACCATGCTGCGCATGGTCCCCTGCCCGTGCCGAAGAGGATCTGAGAAGTCCTCGCGAACTTCAAGGCGTCATCCGGATCGGGGCGATGCGGCCGTCGGGCAGATAGCGGATCGTCTCGATCGCGACCTGGCGCTCGCCGCGATAGGGACCGTCGCCGCTGACATGCTCCCAGCGATGGTAGGCGATCTTCCAGCGCCCATCCGCCGGATCGCGGAAGAAGCTGTGGTGACCGGGCCCTTTGTAGCGTGAATCGCTGGCGAGCAGCCGACCGCGATACGTCCATGGTCCGGCCACGCTCGGCGCCGTCTCATAGTGGATCGAATAGTCGCCATGATCGTAGCGGCCGTGGCTGTACGACAGATAATAGGTGCCGCCTCGCTCGTGCAGATAGGCGCCCTCGGTGAAGCCGGGCGGTTGCGTCACGGGCAGCTCGCGCGCGATCGAGACGCGGTCGGGCGCAAGCTCGAACATGCGCAGGTGCGCGCCTGCGCTGCCGCCCGCGAACAGATAGGTGCGGCCGTCGCGCGGGTCGGCGAACACCGCCGGATCGATCGCCTCGAAGCCCGCGCCACCGGTGAGCAGCGGCCGCCCCGAATCGACGAAGGGACCGTCGGGGCTGACCGCGGTGGCGACGCCGATGCGGCTCGGCGTCGGATCCTGCGGCCCGATCGAGTAATAGAGGTAATAGCGTCCGTTGGCCGCCAGCATGTCGGGCGCCCAAAGGAAGTGGCGCGGCGCGCCGTCGGGCGCCCAGCGGATATCGGACAAGGCGATCAGCGGCGGTCCGGCACGCCAGCGGCCGCGCTCGCGCACCCAGCCGCGCAGCGTGTCGCCTCCGCCGGTCGGCAGCAGCCGCACCGTGCCCTGCTCCACGAGCACCGCCGGGTCGGCGCCCGCGAACAGCGGGTTGTGCGTCGGCGTCGCGCAACCGGCGAGCAGCGCGGCGGCGAGCGCGAGCGACGCACGACACCTCACTGCGGCGCGCCGTCGGCCTCGCTGGTCAGCCGCTTGATCAACGCGACCTCGGCCGCGCGATAGGGCGTACCATCGGCGCGCAGCACCTCGTGGAACCACACGGTCGGCTCCTCATACGTGTACGGCTTCTTCCAGCTGTCCCACGGCATGCGGGTCTGGGTCTTGCCGTCGACGAAGCCCCAGTTGAACATCGCCACCTTGAGTTTCTTCCCGATCGGCAGCGAGCCGTCGAAGGTCGAACCGTTGCCGCGCGCCATATATTCGCTGCACAGCACGGGGCGGCCGTAGCTCGCCATCTGGCGCGCACGCTTCTCCCACTGCTCCGGCCAATTGTAGTCGTGGAAGCTCATCACGTCGGACTGCGCGACCTGGATCTTCTCGACTGCGTCGAGCGTGTCCTGCCGGTCCCAGCTCTCGCCGATCCACAGCCCGCTGGTGAGCGGCTGGGTCGGATCCACGCTGCGCGCCCAGTCGAACACCCGGCCGAGCAGCCCGGCGACCAGCTCGGTCTTGCGCGGGGTCGGCTTGTAGTTGCCGCCGCCCGAGTTGTTGGGCTCGTTCCACACGTCCCACGCGACGATGCGTTTGTCGCGCGCGAAGGTGCCGACGACATCCTTCACATAGGCCTCGAACTTGCCGTACTGGCTGGCGTCGGAGAGCCGTGCGGCCCCGGGCGCCTGCATCCAGCCGGAATTGTGCACGCCCGGGATCGGCGGGCGCTGCGGCCCGGCAACCGGGTCGGGATCCCAGCAGCTGTCGAACAGCACGAACATGACGCGGATGTGATGACGCTCGGCGATGTCGAGGAACTGACCCATACGTCGCTTGAGCCCGGCGGCGTCATTCTCCCACAGCATGTTGTGGAGATAGACGCGCATGACGTTCATCCCCATCGCCTGCGCCCAGCCGAGCTCCTGGTCGATCTGCTGCGGGTTGAACGTGTCGGCTTGCCACATCTCGAACTGATTGATGGCGGAGCGGTTGGTGTAATTGGCGCCGACCAGCCATGGCTGATCGCCGTACCAGCGGTTCGCCTCGTCCTTCGACCACATTGCGCGCGCGTCGGCGGCCAGCGCTCCCGCCAACCCGGTCAGGGCGCCGACGGCTACGGTGCCGGCGAACAGCAGGTGGCGGATCATCTCGTCTCCTCTCGTATTTTGTCACGCAGGAATAAGGCGTTGCATGGTCAATCCGCAATCTAGCCGTGCGCCAACACGGAGAAAAGCGGTGTAATCATATGAAAGCCTTACGGGGGGACGGATGGGTGTCCTGGGTCGCGCCATCACCTGCATGATTAATCTTCTCGATACCGATCAGGTCGGCTAGTGTCGCCCGTTGGGCCGATCGGTGCCCGCGTCAGCTACGGGGCTCCGCCAGTGCAGCATGAACTCGGTCGCAACCTGACCTACGGCCTGCAGGAGGTGCTCGGGCGCGCGATCGTGGTCGGCGACTATACCGATCGACCTTTCCCCAATGAGGCCGAGATCGTCAAGGCGCACGGCGTCAGCCGCTCGGTCACGCGGGAAGCGGTCAAGATGCTGGCGGCGAAGGGACTGCTCGGCGCACGCCCGAAACAGGGCACGTTCGTCCGCCCGCAGGACGCGTGGAACCTGTTCGATCCCGACGTGCTGCGCTGGCTGCTCGAGCGCAAGCTTTCGATCGAGCTGCTGCGCCAGTTCAACGAGCTGCGCATCGCGATGGAGCCCGAGGGCGCGGCGCTGGCGGCACAGCGCGCCACGGCTGAGCAGCAGGCGGCGATCAGCGCCGGGCTGGAGCGGATGCGCGCCGCCGAGCGTGGGGAGGACGACACGCTCGACGCCGACCTCGCTTTCCACGTCGCGGTGCTGCGCGCCTCGAACAACCCGTTCTTCACGCGGCTGCGCGACATCGTCGAGACGGCGCTGCGCACCTCGATCCGCTTCACCAACCGGATCTCGGGCCGGTCGGCGAGCATCGCCGAACATACTGCGGTGCGCGACGCGATCCTGGCGCGCGACGCCGAGGCGGCGCGTGCGGCGATGCGCGTCCTCATCGTGAACGTGCTCACGCTGATCGACCAGGTCGAGGCCAAGGAGCGCGAGGTCGCCGCGGCGCGCTGAGTGGTGTGGCTCAGCAGCGCGCGAGCCGCGCCAGGTCGTCCAGCGTGTTGACGTTGGCCAGCGTGACGCCGGGGCACACCGCGATCACACCGACCCCCGCCGCCCAGCGTCGGATCGAGCGCTCGCCGCCGGCGGCGAGATGCAGTGCGAGCGGCTCGGCTAGCGTCACTGGCCAATAGCCAACGGTGGGCGCTTCCGCGGCATGCGCAGCCGCGCTGGCGCGGAGCGCGGTGATGAGCGACTCGGGCAGCGCGGGCGTGTCGCAGGCGGTGGTCAGTACCGCATCGAAGCCGTTCGTCGCGGCGTGCGCCAGCGCACCCGCGATGCCGCCGAGCGGGCCTAGGCCGGGGTGCGGCCGATCAGGCACGACGGGCACGGGTGCCGATACGCGCCCAACCACCACCAGCGCGGCGACGTACGGCGCCAGGCTCGCCAGCGCGTGGTCGAGCAGCGCGGTGCCGTCGAGCGATGCGAGCGCTTTGTCACTGCCGAACCGCCGCGCTTGGCCGCCGGCGAGGACGGCACCGAGGATCTTGATCATGCCGCGCTTGTCGCGCCCCATAGCCGCGAAGGAAAGCGTGTTCGATTCGTCAACCACGGGAGAGTTCCCGCGCGCCGTCGACGAGTAACAGGCTGAATCGGGCGTAGTTCTCGTGAAGTCGAGCGCCGGCGGCTGGCCCGTTCTGGTGAGAAGGGCGCGGGACGGATTGGCTTATCGCGGGACCGGTTGTTAGGCGCGTCGCGGGATCAACGGCGGGATGGCGTCTTTTGTCGCAGAACGGCTCGTGGCGGGCGATCGCGGCATGGTCGCGACAGACTTTCGTCGACCGCGAGTTGTTCCTTCGCTCCGACGGGCGCGTCCGCTTCATCCGGATCACGCGGCGGACGCAGCTGCGGGCCGTGGCCGCGGGCGCGCTGGTGCTGCTGATCTGGGGCGGTGGAACGCTCACCGCGCTAGTGTGGAGCCTGCGGGGACCCGCGCCTACCCCCGATCGCGCCGAGCCGCGCGTCGCGGTAGTGACGCCACCACCGCCTGTCGTGCGCCCGTCGAGTGCCGCTTCGTCTCGCGCCACGCCGCGTGACACGGCAGCAATCGCCGAGCTGCTCCGGCGCCAGCGATTGATCGAGCAGCTCGTCGCCTCCAAGCTAGGGCAGCCGGTAGTCCATCACGGGTTGGAGCCGCCGGTACGCGAGGGCGATAATGTGCTGAGTGCGCTCGACGCGGCGCAGCAGGCGCTCGCGTACGGGCTTGGCAAGGCGTTCGACGCCGATCGCGAGCGGCGGGCCGCAGCGCTGCACCGGCTCGGGCTCGACGCGGAGCGCCTTGCCGCGAGAGGACGGCGCGCGGAGGGAGGGCCGCTGATCCCCTGGCCCGACGACGGCACCGCCGCGCCCGCCGCGCTGGAGACGCTCGCGAACGCGGTGGTGCACTGGGCCGCGGTCGGACAGGGGGCCGCGGCCGTGCCCTCCGGTCGCCCAACGCACGACTCGAGCCAGACCAGCAGCTTCGGGGTGCGCGCCGATCCCTTTTCCGGCCGCGCGACCTTCCATGCCGGGCTCGACTTTCGCGGCCGCTACGGCGAGCCGATCTACGCCGCGGCGGCGGGGCGGGTCAGCTTCGTCGGCGAGCGCGCGGGCTATGGCCGGCTCGTTGAAATCGATCACGGCAACGGCATCGCATCGCGCTACGGCCATCTCTCCGGCGCCGACGTCACCCTGGGCGAGCAGGTGGCGCGCGGACAGCGCATCGCGCGCATGGGCTCGACAGGCCGATCCACCGGCACCCACGTCCATTTCGAGGTGCGCCTCCACGGTACCGCGGTGAATCCGCAGCCGTTCCTCGCCTTCGGCGACACAAAAGGAAGATGATCATGTCGATGTTTGGAAGCCGGCACGCGCCGCCTCCTCCGCCGCCACCCACGCGCGCCGCCGCGCTGGTGCCGCCCGCGCCCGCGACCGGCGCCAAGCATACGCCGTTCTCGCTGATCGGCGGCGACGTCGTCGTTACGGGCAATGTCGCGGCGACGGTGGACATCCATATCGATGGCCGGATCGACGGCGATCTGGAATGCGCCGCGCTGGTCCAGGGCGCGGAGAGCGTGATCCGCGGCAATATCGTCGCCAAGGCCGCGCGAATTGCCGGTCAGGTCGAGGGCAGCATCAACGCCGACAATCTCGTGATCGAGCGCAGCGCGCGCATCTTCGGCGACTGTCGCTACGGCACGTTGGCGGTCGAGAACGGCGCGCAGGTCGAGGGACGTTTCTCGGCGCAGAGCACGATCGTGGTGCCGCCCGAGCTCACCGCGCCGGAACAGGATTACGTCGATGAGATCGAGGAGGAAGAACGCTACCTCGACTGAGCGAGCATGTACGATCATGCCGGGCGAGGGCGGGGCAATCGCATATGACGCTCTGACATACCGAACGGGTCACGCCGCGCCGTCATCCCGGACTTGATCCGGGATTCATGGTGCCGCAAAACAACGACCTGGGCGTACGCGGCACGATCGATCCCGGATCTAGCCCGGGATACGAGGTAGCGTCGCAGAGCTTTCCATAGGCGGGTAACTTTTGGCGTTTGGGGTGGAGCCGGACGACGGGCGCCACTGTCGGCCCATTTCACCGCCGTGGCGTTGCACGCGGCTAGGCGCCGAAGACGCGCGCGAAGATCGTGTCGACGTGCTTGAGGTGGTAGCCCAGGTCGAACTTGTCGTCGATCTCGGCCGCGGAGAGCGCCGCGGTCACCTCGGGATCGCCCTTGAGCAACTCCTGGAGCGACAGCGCGCCGTCCGACTCCCACACCCTCATCGCGTTGCGCTGCACCAGCCGATAGGCGTCCTCGCGGCTCACCCCCGCCTGGGTCAGCGCGAGCAGCACGCGCTGCGAGTGGACCAGCCCGCCCATCCGGTCGAGGTTCTTCTGCATGCGCTCCGGGTAGACGAGCAGCTTGTCGACCACCGCGGTCAGCCGCGCCAACGCGAAGTCGAGCGTGATCGTCGCGTCCGGCCCGATGTAGCGCTCCACCGACGAGTGCGAGATATCGCGCTCGTGCCACAGCGCCACATTCTCCAGCGCGGGCGTGACGTAGCCGCGCACCATGCGCGCCAAGCCGGTCAGGTTCTCGGTGAGCACCGGGTTGCGCTTGTGCGGCATCGCCGACGAACCCTTCTGTCCGGGCGAGAAATATTCCTCCGCCTCGAGCACCTCGGTGCGCTGTAGGTGGCGTACTTCGGTGGCGACGCGCTCGATCGAGCCGGCGATCACGCCCAGCGTCGCGAAGAACATGGCGTGGCGGTCGCGCGGGATCACCTGGGTCGACACCGGCTCGACCGCGAGGCCGAGCGCGGCGGCGACATGCTCTTCCACGCGCGGGTCGATGTTGGCGAAGGTGCCGACCGCGCCCGAGATCGCGCAGGTCGCGATGTCCGCGCGCGCCGCGATCAGCCGGGTCTTGCAGCGGTCGAACTCGGCATAGGCCTGCGCCAGCTTGAGCCCGAAGGTGACCGGCTCGGCGTGGATGCCGTGGCTGCGCCCGATCGTCGGCGTCAGCTTGTGCTCTCGCGCGCGCCGTTCGATCACCGCCAGCAGCCGGTCCAGGTCGGCGAGCAGCAGGTCGGCGGCGCGGGCGAGCTGCACCGCCAGCGTGGTGTCGAGCACGTCGGACGAAGTCATGCCCTGGTGCATGAAGCGTGCTTCGTCGCCCACCTGCTCCGCCACCCAGGTCAGGAAGGCGATGACGTCGTGCTTGGTCACCGCCTCGATCGCGTCGATCGCGGCGACGTCGATCGCGGGCTTGGTCGCCCACCACGCCCAGAGCGCGTCGGCGGCGCTCTGCGGCACGACGCCGAGCTCGGCGAGCTTCTCGGTGGCATGCGCCTCGATCTCGAACCAGATCGCGTAGCGCGCCTCGGGTGTCCAGATCGCGGTCATCTCGGGGCGGGAATAGCGGGGGATCATGCGCGCGGTCCTGGAGCGAGGCGGGAGGTTGCGCGGGCGGGTAGCAGCGCGCGGCGCCAGGGGCAAATGGCGCGGCGGTCGCTCAGATCAGCCCCTTCGCGCGCAGGCTCAGCTGCCCCGATCCCCCGACGATGACATGGTCGTGGACCGAGATACCGAGCGGCCGGGCCGCGGCGACGATCGCGCGCGTGATGTCGATGTCGGCGCGGCTCGGCGACGGATCGCCCGACGGATGGTTGTGGACGAGGATCAGCGCCGCCGCGCCAGTGTCGAGCGCGCGCTTGATCACCTCGCGCACGTGCACCGCGGCCTGGTCGATCGTGCCCTGCGCCATCACCTCGTCGCGGATGATCATGTTGCGCGTGTTGAGGTGCAGCACACGGAACCGTTCGATGCTGTCGTGCGCCATATCGGCATGAAGATAGTCCGCCAGCGCCTGCCAGTTCGACAGGATCGGCGCGGCGGTGGCGCGCTCACGCAGCAGTCGGATCGCGGTCGCACGCGCGATGCGCAGCGCGGCGACGCTCACCTCGCCGAGCCCTTCCACACGCATCAGCGCCGTGGCGTCCGCTTCCATCAGCGCGTTGAGGCTGCCGAACCGACGCAGCAGATCCTTGGCGATCGGCTTGGTATCGACACGTCGGAGCGAGATGCCGAGCAGATATTCGATCAGTTCATAATCGTGCAGCCCTTCCGGATCGAGGAGCAGCCGCTCGCGCAGCCGCCCGCGGTGGCCCAGAACGTCGCTCGCGGTCTCTTCGTCGACCATCGCGGGGCGCCTAGGCGAGCGCGCGATCGTGCGCAATTGCGCGCGGCGGTCGCGGCGGCCTATGCTGGCGATCGAATGGCGCGCGACGGAGATCCGAGGTGACCAGCGCGCGTCGTCGCGCCCTGATCGCGGTCTCCGGGCTGGCGCTCGCCGGGGGCGCGACCCTGTGGCTGTCGCGCGTGCCGATCGCGACTCACGTGATCGACCGCGAGCTGGCGCGGCGCGGAGTCGCCGGCCGCTACGCCATCGAGGACCTGGGTTTCGGCCGCCAGCGGCTGACCGGCGTGGTGATCGGCAATCCGCGCGCGCCCGATCTCGTCGCCGACTGGGTCGAGACCGAGACCGACATCGGTCTCGCCGGCGCGAAGCTGGTCGGTGTGCGCGCGGGGCACGTCCGCCTGTCGGCGCGACTGGCCGATGGTAAGCTGTCGCTCGGCGCGATCGACCGGCTGCTGCCGGCGGGCACGGGCGGCGGCTTCGCGCTGCCCGCGATCGACCTCGCCGTCGCCGATGCACGAGTCGCGCTGGCGACGTCGCTAGGCGACGTGGCACTGCGGTTGAGCGGGCGCGGACGGCTCGATGACGGGTTCAGCGGCCGCCTGCTTGCCGCCGCACCGCGTCTCGACAGGGGCGGTTGCGCGCTGCGCGCGCTCGACGCGCGCGTGGCGGTGCGCGTTGTCGAGAAAGCGCCGCGGCTCGTCGGGCCGGTCAGCGCCGCGGCGCTAGACTGTGCGGGCGCGCAGCTGATTGCGCCGGCGGTCACGCTCGACGCCGCGCTGTCGCCCGGGCTTGACCGCTGGCGCGGCAGCGCGCGGTTGAGCGCAGCGGGGGTGACGGCGCCGGCGGGCCGGCTCAACGGGCTGGGTGGGACGATCACCTTTGCCGGCGACGCGCGGCGCAGCAGCGGCACGCTGGCCCTCATGGCGGCGCGGCTGCACGCGGCGGCGGCGAGCGGCGGCGCGACCCGCTTCTCTGGCACGTGGCGACTCGCCGAGCGTGGCGCGACGGTCGCCGGCCGGCTCGACGCCGAGGCGGTGGCGCTCGCGCCGGGCGAGCGGGCGCGGCTGCGGGCCGTGCGCGACGCGGCGGTCAGCACGCCGCTGGCGCCGCTCGGCGTCGCGCTCGCGCACGACCTCGACGCCGCGGCGCGACGGATGCGCGTGAACGCCGATCTGGCGCTGGCGAGCGGCGCGACGACGCTCCTGGCGGTCGACCGCGCGGAGATCGTCGCGGCGACCGGCGCACGCGCGTCGTTCGACGGCGGCGAGATCGTGTTCGGTCATCCCGCGGGGCCGCGATTCGGCGGCGGACTGACGCTCGGCGGTGGTGGGTTGCCCGCGATTGAGGCGCGGCTGACGCAGGCCGCAGCGGGCGCGGCGGTCGGCGGGACCGCGACGATCGCGCGCTACGCCCGGAACGGCGCCGTGCTGGACCTCACCCCGCTTACCTTCTCGCCCACGCGTGACGGCGTCCGGCTGCGCACCAGCGCGACGGTGTCGGGGCCGTTTCCCGGCGGACGCGTCGATCGACTCAGCCTGCCACTCGACGCGCGGCTCGGCCGTCACGGTGCGCTGACCCTCGCGCCCGGCTGTGTTCCGCTGCGCGTCGACCACTTCGCCGTGTCGAGCCTGACCCTCGACCGCAGCGCGCTGACGCTCTGCCCGATCGACGGCGCGCTGGTCCGAGTGGCGGACGGGCAAGTGAGCGGCGGGATGCGAATCGACGCGCTGGCGCTGCGCGGCGCGCTGGGCGGCACGCCGCTGCGGCTCACTGCGTCGGACGCGCGGCTGCACCTCGCCGAGCGCGTTTTCGCGCTGAGCGACGTCGCCGCGCTGATCGGCCCGCTGGACCGCCTGACCCGTATCGACGCCATGCGGCTCGAAGGTACGGTGGGTGGTGCCGGCGTGAAGGGGCGTTTCACCGGGGCGGGCGGCGCGATCGCCAACGTGCCGCTGGTGATGAGCGCCGCCTCTGGGCAATGGCGCTTCGCCGGCGGCGCACTCGCGCTCGATGGCGCGCTCACCGTCGCCGACCAGGCGACACCGGCACGTTTCGAGCCGCTCGCCGCGCGTGACGTGACGCTCACCCTGCGCGACGGCGCCATCGCCGCGGCGGGCACGCTCCACGAGCCGAGCACGGGCACCAGGGTCGCCGACGTGACGATCGCGCACCGGCTCGCCGCCGGCACCGGCCGCGCGCATCTCGCGGTTTCGGGAATCACGTTCGGCGATAAGCTCCAGCCCGAGAAGCTGACGCGGCTCACGTTCGGGGTGATCGCCGACGTGCGCGGCACCGTCAGCGGCACGGGCGACATCGCCTGGAGCCCGGACGGCGTGACCAGCACCGGCAGCTTCACCACGCCCGGCACCGATCTCGCCGCTGCCTTCGGCCCGGTCGAGGGCGTGACGGGAACGATCCGCTTCACCGACCTGCTCGCACTGGAGAGCGCGCCCGACCAGGTCGCGACGGTGCGCTCGATCAATCCGGGCGTGCCGGTAACCGACGGCAGGATCGTCTACCAGACGCTGCCGAACACGCGCGTCCGCGTCGCCGAGGGACGCTGGCCATTCGCGGGCGGAACGCTGACGCTGGAGCCGACTCTGCTCGATTTCGGCACCGATCAATCGCGCCGGCTGACCTTCCGAGTCGACCAGATGGACGCGGGCAAGTTCCTGCAGCAGTTCGACTTCAAGAATCTGAGCGCGACCGGCTCGTTCGACGGCGTGCTGCCGATGCTGTTCGACGCGAGCGGTGGCCGGATTGAGGACGGGCGGCTGGTCGCGCGCGCGGGCGGGGGCAGCATCGCCTATCTCGGCGAATTGACCGAGAAGGACCTCGGTTTCTGGGGCAATCTCGCCTTTCAATCGCTGCGCTCGCTGACCTATCGCGACCTGGCGGTGGAGATGAACGGGCCGCTCGCGGGCGAGATGGTCACGGGCGTGCGCTTCGCCGGGATCCGGCAGGGGCAGGGGGCGAAGAGCAACTTCCTGCTGCGCCGGCTGACCCGGCTGCCCATCCGTTTCAACATCACCATTCGCGCGCCGTTCCGCGGGCTCATCGACTCCGCGGCGAGCTTCTACGATCCGCAGCGCTTGGTGAAGCGCAACCTCCAGGCGCTGATCGAGGAGCAGAACCGCCGCGACGGCGCCGTTCAGCCTTCCGCAAGCGCCCCCGTGGCAAAACCTAAGAAGGATTGACGAACCCGATGCGCCTCCCGATCTTGACCGCGATGACGACGGCGACGCTGGTTGCGGCCACCGCGGGGTGCGTGAACATCTCCGCCCCCGACAAGCCGATCCAGATCAACCTCAACATCAACGTGACGCAGGAAGTGGTGTATCGCCTCGACAATGAGGCGAAGACATTGATCCAGCAGAACCCGGGGATTTTCTGAAGGTGATGACGATGAAGGCCTTATTGACGCTCGCCGGTGCGGTGATGCTCGCCGGCCTCTCCACCGCCGCGCTGGCGCAGCGCGATCCGGCTTATGCCGCGGCGCGCGCGGCGGGCCAGGTCGGCGAGCAGCCCGACGGCTATCTCGGCGTGGTCGGCGGCGGCAGCGCCGAGCTGCGCGCGCTGGTGAGCAACATCAACATCCAGCGCAAGGCAGCGTACACGCAGAAGGCGCAGGCCAGCGGCGCGACGGTGGAGCAGCTCGCCTTCACCAGCGGCTGCAACCTGATCGCGCAGACCCAGCCGGGCGAGAAGTACAAGGCGCCGGACGGCAGTTGGCAGACGCGCGGCGCTGGCGCACCGCAGCGCGACTCGCGCTGCGTGTGAGGGTGGTGGCCGGCTAAAGCTCGTCGGTCGCCGCTTCGCGCGGCGGGGATGCGCCGATGCCGTAGCGTTCGGGCCAGTCCCGCGCGGGCAGGTGCAAGGTGCCGAACAGCCGGTCGATCGCGGGCAGGGTAGAGGCGAAGTTGCGGTTGAGCGGCGTGTCGGCAACGTGATGCCAGTGATGGAACGCGGGGGTGGCGACGAGCTGCTCCAGCCAGCCGAAGCGCCAGCGGACGTTGGCGTGGAGAAAGAAGCCCCACCATGTCGAGAGCGCGACAACGGCGGCGGCAATGGCGCCACCGCGATCCCACTTCGCACTCGCCAGGCCGAGCAGATGGATTGGCACCAGCCCGCACAGGCGCGTGAAGATCATGTCGATCGGATGGGTGCGGCTGTTAACCAGCCAGTCCAGTCGTTCGGGTTGATGGTGAAGCCCGTGATAGTGCCACAGCCATGGCCACTCATGCGACCAGCGGTGTCCCCAATAGAAGCCGACTTCGGCGATGAGGAAGGCGGACGTTATCCGCGTCCAGAAGGATAGGCCGCTCACCGCGGCGAGGTAGCCGGGCGGCAGATATCGGCTCGCGAGCGTCGTTAGCGCGGCCAGCGGGGCGGCCAGGATCAGCGCCGGCACGAAGCCACCAGCGAAGTACAATGCCAGGTCGAGGAGCAGTTGCGGGCGCGGTCCGGTGTGCCGCTGGATCGGGCCTTGGCGCTCCAGCGGCACGAAAATGGCAGCGAGCACCGCCAGCCAGACGCACAGATGCATCGCTTGCTCGGTGATCACGGTGCTCACCACGCCGACGTCAGACGAGCGCGGCGGCGCGTCGATTGCGCCGGCGAGCGCGCATCGCCCCGCCGACCGCTGCGAGGCCGCCAACCATCATCGCCCAAGTCGAGGGCTCCGGCACGGCGGACAAGGAGACGCCGTCCAGCAGCGACATGGGCGGCGCGCCGGACGGGGTGCCGTCTGCGAGGAAGGCGAGGACCTGCGAGGTGGAGGTCGCAGTGAACCTCATTTTCTGCAGCTGCCACGCTCCGACGCCGGTGAAAGGCAGGTTGTACGAGTCCGACTGCCTCGTCTCATCACCGAACGATACCTGCCATCTCTCGGTCGTATCGGCCGCATACGGGCGACCTGCCCACTGACCAGCGGCTTGGAAGAAGTTAAGTTCGTAGACGGCTCCGATCGTCAGGCCCGCGATCGTCTGCCAGATGGCGTCGCGATATGGTCCGTCTCCGTCGGCGATGACGAATTTACCGCCGTCCGGACTAGTTCTCGGGAAGGGTCCGTATAAGGACATCTCTCCTTCACCGTCGTCGGCTGTTCCAGGGGCGGCGATATACGTCAGATTGCCGCCCCCGCTCCAGCCATCAACATTTCCTTCAAACCGCCCCTTCCCCTCGATGTTGGTGTTTTCGAAGGACCCGTTCTTGACGAGGTTACTGGCTTGGGCGGTGTCTACGCCCGTGATCGAGAGTAGTGCTGAGAGTGCGAGAGCTGTTCGCATGACGATCCTCCTGATTGGCAGGCTCATCGTAGTGCCAGCAGTAAGTGGAGGAGGCGGTGCGATGGGAGTTCATTCCGTTGTGGACGAACCTACTCGCGCATAATGCGATGTGGCGCTGCTTTGACCTGACAATCCACTTTGTGACAAAATGATCGCATTCGGATCGAAGATGGCCGATGAGTGTCGCGCTGGCCGGTCGCCTGCCGCAAGATGGGGGGCGCCCGCCGCAGCGCCGCTCGGGGCAACCTCCGTTAACCCGGCGTCCACACAGGTTGACACCCCCGGACCCCCCGGCTAACCGGACGGCGCCTTGGCGGGGCTGCTCGCCGCTCGCGCGCATTCTCTCCTGGTCAACGAACTTCAGGGCGAGGGTGGCGGCGTGGCGGAGAACGGCCCCGGACAGGATTTCCACGACGCGGCGGACCCGCGCCTGACTTCGCTCGACGATCGGTTGAGGCAGGCGCGCCGGGACGAGGCGGTTCGCACGGGGGCTGTGCGCGACGGGGGTGATGCGGGCTATGCGCTCGGCAACCGCGTGCTCGCCGCCCTCATCGGAAGTCTCGTCGGCTCGGCGCTGATCGGCTGGCTCCTCGACCGCTGGTTCGGCACGACGCCCTGGGTACTGATTGTGATGCTGTTCCTCGGGATCGGCGTGGCGTTCAGGCAGACCATTCGGTTGACGACCAAGCGTCCGGACGATCCGGGCGCTTGATCTATGTTATAGGCGCAGGGACCAGCACGTGGCGGCAGAAGGCGGCAAGATCGATCCGATGCACCAGTTCCTGATCGAGCCCGTGCTCGGTCAGCGCTGGATCGTGGGCGGCTATGACGTGTCGTTCACCAACTCCGCGCTGTGGATGGTGATCACGCTGGTCGTGCTGTGGCTGTTCATGCTGGGGGGCATGAAGCGCGAGCTCGTCCCCGGCCGCTGGCAGGCCGCGGTGGAGGGCTTCACCGGCTTTGTCCAGAACATGCTGACGTCGAACGTCGGCCCCGAGGGCAAGCGCTTTGTGCCCTACGTCTTCTCGCTGTTCATGTTCATCCTTTTCGCCAATATCCTCGGCCTGATGCCCGTCGGCATCGTGCCGGGCTGGCACCCGTTCACCGTCACCAGCCACCTGACCGTCACCGGCGTGCTGGCGATCATCAGCTTCTCGATCGTGCTGATCGTCGGCTTCGGCCGCCACGGCTTCCACTTCTTCAGCCTGTTCGTACCGCACGGCACGCCCGCGCTGATGGTGCCGCTGATCTTCGTGGTCGAGCTGATGAGCTTCCTGGTGCGCCCCTTCTCGCTGGGCCTGCGACTGTTCGTCGCGATGACCGCGGGGCACATCCTGCTCAAGGTGCTCGCCGCGTTCGTGATCAACGGCATCAACCTCGGGCCGGGCTATGCGGTGCTGATCACCGTGCCGAGCTTCGTGCTGATGCTGGGGATCACGCTGCTGGAGCTGCTGGTCGCGGCGATCCAGGCCTATGTGTTCGCGCTGCTGACGAGCGTCTATCTCAACGATGCCGTCAACCTGCATTGAGTTTTCACACCAACCTTTTGTTTCTGAACGGGAGTTACTGACATGGACGCAAATGCCGCCAAGCTGCTCGGCGCCGGTCTCGCCGCGATCGGCATGGGCATTGCCGCGCTGGGCGTGGGCAATGTGTTCGCCGCCTTCCTCGAGGGCGCGCTGCGCAACCCGGGTGCCGCCGACGGCCAGCAGGGCCGACTCTTCATCGGCTTCGCGGGCGCCGAGCTGCTCGGCCTGCTCGCCTTCGTGACGATGATCATCCTGGTGTTCGTCGCGTAACCTGACGCCGACGGATCAGCCCCGCCCGACCACCGGGCGGGGCCGCAAGGATAGCGGATCACCATGCCTCAAATCAGTCAGATCGCCGCCACCTACGCCTCGCAGATCTTCTGGCTGCTCATCACCTTCGGTCTCCTGTATTTCGGGATCGGCAAGCTGATGGTGCCCAGGGTGCAGGGCGTGATGGACCTGCGTGAATCGAAGATCGCGCAGGACCTCGCGAGCGCGGAGAGCGCGCGCATCGCGGCCGACACGACCGAGGCGGCGTGGAACGCCGACATGGACGCCGCACGCGCCGCTGCGCAGGCCGAGGTGGCCGCCGCCAAGGCGCGTGCCACGGCCGCGGCCGAAGCACAGCTCCGCAGCGCCGACGCCGATCTCGCCGAGCGGGTCGCGCACCACGACGTCGCGGTGGCGAACGCCAAGGCGGCGGCGATGGTCAACGTCCAGACGATCGCGACCGAGGCGGCGCAGGAGCTGGTGCAGCGCCTCGCCGGCGTTACCGTCCCCACCGAGGCCGCCAACGAGGCGGTGCGCAGGCAGCTGAACCATGGCTAACGCTCCCGCCCGACCGACCCAGGGTCCCACCTCCGAGGGGCTGGAGCCGCACGATCTCGCCAACGGCAGCGGCTATGCCGCGTCGACCGAGCATGGCGGCGCGGGCGACCACGTGGCGCCGACAGCGCTTGGCTTCAACGACACCGGCTGGGTCGCTATCGCCGCCTTGGTGGTGCTGATCGGCATGGTGATCGTCCGCGTGCCAAAGACGATCGCGGCGATGCTCGACAAGCGCATCGGCGAGATCCGCCACCAGCTCGACGAAGCCGCCGCGCTGCGCCGCGAGGCCGAGGCGCTGCGCGACGAATATGCCGCACGCGCGCGCTCGGCCGAGGCCGACGCCGCCAAGATGCGCGAGAACGCGCACCATGAGGCGGCCGAGATCGTCGCCAAGGCCAAGGCCGACACCGAGCAGCTGATGGATCGCCGCGCGCGCATGGCCGAGGACAAGATCGCCGCCGCCGAGCGCGCTGCCATCGCCGAGGTGCGCGCTCGCACCGCCGAGGCCGCTTCCGCTGCCGCGGCGGCGCTGATCGCCGAGCGCCACGACGCGGAGAGCGACAAGGCGCTGGTGGATCGCGCGATCGCTGGGGTCGGCCGGCTCAACTGAGCGGGGCGGGGGGGGGGCGTGTCGGTAGTGCCGCCGCCCCCCGCGTGCTCCTGCGGACGCGGGAGCTTGAAGCCACGCAGAACATCGTCGCTATACTGTGCACCGGCGTTCGCCGGAGCACGGCGGCTATAGTGCTGGCCGAGCGCGTGTTAGTGACCGTGTCCCGCAGGGGACGCTTCGTCCGTCGCCCTGCTGGCGGCATCCTAAATCCGTCTCAGATTCCACTGTCCCGCGAGCGCCGCGGCAGCTGGGAGGGCCGCCGCACCGTGGATCCTGAAACGAGTTCAGGATGACGGAAGATAGATGGTGCGAGCACGCACTTCAGTGCATCACCGCGCCTCGCTCTGCCATGACCATCCACCCGCCACCAATCCAAATCGAGGTGACCTGATGCCGCGCCCGTTCGCCGTCGCCCTGCTGCTCGCGACCGGCCTCGCCGCGCCGCGGCCGGCGCTCGCGCAGGCGGTTCCCGCCGCCGCCGCGCCTGCCGGCTCCGCCGAGGACGTCAAGCTCAAGGCGTTGTTCGCCGCGAGCGACGAGGCATCGCTGCAGCGCAACCCGATCAACGCGCTGTTCCGCGGGGACCTCCGCTATGCCGACCGGCTCGGCGATCCTTTCTCCGACTCATACATCGCGGCCGAGCGCGCCGCCGCGCAGGGTGATCTTGCCGCGCTCGCGCGGATCGATCGCGCCAAGCTCACCCGCACCGACCAGATCGCCTATGACGTCTTCCAGCAGCAGAGTTCGGTGACGCTACGTGGGCTTGCGCCCGATCTCGTCGCGCTCAACATCGTCCGCCCGCTCGACCATTTCTACGGACTGCAGACCTTCTACCCCGAGCTCGCCTCGGGGCAGGGCGCGGCGCCGTTCAACACCGTCGCGGACTATGACAACAACCTGAAGCGCAACGCACGCTACGCCGAGTTGCTCGATCAAGCGATGGCGCGTTTCCGCGAAGGCATGCGCGCGCGCGTCGTCCAGCCCAAGCTGGTGGTGCGCAACATGATCGCGCAATTCGATCATCTGCTCGAAGGCGGTGCCGAGGGCTCCCCAATGTATGGCCCGGTAAAGTCCTTCCCAGCGGCCATCCCGGCCGCCGACCAGGCGCGGCTCCGCGCCGCCTACACGCGCCAGATCACCGAGGTGATCAATCCGGCGCAGCGGCGCATGCGCGATTTCCTTGAAAAGGAGTATTTGCCGGTCGCACGCGACAGCGTCGGCCTCTCGGCAATGCCGGGCGGCGCTAAGCTATATGCGTACCTGATCGAGTCGAACACGACGCTGCCGCTCTCCGCTGATAAAGTCCACCAGCTCGGTCTCAGTGAAGTGACGCGGATCACCCGTGAGATGGAGGCGCAGAAGGGCAAGGTCGGCTTTACCGGCTCCCTCGCCGATTTCTTCACCTTTATGCGCGAAGACAAGCGCTTCCAGCCCTCGTCCAAGGAGCAATTGCGGCTCGGCTATGAAGCGATCGGCCGCCGTGTCGACTCGCGCGCGCGCGAGCAATTCTCGCTGATCCCCAGAACGACGCTCGAGATCCGCCCCGTGCCCGCGTTCAAGGAGAAGACCGACGCGGGCGGGTCCTATCAGGCGGGCACGCCCGACGGGTCGCGGCCCGGCGTGTTCTACTACAACACCTATGACCTCCCGGTCCGCTACATGTGGGAAATGGAGACGTTGTACCTCCACGAGGCGGTGCCGGGGCATCATTTTCAAATCAGCCTGGCGCAGGAGAATGAGTCACTCCCGGCCTTCATGCGCTTCAGCGGCAACACCGCCTATGTCGAGGGCTGGGCGCTCTACGCCGAGACGTTGTGGCCCGAGCTGGGGATGGAGACCGATCCCTATCAGCGCCTGGGCGGCCTCAACGACGAAATGCTGCGGGCGATGCGGCTGGTGGTCGACACTGGCATCCACACCAAAGGTTGGACGCGCGATCAGGCGATCGACTATATGCTCTCGCACTCTCCGATGGCGCGCACCGATGCGACCGCCGAGGTGGAGCGCTATATCGCGATCCCCGGACAGGCGTTGGCTTACAAGATCGGTCAGCTGACGATCTCGCGGCTGAAGGCAGACGCAAAGGTGAAGCTAGGCGACCGCTTCGACGCGCGCGCCTTCCATGCGCAGGTGCTCGACACCGGCGCGCTGCCGATGCCGGTGCTCGAGGCGAAGATCGGGGACTGGGTGAAGGGTAAGGGGAAGTAGGGACGCGGCGCCGTCGCTCCCTCACCCTCTTCTGTCCCGTCATCCTGGACTCGTTTAAGGATCTGCGGCGCCGCTTGTTCTGGGGCCGTGGCGTGTGCGGGACGGTGCATCCTGAAACGAGTTCAGGAAGACGCCAGTGAGCACGAGACGAGATCCCACCCCGTTGTCCCGCGCCGCGCCAGCCCCTAGATCGCGTGCGATGAACGGCAGTTACGGCCCACCCGACCGCTTCAACGAAGAGCAGGCCACCTTCACCATCCGCGGTGCCGACGCCCCCGACCTCAAGGCGGGCGAGGCGGCGATCCGCAACGTGCTCAAGACGCTGCCGCTCAAGCCCGGCGTCTATCGCATGCACGACGCCAAGGGCGACGTGCTCTACGTCGGCAAGGCGCGCGCGCTGAAGAACCGCGTCGCCAACTACGTTCAGGTCGAGCGGCTGCCGAAGCGGCTGCAGCGGATGGTGTCGCAGACGCGATCGATGACGATCGTGACGACCAATAACGAGGCCGAAGCGCTGCTGCTCGAGGCGCAGCTGATCAAGCGCTACCGGCCCGCGTACAACGTGCTGCTGCGCGACGACAAGAGCTTCCCCTTCATCCTGCTGCGCGCCGACCACGACTTCCCGCGGATCCAAAAGCATCGCGGCGCGCGGCGCGCCAAGGGCGATTACTACGGCCCCTTCGCCAGTGCGGGCAGCGTCAATAATACGCTCAACGCGTTGCAGAAGCTCTTCCTGCTGCGGAGTTGCACCGACGGCTTCTTCAAGACGCGTGACCGCCCCTGCCTGCTGTACCAGATCAAGCGCTGCTCGGCGCCGTGCGTCGGTCGGATCGACCCCGTCGGCTACGCGGATCTGGTCGGCGACGCCAAGAAGTTCCTCGCCGGCAAGGCCACCGACGTCCAGGCCAAGCTGGGCGCGCAGATGCAGGCCGCCGCGGAGAACATGGACTTCGAGCTCGCCGCGGTACTGCGCGACCGGCTCAAGGCGCTGACGTTCATTCAGGGCACGCAGTTCATCAACGCGGAGGGGGTGGGCGATGCCGACATCTTCGCGCTCGCCAGCCACGAGGGACTGATCGGGATCGAGGCCTTCTTCATCCGCGGCGGCCAGAACTGGGGCCATCGCAGCTTTTTCCCCGCGCACACCGCCGACGTACCCGAGGACGAGGTGCTCACCCAGTTCATGATGCAATTCTATGAGGAGGTGCCGCCCGCGCGCACCATCCTCATCGATCGCGTGCTGCCCGAGGCCGAGCTGTTGACGCAGGCGCTGTCCGAGCAGACGGGGCGCAAGGTGGAGCTGACCGTGCCCCAGCGCGGCGTCCGCAAGCGGCTGCTCGACCAGGCCAGCCGCAACGCCCAGGAGGCGCTGGAGCGTCGCCTCGCCGAGAGCACGACCCAGGCGCGTCTGCATCGCGAGCTCGCCGAACTGTTCGAGCTGGGCGAGTCACCCGACCGGATCGAGGTCTATGACAACAGCCACATCCAGGGCACCAATGCGCTTGGCGCGATGGTGGTCGCGGGGCCCGAAGGGTTCCGCAAGGGTCATTATCGCAAGTTCAACATCAAGCAGGCCGCCACCGACGACGATTATGCGATGATGCGCGAGGTACTCCAGCGCCGTTTCTCGCGCGCGCTGGAGGAGAATTCCGATCGCGATGGCGAGACGTGGCCGGACCTGGTACTGCTCGACGGCGGTCGCGGCCAGCTTAACGCCGCCAAGGCGGTGCTGGAGGATCTCGGGATCGAGGACGTGTGCCTTGTCGGCGTCGCCAAGGGGCCGCACCACGGCCGCGAGGGACGCGAGGTGTTCCACCTGATGGACGGTCGCGAGCTGACGCTGCCGGTGAACTCGCCTTTGCTCTTCTACCTTCAGCGGTTACGCGACGAGGTCCACCGATTCGCCATCGGCGCGCACCGCGCCAAACGTGCGAAGGCGATCGGCGCAAGCCCGCTCGACGAAGTTCCCGGTATCGGCCCGGCGCGCAAGAAGGCGCTGCTGATGCACTTCGGCACCGGCCGCGCGGTGCGCAACGCCAGCCTGGAGGACCTGCGCAAGGCGCCGGGCGTGAGCGCGGCGGTGGCGCAGCAGGTCTACGACTTCTATCACGCGCGCTAAGGCTCGGCGGTCACTCCACCGGGATCAGCGCGCGCGATGGACGCTCACGCCGCGGTGCCGGCGACATGGCCTCGACCAACTCGAACTGCGCTATCTCGCCGGCGAGCAGGTCGGCCTGATCGGCGAGCCCGCGCGCGGCGGCGGTGGCCTGCTCCGCCATCGCGGCATTCTGCTGTGTGACGCTGTCGATCTCGGCCACCGCCGTATTGACCCGCTGAAGTCGCGACGCTTCCTGCTCGGCCGAGTGCGCGATCTCGACGATCAGCTGGTTGATCTCGCTGACTCGTTCCGTGATTCGCTTCAGCGATCCGGCGGCGCTGACCACCAGCTGGGCGCCGCGCTCCACTTCCTCGCCAGAGGCGGTGATGCGCGCCTTGACGTCCTTCGCCGCCTCCGCGGAGCGCTGCGCGAGCGCGCGCACCTCCGCGGCGACGACCGCGAAGCCTCTGCCAGACTCACCCGCGCGCGCCGCCTCCACTCCCGCATTAAGAGCGAGCAGGTTGGTCTGGAAGGCGATACCGTCGATCACCGCGATGATCTCGCTGATCTCGGCGGAGCTGTGGCGGATCGAGTCCATCGCCGCGGCGGCAGACTCGACGATTTGCCCAGACTCCTCCGCTTCGGCACGCATCACCTGCGCGGTCTGGCGAGCGCTTCCGGCGCCTACCGCGGTGTTGCGCACCGCCGTCGTGATCTCGTGCATCGCGCTGGCGGTCTCGCCCAGGCTGGCGGCCTGCTGCTCGGTGCGCTGTGCCATATGGTCGGACGCGAGCCGGATCTCGACCGCGCCGGCACGGACCATCTCGCCGGTCTCGCTCACCTCGGTGAGCGCACGGCTCAGCTGCTCGACCGCGGTGTCATAGGAGTGTGCGATTGCCTCGTAGCCGGCGGGCAACAAGTCGCCGAGCCGCTCGGTCATCCGGCGCCGTGCCAGATTGTCGAGCGCGCCGGCGAGCCGGTGGACGACCATCTCCTGCGCGCTTGTCGCGGTGCGCCGCTCTATTACCAGATCGCGGAAGCCTTGCAGCGCGTGAACCATCTCGCCGATCTCGTCGGACCGGTCGCCGCCTGCCAGCGCGACGGTGAGCTGGCCCGCCGCCATCTGTCGAATCGCGGCCGCGGTCGCGAGGATGGGTGCGAGCACGTGGCGGAACAGCAGCAGCAGTCCTGCCCCCACCACCAGCATCAGCACCGCCGCCATGGTCAGCAGCAGCGCCAAGGTCGCTTTGACCTGACTGCTCGCTGCGATGCCGAGCTTGACGCGCGCCGTCGTGGCCGCGCGCACCAGCGTGTCCAGCGCCGTGCGATGTTCCGCATAGAGGGCGGAGAGGCGAGCGTAACTGGCGTCGGCGGTGCGCAGGTCGCCGCGTCCGATCGCAGGGATGAAGGTGCTGTCCAGTTCGCGCCAATACGCATCGGCGGGACGCGCCACGCGGTCCAGACCGGCGAGTAGCGCGGGGTCCACGTCGCTCTTCCGCCAGTGCCCGACACTGTCCTCGAAGGCACGTTCGAGCGCGACCAGTTCGCGCCGGCGAACGGGTAGTGTTGCGGGATATTGGCATAGCAACAAGGCGGCGAGGTGGGCCTCGATCAGCGTTGCGGGTGGTGGCATGATCGCCGCATCGAAATCGTCGATCTGCTGCCCTACGCGATCGATCGGACCTCCCACGCGAATGCGGTCGATCATGATGTCGGTCGCGATGGTACCCAGGAGCAGGGCGGCTACAGTGAGCGCCGCGCCGATCTGACACTTGCATTTGATCTGCATCTCTCGAGCCTCGTTGATGGCTCGTTTCCAGCACGCCGGCCGCGATCAGGACAAGTCGCCCGGTTCGCCGAGTCGCCGCTGCGGGTCGGGAGATCGCCGCTCGCCTGTGCCCGCCAACTCGCGCCCGATCGGCGCGAGGTGCCGCATGGCGGTTCATCGCGCATCTCGGCCCAGACACTGGCCAGCGCGGTGCGAAGGAGCACGTTGGTGGGCGTCCTCCGAGCGGATGCGCATGCCCGCTCGCACCGCTATGAATGGACCGATGCACCTCGCCGCCGACGCTTTGATCCTCTCCGCCCGCGCGCATGGCGAGCACGGCGCGGTCGTGCGCGGCTTCACCCGGGACGACGGGGTGCGCCCGGGCTATGTCCGCGGCGGGCACTCGCGTCGGCTGCGGCCCTTGCTCCAGCCGGGCAATGTCGTGCGCGGTGACTGGCGCGGGCGCAGCGACGAGCAGCTCGCGGCGCTCACCGTCGAGCTGGTGCACAGCCGCGCGCCGCTGTTCGCCCAGCCGCTGCCCGCCGCTGCGATCGAGTGGCTGTGCGCGCTTACCGCTGGCGCCCTGCCCGAGGCGCAGCCCTATCCACGTCTGCACGACGCGCTCGCCGCGGTGTTCGACGCGATCGAGGCGGCGCCGAGCGCGCATGGTTGGGCCGGCAGCGTTGCGCGTTACGAGCTGCTGCTGCTCGCCGAGCTCGGTTTCGGGCTGGACCTGAGCGGTTGTACCGTCACCGGCACGCGCGACGATCTGGCGTATGTCAGCCCGCGCAGCGGCGCCGCGGTGAGCCGTGCCGGCGCGATCGGCTACGAGACGCGGCTGCTCGCGCTACCACCGTTCCTGCTCTCGGGCGGCGCGGCCACCTGGGACGAGGTGCTCGGCGCGCTGACGCTCACCGGGCATTTCCTCGCGCGCGACGTGCTGGTCGACCGCCGTCGCGACCTGCTCGCCGCACGCGAACGGCTGGTGGCGCGGCTCGCGCGGGCGGTTGCGTGAGCGCGCGCGCCGCGCCATGCGGTGCGGCATGACCGACTCCACCCTGATCGCGATCCTGCCCGGCGACGGCATCGGCCCCGAAGTGACGCGCGAGGCGCGCCGCGTGCTCGAGGCGCTCGACCTCGGCCTCCGCTTCGAGGAGGCGCCCGTCGGCGGCGCCGCCTATCGCGCCACTGGCCACCCGCTGCCGCTCGAGACGTTGGCGCTGGCCGATCGCGCCGCGGCGGTGCTGTTCGGCGCGGTGGGCGACCCGGCGTTCGACTCGCTCGAGCGTGCGCTGCGTCCCGAGCAGGCGATCCTCGGCATCCGCAAGCATCTCGGCACCTTCGCCAACCTGCGCCCGGCGCGGATCTTCCCCGGCCTGGAGGACGCCTCGACGCTCAAGCCCGAGGTGGCGCGTGCGATCGACCTGGTGATCGTGCGCGAGCTCAACGGCGACGTCTATTTCGGCGCCAAGGGGCGCGGCACCACAGCGGAGGGCAAACGCGAGGGTCACGACCTGATGCGCTACGACGAGGACGAGGTGCGCCGCATCGCGCGCGTCGGCTTCGAAACCGCGGCGAAGCGGCGCGGCAAGCTCTGCTCGGTCGACAAGGCCAACGTGCTCGAGACCTCGCAGCTGTGGCGCGACGTCGTGATCGAGGTGGCAGCGGACTATCCGCAGGTCGAGCTGACGCACATGTACGTCGACAATGCCGCGATGCAGCTGGTGCGCAACCCGGGCGCGTTCGACACGATCGTGACGGGCAATCTGTTCGGCGACATCCTCTCCGACCAGGCGAGCATGTGCGTCGGCTCGATCGGCATGCTGCCCTCGGCCGCGCTCGATGGCGCGGGCAAGGGACTGTACGAGCCGATCCACGGCTCGGCGCCCGACATCGCGGGGCAGGGCAAGGCCAATCCGTGCGCCGCGATCCTGTCCGCGGCGATGCTGCTGCGCCACTCGCTGGCGCAGGACGCGGCGGCGGACCGCGTCGAGGCGGCGGTGGCAGCTGTGCTGGCGCGTGGCCTGCGCACTACGGACATGGGCGGCGAGGCGACCACGGTAGAGATGGGCGACGCGGTGCTCGTGGAGCTGTGAGCCCTTTCACTTTTTCCCGTCAGGGGGAGAAGTGAAGGGCTACCGCCTCCGACCAAACTTCTCGCTCACACCCAGCTGGCGAACCACGTCCAGCGATGGAACGCCGCGGCATGCGCCAGCGGGGCGGCGGTGAGCACCGGCAGGAAGTAGAGCGTCAGCGCGAGCGCCAGCAGCAGATACACTTCGTCCCACCACCCCAGCGGCGCGCGCCAATGGTCCAGCGCCACCGCGAGCGCGACGCTGAGGAAGACGCTGGCCGGATAGTAATAGTAATAGAACCCGAGCGATTTGGGGATCACCGCGAAGATACCGACCGCGAAGGTCCACAGCACGGCCGGCGCGAGCAGCCGCGCCGACCCGTGCTTCACCCAGCCGCCGTAGCAGGCCGCGACCGCTGCGAGCCCGCCCCACATCACCGCGGGGTTGCCGAGCAGGATGATGCCGCGTTGCGCGCCGTCGACGGGCTCGTACAGATACCAGATCGGGCGGATCAGCAGCGGCCAGGTCCACCAGTCCGACTGATAGGTGTGGTGCGGCAGCTTCTGCGTCTGGCGCAGGTACATTTCCCATTGGAACGGCAGCAATCGCGCGACCGTCATTGGCTCGTTGGCGTAGAAGAAGGCGGGAACGAAGGTAAGGAAATACACCGCCACCGACACCCCGACCAGCAGCGCCAGCGCGCGCACCGCACCGAGCCCCGGCCAGCGCGCGGGCCGCTCGCGCTTCAACAGCACGAAGGTCACCGCCGCCGCGGCCACGTACGGCGCAGCGACCCATTTGCAGGCGGTGGCGAGCCCCAGCAGCGCCGCGCCGGCGGACCAGCGCGCGACGCTGCCGTCGCGGATCGTGGCGGTGAGCAGCACGATTCCCCACAGCAGGAAAGCGAGCATGAACGTGTCCAGCATCGCGATCCGCGCCTGGACATAGACGGTGAAGCCCAGCACCGCGAGTAGCGCGCCGGTCAACGCGGCGCGGGTGCGCCCGGTCAGCAGCCAGGTCAGCGCGAACACCCCCGCGACCGTCGCGCTGCCCGCCGCCGTCGACATCGCGCGCCAGCCCAGCGGCCCGTCGCCGAATAGCCGCATCCCCAGCGCGATCAGCTCCTTGGCGAGCAGCGGGTGCTCGATATTGGCGGGGCCGCTGAGATCGCGCAGCGCGCGCGCGGCGGGCAGATAATGGACCTCGTCGAACACCGGCTTGTCGGGCACGGTGACGCGGAACAGGAACAGCAGCTCGGCGGCGAGCGCAATCGCCAACGTGAGTAACCAGGGTCGAGGCGCTGTCACCGTCCTGTCGCGTGCGGCCATCAACTTTACCATTCGTGCTCCTGCGCTCGCAGGAGCTCAGGGCCGCGAGCGTGGCGGGTGATGATCCTGGGTTCCCGCCTGCGCAGGAACACTCTGCTTCCTTGCGTCAGCCTCGCCGCGGCGACAAGCCCGCCCGCCGCCGGCGCCGCGCTGCCCCTTGTCTCCGCGCGCCGCCGGAGGCTAAGCGTGCGCGCATGAAGCGGCGTAGCGGACAGGACCGGTCGGTCACCCAGCATTGGCGCCCCGCCACCCTCGCGGTGCGCGGCGGCACCGCCCGATCCGAGTTCGGTGAGACCTCGGAGGCGATCTTCCTCACCTCGGGCTACAGCTACGACTGTGCCGAGGACGCCGCGGCGCGTTTTGCCGGCGAGCAGGAGGGGATGACCTATTCCCGCCTGCAGAACCCGACCGTCGAGATGCTTGAGCATCGCATCGCGCTGCTCGAGGGCGCCGAGGCGTGTCGCACCATGGCCACGGGCATGGCGGCGATGACCGCGGCGCTGCTGTGTCAGCTCCAGCAGGGTGACCATGTTGTCGCCGGCCGCGCCGCTTTCGGTTCGTGCCGCTGGCTGGTCGACACCCTGCTGCCCCGCTTCGGCATCCAGTCGACCACCGTCGACGCGCGCGACTCTCGGGCGTTCGAAGCGGCGGTGCGCCCCAACACCAAGGTCTTTTTCTTCGAGACCCCTGCCAATCCGACGATGGACGTGGTCGACCTGAAGGCGGTGTGCGGCATCGCGCGCGAGCGCGGGATCGTGAGCGTGGTCGACAATGCCTTCGCCACGCCAGCGCTCCAGCGCCCGCTCGAGTTCGGGGCCGACGTGGTCGCTTATTCCGCCACCAAGATGATGGACGGGCAAGGGCGCGTGCTCGCCGGCGCGGTGTGCGGCAGCGAGGATTTCGTCACCAACACGTTGCTGCCCTTCACCCGCAACACCGGGCCGACGCTCAGCGCGTTCAACGCCTGGGTGGTGCTCAAGGGGCTGGAAACACTCGACCTGCGCGTCCGTCGCCAATCGGCCAACGCGGTGACGGTCGGGCAATTTCTCGAGGGCCGCGTGCCGCGGATCCTCCATCCCGGCCTGCCAAGCCATCCGCAGCATGCGTTGGCGATGTCGCAGATGGTCGCGACGGGGCCGATCTTCGCCTTCGAGGTGGCCGATCGTGCCCAGGCGCATGCTCTGCTTAACGCGCTGGAGCTGATCGACATCTCGAACAATATCGGCGATTCTCGCTCGCTGATGACGCATCCCGCCTCCACCACCCATTACGGTGTCAGCGCCGAGGCGCGCGCCGAGATGGGCGTGACCGAGGGGCTGCTCCGGCTCAACGTCGGACTCGAGGACCCACAGGACCTGATCGACGATCTCGACCAGGCGCTCCGGCAGGTCGGCTTATGACCGCGATCGGCATGGAGGCGCTGTTCCCGCTCGCCACGACGACCGGGACGGTCACCGTGCGGGTCTCGGTCAGCTATCTGCCCGAACAGTCGGAGCCGGCGCGCGGGCGCTGGTTCTGGGCCTATCATATCCGGCTGGAGAATGACGGTGAGGGCGCGGTGCAGCTGCTCACGCGTCACTGGGTCATCACCGACGGCAACGGCGCGCGCCACACGGTGGAGGGCGAGGGCGTGGTCGGCGAACAACCGCTGATCGCGCCGGGCGCGAGCTACGATTATGTGTCGGGTTGCCCGCTTGCAACGCCGAGCGGCGCGATGCAGGGCAGCTACCGCATGATCGCCGAGGACGGGCATCTCTTCGACGTCGCCATCCCGCGCTTCGCGCTGACCGCGCCGGCGGTGGCGGAGTGAAGCGCACCCACCTGCCGCTCAACGGGCTGCGCGTGCTCGACGCCGCGGCGCGCCACCTCTCCTTCACCCGCGCCGCCGACGAATTGGCGGTGACGCCGGCCGCGGTCGGCCAGCAGATCCGCGCGCTGGAGGACACGCTGGGCGTCGTCCTGTTCCGCCGCACCACCAAGGGGCTGGAGCTCACCCCCGAGGGCGAGGCGGGGCTTGGACCGCTGCGCCAGGGCTTCCTCGAGTTCGAGGAAGCAGTGCGCGCGATGCAGGCGGGCCAGTCGTCCAAGTCGTTGACGATCGCGGCGCCGCGCGACGTCACCGAGAAGTGGCTGCTGCCGCGCCTAGCGGCGATTGCGGCGGGCGACGCCGAGCTCCGCTTCGCGTTGGTCGCGGCCGACGACAACGTCGATTTCACCGAGGCAAACCTCGACCTCGCAATCCGCTGGGGCGAGGGCCCCGGCGCGCTGGAAGGCGAGGCGATCGAGAGTGAGGGGCTCGTGACGGTCGAGCGTGCGGGCGGCGGCGCGGCGGCGGTGATCCACTGGCCGGGCGCGCCCGGCGAGGGCGGGGCGCAAGTGCGCGTCGGCGACGCCGGGTTGGCGATCGACGCTGCCGCGGCCGGGCTGGGTCGCGCCACCGTCCCCGAACTGCTCGCGACGCGTGACGTCGCGGCGGGGCGGCTGGTCGTGGTCGGCGAGGCGATGCCGTCGCGGCTCGGCTATTGGCTGATCGCGCCGACCCCGCAGTGGCGCCAGCGCAAGGTGCAGGCGTTGGTCGAGGCGCTGGGCGGATGACGCCGCGGCTCGCGACCGCGCGGCTGGTGCTGCGCGCGCGCGTGCCCGACGATGCCGAAGCGCTGTTCGCCGCGATGGGCGACGCGACGGCGATGACCTGGTGGTCGCACGCGCCCGCCGAATCGGTGGCCGCCTTGCGCGAGCGCTTCATTGCGCGCGACGACGGCAGCTGGCGTACTTGGGCGGTCACGCACGCGGACGATGACGTCGCGATCGGGTTCGTCGCCGCGGGCGAGAAGCGCGCCGGCGTGGTTGAGATCGGCTACCTGCTGGTACCCGCGGCGCAGCGCAGGGGCTACGCGCGCGAGGCGGTTGGCGCCGTGATCGGGCAGCTGTTCGCCGAGGGTTATCGGCGCGTGTTCGCCGACACGGATCCTGCGAACGTCGGCTCGAACCGGCTGCTGGAGGCGCTCGGCTTTCGGCGCGAGGGGCTGCTGCGTGCCGAATGGGAAACTCACATCGGCGTGCGCGATACGGTGCTGTGGGGATTGCTGCGCGACGAGTGGTAGCGCGGCGAAGAAGATCGCGCCGCCGCGACGCCGTCACCGCCGCCAGACCCTATGACGCGGTGAGCGCCGCCGCTCGAGCGACCATGACAGGACGGACGGCAGCCCCATGCTCTCCGACACGCATTGCATCGCGGCCGTGGACGGCACACGATCGCGTGGCGTGAGATCGGGACCGGGCGAGCGCTGCTGATGGTGCACGGCTGTTTTTGCGGCGCTCATGCCAATTGGATCCGGCCAGGCTATGCCGCGGCGCTCGCCCGCGCCGGCTCACGGGCCATCATGCCGGACTTTCGAGGCCACGGCGAGAGTGGCCGACCGCATGACCCGAGCGCTTACCGGCGCGGCGTGCTGGCGCACGACCTGCAGACGCTCGTGGCAGCATTGGCGCTGCGGGAACATGACATCGTCGGTTATTCGCGCGGCGCCCGCGTCGTGGTCCGCATGCTCGCTAATGGTGCCTGACCGCGTCGGGTGATCCTGGGCGGAACCCGGCTGGAGGGGATCGTCGCCGCCGAGTTGTTAGCGGAGGGCTTCCTACGGGCGAACAAGGGCGTCCCGGCGGCGATGCAGTTGGTCAACGACACCATCGCCAGCACGCCGCTCGACACACTGGCGACCGTCCGCTGCCCGATCCTCGTCCCCTGCGGTGAGGATGATAACGAGAATGGGTCGGCAACCGCGCTTGCCGAGGCCGTGCCGAGCGGTCATTAGCGCAGGATTCCCGGCGATCATCTCGGCGCCGCGACCGGGCCCGAGCTGGCATCGACGATCGCCGCTTTCGTCGCCCAGTGAGGACCGCCGTCCGAGGCAAACCGTTCAACGAAGGGTCGGACCTGCCGCACATCCCCGGTTCGGGTGGATGAAGGGAGGCCCGGAACGCGCCCCCTTCCACCTTCGCCTCATTCGGGAACGGAGTTCTCGTCCGCGATCTTCGCCTCGAACGACTTGCTCGAGTCGGTACCGTCGGGCTGGTGGGCGCCGCCGTGCTTGGCGCCGGTTCTGCTCTCCGGCTTCGCACCGGCCTTGCCGTCGGACTTGGGGGCCGGCAGCGAGGGCTGCTTCGGCGTCGAACTGCGCAGCGACAAGAGCGCCGCGGTCGCCGCGGCACCGATCGCCGCCACGCCGCCGGCGATCGCCGCCGCGCCCCATTTGCCGCCGACCTTGTCCGTGGCGCGCGATGCCGCCTTACCGGCACTGCGCGCCCCGCGAGTGGCGCTCTTGCGCGTGTCGGTCGCGGCGCGGCTCGCGCGCTTGCGTGCAGCGCCGGCCGAGCGCGACACGCTCTTGGTCGCCGTGGTCACCGCCTCGCCGGCTTGCTCGAGCGTCGAGGGCTCGCCCGCGGCGGCGCGCTTGGTGGCGGCGCGGCGCTTGGGCGCCGGCGCATCACTCGCCGTCTGGCGCTTCGTCGCAGGCTTGCTCGCCGCACTCGCGCTGGTCTTGCGCGGCGCGCGGCGGCGCGGCGTCGCCGGCTTGGACGAGGCCGGCGCGGGGGTCGGCGTATCGCTGCTGTCGTCGGCCATCATCTGCTCCCTGGCGAAATGGTACGGCCGCGTAACGCGCGGCCGCCGCTTCGTTTCCCAGGGAGTGCTCGGCACTTAGCGGAAGGGCGGTTCGTTGAAGGCGCGCAGCTTGCGGCTGTGCAGCGTGGCGCCCTCGCGGCGGAGTTCCTCACACGTCTCGATGCCGATGCGCATATGCTCGCTGATCGCCCGCTCGTAGAAGCGATTGGCCTGGCCCGGGAGCTTGAGCTCGCCGTGCAGCGGCTTGTCCGAGACGCACAGCAGCGTCCCATACGGCACGCGGAAACGATAGCCCTGCGCCGCGATGGTCGCCGATTCCATGTCGATCGCCACTGCGCGACTGAGCGAGAAGCGCAGTGCCGACCGGGCGTAGCGCAGCTCCCAGTTGCGATCGTCGGTGGTGACGATCGTGCCGGTGCGCAGCCGCCGCTTGAGCACGTCGCCCGACTGGCCGCTGACGGTCTCGGCCGCGCGCGCCAGCGCCTGCTGCACCTCGGCGATGGCGGGCACCGGAATTTCGGGCGGCAGCATGTCGTCGAGCACGTGGTCGTCGCGCAGATAGGCGTGCGCGAGCACATAGTCGCCGATCCGCTGCGAGGGGCGAAGGCCACCGCAGTGGCCGATCATCACCCAGGCCTCGGGGCGCATCACCGCGAGATGGTCGCAGATCGTCTTGGCGTTGGAGGGGCCGACACCGATGTTGACGAGCGTAATGCCGGTGCGATCGTCCGCCATCAGGTGATAGGCCGGCATCTGCAGCCGCCGCCACGCGCTATCGTCGAGCATCGCGGGATCGTCGCCCGCCTGGAACAGCACGCCGCCCGGCCCCGAGAGCGCGGTGAAGCGGCTATCGCCGCCGACCTGGCTCGCACCCCAGCGGACGAACTCGTCGACGTAGCGATGATAGTTGGTGAACAGCACGTAGCGCTGGACGTGCTCGGGCGGCGTGCCGGTGTAATGCCGCAGCCGGGCGAGGCTGAAGTCGGTGCGTAGGCCATCGAACAGCGCGAGCGGGCGCGTGCCGTCGATCGAGGCCCAGAGGCCATCGGCGATCTCATCACCGATATAGGCGAGCTCGGTCGTCGGGAACCAGCGCGCCAGCTCGGCGGCGGAGACGGTGTCGAGGCTGAGCGCGTGGCCGGCGTCAATGACGTACGGGAAGGGGATCTCCTGCGTCCCCGCCACGGCGCTGACGGTAACGTCATAGTCCTCGATCAGCAGGGTCAGCTGCTCGGTGAGATAGTCGGCGAAGACCGCGGGTTTGGTGACGCTGATGCGATATTCGCCGGGGCTCACCAGCCGGCCGAACGAGCGCAGCGGCGTGGGACGATCGTCGCCGCCGGCGAAGCGGAGCCGGATCTCGGGATAGGCGAAGGAGCCGTCGCGCCGTGTCTCGGGGGCGGGCGGCGTTCCATCGGCGATGTAGCGGGAGATCGCCGCCTTGAGCCGGTCGACCGACGCGCTGTAAAGCCGGTCCAGTTCCTGTACGATATCGTTCGCTGTCATTCCCGACGGTTACATTTGCGACGTGACCGCGGCAAGTCGCGGCCAACTCATGACGAACGTGCGAGCATCCTGATCCTCCCCGGCACGGGGAGGGGGACCGCCGCGCACCAGCGCGGTGGTGGAGAGGGCTCTCTACGGATCGCAGCGCCTGCGGACACTCCCTCTACCAGCCTGCGGCTGGTTCCCCTCCCCGTGCCGGGGAGGATCCAAGGGAGTTACAGCATCGTCAGCAGATGCTCCGCCGAGCTGACACGGAACTCGCCCGGTGCCTCGACCTCAAGCGACTCGACCACGCCGTCGTTGACGACCATGGCGTAGCGCTGGCTGCGCTTGCCCATGCCGTACTTGCTGCCATCCATCTCGAGCCCGAGGGCGCTAGCGAAGTCGCCGTTGCCGTCGGCGAGCATCGTGACGCCCTCGGCGCTGTTCTGCTTCGCCCAGGCGGCGAGGACGAACGCGTCGTTCACCGCGGTGCAGGCGATCTCGTCGACACCCTTGGCGCGCAGTTCCTCGGCTTTGTCGAGATAACCCGGCAGGTGGCGCGCCGAGCAAGTGGGGGTGAAGGCGCCGGGCACCGCGAATAGCGCGACACGGCGGCCCTTGAAATAGTCGCCGCTGTCGACGGGCTCGGGCCCTTCGGCGGTGACCTTGGTGAGGCGGACGGACGGCAGGGTGTCGCCGACGCTGATCGTCATGGGGCAGGGCTCCGGTGCGAGGATGGCGCGGGTGTCGCAGCCGAGGCGATTGATTTCAAGCTTTGGCAAGCGCCGCCGCACGCACTAGGTTCGCGCGGATGGAGCAAGCCAATTATCTCGCCGGTCAGTTCCTGCTCGCCATGCCCGGGATCGGTGACCCGCGCTTCGAGCGTTCGGTGATCGCGATCTGTAGCCACGACGAGAGCGGCGCGCTGGGCGTGGGGATCGGTGCGGTGGTCAACGGGCTTGGCCTGCACGACGTGCTCGAACAGCTCGAGATCGCGCCCGGGGAGGCACCCGACGCCCCGGTCCATTTCGGCGGCCCGGTGGAGACGCGACGCGGCTTCGTGCTCCACTCGAGCGACTGGGGCGGGCACGATACGCTCGACGTTGCGGGGCGCTGGGCGCTGTCGGGGACGCTCGACGTGCTGCGCGCGATCGCGGCGGGGAACGGCCCGTCGCGCTGGCTGGTCGCGCTCGGCTACGCCGGCTGGGCGCCGGGCCAGCTCGATGCCGAGATGACGCGGCACGGCTGGCTCAACGTCGCCGACTCGCCCGAGATGTTGTTCGACACGCCGGTGGAGCGGCGCTGGACGCGTGGCTTCGCCGCCGCCGGCGTCGATCCGCGGCTGCTGTCGAGCGAGAGCGGGCACAGCTGAGCCGCTCTTCCAGAACGATATAAAGATATCTTTATATTTGATCGACAGCGCTGGGCGGGTTAAGGCGCACACATGCCGACCGGTGCGTGGCGCCTTGGTCGGCCCTATCAGTCTGGAGACAACGCCGTGGCTACCGCCCCAGTGTCTGACCGCACGCTCAACACCAACGATTACGTCATCAAAGACATCGCTCTCGCCGATTTCGGCCGCGCCGAGATCAAGATCGCCGAGACCGAGATGCCCGGCCTGATGGCGCTGCGCGACGAGTTCGGCGCCGCACAGCCGCTCAAGGGCGCGCGCATCACCGGCTCGCTGCACATGACGATCCAGACCGCGGTGCTGATCGAGACGCTGACCGCTCTCGGTGCGGACGTGCGCTGGGCGACCTGCAATATCTTCTCGACGCAGGACCATGCCGCCGCCGCAATCGCCGCCGCGGGCATCCCGGTGTTCGCGGTGAAGGGCGAGACGCTCGCCGATTACTGGGACTATGTCGGCTCGATCTTCGATTGGGACGACGGCAACGGCCAGACTGCCAACATCATCCTCGACGACGGCGGCGATGCGACCATGTTCGCTTTGTGGGGCGCCAAGCTCGAGGCGGGCCAGAGCTTCGGCGAGCCCGAGAATGAGGAAGAGGTCGAGTTCCAGCGTTCGGTCAAGGCGTTCATCGCCAAGAAGCCGGGCTACCTGACCGAAACGGTGAAGAACCTGAAGGGTGTGTCGGAGGAGACCACCACCGGCGTTCACCGCCTGTACGAGATCGCCAAGAAGGGCGAGCTGCCGTTCCCGGCGATCAACGTCAACGACTCTGTCACCAAGTCGAAGTTCGACAATCTCTACGGCTGCAAGGAGTCGCTGGTCGACGCGATCCGCCGCGCCACCGACGTGATGCTGGCCGGCAAGGTCGCTACCGTCGCGGGTTTCGGCGACGTCGGCAAGGGTTCGGCGGCGTCGCTGCGCAACGGCGGCGCGCGCGTCCTCGTTACCGAGATCGATCCGATCTGCGCGCTGCAGGCGGCGATGGAAGGCTATGAGGTCGTGACGATGGAGGAAGCGGTGAAGCGCTCCGACATCTTCGTCACCGCGACGGGCAACGCCGACGTCATCACCGCCGATCACATGAAGGCGATGAAGCCGATGGCGATCGTCTGCAACATCGGCCATTTCGACTCGGAGATCCAGATCGCCGCGCTGTCCAACTACAAGTGGACCGAGGTGAAGCCTGGCACCGACCTGGTCGAGTTCCCCGACGGCAAGCAGATCATCGTCCTCGCCAAGGGTCGCCTGGTGAACCTGGGCTGCGCGACTGGCCACCCGTCGTTCGTGATGTCGGCGTCGTTCACCAATCAGACGCTGGCGCAGATCGAGCTGTGGACCAAGGGCGAGAATTACAAGAACGAAGTCTATGTCCTGCCCAAGCACCTCGACGAGAAGGTCGCGGCGCTCCACCTGGAGAAGCTCGGCGTCCAGCTATCGCAGCTGAGCGAGAAGCAGGCCAAGTATATCGGCGTACCGGTCGCTGGCCCGTTCAAGCCGGATCATTATCGCTACTGATCGCCGTCGCGATCGTCAAAATGAGGGGGCGGTGCCGCGAGGTGCCGCCCTTCTCGCATGTTGCTGCGGCGCAACAACGTGGCTGAATAACACATTAACCCTTGCGACGAAGATGACGAGATGTCCCTAATGGGACATGGAAATCACGGCGTCGGAACAGGGGAAGACGATGACGATCTCGCATTGGCGGAGCGGATGCGCACTGGTCGCGCTGGTCGCGGGCGGCCTCAGCCTGCCGGCGCACGCACAGCAACAACCGCTCCAGACGGCGACCCAGCAGGATGCACCTGACGCGGCGCCGACCGCAGCGGAAGCGGCGCAGGCCGATGATCCCGTCGATGTCGTCGTCACCGGCTCGCGCATCGCCCGGCCCGAGATCGACTCGCCAACTCCGGTCACCAGTTACTCCTCGGCGTCGTTGCAGCAGTCGGGCCGTGTCAACGTCACCGACTTTTTGACGCAGAATCCCGCGCTGATCGGCTCCTCGACCAGCGCGAGCCAGTCCGGTTCTACCGCCGATAACGGCGCTGCCGGCGTCAATCTGCTCAACCTCCGCAATCTCGGCGCGAACCGGACGCTCGTCCTGGTCGATGGACGCCGTCACGTTGCCGGTCTACCCGGGACCGCAGCGGTCGACATCAACACGATACCCGCCGATCTGATCGAGCGTATCGACGTGACGACGGGCGGAGCGTCGGCGATCTACGGTGCCGACGGCGTGTCAGGCGTCGTCAATTTCGTGCTCAAGCGCGATTTCGAGGGGCTGGTCGCACGCGCGCAGACCGGCGTCTCGGAATATGGCGACGCCGGCAGCCGCTTCTTCTCGCTTACCGGCGGCAAGAACTTCGCCGGCGGTCGCGGCAACATCGCCTTGAACTACGAGTTCCGCGACGATGATCGTGTCAGCTCTTTCGCACGCGAGCGTACGGGCAATCCGCTGCGCACGTACGGCATCGTGCGCGATCCGACCGACATCCCCGACGATCCCGCACGATTTGACCGTATCCGCACCAACAATCTGCGTTATGCCGACAGCTCGCGAGGAGGCGCTGTCGATCTCGATCTGGACGGCGTGCCCGATTTCAACGGGGACGGCCGCGTCTACGACCGCGGGGTCAGTCTGCCGGGCACGGGCCAGGTCCAGGGCGGCGACAGCACGCCAGTGGCGGGCTACCAGGGTGACCTTCAGCCCAAGAACCGCATCCACAACGTCAATCTGCTGAGCAGTTTCGAGGTGTCACCCGCGCTGCGGCTGTTCGCGCAGGGCAAATATACCAACACGCACAGCTATACGGTGTCGCAGCCGAGCTTCGACTTCTACACCTATCTCGCTCCCGACAACGCCTTCCTGATCGATCGCTTCGGTGCCGACGCGGCGGCCAACGGCGCGCTCGTCTCGCGCGACAATTTCGACTTCGGCGTCCGTGGCGAGTCGTCCAAGCGCGAGACTTACCGTTCCGTCATCGGTGCGGACGGGCAGATCAGCGATCATGCGCGTTACGAATTTTCCTACACATATGGCCGCACGGACAGTCGCTTCCTCTCGACCAACTACCGCATCAGCGATCGTTATTTCGCTGCGCTGGACGCAGTACGTGACCCCACGACCGGGCAGATCGTCTGTCGCTCCGACCTTGATCCGACGGCCAATATCGACCCGAACAACTTCGATGCGCCGGCGACGACCTTTACGCCCGGCGCGGGCAGCGGGTGCCAGCCGCTCAACATCCTCGGCGAGGGTTCCCCCAGCGCCGCGGCGCTCGGCTTCGTCCAGGCCGACATGGTCAACTTCTACCGGGTGCAGCAGCACGTGGTCTCTGGTTCGATCAGCGGTGATTTCGGCCAGTTTTTCGAGCTTCCCGGCGGCCCGATCGGCTTTGCCTTGGGCGCCGAATATCGCAAGGAGAGCAGCCGCTTCAATCCCGATCCCCGGGTCGAGCAGGGCGAGTTGCTCGACTTCTCGCAGGTCGGGCCGCAGCGCGGCAGCTTCGACGTCAAGGAGGCCTTCGGCGAGCTCCGCGTGCCGTTGCTGAAGGACTTGCCCTTCGCCAACACGCTCGAATTCAACGCCGCGCTGCGTGTCTCCGATTATTCGACTGTCGGCAACACAACGACGTGGCAGGTGAACGGCATCTGGGCGCCGGTTCGCGACATCCGCTTCCGCGGCGGCTATTCCGAGGCGGTTCGCGCGCCCAATATCAGCGAGCTCTATGCGCCGGTCAGCGGCGCCTTCTCCTTCATCGACGATCCCTGCGATCCGGAGAACCTGCCGGAGGGCACGCGGTACCGTGTCGCCAATTGCCAGGCCACGCTCACCGCGGCGGGCTTGTCGCCGGCTCAGATCGCCGCGTTCAATCCGGTGAATGACCCCGTCGCGACCGCCAGCCTCCCGGGCCGGACGGGCGGCAACCGCGGGCTGCGCGAGGAGACCGCCAAGACGTGGACCGCCGGCGTCGTGCTGTTGCCACGTTTCCTGCCGGGTCTGTCGATCACGGCGGATTGGTACAACATCAATCTGACCAACGCAGTGAACTCGCCGACCGCGCAGCAGCTCGCGGACCTATGTGTCGACCAGCCGACACTCGACAATCCCTATTGCTCGAACGTCTCGCGCAGCGGGGTGACCGGCTATGTCAATGACTATCTGCTGCAACCCGAGAACGTTGCTGCGTTCCGCACGCAAGGCCTGGATCTTCAGGTCGCCTATAGCCTGAACGCCGGCAATCTCGGGCGCTTCAACCTGAAGCTGGTAGGTAACTACCTCGATCGGCTCGACTTCGTGCCGACGCCGGGCGCCGAGCGCGAGGACCAACTCGAGCTGCCGACGCTGCCCGCACCCAAATACGCGGGTACGTTCGACCTGACCTGGACCAAAGGCGCGGTGACGCTCAATTACGGCCTCAACTATTCCAGCAAGGTACGGCGCTTCACCCGCGATCAGGTCAGCGCCAATCCGGATATCGCTGCGCCGGAGTATCTCTACTATCGTGAGCGCTGGGAGCATGACATCCAGGCCTCGATCGCGGTCGAGAAGAACTTCAGCTTCTACTTTGGCGCCAACAATCTCACCGGCGCGGGTGTCGAGCCGACTGGCTATGGCCCGTACTCATATTCTTTCCTGGGCCGCTATTACTATGCCGGGGCGCGGATTGCGCTCGACCGGCTGTTCTGATCGGGGGGGCGGGCGGCCGGGCGGCGCCTGTTTACCACGTCGAGGCGCTTTTCCCGCGCGAAGGGCTTGCTAAATCACGGGACATGCCGTCCCTGCGTGATATGGTGCAGCGTCCATGATCACGATCGCGCCCGCCACCGCGGTGATCGTCGGCACCGTCGTGGCGCTGCTGCTGGTGGCCGGTGCGGTCCTGCTCGCGCTCGGCCTGCGCGCGCGCGCCTCCGCGGCGGGGGCGATCCGCGGGCGCGACGCTCTCGAGTCGTTGCTGGCGGTGGCGCCGATGCAGCCGGTCGTCGTTCACACCGATGGGCGCGTCGAGATGGCGCGCCGCGTTGCCGACTGGCTCGGCCTCTCGGGCGTGCCGTCCTATCTGCAGGAGCTCGAGGCGGCGGGGTGGGGCATGGACTCGTCCGACGCCGAGGCGATGGCACGCGAGCTGTCGGCGTGCCAGCGCTCGGCGCGCGGCTTCACGCGCAGCCTGCACGCGCGCGACGGCCAGCGCACGCTGACGGTGCAGGGCGAGCGACGCGGCAGCGCGGTGCTGCTGTGGTTCTACGATTCGACCGTCAGCGAGGGCGAGCGCCGCCGGCTGCGCGCCGAATATGCCGAGCTGTCCGACGCCTTCGATGCGCTCACCGGCCTGGTCGAGGCGGCGCCGCTGCCGATGTGGTATCGCGACAACGACCTGCACATCGCCATCGTCAACTCGGCCTATGTCAGCGCGGTCGAAGGCAACGATGCCGCCGAGGTCGTCGGGCGCGGGCTGGAGTTAGTCGACGGGTCGGGGCAGGGCGGCCCGAGCGCGGGTGCGGAGGTGGCGCTCGCCGAGGGCCGGCCGCAGCAGCGCGTCCTGCCCGCGACGATCGGCGGGGCTCGGCGGTCGCTGCGGATTCACGATGTGCCGCTCCCGGTCGGTGGCGTCGCCGGTTACGCGATCGACATCGAGGAGCTGGAGCAAAGCCACGCGCGCGAGCGCCGCTTCGCCGACGCGCAGCGCGCGATGCTGGATCGCCTCTCCGCCGGCGTGGCGCAGTTCGGGCGCGACCGCAGTTTGGTCTTCTGCAACCAGCCGTTCCGCCGCATGTTCGCGATGCGGCTGGAGTGGCTCGCCGATCGCCCCGAGTTCGACCGCGTGCTGGAGCGGATGCGCGAGGCCAATCGCGTGCCCGAGGTACGCGACTTCCCGGGCTGGAAGGCGGAGCGGCGCGGCTGGTTCGTCGACGCCGAGGGCGCGAACGAGGAGAATTGGCATTTGCCTGGCGGCACGCACCTCCGCGTCGTCGCGCAACCGCTGCCCGACGGCGGACTGCTGCTGATTTTCGAGGATCGTACCGAGCAGGTCCAGCTCGCCAGCGCACGCGACACGCTGCTGCGCGTCCGCACCGCCACCTTCGACAATCTGTTCGAGGCGCTGGGCGTGTTCGCCGCCGACGGGCGGTTGCAGCTGTGGAACAATCGCTTCCGGGCTTTGTGGGATCTCGACGAAGAGTTCCTCACCGGCCATCCCCGCGTCGACGTCATCGCCGAGAAGGTCGCCGTCAAGCTGTCCAATCCGCGCCGCGCGCGCTCGATCGCCGAACTGGTGCGCGTCGCCACCGTCGAGCGGCAGCAGCGCGCCGGCCATATCGCGTTGGCGGACGGGCGTAACTTCGAGTTCGCCGCGGTGCCGCTGCCCGACGGCAACGCGTTGTTCACGATGCTCGACGTCACTGACAGTCGCGCGATGGAGCAGGCGTTGCGTGATCGTAACGACGCGCTCGAGGCGGCCGATCGGGTCAAGACTGCGTTCGTCGCCAACATGAGCTACGAGCTTCGCACGCCGCTCACCTCGATCAGCGGTTTTGCGGAGATGCTGCACGGCGGCTATGCCGGCGCGCTGACCCCCGACGCGACCGCCTATCTCGACGCGATCCTCGACTCGGTCGATCGCCTCGGTCTGCTGATCGACGACGTGCTCGACCTCACGTCAACCGACACCGGCGCGCGCCCTTTGGAGCGCGGCGACGTCGACCTCGCCGCGGTCGCGCGCGCTGCGGCGGACGCGCTGCGCGCCGCTTCCAAGCGCCACCATGTCGAGCTGGTGATCGACGTCCAGCGCTCGGCGGGCCGGCTCACCGGTGACGCGCGGCGGATCCGCGAGGTGATCGAACATCTGCTGCGCCACGCCGTCGGCTCGGCGCACAGCGACGGGCGCGTGCTGCTCCACGTCGACGGCAACGCCAAAACCGCGCGGATTATCGTGTCCGACGACGGCGAGGGTCTGCCGAACGACGTCGCCGCGCGCGCCTTCGATCGCTTCGCGCAGAGCGGCGTCTCCGCCGGCAGCGAGCGCGCGCTCGGGCTGGGGCTGCCGCTCGCCAAGCAGTTTGTCGAGGCGCACGGCGGGACGATCACGCTGGTAAGTGAGTCGGGCGAGGGCACGCTGATCACAGTCGAACTGCCGCGGCGATGAGTCATGCGCACGGATCGCTGCGGCTGGCCGATGCCGCTGAGACGCTGGCGCTCGGCGCCCGGCTCGCGCCCTTGCTGCGCGCTGGTGACGTGGTGACGCTGTCGGGCGGGCTCGGCGCGGGCAAGACCAGTCTGGCCCGCGGCGTGCTGGCGACGCTCGGACTCGCTGAGGAGGCACCGAGCCCCACTTTCGCGATCGTCCAGCCTTACGCGCCGCCCGAGGTCTCGCTGCCACTGCTCCACGTCGACCTCTACCGGCTCGACCATCCGGCCGAGGTGGAGGAACTGGGCCTCGATGAGGCACGGCTCGACTCGGCGCTGCTGATCGAATGGCCCGAACGCGCCGGGACGGGGCGCTGGCCCGACGCGCTGGCGCTCACCCTCGCGGCCGAGCCGGACGGCGCGCGGCGCTTGACTTGGGCGGCGCCGCCCGCTTGGGCAGCGCGATGGCGACCCCGATGACACCGCCGGCGGACGCCGCGGCCTTTCTCGATACTCACGGCTGGCACCAGGCACGGATCGACCCGCTCGCGGGGGACGCTTCGTTCCGCCGCTACTTCCGCGTCGTCGCGGGCGAGCGGCGCGGCATCCTGATGGACGCGCCGCCGCCGCACGAGGACCCGCGCCCCTTCCTCGACGTCGCGCGCTGGCTCGCCGAGCGTGGCTTCGCGGCACCCGCGGTCCATGCGGTCGACCTCGAGCGCGGGCTCGTGCTGCTCGAGGACTTCGGCGACGAGCGCCTGCGCGAGACCGCCGACGCCGATCCCGATGCGGCGGTGCCGCTCTACGCCGCCGCGGTCGATCTGCTCGTAGCCCTGCGCCGTCATCCCGCCGCCGCGGTGCGCGCCTATGACCGCGCCGAGCTGCAACGCGAGGCGGGGCTGCTCACCGACTGGTATTGCCCCGCGATCGGCGTCTCGGTCGACGTCGACGGCTATCGCGCCGCCTGGGACGAGGTGCTCGGCCACGCCGAGGTGGCGGTGCCGGTCACTGTGCTGCGCGACTATCACGCCGAAAATCTGATGCTGGTCGGCGCCGAACGCTCGCTCGGCCTGCTCGACTTCCAGGACGCGCTGGCGGGGCATCCGGCCTATGATCTCGTCTCGCTGCTGCAGGATGCGCGGCGCGACGTCGATCCGTCGCTGGAGGAGCGGATGCTGGCGCGCTATCGTGCCGCCACGGGCGAGGGGGATGCGTTCCTGCGCGCCTATCACGTGCTCGGCGCGCAGCGGAACGCCAAGATCATCGGCATCTTCACCCGGCTGTGGCAGCGCGACGGCAAGCCGCGCTACCCGGCGCTGTGCCCGCGCGTCTGGGGCTATCTCGAGCGCGACCTCGGCCAGCCCGTGCTCGCCCCGGTGGCGCGCTGGTTCGCCGACAACGTGCCGCCCGAGCTGCGCGGCGACCCGATGCTGATCGCCGGCGCGCGCGCGTGACCCGCCCGCGCTACATCCGACCCGACCCCGGCGCGCGCGTGCCGCGCACCGCGATGGTGATGGCCGCGGGGATCGGCAAGCGCATGCGGCCGCTCACCGCAACGCGGCCCAAGCCGCTGGTCGAGGTGGCCGGGCGCGCGCTGCTCGACCACGTCTTCGATCGGCTGCGCGCGGCCGGGGTGCAGCGCGCGGTGGTCAACGTCCACTATCTCGCCGACGCGCTGGAGGCGCATCTGCGCCATCGCGTCCGCGGCATCGAGGTGATCGTGTCGGACGAGCGTGAGCGGCTGATGGAGACCGGCGGCGGGCTGGTGAAGGCGCGCGCGCTGCTCGGGGACGAGCCGTTCCTCGTCGTCAACAGCGACAATTTCTGGCTCGACGGACCGACCGACGCGATCCGCCAGCTCGCCGCGCGCTGGGACGGTGCGACGATGGACGCGCTGATGCTGATGGTGCCGTGCGCGCGCGCCCATAACCACGGCGGGCAGGGCGACTTCCATCTCGCGCCCGACGGCCGGGTGACCGGGCGGCGCAAGCCCGGGCGCGTCGCGCCGTTCGTCTATACCGGCGTGCAGATCATGGCGCCCGCGCTGATCCGCGACTGGCCGGAAGGGCCGTTCTCGACCAACCTCTTCTGGAACCGCGCGATCGAGGCCGGGCGCGCCTATGGCTTCGTTCATCAGGGCCTGTGGTCGGAGGTCAACGTGCCGGGCGCGATCGCGCGTACCGAGGCGCTGCTCGCCGATGTCTGACTCGCCCGGTCGCCAGCGCGGCCTGCGGCTTTACTCCATCCCGGCGCACCGTGCCTTCGCCGACGCGCTGGTCGCGGGGCTGCTGCGCCGCTATGCCGCCGATCGCATGGCGCTCGCGCGCGGCGTCGTGCTGGTGCCCAATAACCGCGCCGGCCTGGCGATCAGCGATGCGTTCGTGCGCGCCAGCGGCGGTGCACTGCTGCTGCCGCGGATCGTCGCGCTGGGGGGCGACGACCTGGAGGCGGCAGTGGGCGCCGCGCTCGATCCGGCCGACGCGGTGCCGCCGCTGCCGCCCGCGATCGACCCGCTCGAGCGTCGCATGATCCTCGCTCGACTGGTCAGCGAGGAGCGCGCCGCGAGCGGGCGGGCGGTCGACGCGGCCGAGGCGGTGCGGCTCGCGGGCGAGCTGGCGCGCACGCTCGACCAGCTGATCGTCGAGGAGGTCCAGCCTGAGACACTCGCCGCGATCGATCCCGGCGAAGGACTGTCGGACCATTGGGAGGTGTCGCTGCGACTGTTCCGGCTGCTGCTCGAACGCTGGCCGCAGGAGCGGGAGCGACTGGGCCGGGTCGATGCGGCGTGGCGGCGGGTGCAGCTGCTCGATCGCCAGGCGGCGCGGTGGCGTGCCGATCCGCCCGCGCGCTTCGTCTGCGCCGCCGGCATCACCGATCCAGCGCCCGCGGTGGCGCGGCTGCTGCGCGTGGTCGCTGATCTGCCCGAGGGATCGGTGGTGTTCGCCGATCTGGATCTGCACCTTCCCGAGGACGAGTGGGAGGCGCTCGGCCCGCACCGGCCTGACCCGGTCACGAGCTTGCGCCAACGCGCGATCGAGGTTCACCCGCAGTTCCACCTCAAGTTGCTGTTGGAGCGGATCGGTGCCGCGCGCGGTGAAGTCACACGCTGGGGCGCGGCGAGCGAGCAGGACGCGGGCGCCGCGCGCGGCCGTGCCATCGCCAACGCGCTCGCCCCCGCCGCCTTCACCGCCAAATGGACCCGGCTCGACGCCGCCGACCGCCGGCTGACCGGGGTCGAGGCCGTCGAACTTGCCACGCCGGCGGAGGAGGCGCAGGCGATCGCGCTCAAGCTGCGCGAGGCCGTGGAGGAGCCGGGCCGCACCGCGGCGCTCGTCACGCCGGACCGCGCGCTGGCGCGCCGCGTCGCCGCGCACTGCCGCCGCTGGAACATCCAGGTGGATGACAGCGCGGGACGGCCGCTGACGATCCTGCCGCCGGGCACGCTTCTCGCCGCGATCGTCGAGGCGGCGGCGCACGACTTCGTGCCGATGGCGCTGTTGACGCTACTTAAACACCCGCTGATCCGCGCGGGTGCCGAGCGCGGGGCGTGGCTCGACGGCGTGCGCCGGCTCGACCGCGCGCTGCGCGGGCCGCGGCCGGGACCGGGGCTCGACGGGATCGACCGCCATCTCGCCGGCGGCAATGAACGCGAGCGCGCGATCCGCTCGCGGGCCGCCGATTGGTGGCGAGACACGCGCGCCCTGCTCGATCCGATCGCGGGCGTGTTCGGCGACGGCGAGACAAGCTTGGCGGCGCTCGTCGCGGGGCTGCGCGAGGCGGCGCAGCGGCTGGCCGGCGACGAGGCGTGGCGCGGCCTCGCCGGGCGTGCCGCGGCCGACCTGCTCGCCGCGTTGGAGGAGCAGGCGCCGCGCGGTCCCGCGCTGGTGAATCCGGCCGGCTTCGCGACGATGCTGCGTCAGCTGATGGATGAGTCGGCGATCCGGCTGTTGCCGCGCGAGCGCCACCCGCGGCTGGCCATCTACGGGCTGATGGAGGCGCGCCTCCAGTCCGCCGACCTCATGATCCTGTCGGGCCTCAACGAGGGCGTGTGGCCCGGCTTGCCCGCGCCCGACCCGTGGCTCGCACCGCGCGTTCGCGCCGAGCTGGGCCTGCCCGGGCTGGAGCGCGGCATCGGCACGGCCGCGCATGACTTCGCGCAGGCACTCGGCGCCCCGCGCGTGCTGCTCACCCGCGCGCGGCGCGATCAGCGCTCGCCGGCGCTCGCTTCGCGCTTCTGGCTGCGGCTGGAAGCGATGACGGGCGAGCGTTTCCCGCGCGTGACCGCGCTCGCCGACTGGGCGCGCGCGCTCGACCACGGCGGCGTGCCGCGCCCGGCCGCGCGCCCCGCGCCGCTGCCGCCCGCGGCGCTGCGCCCGCGCGCGATCTCGGTGACCGAGGTCGATCGCCTCAAGGCCGATCCCTACGCCTTCTACGCGCGCCGGATCCTCAAGCTGCTGCCGCTCGACCCGGTTGACGCCGTCCCGAGCGCGGCGTGGCGCGGCACCGCGGTCCATGCCGTGCTCGAGGCCTGGGCGCGCGACGACCGCTGCGACCCGGCCGCGTTGCTGCCCCGCGCTCGGCTCCTGCTTCAAGATCCCGCCGCCCACCCGCTGCTGCGCGCGCTGTGGCAGCCGCGGCTGGTCGCCGCGTTCGAGTGGATCGCGGCGCGCACGCTGGCCGATCGGGCGGAGGGGCGCGAGGTGCTCGCCGTCGAGGGCCGTGGCCGGGTCGAGCTCTCCGGCATCGCGCTCGACGGCCGCTTCGACCGGATCGACCGCATGCCCGACGGTGGTCTCGGGATTGTCGACTACAAGACCGGCAAGGCGCCTTCGGTCGCGGCGGTGCGCGGCGGGTTCAACCTCCAGCTCGGGCTGCTCGGCGCCATTGCCGAGCAGGGCGGATTTGACGGCGTGCGCGGCGGCGCGACTGCCTTCGAATATTGGTCTCTCGCCAAGAAGGGCGAGGGCTTCGGCTCGGTCAGTTCGCCAGCTGACCCCGTCGGTAAGGGCGGCCGCATCCCGACCGGAGAGTTCGTCGCCGCCGCGCGCGAGAGTTTCGCTCAGGCGGCGGCGCGCTGGCTCACCGGCGAGGAGGCGTTCACCGCGAAGCTCCACCCTGAGTTCGCGCCCTATGCCGAGTATGACCAGCTGATGCGCCGCGACGAATGGTATGGCCGGGAGCAGGCGCGTGGCTGAGCGCGCGGTCGGGCCGTTGCCGATGCTGCGCGGCGAGCAGCTCCGCGCCAGCCGGCCCGAGTCGCATGTCTGGCTTTCGGCCTCGGCGGGAACGGGCAAGACCCAGGTGCTCGCCGCGCGTGTGTTCCGGCTGCTGCTGCGCGACGTCGAGCCCGGTGCGATCCTGTGCCTCACCTTTACCAAGGCGGGCGCGGCCGAGATGGCGGGGCGGATCAACCGGCAGCTCGCCGCCTGGGTGCGGATGGACGAGACCGGGCTCGCCAGCGACCTGCTCGCGCTCGGCGAGCGCACCACACCTGCGCTGATCACACGCGCGCGTACGCTCTTCGCCAAGGTACTCGACGCGCCCGGCGGCGGGCTGCGCATCCAGACGATCCACGGCTTCTGCCAGGGGCTGCTCGCCGCTTTCCCGATCGAGGCCGGGCTGGTGCCGGGCTTCCGCCCGCTCGAGCCGCGCGAGGAGGCGCTGCTGCGGCGCCAGGCCTTGTCGGACCTGCTCGTCGACGCCGAGCGGGCAGGCCGCGCCGCCCCGGTCGACACGATCGGCCAGCTCAGCCTGCGACTCGGCGAGCAGGGCGCGGAACAGTTCCTCGTCGCCTGCGCGCGTGCCGGTGCCGCGCTGGAGGCGCTGCCCAGCGGCATCGCACCCTTCGTCCGCGGCCAGCTCGGCGTGCCGCTCGGCGATCTCGACTCGCATGTCCATGACGCCTGTGGCGACGATCGCGTCGACCGCGCCGCGCTCGACCTGCTCGCCGCACTCAACCGCGGCTGGGGCACCAAGAGCGGCGTCGAGCGCGCCGAGGCGATCGGCGCCTGGCTCGCTGCCGCGCCGGCCGAGCGCGCCGCCACGCTCGACACGCTCCACCTCGTCTGGGCACGCAAGGACGGCGAGCCGCAGTCGTTCGGCAAGGGTCGCGCCCCCGCCGACCCCGATTACGCCGACCACGCGCTGCGCCTCCACGGCTGGTGCGGCGAGCTGCTGCTGCTGCGCAGCCGCGCCGCCTACGCCGACCTGCTCGGCGCCGCACTCGAGGTGGGGCGCGATTATGCGCGCGGCTATGCCGCCGCCAAGCGCCGCGCCGGCGCGGTCAATTTTGACGACCTGATCGCCGCCGCGGTCGCGCTGCTCCAGCAGGACGGCATCGGCGAGTGGATCCGCTACAAGCTTGACCAGCAGACCGAGCACGTTCTGGTCGACGAGGCGCAGGATACCAATGTCGCGCAATGGACGATCGTGCGCGCGCTGGTGGACGAATATTTTGTCGGGCGCGGCGTCTTCGCGCCCTCGGTGCGGACGCTGTTCACGGTGGGTGACCTGAAGCAGGCGATCTTCGGCTTCCAGGGCACTGATCCTTATACCTTTATGGCAGCTGAGCAGCACTTCGACCGAAAGGCGCGCCAAGTCGCCGGCACCGATGAGATGCCGGATGACGATCGCGGGCTACCGTTTGATCGGCTCTCCTTGACTGACTCGTTCCGGTCCACCGCGCCGGTGCTGGAGTTCGTCGACGCTATGATCGAGTCAGTTGGTCCGGAAGCACTCGGAGCGCTGGAGGCGATCCCGCCCCATGCCAGCCGCGTCGCCGGCCCCGGCGCGGTGATCTTGTGGCCCGCCGTCGCCGCAGGCACGAACGAGGCGGAGGAGGACGGCGAGGAGGGCTGGGCCGACGATGCCGTTCGCCGCAACGCCTCGAACATCGCGCGTCAGGTGCGGGACTGGCTGCGCCCGGTGGAGGACGGCGGGCTGCTGCTCGGCAGCAAGGGACGCGGACTCCGACCCGAGGACGTGATGATCCTGGTCAAGCGCCGCGGTGAGCTTGCCCAGCTGCTGGTCGCGCGGCTCTACGCCGAGGGCGTGCCCGTCGCGGGCGTCGACCGACTGCGGTTGTCCGCGCCGTTGGCGGTGCAGGATCTGCTCGCCGCGATCCGCTTCGTGCTCCAGCCCGAGGACGATCTCAGCCTCGCCAGCCTGCTCGTCTCGCCGTTGATCGGCTGGAGCCAGGACGAGCTGATGGCGCGCGCGGCGCCGCGCGAGGTCGGGCTGTGGCGGCATCTCCAGCGCACCTGCGGCGACGCGGTCGCGCCGGTCGCCGTGCTGCTCGCCAGCGCCGATTATGACACGCCTTACCGGTTCCTCGAGCAGCTGCTGTCCGGCCCGCTCGACGGCCGGCGCAAGCTGCTGGCGCGGCTGGGCGAGGAGGCGCGCGACCCGATCGAGGAGCTGCTCAACGCCGCACTCGACTTCGAGCTCGACTCGACCCCCTCGCTACAGCGCTTCCTCGACTGGTTCGAGCGCGACGAGGTCGAGATCGTGCGCGACGCCGCCGCGCCGCTGGACGCGGTGCGCGTGATGACCGCGCACGGCGCGAAGGGCTTGCAGGCGCCGCTGGTCATCCTCGCCGACGCCACCGCCGATCCGGACGCGACCCCGCGGTCGGTGCTTGCCTGGACGCCCGAGGACATGGAGCTCGCAGTCCCCGTGTTCCGCCCGCGCGCGGCCGAGCGTGCCGGCGCGATCGACGCCGCGCTCGCCGCGGCCGAGCAGCGCGAGCGGGAGGAGCATTGGCGGCTGTTCTACGTCGCCGCGACCCGCGCAGAAGAGCGGCTGGTGGTCGCCGGCTCGCTCAGCGCGAAATGGCAGGGCGTGCCGCCCGAGGCGAGCTGGTACGCCGCGGCGGCACGCACGCTCGACGCGCTCGGCGTTCCCTCGGCGGAGGAGGCGGGCCAGCGGACGTTCCTCGGCCGCGCGCCGGCTGCCGCCGTCATGGCCAAGCGCGCCGCTGCGGCGAGCGCGCCCGCCGCACCGCTGCCCGACTGGGTGCGCCGCGCCGCGCCCGAGGACGCCAAGCCGCCACGCCCGCTTTCGCCGTCGTCGATCGGTGACGATTCGGTCGCCGACCCGCCGCCCACACCCGCCACCAGCGCGGCGGCGGAGCGCGGGCGGCTGCTCCACGCGTTGTTCGAGCGGCTGCCCCCGCTCGCGCCCGAGCGTCGCGCTGGGGCCGCGGCCGCGTGGCTCACCCAGCGCGGCGTCGCCGAGCCGGCAGCGATGGTGACGGCGGTGCTCGCGGTGCTCGACGATCCCGCGCTCGCGCCCTTGTTCGGGCCTGAGTCGCTCGCGGAGGCGCCGATCAGCGCTACGCTGCCGTCGGGTCGGGTCATCTCGGGCACGGTCGACCGGCTGCTGCTCGGCGACGGCGTCGTGCGCGTGATCGACTATAAGTCGTCGCGCGCGGTGCCGGAGAGTGCCGCGGAGGTGCCCGACTATCACCTGCGCCAGATGGCGGCCTACGCCGCCGCGCTCGAGGTAATCGTGCCGGGGGCCCGTGTCGAGGCCGCGCTGCTCTATACCGCGGCGGCGCGACTGATCGTGTTGCCCGAGGATCTGCTCGCACCGGTCAAGCGGCGCTTGGCGGGGCCGGAGCAAAGCTTGGGGCTGGGCGGTTGAGCGCACACGGGTCGCGTCCTAGCTAAGGCGCAACGAAGGAGAAACACGATGGCCACCAAGACGATCACCGACGCCAGCTTCCAGAGCGACGTGCTCCAGGCGGACAAGCCGGTGCTGGTCGATTTCTGGGCTGAATGGTGCGGGCCGTGCAAGATGATCGGGCCGTCGCTGGAGGAGATCAGCGAGGAACTGGGCGAGCAGGTCACCATCGCCAAGCTCAATATCGACGACAACCCCGATGCGCCCGGCCGCTACGGTGTGCGGGGAATCCCGACGATGATCCTGTTCAAGGGCGGCGCGCCGGCCGCGACCAAGATCGGCGCCGAGCCCAAGGGGCGGATCAAGTCCTGGCTGGAGGGCGAGCTCGCCTGAGCGACTGATCGCCGGACCGGGTCAGCCCGGTCTCCCGGCTTCCGTTGCCCGCGCCTAGGGATAGGCGCGGGCTTCGGCGTTTCAGGGGGATGCATGTACGCGATCGTGTTCGACCTCGACGCGACCATCCTCGAGCGGCGCTATCCCAGCCCCTCTTTGCGCGACGCCTACCGCGAGGTGAGCGATATCCTGCGCCACCACGGCTTCGCGCAGCGCGACGGCGCCAGCCTCTACGTCAGCGAGGCGGCCAAAGCGGTGGACTGCGTGCTCGCGGTGCAGGACCTCAGCCGGCTGTGCGCCTGGTTCGCGCCATCGGTGCTCGACATCCGCATGCTGCGCATCGACGAGGAGAGCGACCTTTCGGCCGCCTTGCGATGAGAGCCCGGTTGGCTGGGCGAACATCGAGGCGACCGTCCCTCGCAAGGGGAGTGCGGGCTTTGGCTTACCTCCGGCAAGCCAAGATGGTCGTCGCGCTTCGCGCGCCACCCCCCTCGCAGGGGAGAATGAACGATCTTCCTCGGCGATCCGTGGGGATTAACTCAGCAGCCTTTGAGGGTCGTGCGCGAGCAGGTGGACCACGCTCTCGCTTGGCCGCGCCACCTTCCGGACCCCGCCGTCGCGTAGCGCCGCCTCGTTGATCGCCGCGTCGCCCAGTTCGACTCGCACGCGGCCGGCATGGACGCTCGCGCCGCGCACGTTGCCCTCGCCGCCGAGCGCCGCCAGCAGCGCCGGCGCCAGCGTCACCGTGGTGGTGGTGGCCGCCGGCTCCTCCACCGCCGCGACGGCAACGCCGCCGCCGGCCGCCAGCGCGTCGCGGATCTCGACCGCAACGCTGTCGGCGATCGGGCCGAGCACCACCTGGAGCGCGGACGGGGAGGGGCGGATCACGCCGCGCGCGCCGAGCGCCTTGAGCGCGGCCTCGTCCACCGCCGCCTGGTCGCGCACGCCGAGCCGCAGCCGCGTGGTGCAGGCGCCGACGTTGGTGAGGTTCGCGCCGCCGCCCAGCGCGCGCGCGAACGCCGCGCCGCGCTCCCCCACCGCGATCGGCGTCGCTGCCGCCGCGGGCGCGTCGTCGCGCCCCGGTGTCTTGAGGTTGAGCCTGGCGATGAAGAAGCGGAACAGCCCATAATAAAGTACCGCGTAGACGGCGCCGACGGGGAGCAGCAGCAGCGGCCGCGTCGCCTTGGAGAAGTTGAGCACATAGTCGAGCAGCCCGGCGGAAAAGCCGAACCCCAGCTTGACGCCCAGCGCCGCCATCAGCGACATCGACAACCCCGTGAGCACCGCGTGCACCGCGTACAGGACGGGCGCGAGGAACATGAAGCTGAACTCGATCGGCTCGGTCACGCCGGTCAGTGCGGAGGTCAGTGCCAGGCTGAACAGCATGCCACCCACTTCCTTGCGCCGGTCGCGCGGCGCGGCGTGGTACATCGCGAGGCAGGCGGCGGGCAGGCCGAACATCATGATCGGGAAGAAGCCCGCCATGAACGCTCCCGCGCTCGGGTCGCCCGCGAAGAAGCGCCGCAGATCGCCGTTGGCGCCGTGATAGTCGCCCATGACGAACCAGGCGATGTTGTTGATCAGATGGTGCAACCCGGTGACGAGCAGCAGCCGGTTGAGGAGCCCGAACAGGAACAGCCCGACGCTGCCCGCGCCGGTGATCGCGTAGCTCAGCTGGTCGATCCCGCGGCTGATCCCGGCGAAGCCGAGCCCGACCGCGACCGCCAGCACCAGTCCGGCGACACCGCTAACGATCGGCACGAACCGCCGCCCGCCGAAGAAGGCGAGGTACTCCGGCAGCTTCACGGTCGAGAAACGATTGTAGAAGCCACCCCCAACGAGGCCCGAGATGATCCCGATCGGCACGTCGAGCCGCGCGATCGCCTTGGCCTTCCATGCCGCGACCGCGAGATCGACGCTCGCGCCGGTCAGCCCGGCGGTGACCTCGGCCGGCACGGTCAGCAGTACCTTTGACGCCTCCGTAGCGACGAGGAAGCAAACCATGCCGGCAAGGCAGGCGGCACCGTTTCCGTCGCGCGCGAAGCCGGTGGAAACGCCGATCGCGAACAGCAGGCCGAGATGGTTGAAGATCGCGTCGCCGGCCGCGCTGACGAACGCGATGTTGAGCAGGTCGGGCTGGCCGAGCCGCAGCAGCAGGCCCGCGATCGGCAGCACCGCGATGGGCAGCATCAGCGCGCGGCCGAGCGGCTGGAGCGTTCCCAGGATCGACTTCATCGTGCGAACTCCCGTGCGAGCTGGCGGACTTCGGCGGCGCCGTCGCAGTCGAGCGCGGCGCGAGCGTGGTCGCGGACGCGGACCATGTCGAGGTCGCGCACCAGCGCCTTGATGTCGGCGACCGCGGCGGGCGCGACCGACAGCTCGGTAACGCCGAGCCCGACCAGGATCGGCACCGCCAGCGGGTCGGAGGCGAGGCCGCCGCACACGCCGGTCCAGCGCGCGTGACGCGCGCCGCCCGCAACGGTCTGCTCGATCAGGCGCAGCACCGCGGGGTGTAGCCCGTCGAGCGCGCCCGCGACTGCGGCGTTGCCGCGGTCCATCGCCAGCGCATATTGGGTAAGATCGTTGGTGCCGATCGACAGGAAATCGGCCTCGCGCGCGAGCTGCGTCGCGGTCACCGCGGCGGCAGGGGTCTCGACCATGATGCCGAGCTCGATACCGTCACCGCCCCCGACGCGATCGAGCGCGGCGCGCACTTGGCGTAGCTCGTCAAGCCCCACGACCATCGGTACCATGATGCGGCACTGGCCGATGGGGCGGACCGCGAGGATCGCGCGCAGCTGGTCGTCGAGGATGTCGGGGTGCGCCAGCCCGACGCGGATGCCCCGCAGCCCGAGCGCCGGATTCTCCTCCGCCCCGATCGGCAGATAGGGCGCGGGCTTGTCGCCGCCGATATCGAGCAGGCGGACGATCACCGGCTTGCCCGCGAGCGCGTCGGCGACCGCCTGATAGGCCGCTGTCTGCTCGGCGACGTTAGGGGCGGTGGCGCGGTCGAGGAACAACAGCTCGGTGCGTAACAGCCCGCAGCCCTCCGCACCGTTGGCGGCGGCGACGCGCGCGTCTTCGGCCGAGCCGCAGTTGGCGACCACTTCGATCCGCGTCCCGTCGGCGGTGCGGCATTCCTCGGCGGCGCGCGCGCGCGCGGCGGCGCGGCGCTGCGCGACGACGGCGAGGCGCGCTTCCGCTTCGGCGACAAGCTCGGGCGGCGGCGCGATGTGAAGCAGCCCCTCGCTCGCGTCGAGGACGACGCGAGCGCCGTCGGCGAGGTCGCGTACTGGGGCACCGAGCGCCACCAGCGCTGGCAAGCCGCGCGAGGCGGCGAGGATGGCGACGTGCGAGGTCGGACCGCCGTGCTCGATCGCCAGCCCCGCGACGCGGTCGAGGTCGAGCGCCATCAGCTGCGACGGGAGCAGGTCGTCGGCGAGCAGGATCGCGTCGTCGGGCAGCGTCGCCACCTCCTGCTCGACCCCCATCAGCCGCGCGATCAGCTGGCGCTCTAGGTCGCGCATGTCGTCGGCGCGCTCGGCGAGACGCGCATCGCCGCCGGCGCGCAGCGCCTCGGCCTGCGGACGGATCGCTTCCCGCCATGCCTGCGCCGCGCTCGCGCCGCGCGCGATCGCGCGGTGCGCGGCGTCGATCAGTGCCGGGTCGGCGAGCATGTCGGCATGTGCCTGGACGATCGCGCGCGCTGGGCCGGTCGCACCGGCCGAGCGCGCGGCGAGGTCATCGGCGAGCGCGGCGCGCGCGGACTCGAAGCATGCCTCCTCGGCGGCGATGCCGGCGCCGGTGGCGGGTACGTCGAGGTCACGCACCTGCCAGCGCGCGATGGCGCCGATGGCGAGACCGGGGGAGGCGGTGACTCCGGCGATGGCGCCCTGCGGCACCACGCGCGGCGTGGCGGGGGGAGGCGAGGCGGCCGGCGCACCCGCGTCGAGGTCGGTGGCGAGCAGCTCGGCGATGGCGGCGACCGCCGCCTCGGCGTCGGTGCCGCGCGCCTCGACCGTCAGCGCGTCGCGATGCGCGACGATCAGTGAGAGCAGGCCGACCGGGCTGCGCGCGTTCGCCGAGCGCTCACCCTTGGTAAGCGTGATATCCGCGGTGAAGGTCTTGGCCGCGGCCGCGATCTTGGCGGCGGGGCGGGCGTGGATGCCGTGCGACAGGGCAACCGTGACGGCGCGGCGGGCCGTGGGGCCGTCGCTCGCATCCTCGATCGCCGCGGCCTCACGCGCTACGAGTGTGAGCAGCGGCGCGCCGAGCGCCACGACGCCCGCCTCGGCACGCTCGGCGATGGCGAAGCGCTCGCCGTTGGTGACGATCACCGGCGTGATCGCGGCCTGCGCCTCGCGTACGATCAGGTCGAGGTCGAAGCGGATCAGCGGCTGACCGCGCGTCACGGCTGTGCCCGCCGCCACCAGCGGCTCGAACCCGCGTCCGTCGAGCGCGACCGTGTCGATGCCGAGGTGGATCAGCAGCTGCGCGCCCTCGGGCGTCTCCAGCGTGATGGCGTGGCCGCTCGGCTGCACTACCAGCACGCGCGCGTCGCACGGTGCCACCAGCACGTCCCCGGTCGGGTCGATCGCCAGCCCGTCCCCCAGCATCCGCTCCGCGAAGACCGCGTCGACGACCTCGTCGAGCGGGCTGACCCAGCCCTCCAATGGTGCGGTCAGCGAGATGGTGGCCATGGATGCTCCGGATCGGGGGAAGGGAGAAGTCAGGTGACGGGCTCGCCGTGCGCGAGCTGCGGCAGCACGACGCGCTCCTCGCCGCCGACCCAGGTGCCGAGCGGCTGAAGATCGGCGTCGAGCCGCACCCAGTCGGCGCGCAGCCCGACGGCGAGCGCGCCGCGCTCCGCCTCCAGGCCGAGGAAGGCGGCAGGGCTGGTCGCCGCCAGCCCCGCCGCGGTTTCGGGTGCGAGGCCCAGGCGCCGAACCGCGTTGCGCACCGCGCCCGCCATGTCGAGGTCCGAGCCAGCAAGCGTGCCGTCGGCACCGACGCAGCGGCCGTCCTCGACGTGGATTGGCTTGCCCTGGAGCACGAAGTCCTTCCGCGCCGCGCCGACGCACGGCATCGCGTCCGACACCAACATGAAGCGATCGACCGCGCGCGCGCGCAGCGCGATCCGCAGCGCGGCGTCGTCGACGTGGAAGCCGTCGACGATGATCCCACAATAAGCATGCTGATCGTCGAGCGACGCACCGACCACGCCGGGCGCGCGATGCACCAGCGGCGACATCGCGTTGAACAGATGAGTGACGCCGGTCGCGCCCGCGGCGAAAGCAGCGGTGGCGGTGGCGTAATCGGCGTCGGTGTGGCCGAGGCAGACGCGAACGCCAGCCCGCGCCAGCGTCGCGATCTGCTCGGCGTCGACGCGCTCGGGCGCCAGCGTCACCATCACCACGCCGCGACGGGGCTGGAGCAGCAGCGCCATCAGCTCGTCGTCGAGCGGCTGAAAGCGTGCGGGATCGTGGATGCCCTTGCGCGCGAGGCTCAGCACCGGGCCTTCGACGTGCGTGCCGAGCACGCCGGGCACGCCCGCCGCGATCGCCGCGTCGGTGGCGTCGAGCCCGCGCGCGATCACCGCGGGCCGGTCGCTGATCAGCGTCGGCATGAAGCCGGTCGTGCCATACGGCGCGTGCGCCGCGCCGATCGCGGCAATGCCCTCGACTGTCGGTGTGTCGTTAAAAAGCACGCCTCCACCGCCATTGACCTGGGTGTCGATGAAGCCCGGCATCACCCAGCCGCCAGCGAGATCAACCGCCTCACGCTCGGCGCCGGCGCGCAACGCCGCGATCGTACCGTCGGCGGCGACCTCGATCGTCGCCGCGTCGAGCACGCCGTCGCGCGTGGCGATCTGGCCGTTGCGGAAGCTGTGCGTCGTCATAGCGTCTTGGTGACCTTGCTGAGATGGCGCGGCGAGTCGGGATCGAGCCCGCGCGCGACCGAAAGCGCGTTCGCCATGCGATAGAAGCTCTGGATCATCAGCACCGGCTCGAGCGCGGGATGGTCGCGCAGCGCCGCTGGACTGCCCGCGCCGTCCTGAGCGGCGTCGGCGAGCGCGACGCGCGCGTCGCGACGGGCGAACTCGGCCGCCGCCTCGCGCACGCCGTCACCGGCCTGGTCCGAGGTGGCGAAGGCGATCAGCGGAAAGCCGGCATTGACGATCGCCATCGGGCCGTGGCGTACCTCGGCGCTGCTGAACGCCTCGGCATGGAGCGCGCACGTCTCCTTGAGCTTGAGCGCCGCTTCCTGCGCGACGCCGAAGCCGAGGCCGCGGCCGATCACGAACAGATTGCTGGCGTCGCGCAGCAGTGCGACGACGCCGCTCCAGTCGAGCGCCCAGGCGGCGCCAAGCCGCTCGGGCAGGCGGTCGAGCGCCTTGGTCAGCGCGGCGTCCTGGCTCCACTCGGCGGTGAGCAGCGCCAGCGCGGCGAGCGCGGCGATGTACGACTTGGTCGCCGCGACCGAGCGCTCCGGCCCTGCCATCAGCGGCACCAGCGTGTCCGCAGCCTCGGCGAGCGGGGACGTCGTGTCGTTGACCAAGGCGACGACGTGCGCGCCCGCCGCCTTCTGCGCGGCGACGCTGGCGAGCAGGTCGGGGCTGCGTCCGCTCTGCGAGATCGCGATGCACAGCGCACCCGAGGACGCGACGTCGGCGGCATAGACCGAGGCGACCGAGGGGGCGGCCGAGGCGACGGGCACGCCGACAAACGTCTCGATCAGATATTTGCCGTACGTCGCCGCGTGATCGGACGAGCCGCGTGCGCAGGTCACGACCACCGCCGGCGGGGCGGCGCGGAGCCGCTCGCCCAGCGCGGCGAGCGTCGCGCGATTGGCCTCGAGCAGCCGCGCCACCGCCGCGCCGGCCTCGGCCGCCTCGGCGTGCATCAGCGTGGCGGTCGCGTCCTTGGCCGGTGGCTGGTCGGTCGTCGCGATCATGCTGGGCTCCCTGCCGCGCGGGACCGCGGCGGCGTTTGCCAGAGGGTTAAGTTATAAATTGGTATTGTTCAAGCGGCCTCGTCGCGCAGCATCGCGGCGAGCCGGGCGACGGTCGCCCGATCGGTGGCGTAGCTGGTCTCGGCGACGAAGCCGAAGCGGCGCAGCGTGGTGTCGGCGGCGCCGGCGCGTGCGAGCCGGCACGAAGCGTGCACCTCGCGCGCGCCGGTGGCGAGTAGCGCCGGCAGCGTCGCCGGGGAGACTCCGCTGCCGACCAGAACGGTGATCCGGTCGCGCGCCGCGGCAACCAATCGCGTCAGCATCTCGACCGCGTCGGCCGATCGTGGTGCGCCGCCCGAGGTGAGGATCCGATCAAAGCCGAGCGACACTGCCTGCTCAAGCGCGGCGAGTGGGTCGGGGGTAAGGTCGAAAGCGCGGTGCAGCGTCACCGATAGTGTCCGTTCGCGCGCTACCTCGAGCCAGCGCACGAGGCAGTCGACGTCGAGCGTGCGGTCGCGCGCATTGGCGCCGATTACCACGCCGGCGAGCCCCGCGTCTGCCGCGGCACGAATGTCCTCCTCGACCAGCCGTCGCTCGCCCGCGTCATAGACGAAGTCGCCCGCGCGCGGCCGCACGAGCAGGTGGACGGGGATCGGCGCGGCCGCGGCGGCATGGATCAGCGAGGGTGAGGGAGTGAGGCCGCCGACATCGAGCGCGGCGCAGAGTTCGATCCGGTCGGCGCCACCCTGCACCGCGGCGGCGATGCCGTGCACGTCCTCGACGCAGACCTCGAGCAGCCGCCTCATGCGCGGTACAAAGAGCGAGCGAGGTGGACGGTGGTCGTCCCGCCCGCGTCGGTCACCGCATAGGTGAAGCCGGGCAGCAGGCAGAAGGCGCCGACCTCGCCCTTCGTGTCGAGCGCGAGGAAGCCGACCTGCATGCCCTTGATCGCCGCGCCGCGCAGCGCAGCAATGTGGCGCACCACCTCCTCGCATGCCGCCTGCGCCGAGCGGCCGGCGCGCATCGAGGCGACGACCCGTGCGCTGCCCGCGACGCGAGTCACCTCCTCGCCGACGCCGGTCGAGGTGGCGCCGCCGATGCCGCGCTCGACGTAGAGACCGGCGCCGACCTGGGGCGAGTCGCCGACGCGTCCGCGGATCTTGAAGGCCATGCCCGACGTGGTGCACGCACCCGCCATGCGCCCGTCCGCGGTGCGCGCGAGCAACCCGATCGTGTCATGATCGAGCGCGCCGCCGGGCGTGCGATGCGGCGTGGCGGTGCCGTAAGTGCCCGTCTCGCTGTTCGCGACGGGTTGGTACTTCGCCGTCCTGAGCCACTCGCGCCACGCTTGCTCCGCCGGCGGCGTGAGCAGGTCGACCTTCTCGAAGCCCTGTTCGCGCGCGAAGCGGGTGGCGCCTTCGCCGACGAGCAAGGTGTGCGGCGTCTTTTCCATGACGCGCCGCGCGACCGAGATGGCGTGGACCGTGTCCTCGAGCGCGGCGACCGCGCCGACCGCGCCCGCGTCGTCCATGATCACGGCGTCGAGCGTGACATGGCCGTCACGGTCGGGGTAGCCTCCGTAGCCGACCGAATGGTTGTCCGGATCGGCCTCGGGCACGCGCGCACCCGCCTCGACCGCGTCGAGCAGCGAGCCGCCCGCGCGCAGCCGCGCGAACGCCGCGTCGTTGGCAGCGGCGCCGAAGTCCCAGGTGGAGAGCACGCGCACGTCGCGCGCCGGCGCGGGGGCCGCAACGGCGCGGCGTGCCAGCGGCAGTGCGCCGCCCGCCGCGGTGAGCGTCGCCAGCAAGGATCGTCTTGTCGTCATCCGCTCCCCTCCGTGTCGCCGCAACGCGGCCGGGCGCACGACAAGCACGGATCGACGCCGCGACGCAACCGCCCGCATGATTGGTCCCGTCAGTGGTCCTGTCAGGTATTGACCTTTGTGGCAGATTGATGAAACAACGGCAAAAGCGAACTTTACCAATGAAAACAAATCAGAGGGTTAACCGATGACGCCGCAGCACCATGTCTCCCTCGCGGCGCTCGCCGCGGCCCTGCTGGCGGCGACGCCCGCGCTCGCGCAGCAGGCGGACGCGCCCGCCGACTCGACCCAGACGGCGGGGCAGGCAACCCCGGAGCGTGCGGAGGCGATCGCTGGCGAGCAGGGCAACCAGGCGGCCGCCGCCGCATCGACCGGCGACGTGGTCGTCACCGGCACGCGCATCCAGCGCCCCAACGTCACTTCAGCGGCGCCGATCACCTCGGTGACCACGCAGGACATTCGCGCGCAAGCGCCGGTCAATGTCGAGGACGTGCTCAATCGCCTGCCGCAGATCGCGCCCGACAGCCAGCAGACCTACAACGATTCAGACGGGCGCCAGCGTATCAAGCTGCGTAGTCTCGGCTTCGAGCGCACCTTGGTGCTGATCGACGGCAAGCGGCTCGGCACGCAGAACGGTCAGGATGTCGGCATCATCCCGCCCTCGCTGCTGGAGCGCGTCGACGTGCTGACCGGCGGCGCCTCCTCGGTGTATGGCTCGGACGCTGTCGCGGGTGTGGTCAACTTTGTTCTTAAAAAGGACTTCGAGGGACTGCAGCTCGACGCCAACTACAATTTCTACAATCATAACAACAAGGACACGATCGTGTCGCCGCTCGCGCGCGCGGCCGGTTTCAACAGCCCGCGCGGCTGGACCAACGACGGCGGTCGCGTGGACGTGACGCTGACCGCGGGCAAGAAGCTGTTCGACGGCGCGCTGCGGCTGAGCGGCTTCGTCAACTATCGCAAGACCGAGGAGGTCGGGCTCACCGATCGCTCGAACGCCGGCTGCTATCTCACACAGCTCCAGGCCAATGGCCCGCTGTCGTGCGGGCTGACGCCGAGCAGCTCGACCAGCGGCCTGATCACGCCGCGCGCGGGTGCCAACGCCGGGGCCCAATATGTCAACAATCCCGACGGCACGCGCAGTTTCGTGCCGTTCGCCGCAGGCGCGGGCAACGCCTCCAACTATTTTAGCGGTTATGCCTATCAGCGCCCGTCCGAGCGGGTGAACGCGGGCGGCTTCGCCAGCCTCGACCTGGGCTCCGACGCCGAACTCTACACCTCGGGCATCTGGTTCCGCGACAAGTCCTTCAACAACTATCCAACGATTGCGAGCGGCACCGTCAACGTCAGCTGCGGCAACCCCTATCTGTCCGCGGCGCAGGCCGGCGCGATCGGCTGCGGCGCGGGCGTGGCGAGCGTCCCGGTCGACCTGCGCTACCGCCTCGGCGAGGGCAGCGATCGCCCCGACACATACATCAACACCGGCGTGCGGCTGACCGGTGGAGTGCGCGGCAAGGTGGGCGACGCCTGGACCTACGACATCGGTGGCGTCTACGCGCGCAACCATCAGGACTATACGCCGAGCTTCGGCATCCCGGGTCGCCTGCAGGACGCGGTCAACGTCGGCGGCACCGCGGCATCGCCGACCTGCGCCAGCGGCGCCGCGGGCTGCGTGCCCTTTGACATCTTCAGCGCCGGCAACAGTGACCCTGCGCTGATCAATTACCTGTTCGGCACGGGCACCTCGACGACGACCGGCACGTTGTACGACGTCCAGGCTAACATGACCGGCGATCTCGGCAAATACGGCATCACCTCGCCGTTCGCCGAGCAGGGCCTCGCGATCGCGCTCGGCACCGAGTATCGCAAGGACACGCTCAAGTCGGTCGCCGACGCCGCCTATCGCGGCACGCTGGGCGGCAACGACACCTACCTCAGCCAGGACGTGTGGGAGTCGAACATCGAGGTCCAGGCGCCGCTGGTCGAGCACAAGCCCTTCGCCGAGCTGGTGCAGCTCAACGGCGGCTTCCGCGTGTCGAAGTACAGCAGCAACCCGAGCACCTTCACCACCTGGAAGGTGGAGGGGATCTACGCGCCGATCAGCGACCTGACCTTCCGCGCCTCGTTCAACAAGGCGCAGCGCGCGCCGACCGTGGTGGAGATCCGCCAGGCCACCAACATCGAGTTCGCCGCGGGCGGCTCGGGCACGTTCAACGACTTCTGCGCGCCCACCGTGATCAACGGCGCCAACGGCGTCAGCTACGGTGCGCCGGTCGCCTCGCGCGAGGTGTGCCGCGCCACCGGCCTGTCCGACGCGCTCTACGGCAGCCAAACGCTGCTGTGCAGCAACGGCACCAGCCCGAACGGCACCGCGGCGTGTTCGGTGCGCTCGGGCGGCTTCACCGCCGACCCGGAGACCGCGTACACCCAGACCTACGGCCTGGTGGTAAAGCCCCGCTTCCTGCGCGGCTTCGTCTTCTCGGTCGACCGCTACCGCATCAAGATCAACGACTCGCTCGGCTACAACGACTATAGCTATTACACCGATGGCTGCCTGCGCTCGGGCGGCGACCAGTTCTTCTGCCAGGGCATCGTCCGCAACGCCAACGGTACTCTGTTCTCTGCGGCGGGCTCCGGCACCGGCTTCATCCGCCAGGGCACGACCAATTATTATACGTCGCTGGCGCGCGGCTGGGACTTCCAGGCGCAGTACACGCTCAACCTCGAGTCGGTCGGTCGCTTCGACATGTCGTTCAACGGCTCGCTGACGACGAACGCGGGCGGGCAGGACTCGCCGCTCCAGCCTGAGCGCAACTGCGCGGGCTATTACGGCAACGGCTGCGGCCAGCTGATCCCCAAGTGGAGCCACGGGCTCCGCGGTACCTACACCACGCCCGACCAGAAGTTCGGCGCGTCGCTCAACTGGCGCCACGTCGGCTCGCTGACCAACGCCAACAACTCCGGTGACGAGGCGATCGGCGGTACGCCCGAGCGCGCGCTGACTGACTATTACCGCGTCGACCCGGCGGACTATTTCGATCTCGCGCTTAACTTCGCGGTGTCGAAGCAGTTCTCGCTGCGGCTGATCGCCAACAACCTGCTCGACAAGGCGGCGCCGATCGTGCCCGACTCGTACAATATCAGCCTGGCGCGCAGCAACACCATTCCGCAGCGCTACGATTCGCTGGGTCGCAACATCGCAATCGCCACGACGATCAAGTTCTGATCTGCTGAGGGACGCTGCCGGGGTCGGTGGCCCGGGTGAGCGTGCGGCGCGTGGGCTGCTATTACCGCGCGCCGAGCAAGCGTCTCCCCTTCAAGGGAGGGCCCGGGGCGGTGAACGCCGGAGGCGCCACCTTCGTCGGGGGCGCCTTGCTAGCCCTCCTGCGAAGGGGAGGGAGGAGGCCAAGTTTCGCCATCCGCCTAGGGTCCGGCGCTTCTCCTGCCGGATCAGCGCACCGCGGCGTAGCTTTTCTCCTCGATCAGATCGGACTCAAGCGCGACGTTGATCGCGCGCTTCAATCGCGCGCGTTCGTCGTTCTTGAAATAAACCGAGCGCGCCAGCTGGATGAAGTCGCTGCCGAACGACGCCGCGGCCTCCTCCTGCCGGATCGCGTCCTCGATCTCCCACAATTCGCGGTTGATCGATTTAAGCTGGCCGAACAGCGGCGCGATCGCTTGTTGACCGATCACGCCGGCGCCGATGTCGCTCAGCGCCTGATGCTCGCGCGCGACATTGGCCCGCGCCTCAGCGCGCGCGATCCGCTCGCGCTTGATCTCGAGGATGGTGATCTTGTCGAGCAGCTCACCCCAGGAGACGGGCACCGACGGGCTGGGCAAACTGGCCATGGTTCGTCTCTCCCTGATCGTCGAAGAAGGCGTGGAGCTCGCTGGCCACCCTGGCCAGGACCGGCATCCAATCACCGGCGCGTGGTTGCGCGTGGAGACGGACCGTCGGGTACCAGTCGCTGTCGTGGCGTGTAGGGTCCCAACGCCAGTCCGGCTGATGCTTGAGCAATAGCCAGGTCGGGCGGCCGAGCGCGCCGGCGAGATGCGCCACCATCGTGTCGACCGTGACCACCGCTGCGCAGCCGGCGACCAGCGCGGCGGTAGCGGCGAGATCGAAGGGACAGCCGTCGGCATTGATCACCGGCAGCGTCGAGGGCGCGGCAACGAGCGAGAGGCAGCGGTGCCGCTCGGCGATCGGGGCGAGCAACGCCTCGGGCAGCGAGCGGTCGGCGTCCCAGTCTCCGGCCTGGTGGCACAGTCCGACGGTGAATGCCGGAATTGGCGCCGGGGCGACGCGGAGGTAGCAAGCTGGACCGTCGTCCGGCGCCAGCTCGAGTGCGCCGGGCAGCTCGGTGATCTCGATGTCGCAGCTGCTCGGCTTGAGCGGCCGCGCCGGGTCGAAGGGGTGGAGGCTCACCTCGGCGATCCCGGCGAGCAATGCGTGAAGCCGTACCGGCGCCTCGACCGTCACGCTCCTGGCGCGGCGTACGAGCGCGGGTAGGTAGCGCGCGAACTGGAGCGTGTCGCCGAGCCCATGGTAGCAGCGCACCAGCACATCGACGCCATCGACGGCGCTGCCGTCCCACACCCAGCGCTGGTGATAGGGCAGGCTCGGGTCATCTCGTGTGGCCGGATCGCGTGCCGCGATGACCTGGCGTTCGAGCGCCCAGGCGGCGGCATAGTCGCGAGCGCGCATCGCCTCCGCCCAGCTGCTATGTAGTTCCATGCGGGACGAACCGCGCGGGGGCCGCGCCGGTTCCCTCGTTGCGCCAGCGTGACGGAATTAAGCGCCTGATTTGCCGAGCTCCGTCGCTTCCGAACGATCGCCCTACCTTCGAGCGGAAGCCCGCTCAGACCAGCTCGCGCCCGCCTTTCCACATGCGCAGCAGCTTGCCCTGCACCGGCAGCCCGTCGAACGGCGTGTTGCCCGCCTTGCCCGGCAGCGTGTCCGCGTCAATCCGCCATGGCGCCTCGGAGTCGACGAGGATGACGTCGCCGGGCAGCCCCGGCAGCAGCGCGCCCGTCTCCAGCCCGAGCAGTGCGGCCGGGGCGCGCGCGAGCAACGCGAAAAGCCGCGGCAGCGACACGCGCCCGTCGCGGGCCAGCCCAAGCCCGAGCGCGAGCAATGCCGCGGCGTCGGCCGCGCCGGGGCTGGCGTCGGCGAAGGGGAGGCGCTTCTCCTCCGGCCCGCGCGGGTCGTGGCCCGAGCAGAGCAGGTCGATCGTCCCGTCCGCCAGCGCGGCGAGCGCGGCATGGCGGTCGGCTTCGCTGCGCAGCGGCGGCGACAGATGCGCGAAGGTGCGGAAGTCGCTCATCGCATTGTCGGAAAGCAGCAGGTGCGCCGGGGTGATGCCGCAGGTCACGCGCACGCCGCGTGCCTTGGCCGAACGCACCAGCGCGAAGCCGGCCGCCGTGGTGACGGCCCGGAGGTGGAGCCGCGCGCCGGTCTCTTCCGCCAGCATCAGGTCGCGCGCGATCGCCAGCGCCTCCGCCACCGCGGGAGCGGCCGGCAGGCCGAGCCGCGTCGCGGTCTCGCCCTCGCTCGCCACCGCACCGCGCGACAGTCCGCCATCCTCGGCGTGGGTGATCACGACCACGTCGAGATCGCGCGCATAGCTCAGCACGCGGTGCATCACGCCCGAATCGGCGACCCAGCCGCGGCCGGTACCGACCGCACGCGCACCCGCGGAAAGGCAGATCGCCATTTCCGCCAGGTCGGCGCCCGCGAGCCCGCGCGTCGCCGCCGCGATCGGGTGGATCCACAGATCCGGGCGGCCGATCAGCGCGAGCCGCTGCACCGCGCCGGGCTCGTCGAGCACCGGCACCTGGTCGGGCATTGGCGCGACCCGCACGATCCCGCCCGCGCGCGCGGCGGCACGGTCGATCCGGGCCACACCGACGTCGATCAGGGCGGGAGCGAGCAATCTGCCGCGGCAGTCGACCCGCAGCACGTCGGCGGGGGTGGGGCCGTCCACGATCACGCCGTCGACGATCAGCAGCTCGCCGTCGCGCTCGCCGCGCTCCGGGCAGACCAGGCGAGCGTTGGTGAACAGCACGGCGCGGTTCATGCCCAGCCCTCCACGCCGCGCGCGCGTCGCGTCAGCACGTCGAGGCAGGCCATGCGCACCGCCACGCCCATCTGCACCTGCTCGGTGATGGCCGACTGCTCGACGTGATCGGCCACCGCCGAGTCGATCTCGACCCCGCGATTCATCGGCCCGGGATGCATGATCAGCGCGTTCGGCGCGTGCTGGGCGAGCCGCTCGAGCGTGAGCCCGTAGCGCAGGTGATATTCGCGGCTCGAAGGGACATAGCCGCCCGCCATCCGCTCGGTCTGGAGCCGCAGCATCATCACCACGTCGGCGCCTTCCATCGCACGGTCGAAGTCGGTGAAGGCGGTGACGCCGAAGCGCTCGATCGCGGGCGGCATCAGCGTCGAGGGTGCGCACACGCGCACCTCGGCGGCGAGCGCGGTGAGCGCGAGGATGTTCGAGCGGGCGACGCGGCTGTGGAGCAGGTCGCCGCAGATCACGACGCGCTTGTGTGCGATGCCGCCGAGGCGACGCCGGATCGTCAGCGCGTCGAGCAGCGCCTGGGTCGGGTGCTCGTGGCGGCCATCGCCGGCATTGAGCACGGGGCAATCCACCTTGTCCGCGATCAGCCGCACCGCGCCCGACGACATGTGGCGGATCACGATTACGTCGGCGCGCATCGCGTTGAGCGTCTGCGCGGTGTCGATCAGCGTCTCGCCCTTCTTCACGCTCGACTGGGCGGCGTGCATGTTGACGACGTCCGCACCGAGCCTCTTGCCCGCGATCTCGAAGCTCAGCAGCGTGCGGGTCGAGTTCTCAAAGAAGGCGTTGATCTGGGTGAAGCCGGCGAGGCGGCGGTCGGGCGCGGCGCGGGTGCGATTGGCCTCGACCCAGGTCTCGGCTTCGTCGAGCAGAAAGGTGATCTCGTGCGGCTCGAGCCCCTCGATGCCGGTGAGATGGCGATGCGGGAATACCGCGCCCCCGGGGATCAGGGTGCCGGGGCGGTGGTCCGATTGGGTCATCGAGCGCGGTGCCTAGTCCGCGCTCCCCGGCGGCGCAAGCGGTTCGCCCGGTGCGACCTCGGCCAGCACCAAAGCGTCGAGGGCGGCCTGGAGGATCGTGGCGGCGGCGTGATTGTCGATCCGCTCGGCGCGCTTGGCGCGGCTGACGTCCTGCGCGATCAGCGCGCGCTCGGCGCTGACGGTGGACCAACGCTCGTCCCACAGCAGCAGCGGAATGCCCAGGTCAGCGCAGTTGCGGGCGAAGGCGCGGGTCGATTGGGTGCGCGGGCTCTCGCCGCCATCGAGGCTGAGCGGCAGGCCGATCACCCAGCCGACGACCTGCTGCTGGGTCGCCAGCGCCAGCAGCGCGGCCTTGTCGGCAGTGAATTTGGTGCGGCGGATCAGCAGCGCGGGACTGGCGAAGCTCCACCCGGCGTCGCACAATGCGGTGCCGATCGTCTTGGTGCCGACGTCGAGCCCGAGCAGCCGGCCGCCATGGGGAAGCGAGGCGCGGAAGGCGGCGGCGCTGGTGGCGATCGGCGGGCGCCGGGTGGGTACGGTCATCGGTCGCGCACCGACCGATCGACTCTCCCCGTCAGCGTGGCCCTGAGCCGGGATCGATCGTGCCGCTCACACGACGGCCGATGTTCCTGCGGAGACATGGGCCCCGGCGCAAGGCCGGGATGACGTAGAAGGGTAGGCCGCCGCCCCACGCTCACTTCGCCGCCAGCCGCCGCGCGGCGTCGGCGCGGACGTTGGCCCAGAACAGGCTATAATCGTAGACGTGGTAATTGTTGCCGGGCAGCGCATACGGCCCGAGGTCGGGCGGGCTGCCGATCAGCAGCAGCCCGCGCCCGGCGCAGCGCGCCCCGATCGTACCGGCGCGGATTGTCGCGCTCGACAGATCGGCGTTGGGGTAGAGCGTCCCCAGATTGGCGCTGGCGGGGGCGCTGCCGCCGTTCGCCCCCGTGAGCGGGTTGGTGCACAGCAGCGGCGTCCCGCGGCGCGGGCGCCCGTCGAAGCCGGCGGTGCGATCGAACGTGTCGAGGATCAGCGAAGGATCGGCGGGCTCGGCGAAGCTCTGCCACCCCAGCACGCAGCCGCGCTGATTCGGCGACGCGCAGGCGGGCAGCCCGAGCGCGGGCAGGTCGGTCGTGGTCGAGATCGGCCAGCCGATCGCGTAGGCCGCGACGATCCGCTTCGCCAGCGGCTGACCCGCGACGCGGTCCTTGAGCAGGTGGGTGAGGTGGAGCGCGCCCTGGCTGTGCCCGGCGAGGATGATCGGACGATCGGGGGCGATCTCGGCAAGGAAGACGTCAAAGGCGGCGAGCAGGTCGCGATAGGCGAGCGCCAGCGCCTGGTCCGCCGCGGCCTTGTCGGTGAGGAAGGCGCCGAAGGTCGCCTGGCGGTAGCGCGGCGCCCAAACCTCGCCGGTCTCGTTGAAGGCACTCGCCTGGCCGCGGAGGAACAAGGCGGCGCGATCGTTGGCCTCGCGATCGTCAAGCGGTGCGTTCCAATGCGCGCGGCTGAGATAGGAAGTGGGATGGATGAAGAACACCGCCGCGCCGCCATGGGTCTGGCGGGGTCGATAGCCGGGCGGGGTCCAGCGCGACGGGTCGTTCGCCAGCGACGGTCGCGCCAGCCACATGCGGTCGTCGCGATAATTATCGGCGCTCATCCCCGGCTGCGCCTGGAAGGTCTCTCCCGGAATGAGAGCGGCGCGCATCATCGGCACGCCCCAATAGCGGTAGGCGAGGCTGGCAGCGAGCGCGAGCACGATCAGGCCGGCGACGAGGTAGAGGAATTTGCGGACCAAGCGTATGTCACCATGCTGCGGTGCAGCAAACTTGCCGCTGCCGCAATCGCAAAGGAGGTGCCTCAGAGTTGCGATCCGCGCAACCGCTGTGTGCCGGCGCGGTTGCGTTGCGGCGGGGCTCGCGGTAGCGCGCCGGCTATGTCCGTTGATATCGCAACCGTGCGGCGCATCGCTGGGCTCGCCCGCATCGCCATCACCGAGGAGGAGGCCGAGCGGCTCTCCCCCGAACTGGGTAACATCCTCGACTGGATCGAGCAGCTCGGCGAGGTCGACACCGCTGGAGTCGAGCCGATGACGGCGGTGATCGCCAACCGGCTCCGGCTGCGTGACGACGTCGTAACCGACGGCGGCATCCGCGACTCGGTGCTCGCCAACGCTCCCCAGGCCGAGCACGGCTTCTTCACTGTGCCCAAGGTGATCGAGTGACGATCGCGCTCGATCATCCCTCCCGCATGGACGACCTCTCGTGACTGACCTTACCGAACTCGGCATCCGCGACATTCGCGACGGCGTGCGCGCCGGCACGTTCACCGCGCGCGAGGTGGCCGAGGCCTTCTCCGCCGCGGTCGCTGCCGCCAAGCCGCTCAACGCCTTTCTGGTCGAGACCCCCGAGCACGCACTCGCCGCCGCCGATGCCGCCGATGCGGCGCGCGCCGCGGGCGCGGCGCCCAAACCGCTCGCGGGCGTGCCGATCGGGATGAAGGACCTGTTCTGCACCAAGGGCGTGCCGAGCACCGCGGCGAGTCATATCCTTGAGGGCTTCACTCCCGAATATGAGTCTACCGTCTCGCAGAAGTTGTGGGACGCGGGCGCGGGCATGCTCGGCAAGCTCAACATGGACCAGTTCGCGATGGGCTCGTCCAACGAAACGAGTTTCTTCGGCAACGTGGTCAGCCCGTGGCGCCGCGCCGACGGTGGCAACGCGCCGCTCGCGCCGGGCGGCTCGTCGGGCGGCAGCTCGGCCGCGGTGGCGGCACGGATCGCGCCGGGCGCGACCGGCACCGACACCGGCGGCTCGATCCGCCAGCCGGCGGCGTTCACCGGTATCTCGGGGATCAAGCCGACCTACGGCCGCTGCTCGCGCTGGGGCGTGATCGCCTTCGCCTCGTCGCTCGATCAGGCCGGGCCGATGGCGCGCGACGTGCGCGATTGCGCGATCATGCTCGAGGCAATGGCGGGCTTCGACCCGAAGGATGCGACCTCGCTCGATCTCGAGGTGCCGCGCTGGGAGGCAGGGCTCAACGCCTCGCTCAAGGGCAAGCGCGTCGGCATTCCCAAGGAGTATCGCGTCGACGACATGCCGGCCGAGATCGACGCGTTGTGGCAGCGCGGGATCGACTGGCTGCGCGACGCCGGCGCCGAGATCGTCGAGGTGTCGCTGCCGCACACGCGCTACGCGCTGCCGGCCTATTACATCATCGCTCCGGCGGAAGCCTCGTCCAACCTCGCACGCTACGACGGCGTCCGCTACGGCCTGCGTGACCTGCCCGATGGCGCCAACCTGCAGGAGATGTATGCGCAGACCCGCGCCGAGGGCTTCGGCGACGAGGTCAAGCGTCGGATCCTGATCGGCACCTATGTGCTGTCAGCGGGTTTCTATGACGCGTATTATACTCAGGCGCAGAAGGTGCGCACGATGATCGCGCGCGACTTCGAGCGCGCCTGGGCGGCGTGCGACGTGCTGCTGACGCCGACCGCGCCTTCGGCAGCCTTCGCACTTGGCGAGAAGGCGGCCGACCCGCTGGCGATGTACCTCAACGACGTCTTCACCGTGCCGTCGTCGCTCGCTGGTCTGCCCGCGATGAGCGTGCCGGGCGGCATCGACGCGGGTGGGCTGCCGCTGGGGTTGCAGATCATCGGCAAGCCGCTCGACGAGCAGGGCGTGCTGGACGCCGCGCTGGCGATCGAGGAACGCGCCGGCTTCGTCGCGCGACCTGGGCGCTGGTGGTAGACCGCTTTGAGCGCGAGTGTTACCCTCGGTAACACTGGAGGAACGATGCACGCTCCGCTCGAGAGGCGCACCCGCACCAACATGACCAGCAAGGGACAGGTGCTGATCCCCAAGGACGTGCGCGACCTGATCGGGTTGGTTCCGGGTGCACCGGTCGACGTGGGCGTGAACGACCGCGGGGAGGCGGTCGTGGTGCCGAGTGCCGTCGCGGCCGCGGAGACGACCGAGGAGCGGGCGCAGCGGCTCGACCGGCTGTTCGCCGGCGTCGATGCCGATCCGCTCTTCGATCGACCGAGCGACGAGATCATGCGCGCGCTTCGTGGCGACGAGCGCCTCCCGTGATCTTCCTCGACACCAGCGTCGTGATCGATCTGTTCGGTGCCCAGCAGAGCGTCGGCGCGGCATGGTCGCGCGAGGCGTATCGCGCGGTCGCCGACCGGCTGCTGATGGTCAATCTGGTGGTCGTGGCCGAACTCGCGGGCTATGCGACTCGACCGGAGCGGCTGCTCGATCGCCTTCAGGCGTTTCGGATCACTGCCGTCGATCTCACCGTCGATGCGTGCTTCGCTGCCGGGACCGCCTTTCGCGAATATCGCCGCCGCGGCGGCGCCCGTGACGCGATGCTCGCCGATTTCCTGATTGCGGGGCACGCCGTCGCGCTGCGCGCGTCGCTCATGACGCGCGACCGCCGGCTCACCTCCTATTTCCCCGACCTCACCCTCATCACACCCGAGACCGATCATGGCTGACGCATCCACTCCCTATCGAATCAAGGGCGGCACCGGCGAGTGGGAGGTCGTGGTCGGCCTCGAGGTCCACGCCCAGGTGACAAGCCAGGCCAAGCTTTTCTCGGGCGCTGCCACGGCCTTTGGCGCCGAGCCCAACACCCAGGTCTCGCTAGTCGACGCGGCGATGCCTGGCATGCTGCCCGTGCCCAACCGCGAGTGCATCCGCCAGGCGGTGCGCACCGGCATGGCGATCGACGCGCAGATCAACCGCTGGTCGCGCTTCGACCGCAAGAACTATTTTTACGCCGATCTGCCGCAAGGTTATCAGATTTCTCAGCTTTATCATCCGCTTGTCGGCGAAGGCTCGGTCGAGATCGAGGACGGCGAGACGATCAAGACGATTGGCGTCGAGCGCATCCACGTCGAGCAGGACGCGGGCAAGCTGATGCACGACCAGCATCCCACGCGTTCCTACGTCGACCTCAATCGATCGGGCGTGGCGCTGATGGAGATCGTCAGCCGACCAGACATGCGTTCTCCATCAGAAGCAGGAGCTTACCTGCGTAAGCTGCGGGCAATTCTGCGCTACGTGGGCTCGTGCGACGGCAACATGGAGGAGGGCTCCATGCGCGCCGACGTCAATGTCAGCGTGCGGCGGCCCGGCGCGGAGTTCGGAACGCGCACCGAGACCAAGAACGTCAATTCGGTCCGCTTCGTGATGGCGGCGATTGAGCATGAGGCGAAGCGCCAGGTCGAGTTGATCGAGAGCGGCGGCACCGTCGTGCAGGAGACGCGATTGTTCAACCCCGACAGCGGCACGACGCGGTCGATGCGCTCCAAGGAGGACGCGCACGATTACCGCTACTTCCCTGATCCCGACCTGCTGCCGCTGGAGCTGGACGAGGCCTTCCTCGAGGCCTGCCGCGCGAGTCTGCCCGAACTGCCCGACGCCAAGCGCCAGCGCTACGAGTCGCTCGGCATCACGCCGTACAATGCCGAGGTGCTCACCGCCGAGGTGGAGAGCGCGCGCTGGTTCGACGCGCTGTTGGAACAGGGCGCGGCGCCGGTCGCGGCGGCGAATTGGGTGACCAGCGAGTTGTTTGGCGCGCTCAATCGCCTGGGCACCTCGATCGGCGACAGCCCGGTGCAGCCGGGTCAGGCCGCCGAGCTGCTCGCGCTGGTGGCGGACGGCACGCTCTCCGGCAGTCTCGCCAAGCAGGTGTTCGAGGCGATGCTCGAGACCGGCGACGCGCCGGGTAAAATCGTCGAGGAGCGCGGGCTCAAGCAGACCAGCGACACGGGCGCGATCGAGGCGGTGATCGCCGATGTGTTGTCCAAGAACCCGGGCCAGCTGGAGCAGTATCGCGGCGGTAAGGTGGCTTTGTTCGGCTTCTTCGTCGGGCAGACGATGAAGGCGATGGGCGGAAAGGCAAATCCGCAGGTCGTCAATGACTTGCTGAAGAAGGCGCTGAACTGAGCCAGTCGCCCGCTTGCCGGTCGGCAGGCGGGCGGTAATTTCTCTCTCAGCGGCGGGATCGTCGACGAGGGGGAATGGATGTCAGTCTGTCGCGCCGCCGTGGCGGCCTGCTGTGTCGCGCTCGTCGCCGTCGGGGCCGCTGAGCCGGCAGTGGCGCAGGAGCGATCGGCGGTGCGGCCTGGCTTCACCCTGCCGCGCGGCGCCGCGCATATCCTGCTGCTGCGCCCACGTATCACGGTCGGTGCGCAGTCGACCGCGGGTCTCTTTCAGGCCAACGCCGACTGGACCGCACAGGCGCGTGAGCAGATCGACGCTGCGCTGGCGGCGGCGCAGCGCACGTTCGGCAACGACGTGGTGCGCGCGCCCGAGGCGATCGGCACCGACACGCGGCTGATCGCCGACTATCAGGCGCTGTTCGCGGTCGTCGCCCAGTCGGTGATCGACTATCAGTTCTTCAAGGGCAATCGCCTGCCGACGAAGAAGCGCGCCGGCCAGTTCGACTGGACGCTCGGCCCGGACGTGGCGCGGATCGCGCGCGGGCAGGGGTGCGACTATGCACTCTTCGTCGATACCGAAGACGCTTATGGCTCGACCGGGCGCAAGATCTTTCAGCTGCTCGCTGCGGTGACGGTCGGGGTCGGGGTCAGGTCGGGCGAGCACATGGGCTATGCCGGGCTCGTCGACCTGCGCACCGGCGATCTGGTGTGGCTCAACGCAGACCGGCAGATGGGCGGCGACGTGCGCACCTCGGAGGGTGCCGCCAAGCGGGTCGCCGAGCTGCTCGAGGGCTTCCCCGGCCGCGCCGAGGTGCCGGTGACCCCCATCGCCGCGTTGAAGGCGCGTTGATGTCGCGCCCGATCGTCGGCGTGGCGCTGGCGCTCGCCGCGCTCTGTCTCCCGGTCGCGGCGCCAGCGGCCGACCTGACGCTGCCGCCGTTCGTGAGCGCGTATCAGCCACGTACCGCGGCTGAGCGCGGTATCTGGATGCAGGCCGACGAGGACGAGCGTCAGTTGCGCGATTCGCACCTGTTGATCGACGACGCCACACTCAATGCCTTCGTCCGCCACGTGCTGTGCCGCACTGTGGGTGAGGAACGCTGCCACGCCGTCCGGCTGTACGTGCTTCGCGTCCCGGCGATGAACGCCATCACCAGCCCCAGCGGCGGGATCTCGGTGTGGAGCGGGCTGCTGTTGCGGCTGCGCGACGAGGCCGAGCTCGGCGCAGTCCTGGGGCATGAGTTCGCGCATTTCGAGCAGCGTCACACCTTGGCGCTCGAGCACCGCCGGCTTGGCGCGGCCGATCTGGTCGCCTGGACGGCGCTGTTCGCGGGCGGGGCAGCGCCGCTGGTCAAGCTGATCACAACCGCCAGCACCTATTCCTTCAGCCGCGCGCAGGAGAGCGAGGCCGACTCGCTCGGCCTCCGCTTCGTCGCCGCCGCCGGCTATGATCCGAGTCATGTCGCCGGGGTGTGGACCCGCCAGATGGATGAGGCCGACGCCAGGGCGGCGGGCCGGAAGCAGCGCTCGCGCCGCTATGATGGCGTCTCTCTCCTCTCCACGCACCCGACCGACCTGCAGCGCATGACCGCGCTACGCGCCGCCGCGGCGACGCTACCCGCCGGCGGCGTCACCGAGGCGGCGGCCTATGCCGCGGCGCTGCGGCCGTGGCGCGCGGCGTTCCTGGCCGATCAGATCAAGCTCAACGATTTCGGCGGCACCGACTATCTGCTCGGCCAGCTGGCACAGGACGGCTGGAGCGAGGAGCTGCTGTTCGCGCGCGCCGAGCTCTACCGCCAGCGCGGCAACCCGCGCGACTTGGTCGTCGCGGCCGACTTCTACCGTCAGGCGCTCGCGCTCGACCAGCGCCACGCCGAGAGCCACCGTGGGCTCGGCATGGCGCTGTTGCGGGGCGGCGAGTCAGAAGAAGGCCGCGCCGAGCTGCGGCGCTATCTCGAGCTCGCGCCCGCTGCCGGCGACGCCGCGATGGTTCGCGCGCTCGTCTCGGAAAGGATTACTCGATGAACCGCCCTCTCGGCACGTGCGCGCTGCTGATCGTCGCCACCGCCGCGCCCGCGCTCGCGGGCAACCGCCTGATCGACAGTGGTCACCCTGTCGCGGTGGCGCACGACACGCTGACGGTGACGCCCGATCGCGAGTGGAACGAGCTCGGCTGGCGGCCGGGCCCGCGCTGTGATCGCTGGACGCTCGATGGCCAGGCGCTCAATGCGGTCACATTCTGCGGCGCGATCGCGAGCGGCCGGCCGCTGTTCCGCGAGGCGTCGAAACACGAGCGGCCATTGCCACTTTTCTCCACGACCATGCTGCTCACCGACGTGCCTGATCTCGTCGAGAAGAGCTATCGCATCGCGCTGGGCGCAGCGCTGATTACGATCGACTCGGCCGAACCGGCGCAGCTCGACGGCGAGCGCGCGATCCGGTTCCGCTACACCTTCACGCGACAGGACGAGGAGGTTGAGCGGCAAGGCGAGGCGCTCGCGACGATCCGCGGCAAGAAGCTGTACTGGATGAGCTACGAGGCGCCGGCCATCCATTACTATGCCCGCGATCTGGAGAGCTGGCGCCGGCTCGCCGCGACCGCTCGCTTTCGTTGAGCCGGCCGGGGCGAGCGCCGGGGCCCGCTGGGTCGCGGCTCACTGCTGATTGTATTCCTGGTTCTTTACTTCGCCTCCGGTGCCGCTGTTGCCGTCGAACTCGCCGCTATCGGTAAAGCGCGCGGGCTCCTTGCCGCCCTCGCCGCGGGCGACTGCGTCGCTGCGCGCCTCGACCGCCTGCTGGATATCAGGGCGTTCGTCGTCGCGGTTCGGGATTGGGTCGATCTCTCGCTCGGTCATGTCGGTCTCGCTCAGATGCTGGGATTGGCCGGGGCCGGGTCGCCCGCGGGCGCGCCGGGGGCGGGAATATCGATGTCCGGGCCGGGCGGGTTGATCTCGGGTGGCGGCGCGTCGGGCGTGCCGGGTGAGGTCGGCTGCGGCACGTCGGGCGGGCTGACGGGGTTGGTGGCCATCGCTTTTCTCCTTTACGCGTCAACGTACCGCAACCCGCGGAGTTGCCCATTCACGACGCTTGCTCCGGCCGCGCCCGCGGTATAGAGCCCGCCGACCGGCGGTGTCCGACTTGCGGGCGTGGCGGAACTGGTAGACGCGCCAGATTTAGGTTCTGGTATCGCAAGATGTGGGGGTTCGAGTCCCTTCGCCCGCACCAGTCCCCGCGCTTCACGCGGGGTGGCCATCACTCATTCTATTCCAGACGAAAGCGGCCTATGCAGACTGTCGAGACGTTGAACGAGGGCCTGAAGCGCGCCTATACCGTGACCATCCCCGCCAGCGCGATCGCGGGACGGGTCGACGCCGAGCTGAAGCGCGTCGCGCCGCAGATCCGCATGCCCGGCTTCCGCCCCGGCAAGGTGCCCGCCAATCTGGTGCGCAAGATGCACGGCCCGGCGCTGCACCAGGACGCGCTCAACACCTCGATCCAGGAGGGCATCCAGGCGCTGATCAGCGAGAAGCAGCTGCGCCCCGCGATGCAGCCGTCGGTCGAGCTGGCCGAGGGTTATGAGGCGGGCAAGGACGCCGAGCTCAAGGTCGAGCTGGAGGTGCTGCCGCAGGTACCGGCCCCCGCGATCGAGGGGCTGAAGCTGGAGCGTCTCACCGTGCCGGTCGACGATGCGGCGATCGACGTGCAGCTCAAGCGCTTCGCCGACATGCAAAAGCGCTGGGAGGATGCCGGCGACAAGGCGGCCGAGACCGGTGATCAGGTGACGATGGACTTCGTCGGCAAAACGCTCGACGACGTCGCCTTCGAGGGCGGCACCGGCAGCGACATGGCGGTCGAGCTCGGCGCGGGCCAGCTGATCCCGGGGTTCGAGGACCAGGTCGTCGGCGTCAAGGCGGGCGACGAGCGCCAGATCACCGTGACCTTCCCCGAGGATTACGGTGCCAAGGAATTGGCCGGCCAGCAGGCAACCTTCGATCTCACGATCAAGGCGGTGAAGACCGCCGCCGCGAGCGTGATCGACGAGGAGCTCGCCAAGCAGCTCGGGCTGGAGAGCCTGGACCAGCTGCGCGGGCTGCTGCGCGGCCAGATCGAGCAGGAGCACAACCAACTCACGCGCACCTATATGAAGCGCAAGCTGCTCGATCAGCTCGCCGAGGGGCATGATTTCGAGGTGCCGCCTTCGATGGTGGAGGCCGAGTTCAACCAGATCTGGCAGCAGCTCCAGCACGAGGCGTCGCACGAGCCCGACCCGCAGGCGGCGTTGGCCGAGATGGAGGCCGAGCGCGACGATTACCGCAAGATCGCCGAGCGTCGCGTGCGCCTCGGGTTGCTGCTGAGCGAGATCGGCCAGGCCAACGGCGTGGAGGTGACGCAGCAGGAGATGAACCGGCTGATCGCCCAGGCCGCGCAGCAGTATCGCGGCGAGGACCAGCAGCGCTTCGTCCAGTATATCCAGCAGGATCCGATGGCCGCCGCGCAGCTGCGCGCGCCGCTGTACGAGGACAAGGTCGTCGACTTCCTGTTCGACAAGGCCGAGGTGACCGAGCGCGAGACGACGCGCGAGGAACTCGAGGCGGCGATCGAGAGCGAGGACGGCTTCGCGACCGGCACGCACCACCACGACCACGACAATCACAAGCCCAAGCAGACGCGTGGCAAGAAGAAGCCGGCCGCGAGCGACGGCGAGGGCGGGGCGAGCCAGGGCGAGGCGCCCGCGGCCGAGAAGCCGGCGAAGAAGCCTGCCGCGAAGAAGGCTGCCAAGGTCGACGAGGCCGCCGGGGACGACGCTGCCGCTGACGAGGCGACGGCCGAGGCGCCCGCGAAGAAGCCGCGCGCCAAGAAGGCCGCGCCGCTGAGCGAGGAGACCCAGGTGCTCGAGTCCGATCCGGCTGCGGCCGAAACGGCAGCGGGCATCGAGGCGGCCGACGCGCCGGCACCGAAGCGCACGCGCGCCAAGAAGGCCGAGTAAGGGCGACGACGTCACCGCGACAGCGAAGGAGCCGGGTTGCCAGGACGCAACCCGGCTCTTTTACGTTTCGGTCGGGATCATCGTCTAGGATGACGTTAAGGTGAGCGGATCAGGGCGGCGGGACGGCAGATGCAGGGCGGCATGACGGTGGACGAGACGCGGTCAACGCCGCGCGTGGCGGTGCTGCTGCCATGCTACAACGAGGAGGCCGCCATCGCCGAGACCATCGCCGGCTTCCGCCGTGCGCTGCCGGCCGCGACCATCTACGTCTACGACAACAACAGCCGCGACGGCACTGTCGCGGTGGCCCGCGCTGCGGGGGCGGTGGTGCGCAACGAGCGGATCCAGGGTAAGGGCGCGGTGGTGCGGCGCATGTTCGCCGACGTCGACGCCGACGTCTATGTCATGGCCGACGGCGATGCGACCTATGACTCCGCCTCCGCGCCCGCGATGGTCGCGCGCATGCTTGACGAGCAACTCGACATGATCGTCGGCACGCGCGTGGGCGAGGCGACCGCCGCCTATCGCCGCGGCCATCGGCTCGGCAACAGCCTGCTCACGGGCATGCTCACGCGGCTGTTCGGCCGGAGCTTCAGCGACATCCTCAGCGGCTATCGCGTCTTCTCGCGGCGCTTCGTGAAGAGCTTCCCGGTGCTGTCGGTCGGGTTCGAGATCGAGACCGAGATCAGCGTCCACGCGCTCGAGCTCAAGATGCCGCTCGGCGAGGTCGAGACGCCGTATTTCGCGCGCCCGGAGGGCTCGGTGTCGAAGCTCAGCACCTATAGCGACGGCTGGCGCATCCTGCGCACGATCGCGACCTTGTACCGGATCGAGCGGCCGCTCTGGTTCTTCGGCGGGGCGGGGGCGCTGCTCGCGCTTGTCGCGGTGGTTTTGGCCGTGCCGCTGGCGCTGACCTACGCGCACACGGGACTCGTGCCCCGCTTGCCGACCGCGGTATTGGTCACCGGGCTGATGATCCTGGCGGCGCTGTGCGGTTTTGCGGGGCTGATCCTCGATACGGTGGTGCGCGGCCGGCGCGAGGTGCGGCGGCTCGCTTATCTCGCGCAGCCGGCGCCGCGGCGGGGTGCCGGCGACGGGGCTTGAACAAGCTGCGGCGAGCGCCGATGTTGGCCGCCTTCAGGGCATAAGAGAGTTTTTCCATGCACAATCCGTTCGAGACCGGCGATTTCGCAGGCGCCTTGGCGCGCGCCGGCGTCGGCATGCAGCAGACCCACGCCGGGCTCGTCCCCATCGTGATCGAGCAGTCGAACCGCGGCGAGCGCTCGTTCGACATTTTCTCGCGGCTGCTGCGTGAGCGGATCGTGTTCGTCACCGGTGGCGTCGAGGACGGTATGGCCTCGCTGATCTGCGCGCAGCTGCTCTTCCTCGAGTCGGAGAACCCGAAGAAGGACATCTTCATGTACATCAACTCGCCGGGCGGCGTCGTCACGGCGGGCATGGCGATCCACGACACGATGCAGTACATCCGACCGCGCGTCGGCACGTTGTGCATCGGTCAGGCGGCGTCGATGGGCTCGTTCCTGCTGGCCAGTGGTGAGCCGGGCATGCGCGTCGCCACCACCAACAGCCGCATCATGATCCACCAGCCCTCGGGCGGGGCGCAGGGCATGGCCGCGGATATCGAGATCCAGGCGCGTGAGATCCTGCGCATGCGCCACTTCCTCAACTCGTTGTATGCGAAATATACGGGGAAGCCGCTTGCGGAGATCGAGCTGTCGATGGATCGCGACAAGTTCATGAGCGCTGAGGAGGCCAAGGAGTTCGGCCTGATCGACGAGGTGTTCGACAAGCGTCCCGCCCCGAGCGAGGATGTCAGCGCGGCGGCGTGATCCAGTCGTCCGGCGCGGCCGATCGCGGCGCGCCGGCCTGTGGCACGGGCGGGCTTGGCGGTGCGGGTCAACGCCGCGCCGCTACGCCCTTGAAGCCGCACGGCAGAGGATAGATATTGCGGTCCGGCGACAATGCGTGACCGCGCCGGCGATGGCCAGATTTTCGCGGCATTGTACGTTGTTGCTTAAGGTGCAGTGCGATAGCCTGCGCCGCGCCCAGGGCAGGCGCCACGCCTGCGACGAAGGATGATCTGAATGACGAAACTCAGTGGCGGCGATAGCAAGAGCACGCTCTATTGCTCGTTCTGCGGCAAGTCGCAGCACGAGGTGCGCAAGCTGATCGCTGGTCCCACCGTCTTCATCTGCGACGAATGTGTCGAGCTCTGCAACGACATCATCCGCGAGGAGACGAAGTCGGCGCTGGTGGCCAAGAAGGACGGCGGCGTGCCGAGCCCGCAGGAGATCTGCGACGTGCTCGACGATTATGTCATCGGACAGAAGCGTGCCAAGCGCGTCCTGTCGGTGGCCGTGCACAATCATTACAAGCGCCTCAATCACGGCGCCAAGGGTGCCGATGTCGAGCTGAGCAAGTCGAACATCCTGCTCGTCGGCCCGACCGGCTGCGGCAAGACGCTGCTCGCCCAGACGCTCGCCCGGATCCTCGACGTGCCCTTCACCATGGCGGACGCGACGACGCTCACCGAGGCGGGCTATGTCGGCGAGGACGTCGAGAACATCATCCTCAAGCTGCTCCAGGCGTCCGACTATAACGTCGAGCGGGCGCAGCGCGGCATCGTCTATATCGACGAGATCGACAAGATCAGCCGCAAGGCGGAGAATCCTTCGATCACGCGCGACGTGTCGGGCGAGGGCGTGCAGCAGGCGCTGCTCAAGCTGATGGAGGGCACCACCGCCAGCGTGCCGCCGCAGGGCGGTCGCAAGCACCCGCAGCAGGAGTTCCTGCAGGTCGATACGACCAACATCCTGTTCATCTGCGGCGGCGCCTTCTCGGGTCTCGAGAAGATCATCGGCGACCGTCTGCAGGGCAAGTCGATCGGCTTCGGCGCCTATGTCGCCTCGCCCGAGGAGAAGCGGACGGGCGAGGTGCTGCGTCAGACCGAGCCGGAGGACCTGCTCAAGTTCGGCCTGATCCCCGAGTTCGTCGGCCGCCTGCCGGTGATCGCGACGCTTGAAGACCTCGACGTGCCCGCCTTGGTCAAGATCCTGGCCGAGCCGAAGAATGCGCTGGTGAAACAGTATCAGAAGCTGTTCGAGATGGAGGAGGTCAAGCTCGGCTTCACCGACGACGCGCTGACCACGGTCGCCAAGAAGGCGATCGAGCGCAAGACCGGCGCGCGCGGGCTGCGTTCGATCCTCGAGGCGATTCTGCTCGACACGATGTTCGACCTGCCGGGCATGGACTCGGTCGACGAGGTCATGATCGATCGCGACGTGGTCGAGGGACGCAAGGAGCCGGTCCGCGTCTATGCCGAGAAGAAGAAGGCCGGCGAGGTCGCCTGATCTCGGTGGCGCCTCCCGACCGTTGACGCAGGCGAGAGCACCAAGTCCCGGGCGCCCGTTCCCGGCTCGTGCTCTCGCTGGCGCACGGCCTGTCGGCAGCTGGTGCCGTGCGGGCGGTGGGAACAGGGCGCGCTCGATCGGCGGCTTGCAGGCTTCGTCTGGCGCGCGGACGCGGCGTCCCGCTCGCTTCACGCGAGGGACATCTGCTGCGCTGATGAAGCTAGCAAGGCGGAGCCGATCGGTCGCGGGCCGAGCTCACGCGTGAGCACATGCCCGCGCTTACCGCACCGTGGCCGCGGGTAGCGCCTCGGCCTCGCCGCCGTGCGCCTCGCGGACCGAGGGACGCAGCCGTGCGAGGCTACACAGCCCTGCCACCAGCGCCAGTCCGGCTGACACCAGCGGAGGTATCGCTCCCGCGCCGACGCCGATCGCGAGCAGCGCCGCCACCAGCGTCGCGCCGGTGGTCTGGCCGACCAGCCGCACCGTACTCACCAGCCCGCCCGCCGCGGCGACGCGCCCACGTGGGGCGGAGCCGATGATCAGCCGCGCGTTGGGCGGCAGGAAGGTGCCGAAACCCGAGCCGCACAACGCCATCCGCCAGGCCACGTCGAAGTAGCTCGGATCGGTCGGCATCAGCGCGATCAGCATGAGCGCGACGATCGAGATCGCCATACCGATCCCGCCGAGCAGCCCCGCCGGCACGCGGTCGGAGAGCCAGCCGGTGAGCGGGGCGACGATCATGTTGGTCAAAGGCCAAGGGGCGATCGCCGCGCCGACCTCGGCCGCGCTGAAACCATATTCGTGGGTCAGTCGGAACGGCGTCGACAGGAGCAGCGTCATCGACGCGACGAACGCGGTGAAGCCGCCGATGGTCGACAGCGCGATCACCGGCCGCGCGAGCAGGTCGACCGGCAGGATCGGGTCGGCGGTCCCCCGCTCGCGCCGCACATAGATCACACCGATCGCCAGCCCGAGCAGGACGATCGCGGCGGACACCACCGGGCTGTCGCCGTGAACCGCGCTCTCGGCGCCGCCGATCACCAGTCCGAACATCGCCGCGCACATGACCGCGCCGAGCACGTCGAAGCGCCGGTCGCGCGGCGCGGGATCGGGGAGCGCGCGACCGAACAGCAGCGAGGCGAGCGCGAAGGGGATCGCGCTGGCGAACACCCAGGGCCAGGGTGCCACCGCGAGCACCAGCCCGCCGATGGTCGGCGCCGCCGCGGCCGAGCTCGACACCACCACCGAATTGATGCCGAGCCCGCGCCCCAGCTGCGCGCTCGGGTAGGTCTGGCGGATCAGCGCCGAGGCGACCGACAAGGCGCCCGCCGCGCCGATCGCCTGCGCCGCGCGCACCACCAGCAAGAAGGGAAGGCTCTTGGCGAAAAAGCAGAGCAAGGTCGCGACGGTGAAGACCAACTGACCGAGCTGGTACATGCGCTTCAGACCGATTCGCTCGCCCAGTCCCGCGAACGGCAGCAGCAGCATGACGAGCATCAGCTGGTAGATGGTCACGATCGCCACCACCGCCGACGAACCCACGCCGAGATCGCGCGCGATCGTCGGCAGCGCGACGTTGGCGACGCCGCCGTCGATGATCACCAGCGCGGTGCCGAAGCAGAGCGCCGCGACCGCGGCGTAGCGGCGCGGTGCGGGCAGTCCGTCGGCGCGGGCGGCGGCGGGGATTCGTCGGGTCGGGTCAATGGGCGGCATCGTCGCCTGCCCGACTCGTGACGTTCCCGCTTGTTCCATGCGGCCCTGCGCCGCAAGGGTGGCGGCGACGAAGAGAAGGGTCGCAGCGATGAGGACGACGGACCGTGGCCGGCTGGCCACCGGCATGGCGATGGCGGCCGCGCTTGCGGGCGCACCGGCGCTCGCTCAAAGCAAGGCGATGACCGACGATCCCTATATTTGGCTCGAGGACAAGGATGGCGCCAAGGCGCTGGCCTGGGTCGAGGCCGAGAACAAGCGCACGCTGCCGCGGCTGCAGAACGATCCGCGCTACCAGACCTTCTACGAGGAGGCGCTGGCGATCGCAGCGGCGAAGGATCGCATTCCGATGCCGAGCCAATTGTATGGCCGCATCTATAATTTTTGGCGCGATGCCGACCATCCACAGGGTATCTGGCGCTGGACCAGCGAGGCCGATTACGCCCGGCCGCAGCCGACATGGACGACGGTCCTCGACCTTGACGCGCTGTCGAAGGCGGAGGGAAAGAAATGGGTGTGGAAGGGGGCGACCTGCCTGCCTCCGGAGGAGCGGCTCTGCCTGGTCGCGCTGTCCGAGGGCGGCGAGGATGCGATCAGCTATCGCGAATTCGACCTTGCTTCCGGCGACTTCGTCGCCGGCGGCTTCGCGCTGCCCAAGTCGAAACAGGACGCGAGCTGGCTCGACAAGGATACGCTGCTGGTCAGCCGCGATTGGGGCGCGGGGACGCTGACCGCGTCGAGCTATCCGTTCGTGGTCAAGATGGTGAAGCGCGGCCGGCCCTTGGCGGCGGCGACCGAGGTCTATCGCGGCCAGCCCAGCGACCAGCTCGGCACCTATGCCGGGGTGATCACCGACGGTCAGGGCCATCGGCTGGTCGCGATCACACGGCGCACCACCTTCTTCGGTGGCGAAACCTATCTCTGGACGCCGGCGGGAACGCGCAAGCTTGACGTGCCGGCGCGAACGTTCCCGGAGGCCATGGTCCATGGCCAGGTGCTGTTCCGCACCAGCGACCCATGGGGCGAGGTGCCGGCGGGGGCGATCGCGTCCGTGCCGCTGGCCGATGTGGAGAGGGGGACGCTGAACCCGATCGTGGTATTCGCGCCCAACCCGCGCCAGTCGGTCGACGAGGTGGTGACCACCCGTGATCGGCTGGTGGTGATCTACAACGACAATGTGCGCGGGCGGGCAACGGTCTACACGCCGGGGGAGCACGGCTGGACGGCGCGACCGGTCGCGCTGCCCGACAATGCGTCGCTGGGCGTGGCGAGCGCCGACGACAAGAGCGACCATGCCTATGTGACGGTGACCGGTTTCCTGACGCCGACGACGTTGCTGCCGCTCGACACCGCGACGGCGACGGCGGGGCTGCCGGTGAAGACGTTGCCGGCGAAGTTCGACGCCGCCGGGCTGGTCGTCGAACAGCATGAGGCGACCTCCACCGATGGCACCAAGGTCCCCTATTTCATCGTCCACAAACAGGGCATCCGCGACGGCAGCACGCCGACGATCATGACCGCTTATGGCGGATTCGAGCTGCCGATGCTGCCGAGCTACTCGGCGATCACCGGCAAATTGTGGCTCGAGCGCGGCGGCGCTTATGTGCTCGCCAATATCCGTGGAGGGGGCGAGTTCGGCCCGGCGTGGCACGATGCCGGGCGCAAGACCAAGCGGCAGGTCATCTACGACGATTTCGCCGCGGTGGCGCAGGACCTGATCGCGCGTCGGCTGACCAGTCCGCAGAAGCTGGGCATCTATGGCGGATCGAACGGTGGGCTGCTGATGGGGGTCGAGTTCAACCAGCATCCCGAACTGTGGCAGGCAGTCACGATCCAGGTGCCGCTACTCGACATGCTGCGCTACGAACAGATCGCGGCGGGCGCTTCCTGGGTGGACGAATATGGCTCGGTCAGCGTGCCCGGGGAGCGCGCCTTCCTCGCCCGCATCTCGCCTTATCAGAACATCCGCACGGGCGTGCGCTACCCCGAACCCTATATCTGGACCACTACCAAGGACGATCGAGTCGGCCCGCAGCACGCGCGCAAGTTCGCCGCGCGACTGAAGGAATATGGGCTTCCGTATCTCTTCTACGAGGACACGGCGGGGGGCCATTCGGGCGACGCGGACATCGAGCAGGGCGCGCGGCTGCAGGCGTTGCAGATGACCTACTTCGCCCAGAAGTTGATGCCGCGCTGAGCGGTTTTCCGTGCTACAATTGGAACGTAGCCGATCGCGCGAGGGTTCTTGCTGCAACGCAGCGCGATCGGCTAGGGGCAGCGTGATGAATGCTCAGACGATGAACAAGCCAAGTGCCGTTCCCGACACCGTCCCGATCGTTTTCGAGGCGATCGTCAAGCAGCAGGCGATCGCCGCGACCTACAACCGCGGCGAGGTGACGCTGGCGCCGCACGTCCTCTACACCAAACACGGCGAGATCTATCTCGATGCGCTGACACTCGAGCGCGACGGTCAGCCGCCCAAGGAGGCCAAGATCGGCGCGTTCAAGCTAGCCGGACTGACGGGGCTGCGCATCACGCCGCGACGCTTCAAGCCGAGCGAGTTGTTCGTGCCAGGGAACGACAAATACGAGGGCGTGACGCTGCTGGCCGTGGAGGACTGACCGGCTTGCCGGTCGATCGCTACGCTTCCTACGGCTTCAAGCGCCAGCGCGAGAGTGACGCGCGGCGCTGGGGTCGGTGGGCGCTCGCGCTGTTCTATGCGCTGGGCGGGATCGCGCATTTCGTTTTCACCGACGCGATGGCGGCGATCGTCCCGCCCGCGATCCCGCTGCCGGTGGCGGTGGTGGCGGTCACCGGCGTGATCGAGCTCGCCGGCGCCGCGATGCTGCTGCCGCGCGCCACACGGCGCTTCGCGGGATGGGGGCTGGCGGCGTACGCGCTGTGCGTGTGGCCCGCCAACATCTACCACGCGATGCTCGATCTCGGCAGTGATACGGGCTTGCCGATCTGGTACCATGTGCCGCGGTTGCTGCTCCAGCCCGCCATCATCTGGTGGGCGCTGTGGGGAAGCGGTGCGGTGGAGCTGCGCGAATAGGAACGGTGTGCCCTGGCCTGCGCCGGGTCACAAAGCTTGTCGATGATCCTACAACATCAGCTCGCGAGCGCCTTCGCCAGCTCGTCCTTGCTCATCGTCGAGCGACCGGGAATGTCGCGCTTCTTCGCCTCGGCGTAGAGGTCGGCCTTGGAGCGATGGTCGCGGTACGGCCGCGTCTTCTCCGCCACATCGTCGGGCTGAGCGGAGAATTGCTTGCCCCTTCGCGTGTCCGCGCGTTTCTTCGCGCTGGTGCGCGCATAATCCTCGTCGGAGAGTGCCTCGCGCGCGTTCTTCGGCAGATAACGCTCGCCACTCTCCTCGCTCTTCGCGCCAGACTTGGTGCCCCAGTCCTCCTCGCTCCACTGATGCAGCAGATTGTCCTCGTCCTTGCCGCCCCTATAGCCGCCGCCACGCTTCTTATATTCGGCAACCGCCATCTGCGCTTTGCGCGCGGACCATTGCCCCTTCTTGCCGCCTTTGACGCCGGCGATGATCTCGTCTTTGACCTTCTCCCAAAGATCGGGATCGGTCTTCTCGGCGGTCTCAGACATCGCACACCTCCGCCGCCGACAACCCGGAGGCGGCGCGAAAGTCTCAGCCGGCGCTGACGAAACTGTCCATCACGCGCTTGCGCCCGGCCTGCTCGAAATCGATCTCGAGCTTGTTGCCCTCGATCTCGGCGATCGCGCCATAACCGAACTTCTGGTGGAACACGCGCTGCCCGACCGCCAGGTCGCCGCGGCCCTTGTTGCCTATGCTGACCGCCGAGGCGCGGCTCTCCACCACGCGGACCGGCTCGCGCGAGAAGGTGCGGCTGGTCCACTCGCCCCCCGGCTTGGTGCCGCCGGGCGCGCCGCCCTGTGCGCCGAGCGTCCCCGCCGCGCGCTGCCAGCCCGGACCGCGCCCGGTGCCGCGTGCGACGTCGGCGAAGGGATCGGCGCGCTCGCTCCAATTGGCGCGCCACAGGCTCTCGCCACCCGACATGCTCGTCTCGCTATCGACATGCGCGTCGGGCAGCTCGCCGACGAAGCGCGACGGCAGCGAGCTGGTCCACTGCCCGTAGATGCGCCGGTTGGCGGCATGGAGGATGGTGGCGCGGCGGCGCGCGCGCGTGATCGCGACATAAGCGAGGCGACGCTCCTCCTCGAGACTGCGCGTGCCGCCCTCGTCGAGCGCGCGCTGCGACGGGAACAGCCCTTCTTCCCAGCCGGCGAGAAAGACGGTGTCGAACTCGAGCCCCTTGGCGGCGTGGATCGTCATGATCGTCACCTTGGGATCCTCGCGCGTCGCCTCATTGTCCATGACCAGGCTGACGTGCTCGAGGAAAGCGGTCAGGCTCTCATATTCCTCCATGGCCCGCACCAGCTCGGTGAGGTTCTCGAGCCGCCCCGCCGCCTCGGCCGACTTCTCGGCCTGCCACATCGCGGTGTAGCCGCTCTCGTCGAGGATCTGGCGCGCCAGCTCGGCGTGGGGCAGGTCATTGGCCATGTCGCGCCAGCGCGCGATATCGCCGACGAAGCGGCCGAGCGCCTTGCGCGCCTGCGGGGTGAGCTCGTCGCTGTCGAGGATGCGCGCCGCAGCGATCGACAGCGGCAGCCGCTCGGCACGCGCGAGCTGGTGGAGCTTGGCAATCGCCTTGTCGCCGAGGCCGCGCTTGGGCGTGTTGACGATCCGCTCGAAGGCGAGGTCGTCGGCGGGCTGGTGGACGACGCGCAGATAGGCGAGCGCGTCGCGGATCTCGGCGCGCTCGTAGAAGCGGAAGCCGCCGACGATGCGATAGGGCAGGCCGATCGCGATGAAGCGATCCTCGAATTCGCGCGTCTGGTGCTGCGCGCGCACGAGGATGGCGACATGGTCGAGGCAGGTGCCGTCGCGCTGCGCCGTCTCGATCTCCTCGCCGACGCGGCGCGCCTCCTCGGGGCCGTCCCACACGCCGAGCACGCGCACCTTCTCGCCCGCGTCGAGCTCGGTCCAGAGTTCCTTGCCGAGCCGCCCGCCGTTGTTGGCGATCACGCCCGAGGCGGCCGCGAGGATATGCGGGGTGGAGCGGTAGTTCTGCTCGAGCCGGATTACCTTGGCGCCGGGGAAGTCCTTCTCGAACTTGAGGATGTTCTCCACCTGCGCGCCGCGCCACGAGTAGATCGACTGGTCGTCGTCGCCGACGCAGCAGATGTTGCGACGCTCCTGCGCGAGCAGCCGCAGCCAGAGGTACTGGACCGAGTTGGTGTCCTGATATTCGTCCACCATGATGTAGCGGAATCGCTGCTGATACTGTTCCAGTACCGTGCGCTCGCGCTTCAGGATCGTCAGCACGTGGAGCAGCAGGTCACCGAAGTCGCAAGCGTTCACCGCGCGCAGCCGGTCCTGGTACTGCTGGTAAAGCTCGCCGCCGCGGCCGTTGCCGTAGCGCTCGCTCTCGCCTGCGTCGATCTCGGACGGGACGAGCCCCTTGTTCTTCCACTCGTCGATCAGCCCGGCGAGGCTGCGCGCGGGAAAGCGCTTCTCGTCGATGTCGGCGGCCAGGATCAGCTGCTTGAGCAGGCGAAGCTGGTCGTCGGTGTCGAGGATCGTGAAATTGCTCTGCAGCCCGACCAGTTCGGCGTGCCGGCGCAGCATCTTGGCGCCGATCGCGTGGAAGGTGCCGAGCCACGGCATGCCCTCTACCGCGTCGCCGACAAGGCGCCCGACACGGTCACGCATCTCCCGCGCGGCCTTGTTGGTGAAGGTGACACTGAGGATCTCGGACGGGTAGGCCTTGCGCGTCCACAGGAGGTGCGCCAGCCGCGCGGTGAGCGCCGCGGTCTTCCCGGTGCCCGCGCCGGCGAGCACGAGCACCGGCCCGTCGGTGGTGAGCACCGCGTCGCGCTGCGGCGGGTTGAGCCCGGCGAGATAGGGCGGATCCTGGAGGGTGTTGGCTGGCTCGGTCACCCCCGAACAGGTAGGGAACGTCGCGCCGCGGAGCAAGCACGCCGCTTGCAAGATACATGATCTCGTAGGAACATACTGGCAACATCGGTCGAGTCGGGGGAGAGCGAGATGGCGGAGCAGACGACGATTGCGGGAGGATGCCACTGCGGCGCAATCCGCTACGAGGCGGAGGGGGCGCCCGAGCACCACGCTCTATGCCACTGCACCGACTGCCGCGGCTGGTCGGGCGCGCCGGTGCCGGGCTGGATCGCCTTTCGCGAGGATCACGTCAGCATGACCGGCGAGCCGGTGACGTATCAATCGTCGGAGCACGGCGAACGCCAGTTCTGCGGGCGCTGCGGTACCGGGCTGTTCTATCGCAACGCAAGCGCGCTGCCCGGTCTGGTCGACGTTCAGTCGGGAACGCTCGACGACCCGGCGCCGTTTCCGCAGCGCGCAGATCATGGTCAACGAGCGGCTGCCTTGGACCGCGGCGATGTCGGATCTACCCGCGTTCGCGACCTATCCCGGGCTGGACTGACGCATGATGGCGGTAAGCGCTGGTCGTCGGCTGAGCGTGAGGAATTACCTTTGCCGAGGGCATGCGATCGGCTGGCCGCCGACCTGCCGCTACTGCCTCATCATGGGACATTAATCGTCATTAAAGTGTCACGTTGGAGGAGGAAGGCGGTGCCACCATGGCAACCACCGTCCTCGCGGCCAGCGAGTCGCCGCCGTCGCTTGCTGCTGCGCGACGATTTGACGCGCCGGTTCATCCCGGCGCGCGCCTCCTGTTCCTGCTGCTTGCCGCAGCAGGGCTCCTCTACGCCGGAATCAGCATCGTCATCGACACGCAGCAGGTCGGCGAGCAGCTCGCCGTGGGCGTGTTCCTGTTCCTCGGCCTCGCCCTGTTGATCGCGCTGGGATTTGAGTTCGTCAACGGTTTCCATGACACCGCCAATGCCGTCGCGACGGTGATCTACACCAACTCGTTGCCGGCCAATCTGGCGGTGGTGTGGTCCGGCTTTTTCAATTTTCTCGGCGTGCTTCTGTCGTCGGGGGCGGTGGCTTATTCGATAATTACGCTGTTGCCGGTCGACCTGATCCTCAACGTCGGCTCGGGCGCGGGTTTCGCGATGATCTTCGCGCTGCTGCTCGCCGCGGTGATCTGGAATCTCGCGACTTGGTACGTCGGCTTGCCCAACAGCTCGAGCCACACGCTGATCGGGTCGGTGTTGGGCGTCGGGCTCGCCAACCAGCTGCTCACGTCGGGCGCGGGCGGCACCGCCGGGGTCGACTGGAGCCAGGCTACGAGGGTGCTGACGGGCCTCTGGATGGCGCCGCTGATCGGCTTCTCGGCCGCGGCGCTGCTGCTGCTGGTACTGCGCCGCGTCGCACGCTCGCCCGAGCTGATGCGGGCGCCCGAGGGTGGCACGCCGCCGCCGCTCGGCATCCGCGCGCTGCTCGTGTTCACCTGCACCGCGGTGTCGTTCAGCCACGGCTCGAACGACGGGCAGAAGGGCATGGGGCTGATCATGCTTATCCTGATCGGCTGCGCGCCGACCGCCTACGCGCTCAATCGCACCTTGCCCGCGAGCGAGACGCCCGCCTTCCTTGCCAGCGCCAGCGACGCGAGCGGAACGCTGACCCGGCACGGCGCCGCCGCGGTGCCGCTCGAGCGCGCGCGACCGCTGCTCAAGGATGCGCTGGAGCAACGCCGCGCGGTGTCGCCCCAGGCCTATGGCGCGGTGGTGGCAGTGTCGCGTGACCTATCGCAGCGCGTCGGCGGTTACGGGGCGCTCAGCAACGTTCCGGCGCAGGCCGCGCCCAACGTGCGCAACGACATGTACCTGGTGCTCGACGCGACGCGGATGATCGTCGCCGATAAGACGTCGCGGCTGAGCGACGTGGAGAAGGACGCGCTCGCCGATTATCAGAAGCGACTGGAGCGCGGCACGCGGTTCATTCCCTTGTGGGTCAAGGTGGCCGTCGCGCTGGCGCTCGGGCTCGGCACGATGATCGGCTGGAAGCGGATCGTCGTCACGGTCGGCGAAAAGATCGGCAAGCAGCACATGACCTATGGCATGGGCGCCTCGGCCGAGCTGGTCGCTGCGGCCACGATCCTGGCGGCGGACCGTTTCGGGCTGCCGGTGTCGACGACGCATATCCTCTCCTCGGGCGTGGCGGGCGCCTCTGTGGCGAGCGGGCAGGGGCTGCAGCGCCGCACGCTGCTGCAGCTCGCCGCGGCCTGGCTGCTGACGCTGCCGGTCGCGATGGCGCTGTCGGGCGCGCTGTTCTGGCTACTGCGCGCCCTGGTGCGGACCGCCGGGCTGTCGTGACGCTGCAGCGGGCGACTTGCTAGTCGCGCTGCATTCGCGTTCCCGCGCTGTCGGAAAAGCCGGGGCGGCCCTCGCGAGCCGCCCCGTAGTCCAGGGAAGGATCGGACGAGGGGGAGTGTCCGACCATCACGGCGCCACACAGGGGGAGCGGCGCCGTCATCCGCGTTATAGCCACGCAACGTTGCTGCTGTGTGTCGGTCGCAGAGCCTTTCGTGACCATGCGGCAAACTTTTCCCGGTTGACCCGGGGCCGACGGCCGCTCGATGACCGTGGTCATGTCAGCGTCCCCGCTCCCGACCGCCCCGCACCCTGGCGCCTCGCACCGCCGTATCCTGCTCGCCAGCCTGGTCGGGACATCGGTCGAATTCTACGACTTCTACATCTACGCCACCGCCGCCTCGCTGGTGTTCGGGCCCTTGTTCTTCCCGACCGGCGACCCCGCGGTGGAGCTGCTGGCCGCTTACGGCAGCTTGGCTGTCGCCTTCTTCGCGCGGCCGATCGGCGCCTGGGCCTTCGGTCACTTCGGCGACCGCGTGGGACGCAAGTCGACGCTGATCGCGAGTCTGCTGCTGATGGGCGGCTCGACCATGGCGATCGCCTTCCTGCCGACCTTCGCGCAGGCGGGCTATATCGCGCCGCTGCTGTTGTGCTTGCTGCGCTTCGGGCAGGGCTTCGGACTGGGCGGCGAGTGGGGTGGGGCGGCGCTGCTCGCCGTGGAGAACGCGCCGCCGCACCGTCGCGGTCGCTATGGCATGGTCCCGCAGCTCGGTGCGCCGGTCGGCTTCATCGCGGCCAACGGGCTGTTCCTGCTGCTCGGCGCGACGATGGATCGCGACGCCTTCATGGCCTGGGGCTGGCGGCTGCCGTTCCTGCTCTCCTCGGTGCTGATCGCGCTGGGGCTGTGGGTGCGGCTGACGATCGCGGAAACGCCCGCCTTCGCCGCCATGATCGAGGAAGGGCCGCCGCCCGCGGTGCCGATCGGCGAGCTGCTGCGCCACCATTGGCGCGCCGCGCTGGGCGGGACGTTGGGGGCGGTGGCGTGTTTCGCGGTCTATTATGTCGCGACCGCCTTCGCGCTCGGCTTCGCGGTAACGCGCGGGTTCGACCGGCAGCTGTTCCTCGCGCTCCAGCTCGGCGCGATCCTGTTCATGGCGCTCGGGATCGCCCTGTCGGGTGAGTGGAGCGACCGGCGCTCGCCCGCGCATGTGCTGCGCTGGGGCTGCGTCGGTGCGGTGGTCGCCGGCTTCGCGCTGGTGCCCGGGCTCGGCTCGGGCGCGCCGCTCGCGGTCTTTGCGACGCTCGCTTTCGCCTTGTTCGTCATGGGCTTCGTCTATGGCCCGCTCGGCGCCTGGCTGCCCGGGTTGTTCCCCGCTCGGGTGCGCTACACCGGGGTGAGCCTCGCCTTCAACATGGCCGGCATCATCGGCGGCGGGCTCACCCCGATCGCGGCGCAGACGCTGGCGCAGCGCGGCGGACTCGTTCCGGTCGGCGTCTATCTCGCCGCCATGTCGCTGCTGAGTCTCGTCGCGCTGCTGGTCATGCGCCCGGCGCGCCACGTCGACGCGGTGCCGGTCGAGGGGCCGTGACGCGCGCTCAGGCGAGCCGCAGTAGCGTGACCTGAGCGCGCCCATAGACTCGCTCCACGATCGTCTCAAACCCCGTCGCCGTGACCGCCTCGCCGCGCGCGGTCTCGACCGTGACCCAGGTGGCGGGGCCGATCCAGCCGAGCCGCGCGAGCTTGTCCGCCGCCACCGCGCCTGCGCCGGTGCCATAGGGCGGGTCCATCATCACGAGGTCGAACGGCGCGGTCGCGGGGCCGAGCGCGAGCACCGAGCCCGCGCGCACGTCCGCACCGGTCGCACCCAGCTTGGCCACGTTGGCGCGCAGCGAGTCGAGCGCGGCCTTGTCCTGCTCGACGAACAAGCAGGAGCGCGCGCCGCGCGACAGCGCCTCCAGCCCAAGCGCGCCCGAGCCGGCGAAGAGATCCGCCACCGCGAGTCCCTCGAAGCTGCCGACGCGGCTGAGCAGCATCGAGAACAGCGCCTCGCGCGTGCGGTCGGCGGTGGGTCGCGTCGTCTCGCCCGCGGGCGTGATGAGCGCGCGGCCGCGCCAGCTGCCGGCGACGATCCTCATCGGCGCCCCTTGCGCGGCGGCCCCGAGCGCGGCTTGGGCTTGGCCCAGCCGGGCTGGCGCTTGGGCCGCTCGGGGCGGGTCGGCGGGGTGGCGTCGGCGTCGCCCGGCGCGCGCGGCGACGACGCGCCGGCGCGCGGCGCGGCGCGACGGGCGCGCTGATCGTCGTCGGCACGCGGCGGGCTGCGGCGGGTGCGCGCGTCATCGTCAGGACGGAAGGGGCGCTCGACCGACGCTCCAGCGCGCGACGGCGCGCGACCGGTGCGCTTGTCCTCGGCGACGCGGGGGCGCTCGGCCGGTGCGCCGGTGTGCGGCGTGGTGCGGCGCGCGCGCTGGTCGTCGGCGGGACGGGTCGGGCGCTCGGCCGCGGCGGTGCTGTCGACCACGCGCGCGCGCCGACCTGTTCCGGCAGGGGCGCGCGCCGCGAGCGCCGCGCTCGGCGCTTCCGTTCGAACGCCACGCGGGGCACTCGCGCGCGCACTCGCGCCTGCGGCCGGTCGCACCGGCCTACCGGCGCCGTACCGCTCGCTCGTTCCTCCCGCCGGCCGCGCTGCTCGCGCGTCGCCCGTGCCGCCTGACGGCCGCATCCCAGCGCCGCGTCCGGCACGCTGGTCGCGTACCGTCACTGGCTCGGTCGGCAGCCGCGTCGCCGCCGGCGAGCGCAACGTCTGGCGGAACCCGGTGAGATCGGCGGCGCGCACCTCGCCCACCCCGCCCACCGGCAGGTCGCCGAGCACGAACGGGCCGTAGCGCGTCCGGATCAGCCGCCCGACGCGCAGTCCGAGATGCTCGAGCACGCGCCGCACCTCGCGATTCTTGCCCTCGCGCAGCGTCATCTCGATCCACACGTTGGCGCCGGTGCGGCGCTCGAGATTGGCGTCGATCGCGCCGTAGCGCACGCCCTCGACCTCGACGCCGTGGATCAATTCCTCGAGCTGCGCCTGGGTCACCGCGCCATAAGCGCGCGCGCGATAGCTGCGCTCGACGCCGGTGGCGGGGAGCTCGAGCTCGCGCTTGAACTCGCCGTCGGTGGTGAGCAGTAGCAATCCCTCGGTGTTGAGGTCGAGCCGCCCCACCGGCACCACGCGCGGCAGGTCCTTGGGCAGGCGGTCGTAGATCGTCGGCCGGCCGCTGAAGTCGCGCTCGGTGGTCAGCACGCCGGCGGGCTTGTGGAACAGGAACAGCCGCGCCGGTGCGGGCGCCGCCACGGGCTCGCCGTCGACGGTGACGCCGTCGAGCGAGGCGAGCAGCGTCGCGGGGGTGTCGAGCACGACACCGTCGCGCGCCACGCGTCCCTCGGCGATCATCCGCTCGATCTCGCGCCGCGACGCGACGCCGGCGCGTGCGAGCAGCTTGGCGATACGGTGCTCGGCGCGTCCCGCCGCGCGCTGTTCGGGATGGGGATCGACCATCGCGGCCGCTTAGCCGATCGTCGCGCACTTAGCGGCATTTATTTGCACCCGCGCGCCCGCCCGCGCGTTGAGCCCGCGTAACCATGGGGAGGGCATATGGTCTTCGGGCGCAAACAGCGGGTTCTCGAGCGGCTGCTCCTGGTCGAGGACGAACCGCTGGTGGCGTTCGACGCCGAGCATCTGCTCACCGACCAGGGCTATAGCATCGTCGCGACGGTCGACCGCGTCGCCGACGCGCTGGCGGTGCTCGCCGCCGAGACGCCGATCGACCTGGTGCTGGTCGACGTGACGCTCGCCGACGGTAGCGGCGTCGAGGTGGCGCGGGTGGCGCGCGCGCGTGGCGTGGCGGTGCTGTTCGTCACCGGCGACTGCCCTGACGACGCCGCCACCCTGGCGAGCGGCTTCCTCGCCAAACCCTATGCGCAGCGAGACCTGCTCGGCGCGATCGTGGCGATCGAGCAGAGCGTCGCCGGCAAACCGCCGCGTCGGCTGCCCGGGGGTTTCCAGCTGTTCCACACCGGCGGCGCGGCGACCGCCTGAACCCGCGCGAATGTTGCGAATGTTGAGTCGCTGGCGCGGTTCTGGTGCGGGACTCAACATTGGCTTGGAGCGGAGACTCTCGGTGAGATCCTGCTTATAAGGTGCAGTATTCGTGAGCCTTTCCTCATGCCTCTGGCCTTGAGGGAGGATTGAGGCGCGATGCTCGCGCTGAGCGAATGTTGAGTCATGTTGGAGCGAGGTCGGGGTCGCCCGGGTCGATGCGACCGCATGATCGGTGGCGGAAGACGGCATGCGTCCGCTTTGCCACGACTACGCAGGTGTAGGACAGCGCGACCGCTTCTGGCCGTCGCGAGACTGCGTGCCGGGCCATGGCGGTCCGGACGTACCAATTAGTGATGCGGCGACGCGAAGATGCGAGGACGCCAAGGAGAAGGATTGTTCGTGCGGAGAGGCGGAGGGCGCCTTCAAGCCGCGGCGCGCACCCGAATGATGCGCGTTGATGAGAGCCGCTGCGCGCGCGGCGGCGACATCTTTCCTCCGCGCCTCCGCGCGACAGACCTGATCGCGCCTTCGCGTGCGCTCAAGCTCATGCGTCGCCTCCGCCCCGTCCACTACCCGCACCGCCCTGCCGCAAGCCCGCACGTACCGCGCCTTCCGCTCGCGGCGGCGATGGTCTAGCGCTCGCTGTCCGGCGCGCGCCGCGGCGGGGCAGAGGACGGAGCGGATCGAGTTGATGGCGACGCGCGCGGACGGCACGACCTGGCGGGACGGGATCAGGCCCTATGTCGAGCGGGGGCCGCTCGCCGCCTTCGCGCTCGGCGTGTCCTCGGGCTTCCCCTATGCCATGATCGCCGCCACGCTGACGACGCGGCTGGCGCAGGACGGAATCGACAAGAAGACCGTCACCGCTTTCAGCCTCGCCTTCCTCGCCTATAATCTCAAGTTCCTGTGGGCCTGGGTGGTCGATGGCGTGCGGCTGCCGGTGATCGGGCGGCTGGGCCAGCGAGTTTCGTGGCTGCTGTTCGCGGGCACGCTGGTGATCGCCGCGGTGGTGCATCTTGCCTTCGCCGATCCGCGGGCGAGCATCGCCGCGACCGCGGTCGCCGCGGTGCTCGTCGGTGTCGCGGGCGCTACCTATGATATCGTCATCGACGCCTATCGCATCGAGATACTCGAGCCGCGCCAGCTCGGCGTCGGGTCGGGGATGAGCCAATATGGCTGGCGCATCGGCTCGGCCGGCGCGGCCTCGCTCGCGCTGATCATCGCCGCGCGCTACGGCTGGGCCGCGGCCTATTGCGCCTGCGCGACGCTGGCGCTGCCCGCGATGCTGGCGGCGCTGGTGGTGGGCGAGCCGCGACGCCACCGCGACCCCGTCCGCCGGCGCGGCATCGGGGAGGCGCTCGCGGCGACGTGGCAGCCGTTCACCGAATTCTTCCAGCGGCCGGGGGCGGCCGTGATCCTGCTGTTCATCCTGATCCACAAGATCGGCGACACGCTCGGCTCGCTGGTGCTGCGCCTGATGCTCGACTCGCTCGGCTTCAGCAACGACGAGATCGCCTTGTACGACGTGGGCGTCGGCTTCTGGGCCTTTCTCGTCGGCATCTTCATCGGCGGCTGGCTGTACGCGCGGCTCGGCATGAAGCGCTCGGTGCTGCTCAGCCTCGTGCTGATGGCGGTGTCCAACGTCAGCTTCGCGCTGCTCGCCGCGGCGGGGCACAGCAACGTCGGCCTCGCAGGCGCGATCCTGTTCGAGAACGTCGCCTCGGGGATCGGCGGGGTCACCGTGGTCGCCTATTTCTCGGCGCTGTGCGACCTGCGCTTCACCGCCGCGCAATATGCGCTGATCTCGGCCGCCTCGAGCATCGTCGGGCGGGTCGTCACCGGCACCACCGCGGGCGCGCTGGTGGAGCGGTTCGGCTACGTCGGCTTCTACTGGCTGACAGTCGCGGCCGCGCTGCCCGGGGTGCTGCTGTTCTTCTGGATGGGGCGCTCGGGGCTCATCGACCGCTCGGTCGGCAGCGCCGGCACCGAGGGGCCGGGCGACGCGCGCGACGGGCGGAGCGGGTAGGGGGCGCGTTCCTTTCTCCTCTGATACGTCATCCCTGCGCAGGCAGGGATTCAGAACCGCGGCCGTCGCGGCTCAACCGCAGGCGTCAGCGTTTCTGGATCCCCGCCTCCGCGGGAATGACGGTTAGAGGGCGATAGGATGCCGGATGGAGCGGCGGCCGCCTGAGCCTCTCTCCCTGCGTTCGCCCGCGCCCTCACAGCGACACCGGCCGCCCCTCGTCGGCGAAGGCCGCGGCGACCGCGGCGGCGCTGGCGAGCACGCCGTCGACGTGACGCTGGCCGAGCAGGTCCTGCAGCAGCAGCCGCGCGCTCTCCACCCGCGTCTCGACGCGCGCCAGGATCGACAGCAGCACCTGCTCCGAGGGAGTCATGCGCGCGCAGCAGCATGGCGCGATCGCGATCGGCGCGGCGGCATTGGCCGCCATGTCCGCCATCAGCGCGCGGATCAGCGTGAGCGGGCGCCGGAACGCCTCGCCGAAGGCGGTGAACAGCGCGTGCGCGGCGCGCGCGTCGGCGAGACCGTGCGCGCCCATCCGGCGCATCGCGAACAGAATGACGCGGGCGTTGCCGCACTCGGGCAAGGCATAGGGCAGGGCCTGGAGGGTGGCGGCGGCGGACAACTCGGACATACGGGCGACTCCTCGTTCGGCCCGCAGGGTCGTTCACGCGCTATTGATAGTCAATCGCAAACTTGCGAGTCAGTCGGGCAGCTCGTCGTTCGCGCTCAACACCTCACCGGCGAGATAGAGCGAGCCGAGCACCAGCACCGCGGCGGGCGCAGCGACGGCGTTCGCCACGGCGGCGACCGCCTCGGTGATCGATCCAGCGGTCGCCGCGGCGGGGACGCCCATCTCGCGCGCGAGGGCGGCGAGATCGGTCGGGTCATGGTGCGCGTGGCCCGGCACGGGCAGTGCGACGAACAGCCCGACGCGGTGCGCGATCGGCGCGAGCAGCCCGCGCGGGTCTTTGTTGGCGAGCATGCCGAGCACCACCGCGAGCGAGCGCGCCTCGCCCGCGCCGGCGACCCGGTCGAGCGCGGCGCCGAGCGCGCGCCCCGCCGACTCATTGTGGCCGCCGTCGAGCCACACCGGGGTGGCGCCGAGCGGCGCGGTGAGCCGCCCGGCGGCGAGGCGCTGCAGCCGCGCGGGCCAGCGCGCCCCACGCGCCGCCGCGGCGAGCGCCGCCTCGTCGAGCCCGAGCCGGTCCTGCGCGCGCAGCATCGCCGCGGCTAGCGCGAGATTGTGCGCCTGGTGCGCGCCGGGGAGCGCGGGAAGGGGGAGGGTGACGGTGCCGCGTCGATCGCTGAGCTCGACGGCGGAGTCGGTCACGCGATGCCACCACGCCTCACCCTCGACGAGCAGGGGCGCCCCCGCGGCGGCGGCGGCGCGCGCCACGGGCGCGGCCGCCTCGGGCGGGTAACGCATCGTCACCAGCGGCGTGCCTGGCTTGGCGATCCCCGCTTTCTCCGCCGCGATCTGCGCGAGCGTGTCGCCGAGAAAGGCCTGGTGGTCGATCCCCAGCGCGGCGATCCCGCAGACGAGCGGCGCGGGCAGCACGTTGGTGGCGTCGAGTCGGCCGCCGAGCCCGACCTCGATCACGCAGCCGTCCGCCGGGGTGCGCGCGAAGGCGAGGAAGGCGGCGGCGGTGGTCACCTCGAAGAAGCTCGCGCCGAGGTCGCCCGCCTGGTCGAGCACCTCCGCCAGCAGCGCGGCGACCGCGTCGTCCTCGATCAGCCGGCCGGCGAGCCGGATGCGCTCGTTGAAGCGGACGAGGTGCGGGCTGGTGTAGGCGTGGACGCGATACCCCGCCGCCTCCAGCGCGGCGCGCAGATAGGCGCAGGTCGAGCCCTTGCCGTTGGTGCCCGCGACATGGAACACCGGCGGCAGGTGACGCTGCGGGTCGCCCAGCCGCGCGAGCAGCCGCGTGATCCGCTCGAGCCCGAGCACGTCGGCGCCGGGCGAGAGCGCCCACAGCCGGTCGAGCTGCGCCTGGACGCGCGGGTCGGCGGAGACGGCGTGGTCGGCCATCGGGCGGGGCGCGTCGCCTCAGGCGGCGCGGCGCTCGCCGCAGAGATAGCCGATCACGGTGGCGAGCCGGTCGCGCAGCTCGCGGCGGTGGACCACCATGTCGATCAGCCCGTGCTCCAGATAATATTCGCTGGTCTGGAAGTCCTCGGGCAGCTTCTCACGGATCGTGTTCTCGATCACGCGGCGCCCGGTGAAGGCGAGCGTCGCCTTGGGTTCCGCGATCTGGACGTCGCCCAGCATCGCATAGGCCGCCATCACCCCGCCCGAGGTCGGGTCGGTCAGCACGACGATATAGGGCAGGCCGGCGTCGTGAAGCAGCTGGATCGCCACGGTGCTGCGCGGCATCTGCATCAGGCTGAGGATGCCCTCCTGCATGCGCGCCCCGCCGCTCGCGGTGAAGACGATGAACGGCGCGCGGTCCTTGATCGCGGTCTCGACACCCTGGACGAACGCCTCGCCGACGGCTTGGCCCATCGAGCCGCCCATGAAGGCGAAGTCCTGCACGCCGATCACGACGCGCTGGCCGTGGATCGTGCCGCGCGCGTTGACGAAGGCGTCCTGCTCGCCGGTGCTGACGCGCGCCGCCTTGAGCCGGTCGGCGTAGCGCTTCGAGTCGCGGAACTTGAGCGGGTCCTCGGCGGCGCGCGGCGGCGCCAGCGGCTCGGCGCTGCCCTCGTCGAGCAGATAGGCGAAGCGCTGCTTCGGCCCGATGCGCTCGTGATGGTCGCAGTTCGGGCAGACGAACAGGTTGTCCTCCAGCTCCTTGTTGAACACCATCGTGCCGCAGCCCTTGCACTTGTGCCAGAGCGTGTCGGCGCCCTGCGTCTTGGCGCCGGGCACGAACCCGCCGATCGCGTTGCGGACGTTGCTGAGCCAGCTCATGCGGTCATCTCTCTTGCCTCGGCGGTGGCCGCCACGGCCGCCGCGAGCGATTGGACATAAGCGGTGACGGGCGCCGCCGCGGCCGCGCCGTGCTGCGCGACGAGCTCGACGATCGCCGAGCCGACCACCACGCCGTCGGCGACGCGCGCGATCGCGCCGGCCTGTTCGGGGGTGCGCACGCCGAAGCCGACCGCGACGGGCAGGTCGGTCGCCGCCTTGAGCCGCGCCACCGCTTCCTCGATCGACGCCTGCACCGCCTGCTGCTTGCCGGTGATGCCCGCGACCGAGACATAATAAAGGAAGCCGTCCGCGCCCGCGAGCACCTCGCCGATCCGCTCGCCCACCGTCGTCGGCGTGGCGAGGCGGATCATCGCCACGCCCGCGTCGCGCAGCGCCGGGCCGAGCGCCTCGTCCTCCTCGGCGGGAATGTCGACGCAGATCACGCCGTCCACCCCGGCGTCGCGCGCCGCGGCGGCGAACCACGCGGGGCCGCGGCGCAGCATCGGGTTGGCATAGCCCATCAGTACGAGGGGCACGTGCGGGTGGCGCGCGCGGAAGCCGGTCGCGATCCGCAGGATGTCGGCGGTGCGCGTGCCCGCGCCGAGCGATCGGATGTTCGCCGCCTGGATCGCGGGCCCGTCCGCCATCGGGTCGGTGAAGGGCATGCCCAGCTCGATCACGTCGGCGCCGCCCGCGACCAAAGCGTCGAGGATCGCGGGAGTAGCGCCCGCGTCGGGGTCACCCGCGGTGACGAAGCACACGAGCGCGGCACGGCCCTTGGCGAAGGCGTCGGACAGCCGCGTCACATGCTCACTCCCAGCGCCTCGGCGACGGTGAAGATGTCCTTGTCGCCGCGCCCGCACAGATTGGCGAGGATGATGCGGTCGGCCGGCATGTGCTTGGCGCGCTGCGCCACCGCGGCGATCGCATGCGACGGCTCGAGCGCGGGGATGATGCCCTCGGTGCGGCACAGCAGCTGGAAGGCGTCGAGCGCCTCGCGATCGGTCACCGCGGTATACTCGACGCGGCCGATGTCCTTGAGCCAGGCGTGCTCGGGGCCGATGCCGGGATAGTCGAGGCCGGCCGAGATCGAATGCGCCTCGGCGATCTGGCCGTCCTCGTCCTGGAGCAGATAGGTCTTGTTGCCGTGGAGCACGCCGGGGAAGCCGCCGGCGAGGCTGGCGGCATGCTTGGCCTCAAGCCCTTCGCCCGCCGCCTCGACGCCGAGCATCGCGACGTCATCGTCGAGGAAGGGATGGAACAGGCCGATCGCGTTCGACCCGCCGCCGATCGCGGCGACGAGCAGGTCGGGCAGGCGCCCCGTGCGGTCGAGCAACTGCGCGCGCGCCTCGCGCCCGATCACGCTCTGGAAGTCGCGCACCAGCTCGGGATAGGGGTGCGGGCCGGCGGCGGTGCCGATGATGTAGAAGGTGTCGTGGACGTTGGCGACCCAGTCGCGCAGCGCCTCGTTCATCGCGTCCTTGAGCGTACGCGCGCCGCTCTCCACCGCGCGCACCTCGGCGCCGAGCAGCTTCATGCGGAAGACGTTGGGCTGCTGCCGCTCGACGTCCTTGGCGCCCATGTAGATCACGCAGGGCAGGCCGAAGCGCGCGCACACCGTGGCGGTGGCGACGCCGTGCTGGCCTGCGCCGGTCTCGGCGATGATCCGCGTCTTGCCCATGCGGATCGCGAGTAGGATCTGGCCGATGCAATTGTTGATCTTGTGCGCGCCGGTATGGTTGAGCTCGTCGCGCTTGAACCATACCTGCGCGCCCATGCCCGGCTCCGCGCTCTGGCGCAGCGTCTCGGTCAGCCGCTCGGCGTAGTAGAGCGGCGAGGGGCGGCCGACATAATGTTCGAGCAGGTCGTCGAACTGCGCCTTGAACGCCGGGTCCTCCTTGGCCGAGCGATAGGCGCGGTCGAGCTCGAGGATCAGCGGCATCAGCGTCTCGGCGACGTAGCGGCCGCCGTAATCGCCGAAATGGCCGCGCGTGTCGGGCTGCTGGCGCAGGCTGTTGGCGCGCGCCGCGGGATCGGGGGTGAGCGTGTCGGTCATAGTCGGGCGACCCGTTGCAGGAAGGCGGCGATCTTGTCCACGTCCTTGACGCCGGGCGCGCGCTCCACGCCGGAGGAGACGTCGACCAGGCGCGCGCCGGTTTGCGCCGCCGCCTCCGCGACATTGCCGGCGTCGAGCCCGCCTGAGAGCGCCCAGGGCAGCGGATGGCGCGCGCCGTCGAGCAGCCGCCAGTCGAAGCGCACGCCCATGCCGCCGGGCAGCGCCGCGTCGTCGGGGGTCTTGGCGTCGTAGAGCAGCCGGTCGGCGGCGCCGGCATAGGCAGGGGCGGCGGCGAGATCGGCCGCGGTCCTCACCGCGAGCGCGACCCAGGTCTCCACGGCCGCGGTCTGGCGCAGCGCGGCGGCGCGCGCGGGGGTCACCTTGTGGAGCTGTATCGCATCGAGCCGCGCCGCGACGACCGCCTCGGCGACGAGCGAGTCGGTCGGGTCGACGAAGACACCGACGCGGCGCGCGCGATCGCCGGCGCGCGCCGCGAGCGCGGCAGCCTGGTCGAACGCGAGGTGGCGCGGCGAGGGCGGGAAGAAGACGAAGCCGACATGGCTTGCCCCACCGTCGAGCGCGGCGTCGAGCGTGGCGGGTGTCGAGAGGCCGCAGATCTTGGCAGTGACGGGCATGGGGAGCGATCTAGGCGCGGAGACCGGGTCGCGCCAGAGGCAGGCTATGCGGGCGCGAGCGCGGGATCGTATCGAGCCGACCGGGCAAAGGTGCGTCCAGCTCGGCGCGGCGGAGCGTGTTGATCGTCTTCACGTCGCGCTTGCTTTGGCAGATCACGCCGCTTTCGCGCGGCACGCGGGAAATAGCCGCTGAACCGCTCGCTCGGAAGACGGCTACAACGTCGCGGCGATCGCGCGCGCGGCCGCGTCGGGGTCCTCGGCCTGGGTGATCGGGCGGCCGATCACGAGGATCGAGGCGCCGGCGTCGGCGGCCTGACGCGGCGTCACCACGCGCTTCTGGTCGCCGACCACGCCGTCCGCCGGGCGCACGCCGGGCACCACGAAGAAGCCGTCCGACCACGCCGCCTTGGCCGCGCGCACCTCGGCGCCCGAGCAGACGACACCGTCCAGACCCGCTTCCTGCGCCAAGGCGGCGAGACGCAGCACGTGGTCGTGCGCGCTGCCCGCAACGCCGATGTTGGCGAGGTCGCGCTCGTCGAGGCTGGTCAGCATCGTTACCGCGACCACCTTGGTGTCAGGGTGCGCTGCCGCCTTGGCGTCTTCCAGCATCGCGCGCCCGCCGGCGGCGTGCACGGTCAGCACTGCGGGGGCGAGCGGCGCGAGCGACTGTACCGCCTTGGCGACGGTGTTGGGGATGTCGTGGAGCTTGAGGTCCAGGAAGACCGGCAGTCCGACTTCCTCGAGCGCACGCACTCCGGCGGGGCCGTTCGCGCAGAAGAACTCGAGCCCGAGCTTGATCCCGCCGACGTGGTGACGGACCCTGGCGGCGAGCGCCTGGGCGCGCGCGAGATCGGGCGTGTCGAGCGCGACATAGACGCGGCTGCTCATCACGCGACTCCCGGCGGCACGGCGGTGGGGATCGCGGCGGGTGGCGGAGGAGTGACCGGAACAACGACGCCCGCGCCCGGCGCGCCCGGCGCGGCCGGCTCGCTCGCGCGCGCGGCGGCCAGAGCGCGCTCGGTCTCGAGCGACCGTTCCGCGGCGGTGAGCCGCTGGCGCAGGCGGAAGCGCAGCCATTGCTGGTAGACGAGCGTCGGCACGAAGCCGAGCAGGAAGGTGGTGAGCAGCAGCAGCGGGAGGTTCACCTCCGCCACCAGGCCGCCGAACAGCTGGATCGAGACGTTGGTCCAGTTGCCGAAGGTGAACACCGCGGCGAGGAACGCCATCAGGCACCAGAACAAGAGCTTCAGGAATTGCATCGCGCCACGCTAGGCGGCGCGTCCCGAATTTACCAGCGCGCGGTGGCGCATCGCGGCGGCGCGGAATGGGACTGGCACGGCTCGAAAGGGGGAGGGGGCACGGAAGGCTACGTGGGTACCCGTCGTATGGATCCCGCATCGTCGCTTCGGTGAAGCACCTTTCCCCCAACTTCCGTCATCCCCGCGCAGGCGGATCCAGACGCGCAGACGTTGCGGCAAGAACCGCGGCGGCAGCGTGCATCGATCCCCGCCTCCGCCGGGATGACGCGAAGAGGCGGAGGGGCGCACGCCACCCCTGCTCACCTGATCACCCCACCTCGCGCCGCAGCGCCGCGACCAGCCCGGGCGAGTGCGTCAGCCGCGCCTCCTCCTCGTCGAGGATGGCGCGGAAGGCGGCGCGTTTGATCGCGGCGACGCGGCCCGGGCGCAGCCGCGTCGCCGGCGGCAGCGTGGAGACGGTGATGTCGATCATCCGCTCGGCGCCGTGCAGCCGCCCCCAGAGATAGTCGTTCTCGCGATAGGCGCGACTGAAGAAGGCGCCGAAACTGTTGAACTGGATGCCCTTCAGCGTCGCCGTCGCGCCGCCCGAGCGGATCGAGCGGGCGTCGTCGGGCGAGATGCGGTCGACCTTGACCGGGTCGAACTCGTCGAGCCCCTCGCCCTGGAGCAGCGGCAGCGTCGCCACGTCGACGAAGGGGAAGCCGAGATAATTGAGCAGCATCGGCCGCCGTATCTCGCGCGGCACCGCGGACAGCGCGGCGGCCATGCGCGCGTCGGTGGCGGCGTCCCGCGCGGTGAGATCGAGCGAGGCGCCGAACGCGTCGAGCAGCGGCCCGGCGTCGTCGCGCAGCGCGCGCACCTCGCGCCGCAGCGCCGCGTGCGTGTCGGTGCGCTTGGCGGCGAGATATTCAGTGAGCGAGTCGTAGATCGCGTCGCGCAGCGGCTGAAGCGCCGCGGCGCTCGCCTCATGCTCGAGCTCGCCGAGCCGCCGCGCGAGCAGCCGCAGCCGGCGCACCCGGAAGTTGAGATCGAAGGTGCGCAGGAAGGCGACCATCGCGTCGCTCGCGCCACCGGCATAGACCGCGTCGGCGCCGAGCCCGCGCGCGGCGAGCGCGGCGTCGAGCCGCTGGCGCGTGCGGCTCCACCTTTGCACCCCGGGCGCGCCGCCGACGGCGTAGAGCAATGCGGCGACGAACTCGACCACGCCTGCGGCCTTGAGCTGGCCGTAGCCGACATAGCTGAAGCCAGCGCGCTCGGCCGCCGCCGCCTGCGCGCGGCGGCGCCACGCCACCAGCCGCGCCGGGGTCGGACGGTCGAGGAAGAAGGTGCGTCCGAACAGTTCCTCGATGGCCGAGTCGACCTGCGGCCGGATCGCCTCGGTGATCGCGCGCATCCGCTCGATCCGGCGCGACCGCTCGGCGAGCGCCTCGAGATTGTCGCGGATCGGCTGCTGGCGCGGCAGTTCGCTGATCGCGCCGAGGATGGTCTGGAAGAAACCCGGCGGTCCGGCGGTGCTCCCGCCGAGCGTGAGCTTGTGACCGGGCGACGGGTCGACATAGACGAAGCGTCGGTCGATCTCGCGCTTCGCCGGGCGTTCGCGCAGCGCGTCGATGGCGGGGCGGAACGGCGCGTTGGCGAGCACCGAGCCGTCGATCAGCACCGCGCGCTCGGCGGCGCGCGCGGCGGCGTGGCGCGGCAGCACGCGCTCGAGGAAGTCGTGCCGCCCCGGCCAGCGCCGCCGCCGCGCGCGCAGTACGCGGTCCAGCTCGGCCACCGTGAAGGGCGGGAAGGCACCGGGGAAGCTCGAGGTGGCGCGCGCGGCAAAGGCGAGCTCGGGCACGGCGGCGAGCGTGTCGAGCGCGACGCCATGGTCGCTGAACGGCAGCACCAGCCGGTGCTCGGTCTCCATCACCTCGGGCGGCGAGTGGAGCTGGAGCCGCTCGGGGTGGCCGCCGAAGTCGGTGACGGTGACGAACAGGTCGAGCGGCTGTCCCGGCGGCAGCAGACGGGGCCCGCGCGGCGCTGCCGCCATCGCCTCGAACGCGTCGAGCAGCATCGCGGTGAAGCCCTCGCCCGAGAAGGGCGGCTCGAACCAGCGCGAGCGGACGAAATGCGACAGCTTGGCCCGCACCTCGTCGCGGGTCGCCTCATCGAGCGCCTCGAGCTGGTCGGCGCTGCGCCCCGCCGCCATCCAGGCGAGCGGCAGCGCCCAGACCTTGGAGAAGCGCGAGGCGGGCGCGGCGTCGGCGTCGATCAGCCGCTCGACGTCGGCGCCGTCGAGCCACAGATCGGTGAGCGGATCGAGCGACTGGCCGCTCGCGATCGCCTGCGCCAGGAACACGCCGTTGATCCCGCCCGCGCTCGCCCCCGCGACGATATCGGGCAGCACGCGTAGGCGCCAATGCGCGCTCTCCTCGATCTCGTCGAGCAGCGCGCGATAGACTCGCGCGCTCGCGCCGTCGCAGGGCGCGTCCTCGCGCGCCGCCCTGCTGGCACGGGCGAGGTGCCACACCTCCTTGACGATGCCGTGCATGTACACCGCCAGGCTGATTCCGCCGTAGCAGACGAGCGCGAGCCGCAGCTCCTTCTCGCGCACCGCCGGCTGGCTCATGCGGCGTCGATCTCCGCCCAGATCGGCAGGTGGTCCGAGGCGACCCGCGCCGCGGGCGACTGGTGGACGCCGCAGGCGGCGACGTGCAGCGCGCGCGACACCATGATGCGGTCGAGCCGCGCGATCGGGCGACGCGCGTGGAAGCTCGGTCCGGTCTCGGCGAAGTGGAAGTCGCGCGCGAAGTCGCTGAGGCAGCCCGAGGCGCGGCTCCACTCGTTGAGGTCGCCCATCATCACCGTCGCGGGGCCGGGGGCGCGATGCGCGGCGTGCTGCAGGATCGCCGCGGCCTGCCGGCGCCGCCATAGGCCCGAGAGATCGAGGTGCATGCCGATCACGCGCACTGCCGCGCCCGCGACGTCGAGATCGACGCTGACCGCGCCGCGTGGCTCGAGCGCGGGCAGGTGGAGCTGCTGGCAGTCGAGGATCGTCGCCGACTTGCGCACCAGCAAGGCGTTGCCGTGCCAGCCCATACTGGTCGCGCGCATGCCGAGCCCGACCGAGCGCCAGTCGCTGTGCTCCTCGAGCAGGTGCGGGGTGAGCACCGCGGCGCGCTGGCCGAAGCGGCGGTCGGCCTCCTGCAACGCCACCACGTCGGCGTCGATCTCGCGCAACACCTGGAGGATCCGCTCGGGATTGCGGCGGCGGTCGGTGCCGATCGCCTTGCGAATGTTGTAGCTTGCGACCTTGAGCCTCATCGCACGCGTAACGAGTCGGCCCGCCCAGCGGTTGCAGCCGCCGGTGCTAGTTAGCGCGACAGTAATCACCTGGCGTTACGATGCTCCGCGAGGCAGCGGATGGACGCGGGATGAAGCGAGGAACTAAGCTGGCGCTGGTGCCGGTGGCGGCGGTGCTCGTAATCGGGCTGGGTGCGGCCGGCGGGGTGGTGCTGTCGCATGACGGCGGCGCCGCGGCGATCGAGTCGGACGTGCGGGCGGACGCGGCTCCCGCCGTGCCGGCGGTGCTGCCGGTGCAATTCTACGCCTTCGACCCGCCGCTGACGGTCAACATCAAGGACACCGACGCGGTGCTCCAGGCGGCCGTGTCGGTGAGCACGCGCGATCCGAAGGTGCTCGAGGGGCTGCGGCGCGACGACCCGGCGTTGCGCTCGGCGATGATCCTCGCTTTCGGCGACGCCAGCGAGGCTGCCGACATGACCGACGCGGGCAAGCAGCAGCTGCTCGGCGCGATCACCGGCGCGGTCAATCGCCAGCTCGCCGCCGACGGCTATACCGGCCATGTCGACGCGGCTTATTTCACCGACTTCATCGTTCAGGGCGGCAGCGACGACCAGTGAGCTGGGTGCGACGCGACGTGGAACGGCGGATCGGCCGGCCGGTTTGTGACACTTCGATGGCGCACGCTGGTGCGCTGCGGGCGGCGCCACGTGCCGCGACGAACCGGAGGGTCAGGGTGAGCGCTAGAGTCTGCACCAGCGTGCCGCTGGTCGCCGCGCGTGACGGCATGGTGATCATCGAATCGAGTTGCGGCCGCTCGTTCAACCTCAGCGCCGAAGTGGCGATGCAGATGAGCGAACATCTCATCCGCAGCGCCGCGCGCGCGCGCGGGCAGCATCGCATGGCCGAGGAGCGCGCCGAAGGCGTATAGGGTTTGTCATCGGACGCAGCCTCGCTGCGTGAGAGGATGGTGTCCCCCCAAGGCGACATCGCGCCACGGCCCGTCGTCATGGTGGCGCTGAGCCGGGTCCATTCCTCGGCGGGAGCATTGCCGGCGACGCCCGCGGCGCCATGGATGGCGAGTCGAGCCGAGATGACGGTTCGACGGAGGCGTTCGCGCTGCGGTGTACGCCATGCGGCCGGATCCAGATCTCCGCGAGGCGACCCCTCCGCGCGAGCGGACCTGCGAATGTCAGGATAAGGCCGGCATGAAGAGGGGTGGCGTCGAGTATCGACACCGGTCGAGCCTGGTGCTCGCCCGCCGTCCGGCGTTTACTGTGCTGAGGGTCCGCCGACGCCCGATCGACGTCGATCGCACTCACGCTGCATAGCATGTCGCAAGCACAATGTTCTTAATATGTTCTGTCCTACATCGCCGCTCCGCGTTATGGCTGAGCGCGTGGAAGGAGGTGCCCGATGATCCTGCTCGACGCCCCGCTGATCACTGCGCTGGCCGCGGTGATCGGCAGCTTGGCCGCGTTGGTCTGGTCCTGCCGCCGGCGGCCGTGACGACGACGATCAGCTGAGCCGCGCTCCTGCGCCGCCAGGGACCGCGGTGCTCAGCGTCCTGATCGTACGAGACCGAGCTCCTGCGCCCGCGGGAGCGCCTTTTCACCCACTCCTCCCGCCTCAGCGGTCGTAGGCGCCGCGGATATGGCCCAGCCAGCCGGCCTTGCCGAGCGGTTCGTCGCGCTGGCGGGTCGGCGCGCTCGGCTTGGCGACGAAGGTCTTGGACCGCGCATCGTCGGGGTCGATTGGCTGGGCGAAGCGGAGTCCGGCGGCGCCCTGTTCGACCCAGATCACCGTCGCGCCCACCGCGGCGAGCGAGCCCACGGTCACCAGCACGGTCGCGCCGCGCTGCAGCCGCTCGGCCTGGTCGACCCGCACGCCGGTGGTCGACAGGTCACGCACGCGATGGCGAGTCGCGCCGCCGTGGCCGAAACGCTCGATCAGCGCGCCCAGCATCACGCGATGGCGCTCGGCGCGCGGCTGAAGCTCGTGCTTGGTCGAGTCGCTGCTGACCGGGCCGCTCACCTCAGATATCCTCGTAGCCGTCGTCGTCGCGCGCGCCGCCCGACAGCAGCATGATCACCGCACGCGGCAGGCGCTGCTCGAAGCGGATGCCCGCCTCGCCGTCGTCGCACCAGGCCACCGTGCCGACCAGCGTCTCAAGGCCGCCGATGCGCAGCCACACGCGCTGCGCCGCCTTGAGCGTGACGCCGCGCAGCCGGCAACCGCGGTTGGAGACATCGACCACCTGGACCGACTCGCTCTCGCCCAGGAACAGGCGCAGACTGCCCTCTAGCGCGGTCGGCACGCGCAGCTCGCGGCGGTTGTCGCTCCACGACGCCGCCTCCAGCCACACGTCATCGCCGCCTGCGCTCACCTGCTCCACGTTACCTCCACCTGCCTCGCACGATGATCCGCTTATCGCTCAATAGGCTTAACAGGCCGTAACATGCTGACGGCGCGGCGCTGGCCTTTTCGGCCCGGTGCAGTAGGAGCGGGGCATGTCCGACACGCGCACTTCCGCCGCCGGCCAGCGGCGCTGGACCGCGCGGCGCTATCTCGCGCTGCTCCGCGCGCAGGGACCGCGCTCGGTACGCTTCCGCACGCGGCTGGCGATCCTCACCGGCGCGGTCGCGATCGGCGTCGCCGCTACCCTGTTCGCGCTCGCTGCCGACGCGGCGGGCGGGCTGTTCGCGCAATATGCGCATCGCTACCGCTACGCGCCGCTGCTCACCACGCCACTGCTGTTCGCGGCGCTGGTGTGGGTGACGCGGCGTTGGGTGCCGCTCGCGCGCGGCTCGGGTATTCCCCAGGTGATCGTCGCGCAGCAGGATCCGGAGCGTGCCACCGGCTCGCTCGTCTCGCTGCGCACCGTCACGGCCAAGGCGGCGCTGACGCTCGCGGCGGTGCTCGGCGGTGCCTCGGTGGGCCGGGAGGGGCCGACGGTGCAGATCGCCGCGGCGGTGATGGGGCTGAGCCACCGGCTGCTGCGCGTGCCGCTGCGCGGTGCGGTGCTGATCGCGGGCGGCGCGGCGGGCGTGGCGGCGGCCTTCAACACGCCGCTCGCCGGACTGCTGTTCGCGATCGAGGAGCTCGCCTCGGCCTATGAGCAGCGCGTGACGCTGCTGGTGATCGCGGCGATCGTGATTGCGGGCATGGTCGCCCAGTCGGTGCAGGGCGACTACGTCTATTTCGGCGTGATCGGGGCGCATCTCACGCTCGGCCCGGCGCTGCTGGCGGTGCCGGTCGCGGGGATCGCAGGCGGGCTGAGCGGCGGGCTGTTCGCGCGGCTGATGCTCGCGCTCGCCACCGGCCGCGGCCGCCTGACGATCTGGTCGAAGCAGCGCCCGGTCGCCTTCGCGGCGCTCTGCGGCGTGGTGGTCGGCGGCCTTGGTGTGGCCACCGGGCTGACCTGGGGCACCGGCTATGACGCGGCGCGCGCGATGATCGTCGGGGTCGACGCGCCTTTGTGGTTCGGCCCCGCCAAGTTCCTGGCGACGCTGGCGACCGCGGTGGCGGGGCTGCCCGGCGGCATCTTCGCGCCGTCGCTGGCGGTGGGGGCCGGGCTGGGCAACCTGCTGCGCCCGCTCTTCCCGGACGAGCCCGCCTCGGCGATCGTGATCCTCGGTATGGTCGGCTATTTCGCCGGTGTGGTGCGCGCGCCGCTGACCGCGGTGATCATCCTCTCCGAGACGACCGCGAGCCGCGGGCTGATGCTGCCGATGTTCGCCGCCGCCTTCCTCGCCGACGGCGCGAGCAGCCTGGTGTGTCGCGAGAAGCTATACCACGGGCTGGCGCGCACCTTCGCACGGCCCTGAAGCTCACCTGGCTTCTGCTCAGCCACCGACAGCGCCGCGCCCGCGCTCGGACAGGCTGCGCAGCGTGATCGACCAGCGCGTCGCCGCCATTGCGGCGATGCTGTGCTCCCATTCGTACCGCGCCGCGCCAGCGAGATGGTAGAGCCCGCGTGGCGGCAGCGGCGCGTTGCGGCGCTCGAACCGCTCGCCGACGCGGCGACGGAAGCGCATCGCCGCGGGAGCGCCGAGCGAGACGCCGACGACGTGGTCGAAATGTGGGCGATCGCGATGCCAGCCGATGCTCGCGCCGGGATCGTAGCGGATCAGCAGCGCCTGCTCGAGCGTGCCCGGCGCGAGGCCGATCGCCACCTCGGCACGGTCGCGCACCGCCGCGAGCCACGGCGGCAGCGGGTCGGTGCGCGCCAATGCGGCGCGATCGAAATCATAGTGAATGCCGAAGCTGTGCGTCAGTCGCTTGCCGAGCCAGCCCTGGAAGCGGAACGGCGCGAGCGCGAGCGAGTCGATCCGCTCGACCAGGGCGCGCTCCTCGTCCGCGCCGATGAAGGCGGCGACGCTGCGCAGGCCGGGGAGCAGCGGCAGGTCGAAGAGATCGTCCATCGGGCTCTCACATAAGCGAGAGGCCGCCCCTTACGGGACGGCCTCTCCATTGTCGGCCGGGGCCGGCAGTGTGTCAGGCGGCGGCATGCCCCGCAGAAGCGATCATGCCCGCGCCCTGTGCCGTAACCGGCTTGTGACAATGAGACATTCGATCACCTCCTTCCCGTTGTTGACGATGACGCGAAGATGGTTGTTTTCCTTAGGCTTTCAAGTGGCGATCGATCACCACTCAATCCCGATCTTGCCGAAATGCCCGGCCGACTGCTGGAAGCGGAAGGCGTCGGGCAGCCGTTCGAGCGGGAAGCGGCGGTCGATCACCGGGCGGATGCCCGTGGCCTCGATCGCGCGGACGAACTCCTGCTGCTGGCGGCGCGAGCCGACGATCAGCCCTTGCAGCCGCGCCTGCTTGCCCATCAGCGCCGCGGTCGGCACGTCGCCGGTCACCCCCGCAACCGTGCCGATCAGCGCGATCTGCCCGCCAACGCGCACCGCCTCGATCGACTGGGTCAGCGTGCCCGCGCCGCCGAGCTCGAGCACATGGTCGACCCCGCCGCCGCTCCAGTCGCGCACCGCGCGGCCCCAGTCCTGCACCTCGCGATAGTTGACGACATGGTCGGCGCCGAGGTCACGTGCGCGCTCCAGCTTCTCGCCCGAGGAGGACGTGACGATCGCAGTCGCGCCCATCGCCTTGGCGATCTGAAGCCCCCAGATCGCGACGCCGCCGGTGCCGAGCAGCAGCACGGTGTCGCCGGCCTTGAGCGCGCCCTCGCCGACCAACGCGCGCCAGGCGGTGAGCCCCGCGGTGGTGATCGTGGCCGCCTCGACCGCGTCATAGCCCTTGGGTGCGCGCGTGAAGGCGGTGGCAGGGCGGACGACGGCTTCGATGGCGTGACCGTCGATGCCGTCACCGGGGGTGCGACGGAAGTCGCCGATGGTGGGCGCGCCGTCTTGCCAATCGGGGAAGAAGCAGGAGACGACCGCGTCGCCAGCCTGGAATTCGGTTACGCCGTCGCCGACCGCCTCCACCGTGCCCCCGCCATCGGCGAGCGCGATGACGCGGTCGCCCGCGGGCATGCCGCCAGTGACGACGCCGAGGTCGTGATAGTTGAGCGAGCTGCCGTGCAGCGCGACGCGGATCTCGCCGCGGCCGGGCGCGCCGGGGTCGGCGCGTTCGGTGAAGCCCAGCGAGTCGAGGGTGGGCGGGGCGCCGATCGTCATGGCCTTCATGTCGGGTCCTTCATGCTTCGCTTCTCGGGTAAGCAGCCGGCGATGTCGTGTCGCCGCCCACGGGTTCAAGCGCGATGGCGCTCAGGCGGGTAAACCCTGCGCCGCCGGAAGGTCGACGATGTCGGACGATTCCGCCCACAGGTTGAGGCCGCCGTCGCGCGCGAGCGAGTCGATCCGCGCCAGTTCGTCGTCGGCGAAGTCGAGCCGCTTCACCGCGTCGAGCGAGTCGTCGAGCTGCTCGACCGTGCGCGCGCCGATCAGTGCCGAGCTGACGCGCGGGTCGCGCAGCACCCAGGCGATCGCCATCTGCGCCAGCGTCTGGCCGCGCGCCGCGGCGATCGCGTTGAGGTCGCGTATCGCGGCGAGGTTCTGCTCGCTCAGCAACGACCGGCCGAGCGAGCCGCCGCGCGCGGCGCGCGCGCCCTCCGGCACGCCGTGGAGGTATTTGTCGGTGAGCATGCCCTGCGCCAGCGGCGAGAAAGCGATGCAGCCGGTACCCAGCGACTCCAGCGTGTCGAGCAGGCCGCGCTCGATCCAGCGGTTGAGGATCGAGTAGCTCGGCTGGTGGATGAACAGCGGCACCTTCTCCTCGGCCAGGATCGCCGCGGCGCGCGCGGTGAGGCCGGGCTCGTAGGAGGAGATGCCGACATATAGCGCCTTGCCCTGGCGATGCAGCTGCACCAGCGCGCCCATCGTCTCTTCCAGCGGGGTGTTGGGGTCGACGCGGTGCGAGTAGAAGATGTCGACATAGTCGAGCCCCATGCGGCGCAGGCTCTGGTCGCAGCTGGCGATGAGATATTTGCGCGACGAGCCGACGTCGCCGTACGGCCCGGGCCACATGTCCCAGCCCGCCTTGGTGGAGACGATCAGTTCGTCGCGGTGCGCGGCGAAGTCGGTCGCGAGCACGCGGCCGAACGCCTCCTCCGCCGAGCCGTAGGGCGGGCCGTAATTGTTGGCGAGGTCGAAATGGGTGACGCCGCGGTCGAAGGCGCGGCGCAGGATCGCGCGGCCGGTCTCGAACACGTCGCTGCCGCCGAAATTCTGCCACAGGCCGAGGCTGACGGCGGGCAGGCGAAGCCCGCTGCGGCCGACGCGTCGGTACGGCATGCGGCCGTCATAGCGAGCGGGATCAGCGGTATAGGGTGCGGGGAAGGGCATGCGGCGGCTCCGTGTCGATCGCGTATTGGCGCCCCTAACGTCCGTCGCCGCGGCACGGTCCCGCCGAAGGCGACGACACGCGATCACCGCTCGCCAAACCGCCGCGAGCCTTTATGATCCGGCGGCAGAGGGGAGAGGCGAGGATGGAGCAGGGCGAAGCCGCGCTCGAGCGGTTGGCGGAGGACCCGCGCTACCGGCGGCTGGTGCGGCGGCGCGGGCGGCTCGGGGTGGCGCTGACGGCGGTGATGCTCGTCGCCTATCTCGCCTTCGTGCTGCTGGTCGCCTTCGACAAGCCGCTGCTGGCGCGGTCGCTGGCGGGCGGGGCGACCTCGCTGGGTATCCCGATCGGGCTGGGGGTGATCCTGCTCGCGATCGCGCTGACCGGGATCTACGTGTACCGCGCCAACAGCGAGTTCGACGCCGAGGTCGCCGCGATCGTCGCCGAGGCGCGGCGATGACCGGCTCGAGCGGCAGTATCGGGTGGCCCGCGCTGGCGATGTTCGGCTGCTTCGTGCTGCTGACGCTGGCGATCACGCGCTGGGCGGCGCGACGGACGCGCACCGCGGCCGATTTCTACGCCGCCGGCGGCGGCATCACCGGCTTCCAGAACGGCCTGGCGATCGCGGGCGACTTCATGTCGGCGGCGTCGTTCCTCGGCATCTCGGCGCAGATCTTCGCGGACGGCTATGACGGGCTGATCTACTCCATCGGTTTCCTCGTCGGCTGGCCGATCGTGCTGTTCCTGATGGCCGAGCGGCTGCGCAATCTGGGCCGGTTCACCTTCGCGGACGTCGCCTCGTTCCGCTTTGCGCAGACACCGGTGCGCACGCTGGCGGCACTGTCGACGCTGCTGGTCGTGCTGTTCTACCTGATCGCGCAGATGGTCGGGGCGGGACAGTTGATCCGGCTGCTGTTCGGGCTGCCTTACCCCTATGCGGTGGCGATCGTCGGCGTGATGATGACGCTGTACGTGCTTTTCGGCGGCATGCTCGCGACCACCTGGGTGCAGATCGTCAAGGCGGTGCTGTTGCTCGGCGCGGCGAGCTTCATGGCGGCGGCGGTGCTGTGGCAGTTCGGCTCGCCCGAGGCGCTGTTCGCGCGCGCGGTGCAGGCCAAGACCGCCGCCGCCGCGGCCAAGGGCGCGACGCCGGCCGCGGCGCTCGCCGCCGGGCGCGCGATCATGGGGCCGGGCGGCTTTATCAAGGACCCGGTCTCGGCGCTCTCGCTCGGTCTCGCGCTGATGTTCGGCACCGCCGGTCTGCCGCACATCCTGATGCGCTTCTTCACCGTGCCCGACGCGCGCGCGGCGCGTACGTCGGTGCTGTGGGCGACGGGATGGATCGGCTATTTCTACCTGCTCACCTTCGTGATCGGCTTCGGCGCGATCGTGCTGGTCGGCACCGACCCGCGCTACCTCGACGCCGCGGGCGCGCTGCGCGGCGGCGGCAATATGGCGGCGGTCCACCTCGCGCATGCGATCGGGGGCGACCTGTTCCTCGGCTTCGTCTCGGCGGTGGCGTTCGCGACCATCCTCGCGGTGGTCGCTGGGCTGACGCTGTCGGGCGCCTCGGCAGTGAGCCACGACCTCTACGCCAGCGTGTTCCGTCGCGGCCGCGCCGACCAGACGGCGGAGCTGCGCGTCTCGCGCGTGACCGTGGTGGTACTCGCGCTCGTCGCGATCGCGCTCGGCATCCTGTTCGAGAAGCAGAACGTCGCCTTCATGGTCAGTCTCGCCTTCGCGATGGCGGCCTCGGCCAACTTCCCGGTCCTGCTGCTGTCGCTGCTGTGGCGCGGCTGCACCACCCGCGGCGTCGTCGCGGGCGGAGCCGTCGGGCTGGCGCTCGCGCTGGGACTGACGATCCTGTCGCCCGCGATCTGGGTGACGGTGCTGGGTCACGCTGCCGCGATCTTCCCCTATGGCTCGCCCGCGCTCTTCTCGATGCCCGCGGCGTTCGCGACGATCTGGCTGGTCTCGCTCGCCGATCGCAGCGGACGCGCGGCGCTGGACCGCGCCGGCTATCTCGCACAGCGGGTCCGATCCGAGACCGGGATCGGCGCCGCTGGCGCGAGCGGCCACTGATCCGACCGCGCCGGCGGCAAAGAATCTTTACGCAGCGTTAACCACCCCTAGTCAGATCATCGTTTCTGCGGCACGGTCTGTCGTGTGGTGCGCCATCTCGGCGACACGGGAGACCGAAGATGAAGAGGGAATGGACCTTGGCGGTGGGCGCGCTGGGGCTGATCGCGGCGCAACCGGCGAGCGCCGACCGAAGCACTGCTCAGTTCACCTCAGTGACGGTGTTCGGTGACAGTCTAGTCGACGCCGGCAACCTCTATATCGCCAACGGCGGTACCCGCCCCGACCCAAGCCAGGGCTATTTCCAGAACCGCTTCACCAACGGCTTCGACTATCCCGATCTGATTTCGCTCAAGCTCTTCGGCACGCCGACCACGCCCTCGCTCGCCGGCGGCAGCAACTATGCCTTTGGCGGCGCGCGCGTGGTCGACACCGGCGACGCCATCCCCGACCTTGGCGCGCAACTCAGCACTTTTGCCGCCTCGGGCAAGGCGGTCGATCCCAACGGGCTGTATATCCTCAACTTCGGCGGCAATGACGTGTTTGGCGCCGAGGGCGTGTTCGGCCCGGTCGGGGCGATCGGCGACTACCCCGACGTGAGCAGCTACCTACAGGCGGCGGCCAACCAATATGTCGCCGGGATCAAGGCGCTCAACGATCGCGGCGCGCGCAACATCCTGTTCACCGACTTCCCCAACGCCGTCGACCCGTTGACGATCCAGGCCAACGGCTATCTGCGCACTGCGTTGAGCGGCTTGAGCGTCAGCGCCGGAACCGACCTGTACTTCTACAGCCTCAGCGACTTCAACGTGCGCGTGCTGCAGCACCCCGACCAGTTCGACCTGCCGCCGTTGCGCGCCGACACCAGCTGCGTCGCGGCGGGGGCGCAGGCGAGCGGCTGCAAGGGCTTCTTCTCCTTCGATGGCGTCCACGTGACCGGCGCGGTGCAGGCCGCCGGCTTCCGCGACATGGACCAGCGCTTCGGCCTGACCAGCGCGGTGCCCGAACCGTCGGTGTGGTCGATGCTGATCCTCGGCTTCGGCCTGGTCGGCGCGGCGTTGCGGTTCGGCCGCCGGCGCCGTGGCGCCGCGGCACACGCGGCCTGACCGAACGACCTGCTGCGCAGTCAGTCGCGCGGACGATGGTGCGCGAAGAGGCTCACGGCGATCGTCCCGGCGGCGCCGGGACGACGTTGGCGTGACGCGCGAGCCAATACCAGCGGCCGTGGTGGCGCTGGTAGATGTTGGTGTAGCGCCGTCGCAGCGGGGCGGTGCCGTAGGTCCGCCCCAGCTCACTCGCGGCGGTGGGGGTGAACAGCTCGCTGCCCATCACCACGCCGGTATCGCCACTGACGCGGACGCGCTCGATCTTCCGCTCGAACTCCTCCGCGCCGATGCGTCCGTCCCGCATCATCGTGAGGAATTCCGCACGCGAGAGGACGCGCCCGGTCGGGGCGTTGATCGTGAGCTCGGGCGCGGACAGCGCCGCCAGCTTCGCGACGTCGGCATGCGCCACCATGTCTTTCTGCGCCATGTCGAGCCGCGCCAGCGCCTCCTCGACAGGGCGAGGGGCGGCGGGCGCGGTTGTGGCGACCGCGGAGAGGACGCCCGCGACGCCGGTCGCGACGATCGACAGCTGACGCACCGCTGATCTCCCCATTTGAGCCAGGCAGCATGGACCGGAGCGTGGCCCGACGCAATCGTCCTAACGGGGCGCGGCGGCGCATCGGGCTGGTGCTGGGACGCTGCCGCGCGATCCACGCCGGAGGGATGGTGCCGGTTGCAGGGATCGAACCCGCGACCTTCGGTTTACAAAACCGCTGCTCTACCAGCTGAGCTAAACCGGCGCGGCGGCCCTCATGCGTCAGCCGACGCCGAAGGTCCAGCCCTCGGTCCGCGCCACCGCGGCGGTGAGCCCCCGCGGCTGCCACAGGGCGGGCTCGTTCACGCGCGCGCGCAGCCACGCGGCGGCAAGGATCGCGTCGGTGGCATGGTCGTCGTAGCGCCTCAGCGGTGCGTGCGCGGCGCTGCCGAGCACCGCCAGCGCGGCGTCGAGCGCGGCAGCGTCGCGCAGTTTGCTGCGGCCCTTCCTCAGCCCCGCGGCGCGCGCCGCGATCGCGGTGTAGATCTCCACCACCAGCGTGCCGGCCGGCGGCACCGCGTCGAACGGCCATACCGCGACTCGGCCGTCGAGGTGGTGCAGCAGCCGCATGCCGGCGAAGCTCGCCTTGGCGACCTGGGCGGCGCCGATCGCGTCGTAGACGGTGGACGGCTTGGTGCTGCCGTCATGCGCCACCTCGCAGGCGCGCCAGTGGAGGAAGTCGCGCTTGGCGCCATCGGCCGCACCGAGGTAGAAATGGCGCCCGCGCCGCGCCTCGAGGAAGGAGGCGGCGCCAAGGTCCTCGTCCGCGCTCGCCGCGTCGACGTAGCGCCATAACGCGCGCGCGTCGCGCGTCGCGGTCTCGCCGGGCAGATGCGCACCGCGCGCGACGAACGGGGCGGAGAAGCTGAAGTCGAAGCCGACCAGCATGGCGCGCTCGCGGCGCGCGACGAGCCAGTCGAGCACCTCCTCGCGCGACCAGTCGCGGCCCGGCGGCGCGACCAGCATCGGGGCCGCATCGCCGAGGCCGCAGCGCGCCACCGCGATGCCTCGATGCCGGCGCCCGCGCGCGCCCGACCAGTCGATCGCGACGAACTCGGCGAAGCGGCCCGGCGGCGGCGCGGTCACCGCGCCGCGATCACGTCCGCGGTGAAGCGCGCGACGTCGAAGCGCGCGCCGGTCGGGTCCTCGCCGCGGCGCACCACCACCAGCCGCTCGGACGGCACCACCATGACATATTGCCCGCGATTGCCCTGCGCCGAGTAACTGCCCGCGGGCAGCCCCTGACGGGGGCCGAACAGCCAGATCGAGGCGCCATAGCCCTCGTCACGCTCGGGCTGGGGCAGGCGCGGTGTCGTCATGTAGCGCATCCAGCCGGCGGGCAGCAGGCGCCGCCCCTGCCACACGCCGTCCTGCAGCCAGAACTGGCCGAGCCGGGCGAGGTCGCGCGCGGTGGTCCACACCGCACTGGAGAGCAGGTAATTGCCCTGCCAGTCGCTCTCGACCACCGTGTGTTGCATGCCGAGCGGCCGGAGCAGCCGCCCCGGCAGCGCGCGGTAGCGTGCCTCGCCGAGCGACGCGCGCAGCGCCCGCACCGCGAGCAGGATATCGTTGTTGGCGTAGCGGAAATGCGTGCCCGGACGCGAGGACAGCGGCCAGCCGGTGGCCTGCTCGGTCACCGCGGTGCCGCCGAAATAGAGCGCGTCGGTGCGGTTGCCGGCGGTGTCGCTGTGCAGCCCCGAGCTCATCCGCAGCAGCTGGTCGAGCGTGATCCGCGCGCGCGGGTCGCCGGCGCGGCGCCACTCCGGCACGGTCGCGGGGCGCCGCGGGTCGATGCCGCTCATCCCGACCAACGTACCCGTGATGCTCTTCGCCACCGACCAGGTACGATTGGGGACATAGGGGCCGAAGCCGTCGCGGTAGCGCTCGGCGATGACCTGGCCGTCGCGCAGCACGACGACGCCCAGCGTCTCGGTGCCGCGCCCGTAGGCGCCGTCGAACGCGCGCGCCACCGCGCCGGCCAGCGCGGGGGCGGGGCGGGGGGCGATGCCGGCGTCGCCGAGCGGCCAGCGCCGTGGGTCGGGACCGGGCGCAGGCGACCGGCCGGCGGCGGGTGCGCGCGCGATCGCCTCGGCACCGATCGGCGCGAGCGTGCAGCCAGCGCCCGCCGCCCAGCTGGCGTGGCGCGGCGGCTGGGCGGGATCGAAGGCGACGCTCACCGTCCGCCCGGGTCGGTCGACCCGCGCCGCCAGCGTTGGCACGATCGCATCATATTCCGGATAGATGCCGCGCAGCTCCAGCGCCTCGACCTGGCGCTCGCTGCGTCCCGCGGTGAACAGCCCGTCGCACAGGTTATAGGCCTTGTACCCAGCCGCGATCGCGCGCGCGTAGCGCTGATGGTCGTCGTAGCGCACCGACTGCGGCGACTGCGCCGTGGCAGGGAGGGCGAGCAGGGCGAAGGGGAGGAGCTTAGTCGCGGTGCGCATGCCGCCGCTCATCCCACCAGGCGAGCCGCTCGGCAACGCGCTTCTCATAGCCGCGGTCGGTCGGCGCGTAGAAGCGCTGCGGCGGCAGCTCGTCGGGCCAGTAGTTCGCGCCCGAGAACCCGCCCTCGCTGTCGTGGTCATATTCGTAGTTCGCGCCATAGCCGATCTGCTTCATCAGCTTGGTCGGCGCGTTGAGGATGTTGGCGGGGGGCATCAGCGAGCCGGTCTCGCGCGCCGTCTTCCACGCCGCCTTCTGCGCGGCATAGACCGCGTTCGATTTCGGCGCGGTGGCGAGATAGACGCAGGCCTGCGCGATCGCCAGTTCGCCCTCGGGTGACCCGAGAAAGTCATAGGCCTCCTTGGCGGCGAGGCATTGCGCCAGCGCCTGCGGGTCGGCCAGCCCGATATCCTCGACAGCAGCGCGGGTCAGCCGGCGCAGCAGGTAGAGCGGCTCCTCGCCCGCGGTGAGCATCCGCGCGAGGTAGTAGAGCGCGGCCTGCGGGTCCGAGCCGCGAATCGCTTTATGCAGCGCGCTGATGAGGTTGTAATGCCCCTCCCGGTCCTTGTCGTAGACCGCCACGCGGCGCTGGAGGAAGCTCGACAGGCCGGCCGGGTCGAGCGGGGTGGGCAGGGCGACCGAGAAGAGCGTCTCCACCTGGTTGAGCAGGAAGCGCCCGTCGCCGTCCGCGCTCGCCACCAGCGCGTCGCGCGCGGCGGCATCGAGCGGGAGGGCGCGGCCGATCTCGGCCTCGGCGCGCGCGATCAGCTGCTCGAGCGCGGCGCGGTCGAGCCGATGGAGGATCAGCACCTGCGCGCGGCTGAGCAGCGCGGCGTTGAGTTCGAACGACGGGTTCTCGGTGGTGGCGCCGACCAGCGTCACGGTGCCGTCCTCGACATAGGGCAGGAAGCCGTCCTGCTGCGCGCGATTGAAGCGGTGGATCTCGTCGACGAACAGCAGGGTGCGCTTGCCCAGCCGGGCGTGGTCGCGCGCCTCCGCGAAGGCCTTCTTGAGGTCGGCGACGCCGGAGAAGACTGCCGAGATGGCGACGAAGCGCAGCCCCACTGCCTGCGCGAGCAGCCGCGCGATCGTGGTCTTGCCGGTGCCGGGCGGTCCCCACAGGATCATCGACGAGAGCCGTCCCGCCGCGACCATCCGCCCGATCGCGCCCTCGGCGCCGGTGAGATGGTCCTGCCCGACGACCTCGTCCAGCGCGCGCGGGCGCAGCCGGTCGGCGAGCGGCGCATCGGCCGCGGCGGGCGGATCGGGGGGAGCGGCCGGGTCGAGCCCGGCGAACAGGTCGGCCATCGCGCCGATGTAGGCGCGCGCGGCCAGCGCGTCATCTCGCGATCTCGCGATATATCGCAAGGCATCTTGACGACACACTTTGACGATATATCTTGAGTGCATCGAAGAATGGAGTCGATGATGTTTGGACGTATGGATGGGCATGGCCGCCACGGCGGCATGGGACGCGGCTGCGGGCCGCGCGGCGGTCGCGGCGGCGGCTGGGAGCGGGTCGCGGCGGAGTTCGCGACGCGCTGGGACGAGGCGGCGCGCGGCGGCGGCGGACGGCGGCGGATGTTCGACGGCGCCGAGCTGCGGCTGGTGCTGCTCAAGCTGATCGCGGACGCGCCGCGCCACGGTTACGAGCTGATCAAGGCGATCGAGGACCTCACCGGCGGCGCTTATGCGCCCAGCCCGGGCGTGGTCTATCCCGCGCTGGCGATGCTGGCCGAGATGGAGCAGATCGAGGAGCAGGCGAGCGAGGGTGCGCGCAAGCGCTTCGCTGCCACCGCGACGGGGCGCGCGCACCTCGTCGAGAATGAGGCGCAGGTGGCGATGCTGCTCGAGCGGCTCGCGGGCCTGGGTGCCGAGCGCTCGCGCGGCGACCATGCCCCCGTGCGGCGAGCGCTGCACAATCTGCGCCACGCGGTGCAGAACCGGCTGCACGGCGCGACCGACGAAGAGGAGATGTTCCAGGTCGCCGCGCTGATCGATGAGCTGGCGCAGACGATCGAGCGGCGGAAATGAGCGTCTCGGTCGCGCGCGTGCCGACGCACTCGGCCAGCCGCTATCTCCAGCAGCTCGCCAAGCACTGGAGCCACAAGATGACGGTGCGCTACTCGGCGGAAGAGGGCGAGATCGACTTTCCCAACGGCGCGCGCCTGGCGATGCGCGCCGACAGCGCGACGCTCGACGTGGCGCTCACTTCGCCCGAGGGCGAGGACGTGGCGCGGATGCGCGAGGTGGTGTCGAGCCATCTCGACCGCTTCGCCTTCCGCGAGGCGCCGCTGACCTTCGACTGGCACGAGGGATGAGGAGGGACGACAGCAAGCTCAGCCACGAAAGGCTGGCGGTTCTCACCATCATTCCTGCCTTGTGCCCCGGCGAAGGCCGGGGCCCAGTTGGGTGATGCCGGCGGCTCTCACTTCGACCTTCCCAGCTGGGCTCCGGCGTGTGCCAGCGCACGGTTAGGTAGGAGGGCGTCGCGCACGAAAGTCGTCGCCCGCGCCGACAGCGTCACCGCCGAGCGAGCAACTCGCGGTAGACGTCGAGCACCGCTTCGTTGGCGGTGTCCCAGCGGAAGCTCTTGGCGTGCTCGTGCGCGGCCGCGCCCATCGCGCGGCGACGCGCCGAGTCGCACGCCAGCGTCGCGATCGCGGCGGCATAGCCCTCCACGTCCTGCGGCGTCACCAGCAGCCCGGTGACGCCGTCGTCGAGCAGGTCGACCGCGCCCGTTGCGCGCGCCGCCACCACCGGCACGCCCGCGGCCATCGCCTCCGAGGTCACCTGCCCCCAGGTTTCGGTGACGCTGGGGTTGAACAGCAGGTCCATCGACGCCACCGCGCGGCCGAGGTCGTCGCCGCTCTGGAAGCCGGCGAAGGCGGCCTGCGGCACGCGCTCGGCGAACCAGTCGCGCGCGGGGCCCTTGCCGACGATCAGGACGCGGTGCCGAATCCCCATGGCGTCGAGCCGCGCCAGCACGTCCGCGAAGACACCGAGCCCCTTCTCCAGCACCAGTCGTCCGAGGAAGCCGATCGCCAGCTCGTCGTCGGCGATCCCCAGCGCGCGCCGCCACGCCAGGTCGCGCGCGGACGGGTGGAAGCGGCGGTGGTTGACGCCGCGGCCCCAGAGCGACACCGGCGTGGTCACGCCCAGCCCACGGATCACCTCCGCCATCGACGGGGTCGGCACCAGCACGCGGTCGGCGCGGTCGTAGAAGCGGCGCAGGATCCACTTGATCGCCGGCTGCACGACGGCGAGGCCGTAATATTCGAAATAGGTCTCGAAGCGCGTGTGCACCGCCGACACCACGGGTATGCCGCGCCGCCGCGCCCAGGTCACCGCGGCATGGCCGAGGAACTCGGGCGACGAGACATGGACGATATTGGGTGCGAACGCCTCCAGGTCGCGGCGCGGGCGCGCGGGCAGGCCGCGCCCGAGCTTATACTCGCCGCGCCCGCCCGGCATCGGGATGGCGGGCACGTCGACCACGGTGCCGCGCGCCTCGAACGCCGGGGTCGGCGTCGTCGGCGAGTAGACCCGAACCGCCACGCCGCGGTCGAGCAGGTGGCCGACCAACAGGTTCTGCGCCTGGTTGGCGCCGTCGCGGACGTAATTATAATTGCCGCTGAAGAAGGCGACGCGCGGCAACCGGGCGCTGCCGTCGATGGCGGGGGAGGCGGGAGGCGAACTCATCGCGCGCCCGCTAGCCCGTTTCTGCGGCAAAATCGCGGCTGATCGGCATCGCGGGTCAGACCGGCTCGATCTCGTCGCTACGGCGCAGCCGACGGATGCGCGGCTCGCGATCGAGCATCGCGACGCGCCGGATCGTCTGGCGGAGCTCGTCGCGCTTGTCGTGGATCGAGGCGATCACCGGCCCCATCGCCACGCCGAGATCGACCAGCACCGCCTCGGAGAGCTGCAGCGAGCTCTCCAGCGTCTCGGGCACCGCATCGGTGACGCCGGCCTTGTAGAGTTCGGCGGCATGGACCGTGTCGCGCGCGCGCGCGATGATCGGCAGTTCGGGGAAGGACTCGCGCAGCCGCCGCGCCAGCCGCACCGTCAGCACGGGATCGTCCATCGTCAGGATCAGCGCGCGCGCGCTGGCGAGGTCGAGCCGATCGATCAGCTCGGCGCGCGAGACGTCGCCAAAGACGACCGGATAGCCGGCGGCGCGCGCTTCCGCGACCGCGTCGATGTCGGCCTCCACGGCGACGAAGGGCTGCTGGTGGCGCGCCAGCATGTCGGCGACGAGCTGACCGACGCGACCGAAGCCGAACACCACCGCGCGCGTTCCCTGTTCGACCGAGACCGCGTCCGGCAGCGGGTCGCGTCCCTCGATCCGCCGCGACACGACGCGACCCAGCTTGGCGAGCAGCGGCGTGATCGTCAGCCCGATCGCGGTGACCGTCTGCCAGAAGGCAGCGGTGGAGCCGAGGATCAGCTGCGCCTGCGCCGCGGTGGCGAGCACGATCAGCGTCGTCTCGGACGGGCTGCCCATCAGCAGCCCCGTCTCCGCCGCGATACCGCGGCGCGCGTTGGCGACGCGCAGCAGCAGATAGGTCACCACCGCCTTGGCGCTCACCACCCCGATCACCGCGGCGAGCAGCGACCCCCAGTTGGCGAGGATCAGCTTGAGGTCGAGGCTCATTCCCACGGTGATCAGGAACACGCCGAGCGCGAGACCTTTGAACGGCGCGGTCATCACCTCGACCTCGCTGTGATATTCGGTCTCGGCGATCAGCAGCCCGGCGAGCAGCGCGCCGACGATCGGCGACAGCCCCGCCGCGGTGGTGGCCACGCTGGCGACGATCACCACCAGCAGCGAGGCGGCGAGGAACAGCTCGGGGCTCTTGGTCCGCGCCGCCTGCGCGAACAGCCGCGGCAGCACCAGACGGCCGCCGACATACATCACCACCACGGTGAGCGCGCCGCGCAGCGCGACCCCCGCGATGCCGACCCAGCCGGCCGCCGCGGTCGGTGCCATCGCGCCGAGCGCGAAGATGATCGGCACCAGCGCGAGGTCCTGGAACAGCAGGATCGCGAAGGCGCCGCGCCCGACCGGGCTCGACGTGCCGACCAGCGGCAGTACCAGCGCGGTGCTCGACAGCGCCAGCGCGAGCCCGAGCCCGGCCGAGCCGCTCCAGTCTTGGCCGAGATAGTGGAGCGTCACGCCGATCAGCAGCGACGAGCCGAGCAGCTGCATCGACCCCGTGCCGAAGACTAGCTGTCGCATCGCCCAGAGGCGCCGGAAGGAGAGCTCGAGCCCGATCGAGAAGAGCAGCAGCACGATGCCGAACTCGGCGAAGGGCTCGATCGCCCCGGGGTCGGAGATGGTGAGATAATAAAGCCATGGCGCGCGCGGCACGAGTGCGCCGAGCCCGGCGGGACCGACGAGCACGCCGACGAGGATGAACCCGATCACCGGGCTGATGCGGAAGCGAGCGAACGCCGGAATGACCAGCCCCGCCGCGCCGAGGATCACGAGCGCGTCGCTGAAGCCCTCATTCTGAAGTCCGATTGCCATGATGGGGTTGTAAGCGGGATCGGTCGCGCTTGTCGCGCCGCGCGGCGAGAAAAAGTACCGGCGCTGGGCGGAAGGGCAGGTCGGACTCGTCGCCTGTCGAGCACGTCATTTCCGCGCAGGCGGGGCTCCAGGCGCGTGGACCAGCGATCGAGCCGCAACGTCAGCGGCTATGGATCCTCGCCTTCGCGGGAATGACGGCGGGGCGTGAGGAGAGGAGCGGGACGTGCCCCCGTCGCTCGCTCCGCAGGCCAGGGTTGGCGCGAGCGCGGGAGTCAGGGCATTCGCGACCTTGGCCGCGCGCCATGCGCGAGCGATGAAGGCGGCGCGCCGGGACGCGCCGCCCTCCCTCGGCTCAGGCCCAGCTGGCCATCTTTTCCTCGAGGTTGACGCGCACCGCCTCGAAGAACTGCTCGGTGGTCATCCACTTCTGGTCCGGCCCGATCAGGATCGCGAGATCCTTGGTCATGTCGCCGCTCTCCACCGTCTCGACGCAGACCTGCTCCAGCGTCTCGGCGAAGCGCGTCACGTCGGGCGTGCCGTCGAACTTGCCGCGATACTTGAGCCCGCCGGTCCAGGCGAAGATCGAGGCGATCGGGTTGGTCGAGGTCGCCTTGCCCTGCTGGTGCTGGCGATAGTGGCGGGTGACGGTGCCGTGCGCCGCCTCGGCCTCGATCGTCTTGCCGTCGGGCGTCATCAGCACCGAGGTCATCAGCCCGAGCGAGCCGAAGCCCTGCGCGACCTGGTCCGACTGGACGTCGCCGTCGTAATTCTTGCAGGCCCAGACGAACTCGCCGTTCCACTTGAGCGCCGATGCGACCATATCGTCGATCAGGCGATGCTCGTAGACGATGCCGGCCGCCTTGAACTGGTCGACGAACTCGCTCTCGAACACCTCCGCGAAGATGTCCTTGAAGCGGCCGTCATAGGCCTTGAGGATGGTGTTCTTGGTCGAGAGATACACCGGCCAGTTGCGGCCGAGGCCGTAGTTGAGCGAGGCACGCGCGAAGTCGCGGATCGACTCGTCGAGGTTGTACATGCCCATCGCGACACCGGCCGAGGGGAAGTCGAACACCTCGTGCTCGATCGTCTCGCCGCTCTCGCCTTCCCACTTCATCGTCAGCTTGCCCTTGCCGGGCACCTTGAAGTCGGTCGCCTTATACTGGTCGCCGAAGGCGTGGCGGCCGACGACGATCGGGTGCGTCCAGCCCGGGATCAGGCGGGGCACGTTCTTCATCACGATCGGCTCGCGGAAGACCACGCCGCCGAGAATGTTGCGGATCGTGCCGTTGGGCGAGCGCCACATCTTCTTGAGGCCGAACTCCTCGACGCGCTGCTCGTCGGGGGTGATTGTGGCGCACTTCACGCCGACGCCGTACTTCTGGATCGCCTTGGCGCTCTCCACCGTGACGGCGTCGTCGGTGGCGTCGCGATGCTCGATGCCGAGATCGTAATAATCGAGATCGATGTCGAGATACGGCTTGACCAGGCGCTCGCGGATCCACTCCCAGATGATCCGCGTCATCTCGTCGCCGTCGATCTCCACGACGGGCGTTTTCACCTTGATCTTGGCCATGCCGGTGTCCTTGCTGAGAAGCGTTGCCGCGGTCGATAGGGGCAAGGGCGCGGGGGATCAACCGGGGGGCGCAGCTCCCTTCTCCTGTCGTCATCCTGAGCTCGTCTCAGGATCCGCCGTGCCGCACCTTCAGTGGCGGCAATGCCTGCGGGACCGTGGATCCTGAAACGAGTTCAGGACGACGCTGGGAGTGAAGGTCAGCCTATAGAAGATAGGCATGCTTCTGTAGCGCCGACCTCCCGCGCCGTTATGGCGCGACGGCAACGTCCCTCATGTCGCGGGAGCCTTTCGTCCGTATCGCCGTTCGTGTCGCGATGCGAACGATCCGCTACCCCGCCGTTCTCGCGCTGCTGCTACCGGTGCCTGCGCTCGCCGACACGCTGCCGCTCACTCGCGGCTATTATGTCGAGACCGGGACGCCGTGCCGCGGGGCCCCCAACGTGGCGCTGCGCGACTATCGGGGCGACGGGATCGGCTCGAGCAAGGCCGGCCAGTGCCACGCGCGCATCCTCGCCCGCATCGGCCAGCGCTACACGCTGCGGCAGAGCTGCGTCCAATATGGCGGTCCACGCCAGTATCGCGCCGCCGAGCGGCTCAAGATCCGCGTCGACAGCCGCGCCAGCTACACCGACCTGCGCGCCGGCGCGCAGTATCGCTGGTGCCGGACGACTAACCTGTGACGGTGAGGCCGGCCAGCAAGCGCGTTGTCACCGCGCGCGCCGGTCGATAGGACGAAGCGATGACTTCGCTCGACAAGCCGCCGGTCGTCACCACGACCGTGAAGTGGCGCTTTCCCGCCATCCATCCCGAGGGGCAGAGATTCACCGCGATCGCGTTCGGCATCACGTTGCTGATGACGATCGTGTCCAAGGTGTTCTTCTGGCCGTTTCTTGGCGTGACGCTCTGGGTCGCCACCTTCTTCCGCGATCCCGTACGCACCACCCCGATCGGCGACGATCTGATCGTCTCGCCCGCGGACGGGCTGATCACGATGATCGAGCGCGTTCCGGTGCCGCGCGAGCTGATCGGCGATCTCGGCGAGATGCCGATGGTGCGCGTGTCGGTGTTCATGTCGGTGTTTGACGTCCACATCAACCGCTCGCCGATGGCGGGGACGATCCGTCAGGTCGTGTATATCTCGGGCAAGTTCCTCAACGCCGACCTCGACAAGGCATCCGAGGAGAATGAGCGCCAGCATTTCGTCGTCGAGGGCTTCGACGGACGTCGCGTCGGCTTCACCCAGATCGCGGGCCTCGTGGCTCGCCGCATCGTCGGCTTCGCCAAGATCGGTGACATCGTCGCCGCGGGCCAGCGCGTCGGGCTGATCCGCTTCGGCAGCCGCGTCGACGTCTATTTGCCCGAAGGCTACGCCCCGCAGGTGGCGCTCGGCCAACGCGCCATCGCGGGCGAGACGGTGCTGGCACGGTTCGGCGCCGAACGCGTCAGCGGCGTCGCGCAATAATCATGCGCCGTCCCGTACGTCGCCCGCTGCGTCGCCCGCCCGGTGGACTTCCGTTGCGCGCGGTCGCGCCCAATGCGGTCACCGCGCTGGCGCTCTGCTCCGGCCTGTCAGGAATCCGCTTCGCGATCTCGGGCCATTGGGAGCTGGCGGTGACGATGGTGCTGCTCGCGGGCGTGCTCGACGGACTTGACGGGCGCGTCGCGCGCATGCTCCACGGCGAAAGCCGCTTCGGTGCCGAGCTCGACTCGCTCTCCGACGCGATCTCGTTCGGCGTGTCGCCCGCGCTCATCCTGTATCTCTGGTCGCTCCATGCGCTGCCACGCTTCGGCTGGATGGCGGCGCTGGTGCTCGCGGTATTCTGCGCCCTGCGGCTCGCCCGCTTCAACGCCAACATCGACGCCGATGACCAGCCGCACAAATCCGCCGGCTTCCTCACCGGCGTGCCGGCGCCGGCGGGCGCGGGACTGGCGATGCTGCCGCTGTTCCTGTGGTTCGTCACGGACGAGCCGCTGCTGCGAGACCCGCGGCTGGTCGCGCCCTGGACAGTGGCGATCGCCTTGCTGATGGTGTCGAGCCTAGCGACCTTTTCCTGGTCGTCGCTGCGGCTCCGTCCCAATATCCGCTTCGAGGCCATTGCGGTCGTAGTGGCGGTGGGCGCGGCGGCGGTGAGCGCGCCGTGGCAGACCGCCGCCGCCGCGGGCATCGCCTATCTGCTGGCGATGCCGTTCAGCGTCGCGAGCTACGCGCGGGTCAGGCGGCTCCGCGCTGGCGGAGCGGCGCCACTGCCGGAATCGCCGAACCGGCCCAGCGTCTGACCGCGATCCGCCGCTCGGCACGTACCAGCGTCGCGAGCGGGGCAGGGCGCGCTGCTGCCATCTCGCCGCGCAGCGCGCCGACGATCTTGTCGAGATTGGGCGCCAGCGTCGCGTGGAGCGCATAGCCCGCAGTCGAGAGCGCGCCACTGAAGATCGCGAGGGTCACCACCATCATCATTGTTCGACTCCCGTTCCGCGACTTGGCAGTAGAACCTCTGCATCCCCAGAGGGTTCCGAGATCAATCCCAAATCGGTACTGGTCCGATCCGGCTTCGAAACGATCTGCCGTACTATCGCCGTTCACCCTGTGTTCCTCCGCCTTGTTCCAATTATGTTCACGCCTGTCAAGCGTTTGTTCTGGTGCTTGCGATCATTCGGGTGATCCGCTATGGCGCCCCCCTCAACCCCGCATGGGAAGCATCATCGACCGGTGCGCGGGCCTTCCAGGCCGCGTCACTCGCTTCCCAGAGGCTTAACCGGAAGGAACACGATTATGGCGGCACCTGTCGTCACGATGCAGCAGCTCATTGAGACCGGCGCTCACTTCGGCCACCAGACGCACCGCTGGAACCCGAAGATGAAGCCCTACATCTTCGGCGAGCGCAATGGCGTCCACATCATCGACCTGTCGCAGACCGTGCCGCTGTTCGCGCGCGCGCTCGATTTCGTCAGCTCGTCGGTCTCCTCGGGCGGCAAGGTGCTGTTCGTCGGAACCAAGCGCCAGGCGCAGGAGCCCGTCGCCGACGCGGCGCGGCGCGCCGGCCAGCATTTCGTCAATCACCGCTGGCTCGGCGGCATGCTGACCAACTGGAAGACGATCAGCAACTCGATCAAGCGGCTCAAGGCGCTCGAGGAGCAGCTGTCGGGCAACACCGCCGGCCTTACCAAGAAGGAAGTGCTGCAGCTCACCCGCGAGAAGGACAAGCTGGAGCTTTCGCTCGGCGGCATCCGCGACATGGGCGGCATCCCGGACGTGATGTTCGTAATCGACGCGAACAAGGAAGAGCTCGCGATCAAGGAAGCCAACACGCTCGGCATCCCGGTCGTTGCGATCCTCGACTCGAACGTGTCGCCCGACGGCATCGCCTTCCCGGTGCCTGCCAATGACGACGCGGCGCGTGCGATCCGGCTGTATTGCGAGGCGATCGCGATCGCCGCGACGCGTGGCAGCCAGCAGCAGCAGGCCGGCCGTGGCGTCGACCTGGGCGCGATGAGCGAGCCGCCCGTCGAGGAGGCACTCACGGTCGAGACCCCGGCCGCCGAGCCTGCCGCGGCCGAGCCCGCCGCCGCCTGACCCGCGCGTCCGCGCGGGCCGGCCCTGCGCGGACGCACGATTGTCACGGAGGCTGCCTAAGCGGCGACCTCCCTCATTTCCTTCGGCGCGCGGCGATTCACCGATCGTCGCGCGTCGACGCAAAAACCAGCTGAGGACAAGACGATGGCCGATATCACGGCAGCAATGGTCAAGGACCTGCGCGAGAAGAGCGGCGCGGGCATGATGGACTGCAAGAAGGCGCTCAGCGAGACGTCGGGCGATATGGATGCCGCGCTGGACTGGCTGCGCACCAAGGGCCTTGCGGCCGCGCAGAAGAAGTCGAGCCGCACCGCGGCCGAGGGCCTCGTCGGCGTTGCGGTGAGCGGCACCAAGGGCGCGGCGGTCGAGGTCAATTCGGAGACCGACTTCGTCGCCAAGAACGAGCAGTTCCAGAACTTCGTCCGCGAGGTCACCCAGATCGCGCTGGCCACCGGCGGCGACGTCGAGGCGATCAAGTCGGCGCAGATGCCGTCCGGCACCACCGTCGCCGAGGCGCTGACCAACAACATCGCGACCATCGGCGAGAACCAGTCGATCCGCCGCGCGCGCTCGCTGTCGGTGGGCCAGGGTGCGGTCGTGGCCTATGTCCACAACCAGCAGTCGCCGGGCCTCGGCAAGATCGGCGTGCTCGTCGCGCTCGAGAGCGCGGCCTCGGACGAGGTGCTGCAGGGTCTCGGCAAGCAGCTGGCGATGCACATCGCCGCGGCCTTCCCGAAGGCGCTCAACGAGGAGGACTTGGACGAGGCCGAGATCGAGCGCGAGCGCGCGATCGCGACCGAGAAGGCGGGCGAGTCGGGCAAGCCGGCCGACATCATCGCCAAGATGGTCGAGGGCTCGATCGCCAAGTACCGCAAGGAGCATGCGTTGGTCAGCCAGCTGTTCGTGATGGACGGCAAGACCAAGATCAGCGACGTCGTCGCCAAGGCGGGCAAGGACGCCGGCGCCGAAATCAAGCTGGTGGACTATGTCCGCTTCCAGCTCGGCGAGGGCATCGAGAAGGAAGTCTCCGACTTCGCCGCCGAAGTCGCCGCCGCCTCGGGCGTGCCGCAGCCGGTCTGACGCCGGACGGTCCGTTTAGGACGATGCGCCGCCGCCCTGGCCGATGTGCCGGGGCGGCGGTTCGCGTTTGAAGAGGTCTAAAAGCCTTCCCGGCGCGGGGAGGGGGACCGCCGGCCGCAGGCCGGTGGTGGAGGAGGCGCTCGACGCAGCGCAGCGCCTGCGGAAGCCCCCCTCCACCATGCTGCGCATGGTCCCGCTCCCCGCATGGCGGGGACAATCTGGGAGCTCACCTCCCGTCTCCCCGACGGTGTCAACCCATTGCCAGCCGCGGACCCGCCGCCTAGGGTCCGCGCCGCTCCGCCCCCTGTACAACGAGACCCGATGACCCAGCCCCGCTACAAACGCATCCTGCTGAAACTCTCCGGCGAAGTGCTGATGGGCGAGGGCGGTCTCGCGATCGATCCCGCCGTCACCGCGCGCGTGGCGGAGGAGATCGCGGATGTGAAGGCACAGGGCTATGAGCTGTGCATCGTCGTCGGCGGGGGCAATATTTTTCGTGGGCTTGCCGCCGCGGCGAAGGGCTTCGAGCGCGGCACCGCCGACTACATGGGCATGCTGGCGACGGTGATGAACGCGCTGGCGGTGCAGAACGCGCTGGAGCAAATCGGCGTCGACACGCGCGTCCAGTCGGCGATTCCGATGCAGTCGGTGTGCGAGCCCTTCATTCGTCGCCGCGCCGAGCGCCACCTCGAGAAGGGGCGTATCGTGATCTTTGCCGCCGGGGTGGGCTCGCCCTTCTTCACCACCGATTCGGGTGCAGCGCTGCGCGCCGCCGAGCTCAATTGCGACGCGCTGTTCAAGGGCACTTCGGTCGATGGTGTATATAACGCCGATCCGAAGCAGGACCCGCAGGCGACCCGCTACGAGACGGTCAGCTACGACATGGTACTGGCCAAGAACCTCAAGGTGATGGACGCCAGCGCGGTGGCGCTGTGCCGGGATTCGAACATTCCCATCGTCGTGTTCAACATCCGCGAGCACGGCAATTTCGCCGCCGTGCTGCGCGGCGAGGGCGTCTCGACGGTGGTGCAGAAGCAGATGGAGACGACCGATGCCCGCGTATGACAAGGCCGACCTCGAGCGCCGGATGCACGGCGCGGTGGAGTCGCTGAAGGGTGATCTCGGCGGACTGCGGACCGGACGCGCCTCGAGCTCGCTGCTCGATCCGGTGACGGTCGAAGTGTACGGCGCGCACATGCCGCTCAACCAGGTGGCGACGGTGTCGGTGCCGGAATCGCGCATGCTGTCGGTGCAGGTGTGGGACAAGACCAACGTCGGCCCGGTCGAGAAGGCGATCCGCTCCGCCGGGCTCGGCCTCAACCCGATCAACGACGGCCAGACGCTGCGCCTGCCGATCCCCGACCTCACCGAGGAGCGCCGCAAGGAGCTCGCCAAGCTCGCCGGCCAATATTCGGAGAAAGCCAAGATCGCGGTGCGCAACGTCCGCCGCGACGGCATGGACGCGCTCAAGACCGACGAGAAGAAGGGTGTGATCTCCGAGGACGAGCGCAAGCGGCTCGAGACCGAGGTGCAGAAGCTGACCGACGCGACGACCGCGGACATCGACTCGGTCACGGCCGCCAAGGAGAAGGAAATCCTCAACAAGTGACGTCGTGCGCGCCTGGGGGGGAGGGGTGATGGCGACCGCCGCGATGCCGCGCGAGGTGCCGTCGGTGCTGCCGCGCCACGTCGCCATCATCATGGACGGCAACGGCCGCTGGGCGGCGCAACGCCACCTGCCGCGCGCCGCCGGGCATCGCGCCGGGGTTGAGGCGGTGCGCTCGGTCACGCGCGCCGCGCGCGCGATGGGGCTGGAGGCGCTGACGCTCTATGCCTTCTCCTCGGAGAATTGGCGCCGCCCGGAGGACGAGGTCGGCGCGCTGATGAAGCTGTTGAAATTCTTTATCCGCAACGATCTGGCCGAGCTGGTCCGCGAGAATGTGCGGCTGCGCGTGCTCGGCGACTATCGCCGCTTCCCCGCCGACGTGGTCGAGCTGGTCGACGACGCGCTGGCGCGCACCGCCGTCAACACCGGGCCGATCCTCGCGATCGCGCTCAACTATGGCGCGCAGGCCGAGCTGGTCGCTGCCGCCCGTCGCCTCGCCGAGCGTGCGGCGCGCGACGGGCTGGCGCCCGAGACGATCGATGCCGCGTCGATCGAGGCCGAGCTGGAGACGCGCGACCTGCCGCCGCTCGACTTGCTGATCCGCACCTCGGGCGAGCAGCGTCTGTCCAATTTCCTGCTGTGGCAAGCGGCTTATGCCGAGTTGCTGTTCGTCGACACGCTGTGGCCCGACTTCGATGCCGCCGCGCTTGCCGCCGCGCTTGACTCGTTCGGCAAGCGCCAGCGCCGCTACGGCGGCCTGTGACCCGCGCCGCATGACCGAGCCGACGCCCGACGCCAAGCTGCGTACCCCCTCCAATCTGCGGCTGCGGATGATCGCCAGCGTCGCGATGATCACGGTGGCGAGCGTCGCGCTGGTGCTGGGCGACATCGCCTTCTGGCTGCTCGCGGTGGTGATCGCGCTGTTCATGATGGCGGAATGGTCGGACCTGGAGAAGGTCTCGCCCAAGACGAAGCGGCTGGCGCAGTTCGCGCTGAGCGTGCCGCTGGCGACGATGGCGCCGGCGTGGCTGATCATCGAGCCGCGACCCTTCTTCACGCTCGGGCTGATCGCCGGGGCGGCCTTCTTCGTCGCGATCGTCACGCGGCTGCCTCAGCTCGCGCTCGGCGTGGTCTATTGCGGGCTGCCGGTGCTCGCGCTGGTGGTGCTGCGGCGGCAGGGCGAGGGGCTGCTCGAGTCGTTTTGGGCGATGTCGCTGGTATGGGCGTGCGACATCGGTGCCTTCTTCGCAGGTCGCTCGATCGGCGGCCCCAAATTGGCGCCGCGACTCAGCCCCAACAAGACCTGGGCCGGGCTGATCGGCGGCGCCGCGGCGGCGACGCTGCTCGGCGCGCTGCTGCACGCGGCGGCGGGACTGCCGCTGGTGCTGGCGCTCGCCTCGCCGCTCCTTGCCGTGCTGGCGCAGGCGGGCGACCTCTACGAGAGCTGGCTCAAGCGCCGCGCGGGTGTGAAGGACTCCGGCAACATCCTGCCGGGCCATGGTGGCGTGCTCGATCGGCTCGACGGACTGGTGCCGGTGGCACCCGTGGCGGCGTTGCTGGTCGTCTCGCTCGGCGCGTTCGGGTGAGGACCGTCTCGATCCTGGGGGCGACCGGCTCGGTCGGCACCTCGACGCTCGACCTGATCGAGCGCGAGCCCGACCGCTTCCGCGTCGTCGCGCTGACCGCCAATTGCGACGTCGAGCGGCTCGCCGCGGCGGCGCGGCGTACCGGAGCCGAGCTGGCGGTGGTAGCGGACGAGGGCTGTCTGCCCGCGCTGCGCGAGGCGCTGTCCGGCACCGATACCGCGGTCGCCGGCGGCGCGCAGGCGGTGTGCGACGCCGCCGCGTCGGGCGCGGACTGGACGATGGGCGCAATCGTCGGCTGCGCCGGGCTGCGGCCGACGCTCGCCGCGATCGAGCGCGGCGGCACGGTGGTGCTGGCCAACAAGGAGCCTCTGGTCTCCGCGGGCGACATCATCACCGCCGCCGCAGCGACGCACGGCGCGACGCTGCTGCCCGCGGACAGCGAGCATAATGCGGTGTTCCAGTGCCTCGATCCGACCCGCCCCGAGAGCGTGCGGCGGATCATCCTGACCGCGAGCGGCGGGCCGTTCCGCGACTGGACGCTCGACCAGATGGCGGCGGTGACGCCGGCGCAGGCGGTGGCGCACCCGAATTGGTCGATGGGGGCCAAGATCTCGGTCGACAGCGCGACGATGATGAACAAGGGTCTCGAGCTGATCGAGGCGGCGCGGCTGTTCCCGGTGCCGCCCGAGCGGATCGAGATCGTGATCCACCGCCAGTCGGTGATCCACTCGATGGTCGACTACGTCGACGGCTCGATGCTGGCGCAGCTCGGCCCCAGCGACATGCGCGTGCCGATCGCGCATTGTCTTGCCTGGCCCGAGCGGATGGCGACGCCGATGGCGCCGCTCGACCTCGTCAAGCTCGGGCGGCTCGACTTCGAGGCGCCCGACGCACTGCGCTTCCACGCGCTGACGCTGGCGCGCGACGCCGCCGAGGCGGGCGGGGCGCGGCCGGCGATCCTCAACGCCGCGAACGAGGTGGCGGTGGCCGCTTTCCTCGCCGGCGCGATCGGCTTTCTTGAAATCGCCGCAATCGTCGACGATACGCTACAACGCTACGACCCGGCCGCGCCGGAGACGCTCGACGCGGTGCTCGCGATCGACGCGGAGGCGCGGAGTAGGGCCGGTGAGCGCGTGAAGGATTGCGTCGCTTGATCCAGACCCCTGGCGTATTGATCACCGCTCTGGCCTTTGTCCTGGTGATCGGGCCGCTCGTCTTCGTCCACGAAATGGGCCATTACCTCGCCGGACGTTGGTTCGGGGTGCATGCGGAGGCCTTTTCGATCGGCTTCGGGCGCGAGCTCGCCGGCTGGACCGATCGCCGCGGCACGCGGTGGAAGCTCGCCTGGCTCCCGCTCGGCGGGTACGTCCGCTTCGCCGGCGACATGAACCCGGCAAGCCAGCCCGGCCCCGAGTGGCTCGCCTTGCCCGCCGAGGAGCGCGCCCGCACCTTCCAGGCCAAGCCGGTGTGGCAGCGCGCGATCGTCGTCGCCGCCGGGCCGGTCGTCAATTTCGTGCTGGCGGTGCTGATCCTCGCCGGCTTCGCGCTGGCATACGGCGACGCGCGCACGCCTGCGGTGGTGGGCGAGGCGCTGCCCGGCACCGCCGCCGCGGCCGCCGGCCTGCGCGCGGGTGACCGGGTCACCGCGCTCGGCGGGCGCGGGATGGACACGTTCGAGGACATGGTTCGCTACGTGAAGATCCGCGCCGGCGAGCGTGTCCGCGTCGATTATGTCCGGAGCGACCGCGCCGCCGCGGTGGAAGCGACGATCGGTACGCAATTGCAGCGCGATCGCTTCGGCAACGAATATCGCGTCGGCCTGCTCGGCATCGCGCCGACCACGCCGGTCGTCACCGCAGTCGGCGTGTTCGAGGCACCGGTCGTCGCGGTGCGGCGCACCGGCCAGATCGTCGGGATGATGGTCGAGACGATCGGCCAGATCGTCACCGGGCGGCGCTCGGTCAAGGAACTGGGCGGGCCGCTCTCGATCGCGAAGGCCTCGGGCGAGCAGCTCACGCTCGGGCCGGACGCGTTCGTGTTCCTGATCGCGCTCGTTTCGATCAATCTCGGGTTCATCAATCTTTTGCCAGTGCCGATGCTGGATGGCGGTCACCTGCTCTTCTACGCGATCGAGGCGGTGCGGCGGAAACCGGCGCCGCCGCAGCTGGTCGAATGGGCGTTCCGCGGCGGGCTGGCCGCGGTGCTCGCGCTGATGCTGCTGGTGACCTTCAACGACCTCAGCAACCGCGGGCTGTGGCAGCAGCTGGCCGGCTTGATCGGGTGAGCAAGGTAAGGCAGGGCGACGCTGCCCGCATGCGTGGCGGTTACTCTCGGGTGGGATTTAGGTGACGGTGCTGAACGTTTCAACTTCGCGGGCGCGTGCCTCGGCGACCTTGCTGGGCTGCACGATGCTGGCCGGCGTGCCGCTCGCCGCCGCGGCGCAGACCCGTCCCGCGCCCGCCGCGAGTCCGGCGGCGCAGCCGCCCGCCGCGACGACCGCGCCCGCGCCGCAGGCCGCGCGCACGATCACCTCGCTGCGAGTCGAGGGTACGCAGCGGATCGAGCCCGAGACCGCGCTGAGCTACACCAAGCTGCGCCAGGGCCAGCCCTATACCAACGAGTCGCTCGATCAGGCGATCAAGGACCTGTACGCCAGCGACCTGTTCGCCGACGTGTTCATCGATGGTGCCGCGACCGGCAATATCGTGATCCGAGTGCGCGAGAACCCGATCATCAACCGCGTCATCTTCGAGGGCAACAAGCGCCTCAAGGAAGACAAGATCGGCAAGGAGGTCCGGCTCAAGCCGCGGCAGATCTTCACCCGCTCGGCAGTGCGCGCCGACGTCGCGCGGATCATCGAGCTGTACCGGCGCCAGGGCCGTTTTGCCGCGGCCGTGCAGCCCAAGATGGTCAGCCTCGACCAGAACCGCGTCGACGTGATCTTCGAGGTGAGCGAGGGGCCGAAGTCGAAGGTCCGCCAGATCAACATCCTCGGCAACAAGGTGTTCGACGACGGCAAGCTGCGCGCGCAGATGGCCACCAAGGAGGCGCGCTTCTTCCGCGTGCTCTCCTCGGGTACGTCCTACGACCAGGACCGGCTCGCCTATGACCAGCAGAAGCTGCGGCAATTCTACCTGACCGAGGGCTATGCCGACTTCCGCGTCACCTCGGCGGTGGCTGAGCTGACGCCCGACCGCAAGGACTTCATCATCACCTACGTGGTGGAGGAGGGCGAGCGCTACAAGTTCGGCGACGTCACTGTGGATAGCGACATTCGCGACTTCGACGGCAAGAAGATGGCGACCACGCTCGGTATCAAGAAGGGCGATTGGTACAACGCCAAACTGGTTGAGGACACGGTCGAGCATCTCAGCGAGACCGCCGGATTGTTCGGCTATGCCTTTACGGAGGTGCAGCCGGACTTCCAGCGCGACTCCGAAGCGCACACGATGTCGATCAACTTCCACATCGGCCAGGCGCAGCGCACCTATGTCGAGCGGATCGACATCACCGGCAACACCCAGACGCAGGACAAGGTGGTGCGCCGCGAGGTCCGCCTCGCCGAAGGCGACGCCTTCAACAGCTTCCAGGTCAAGCGCTCGCAGGACCGTATCAACAGCCTGGGCTATTTCCAGGACAAGTTCGAGATCAAGCAGACGCCCGGTAGCGCCGCCGATCGCGTCGTGCTCGAGGCCAACGTCGAGGAGAAATCCACCGGCGAGCTCCAGCTCTCGGCGGGCTTCTCCAGCCTGGAGCGCTTCATCATCCAGGCCAACATCACGCAGAACAATTTCCGCGGCAAGGGGCAGACGCTCCGCGCCGGCGTGAATTATTCGAGCTATTCGAAGTCGATCGAGCTGGGCTTCACCGAGCCCTACGTGTTCGACAAGAATATCGCGCTGGGCGTGGACCTGTTCCGCCGCGACTATAACTCCTTCAACTTCTACGGCACCGATCGCCGCACGACCTACAGCCAGGTGTCGACCGGCTTCCAGATCCGCACCGGCGTGCCGCTGACCGAATATTGGCAGCTCGCCGGCCGCTATACCTTCTCCTACGACAAGGTCGGGCTGGACCAGAATTCCTTCTTCACCAACGGTGCGTGCGACCCGCTCAAGGCCGGACGTTACCTGTGCGAGGCGCTGGGCAACCGGCTCACCTCGATGGTCGGCTACTCGCTGATCTACGACAGCCTCAACAGCCGCCTGCGCCCGACCGCGGGCCAGCGCTTCGTCTTCAGCCAGGACTTCGCCGGGCTGGGTGGCTCGGTCAAATACGTCCGCACCCGCGTCGAGGGATCGAAGTTCTGGAACGTCGGCGGCGGGTTCATCGCCTCGATCGTGGGCGAGGGCGGGTATATCCGCTCGCTCGAAAAGTCGCGCGGCGAGGGCGTCGACCGCGTCCGCATCACCGACCGCTTCTATCTCGGCGAGCCGCAGTTCCGCGGCTTCGACATCCGCGGCGTGGGGCCGCGCGTGAAGCGGCAATATTACACCTCCGATGCCAATGGCGCGCAGGTGCTCGTTACCGACCGCGACCAGATCATCGACGACGCTCTCGGCGGCACGGCTTATTACCTTGGCCGCTTCGAGATCGAGATCCCGCTCGGTTCGGGCGCGCGCGAGCTCGGCTTGCGGCCGTCGATCTATGCTCAGGTCGGCAGCCTCTTCAACATCACGCGCCCGCTCCCGACCGCGGTGTTCCCGACGACCACGGACGCCAACGGCAACACAGTCGTATTGCCGCTGCCGGTGTACAACGATGCCAAGCAACCGCTCTATTATTACACCAATGCCGACGGTCTCAGCGTCTCCACCACCTGCGCCGCCGGCATCCCGGGCACCAACGGCGGCTGCAATGGCGTGGTGCCCAACACCGCGCAGATCGCGTCGCAGCCGTTCCAGGAGACGTTCCTCGGCGACTCGGCGCGGCCGCGGCTCTCGGTCGGCATCGGCGTCAACTGGAACTCGCCGTTCGGCCCGCTCCGCATCGATCTCGCCAAGGCGCTGCTAACCCAGCCCGGCGACGACAAGAAGCTCATCACCTTCAACGTAGGGACCCAGTTCTGATGACCACCTTCAAGCACCTCCTGCTCGCCGCCGCGCTCGTCGCGCCGGCGGCGCTGACCGCCCCGGCTGCGACCGCGCAGGTCGGCGGCGTTGCCGTCGCCGATCCCGAGGCGGCTGTCGCCAATTCCAAGGCCTGGGCGACCGCGCGCACGCAGATCCAGACCCAGTATAAGGCGCAGCTCGACCAGGCGAACACGCGCCGTCAGGCGATCCAGACCGAGCTCCAGCCGCTCGTAGCGGCCTATCAGAAGGCCGCCGCCGCCCCCGGCGCGACCGAGGCCTCGCTGCGCACCCAGGCGCAGGCGATCCAGACCCGTGAGCAGACCGCCAACGCCGAGCTCCAGCGCCTCACCGCGCCCGCCTCGCGCGCGCAGTCCTACGCGATCGAGCAGATCTCGGCCAAGCTGCAGGACGCGGTGGGTGCCGCCGCGCGCGCCAAGAACGTCAGCCTGCTGCTGCGTCCGAACGCGGCGCTGTTCGCCAATCCGACCGCGGACATCACCTCGGCGATCACCGCCGAGCTCGACCGCACCGTGCCAACCGTCGGCATCACGCCGCCGGCCAATTGGCAGCCGGGCCAGCAGGACGGCGCCGCCGCTGGCGCACCGGCCGCGGCCGCGCCCGCGACCACCAATCGCACGCCGACCGGCCGATGAGCGACGCCCCGCTCGGTCAGTCGCCCGGCGGGGCGGAGGGTGAGTCGGGCGGCCCGATCGGGCCGCTCGACGTCACCCGCGTGATGGCACTGCTGCCGCATCGCTACCCGATGCTCCTCGTCGACCGCGTCGAGACGCTGGTGCGCGACCGCTCGATCCGCGCCACCAAGGCGGTGTCGATCAACGAGAGCTTCTTCCAGGGGCATTTCCCCGGTCGCCCGATCATGCCGGGCGTGCTGATCGTCGAGGCGCTGGCGCAGGCCGCTGGCGTGCTCGCGGTCGAGAGCCTCGGCCTGGCCGGCTCGGGCAAGCTGGTCTATTTCATGGCGATCGAGGGCGCGAAGTTCCGCAAGCCGGTAGAGCCGGGCGTGCTGCTCTCGCTCGAAGTCGAGTTCGTCCAGAAGCGTAGCGCGGTGTGCAAGTTCGCCGGCGTGGCGAAGATCGGCGGCGTGGTCGCCGCCGAAGCCAACTTCACCGCGATGATCGCCGACCCGCCCGCCGCGGCCTAGCCCCGGCCTGCCGTACTTTGACTTTGTCGCACGTGCGCTGTAGGGCGCGCGGCTTGCTGTCCCAGGCTGGTCGGAACCAGCCATCTCAGGAGCGTGACCGTGAAGAAAGATGTCCACCCCGACTATCACATGATCAAGGTGCAGATGACCGACGGCACCGTCTACGAGACTCGCTCCACCTGGGGCAAGGAAGGCGACGTGATGACGCTCGAGATCGATCCGCTCGCGCACCCGGCCTGGACCGGTGGCAAGGGGCAGATGCTCGACCAGGGTGGCCAGGTCGCGCGCTTCAACAAGCGCTTCGGCGGCGGGCTCACGCTGCGAAAGTAAACCTGTTGTTAGGCATGGCGGCGTAGCTTCGCCGCCATGTTCGCCGCTGAATATGCCCCCGCCGAGCGCCGCGTCCGCCGCGGACGCCGCGCCCCCGTCGCCGTCTCGGCACCGGTCGAGCAGAGCGGCATGGCGCGGACCCTGTGCAAGGTCATGGACCTCTCGCTGCACGGCTGTCGGCTGCTGACCTTCTCCGCCATGGCACGCGACGAATCGATCTGGCTCACGATCCCGGGGTTGGGTGTGGTCGCCGCGATCGTCGTCTGGGCTGACGATCTGGTGGCGGGCTGTCAGTTCCTGTCTCCACTGACCGACGAGACGTTTGAGTCGCTCGCCCTGCGCTACGGCCTGCCGCATTGAGACGCGTCGCCGGGCGTGAGCGGGCGGTCGTCTGCGGCGTTTCCCCTGCGCAGCGCCGCCGCCAGCGAGGCGCTCGCGCTGCCGCGCCGCGCCGGCTTGGGCTGATCGGGTGATGGCGCCCAGCCGGTAAGGAAGACCAGGTCGAAGCGTTCGCGTACGCGCCCGTCCACGTCGGCGCGCGCGGCGAAAGCGCCGGCGGCGCGCGCCAACGTGTCGCGGCGCAGCGGATGGCGATCGATTAGGGCGTTGCTCGACGCCATGCCGCGCAGATCGTCGAGCAGCCGGCCGAGACCCCCATAGCCGACGCTCAGCGTCTCGACATCCGCGACCGGCAGCGCGAACCCCGCCCTAACCAGCAGGTCGCCCGCCGAACGCACGTCGACGAGCGGGTGGAGCCGCGCCACCGCGGGCTCTTCCGCGCCGCGAAAAGCCGCCCGCAGCTGCGCTAGGCTTCCTCCGCCGACGAAGGCGCCGAGGAACAGTCCGTCAGGCCGGAGTGAGCGACGCGCCAGCGCGAGCGCGCCGGGCAGGTCGCTGACGCCGTCGAGCGTGCCGGCGGCGACGACGAGGTCGAACGATTCGTCGGCGAAGGGCAGCCGGTCCTCATCGCCCTGCACGCCGCCCGCGGCGGACGCGAAGGCGAAACCGGGATCGACCCGCGCCACCCGAGCACCGGGCGGGGGCGCATAATCGCCGCGAAAGCAGCCGAGATCGAGCACGTCGGCGAAGTCGCGCTTCACCGCGTCGAGCCGATCGGCGATGCCGTCGAGCATCGCGGCACGAAGGAAGTCGTGCGCACCGAAGTCGGCGGCGGCACGGTCGCGGTGCCGGCGGCGCGCGGCGCGGTCGAAGATCTCGGGAGGCTGCATGGGTCGTCGGGTGGCTTGTGCCCGCTCGCGGCGCCGCCCACAAGCGCGACGTGCTCATGCGGCTGATCGATCAGGTGCTGCCGCCGCGCTGCCCCGGCTGCGGCGCGATCGTCTCGGCGCAGGGGCGCTTCTGCGTAGAGTGCTGGGCGACGCTCCACTTCCTCGGCCCGCCTTGGTGCGAGACGTGTCACCTGCCGCTCGTCACGGCGGCGGGCGCGGGGGCGCGGTGCGACGATTGCCGCGTCGCACCGCCGCGCCACGCGGGGACCCTCGCCGCGGTCGCATATGGCGAGGTGGCGCGCACGCTCGCGCTGCGGCTCAAGCACGGCGGCCGCGCCGCTTATGCCGTCACGGCGGCGCGCCTGATGGCGCGCTGGGTGCCGTCCGGCGCGACGCTGCTGGTGCCGGTGCCGCTGCACCGCTGGCGAATGTGGTCACGAGGCTACAATCAGGCCGCGCTGATCGCCGCTGCGGTCTCGCGGGTCAGCGGCGTGGCGTGGCACCCGCGGCTGCTCGAGCGCCACCGCACCACGCCGATGCTGCGCGATCGCGGCGCGGACGAGCGGCATCGTGCCGTGGCGGGCGCCTTCCGCGTGCCTGGCCACCGCCGCGCGCGGCTCGCGGGCGCCCATGTCGTGCTGGTCGACGACGTCTACACCAGCGGCGCCACCGCGGACGCCTGTACCGCGACGCTGCTTGACGCCGGCGCGGCGCGGGTGACGGTGCTGGTGTGGGCGCGCGTGCTGCCGCGAGCCGATTGACAGCGGGGGTGGGCGGCCACAATTAGGTGGGATGGCACGGGTTGAGATCTACACCAAGGCGTTCTGCCCTTATTGCTCGCGCGCAATGAACCTGCTCGCGAGCAAGGGCGTGTCGGTCGAGGAGACTGACATCGGGGTGCAACGCGACAAGCGCCCGGAGATGATCGGGCGCGCGTCGGGGCGTTCGACCGTGCCGCAGATTTTTATCAATGGCGTCCATGTCGGCGGTTCCGACGATCTCGCCGCGCTGGAGCGCGCGGGCAAGCTCGACGCGATGCTCGCCGCCTGAGCGGCGCGTGATCGTCTTCGATCTCCGCTGCGCGCGCGCGCATGTGTTCGAGGCGTGGTTCGCCTCGACCTCGGCCTATGAGGAGCAGCGCGAGCGTCGCCTCGTCGCCTGCCCGACGTGCGGCGAGACCAGCGTGGAGAAGGCCGTGATGGCGCCTCATGTCGGCGCCAAGGGCAATCGCGGTCCTGCCGAGGCGCGACCGACCTCTCCGGTCGAGGCGCTCCGCCAGCTGGCGGCGCTCCAGGCCGAGCTGCTGCGCCGGTCACGCTGGGTCGGCAGCGATTTTGCCGCCGAAGCCCGCGCCATGCATGAAGGCGAGCGACCCGAAGGCGCGATCCACGGTGAAGCGAGCGCGGCCGAGGTGAGCGAGCTGGTCGAGGACGGCGTGCCGATCGCGCCGCTGCTCTTCCCCGTCGCGCCGCCTGATCAGATTAATTGAGCTTTTGACCCACGCGATCGGGGATCACCAGTCGCAACGCGGTGCCCTCGGGCCGCTCACAGAGGCTGAGCGTGCCGCCGATCTGCCGCGCCAAGGTGCATAATACGCGGAGGCCGAGGCTGGAGGCGGCGTCGAGCGCAAAGTCGGGTGGCAGGCCCTCCCTGTCGTCGGCGATGACGAGCGCTACCGCTCCGCCCAAGCCGACGAGCGCTCTCCCGCCGCGATACGGCAGCCGTTCCATGATCCAAGGGCTCGCCCCCATCTGTCGCTTGCCCCCAAGCCCGATTGGTACCGTCGCGGCCCAGTCTACCGCTGAAGCGAGAACCTGTCATCGCGTGGTCACATGAGCCAGATCAGTCACCCAAATGATTTAAGTCAGTCGCTTGTTTTTGAACGCTTATCGAGCCGCGACGTTGACCCGCTCACGTGCTCCACGGTGCGTGTCGAAGGAGGTCAGGTCATGCCGGTCGAGTCGATCGAAGGTAAGCCACGTGGGGCCGCCATGCTCTTCGCCATCGGCGTGCTGGCCGCGCTCGTCGTCTATGCGGTCAAGTGGCGGGTCGCGCCGGCGAGCGGTCCCGACAACGTGCTGGTATTCGCGCTGGTGGGCGGTGCGATCGGCTGCGCCGTCGCGGTGGTGCGCGACTGTCGGGAGCGCGGGTGATGGGTGGCGACGCCTTCAGGGTCTACGGCACCGCCGCCCCCGAGAACAACCAGACGTCGCCGGCGGGCGGGATGCGCGGCGAGGCAATGCGATGCCGGAGGGCACCGATGGGTCGCTTACCCATGAGATGACGTCGAGCGACGACCGCGTGCTCACCTTCAAGGAGCAATCGGGAGGCAGCATCGTCGAGGCGAGCGGCCGCGCGGGCGAACGCGCGCACCCGGCGGAGGCGGTGCGGAGCTCGGGACCGGGGTGGGGCACGCTCGTGCCCGCTGGTGCGCTCGGCTTCCTTCTGGGTCGGCGCGCGGCGCGATCACGTAGCGTGACACCGCCTCCGCGACTCACGCTGCCCCCGGTACTCGCCGCGACGCCCGAAAGCATGACCGATGCCGTGCCGCGCGGCTGGGACCGGGTCGACGAGGGATCGGACGAGTCCTTCCCCGCCAGCGACCCGCCGTCCTACGCCACGCCGGGCCGCTGAGCGCGCGCGCTCAGACGCCGCCGAGCACCAGCCGATCTTGCTCCAGCCCGGCGGTGAGTGCCTCATAGCCGCCGACCTGGCACCAGCGCGTGTCGAGCGGCTCGTAATGCGTCGCCGAGATCACCATCACGTCGGCTCCGGCCGCCTCGGCTGCGGCGATGCCCGCGGGCGCGTCCTCCCAGACGAGGCAGTCGCGCGCGTCCACCCCGAGCCGCTCGGCGGCGAGCAGGAAACAATCGGGGGCGGGCTTGCCGCGCTCGACGTCGTCGGCGGTAACCATCACCTTGGGCGGGGTGACGCCGGCAGCGCGGAGCCGGACCTCGGCGAGCGAGCGCGGCGCCGAGGTGACGATCGCCCAGCGCTCCGGCGGCAGCGCCGCGGTGAAGGCGCCCGCGCCGGCGATCTCAACCACGTCGGCGACGTCGTCGATCTCGGCCTGGAGCAGCAGTTCAAACTCGCGCTGCGGGTCGACACCGGGCGGGGCGAAGCGGCGGATCGTCTCAATCGCCTTTACTCCGTGCATCACGCGCATCAGCTCGTCCACGTCGATGCGGTTGCGCTCGGCCCAGGCGGTCCAGGCGCGCACCGCCGACGGGATCGAGTTGATCAGCGTCCCGTCCATGTCGAACAGGAAGGCGGCGTAGCGGCGGCTCACGCCCGATTCGCCGCGGAGAGGACGGCGCGGACGCTCGCGGTGGCGATGTCGGTGTCGATCCCGACGCCCCAGACAGTGCGTCCGTCGGGGGTGCGGCACTCGAGATAGGCCGCCGCCTGCGCCCCGGCGCCGTGGCCGATCGCGTGCTCGGCATAATCGACCACGTCGAGCGTCGGCCCGGTGCTGTCGGCGAGCGCGGCGATCACGCCTGAAATCAGGCCGTTGCCGCGTCCGGACAGCGAACGATCCTCGCCGTCGATGGCGATGCGGCCGACGAAGACGCGCTCGCCCGCGGCGCCGCTCTCGTCATAGTCGCGTAGCACGAAGCGATCGCTCGCGCCGGGCAGATAGGCGCGCTCGAACGCGCCCCAGATGTCGGCGGCGTTGAGCTCGCGGCTGGTCTCGTCCGCCAGCGCCTGGACGTGGCGGCTGAAGTCGGCCTGGAGCCGCTTGGGGAGCCGCAGCCCCTTGTCCTGCTCGATCACCCAGGCGACCCCGCCTTTGCCCGATTGCGAGTTGACGCGAATGACCGCCTCGTAGCTGCGCCCGAGGTCGGCCGGGTCGATCGGCAGATAGGGGACTTCCCACAGCCCGTCGTTGCGTGCGGCCTGTGCGACGAAGCCCTTCTTGATCGCGTCCTGGTGCGAGCCCGAGAATGCGGTGAAGACGAGGTCGCCGGCATAAGGCGTGCGCGGGTGGATCGGGATGTTGGTGGCATATTCCACCGTCTTCACGATCGAATCGATGTCGGAGAGGTCGAGCTGTGGGTCGACTCCCTGCGTGTACATGTTGAGCGCGACCGTCACGAGATCGCAATTGCCGGTGCGCTCGCCGTTGCCGAGCAGGCAGCCCTCGACGCGGTCGGCGCCCGCCATGATCCCGAGCTCCGCCGCGGCGACGCCCGTGCCGCGGTCATTGTGCGTGTGGAGCGAGATCACCGCGGCGTCGCGCTGGCGCAGATGGCGCGCGAACCACTCGATCTGGTCGGCATAAACGTTGGGGGTCGCGCACTCGACCGTCGCGGGCAGGTTGAAGATGATCGGCGCATCGGGCGTCGGGCGCAGCACCTCGGCCACCGCCTCGCAGACCTCGAGCGAGAAATCGAGCTCGGCGGTGGAGAAGGTCTCGGGCGAATATTCGAACTGCCAGCGCGTGCTCGGGCGCTTGGCGGCCTCGTCGCGGAGCACCTTGGCGCCATCGACCGCGATGCGCTTCACGTCGTCGCGCGACATGCCGAAGACGATCTTGCGCCACGCCGGGCTGACCGCGTTGTAGAGGTGGACGATCGCGCTGTGCGCGCCCTCCAGGCTCTCGAAGCTGCGTTCGATCAGGTCGCGGCGCGACTGCGTGAGTACCTGGATCTGTACGTTCTCCGGCACGCGATTGTCGCGGATCAAGCCCGAGATGAAGTCAAACTCGGTCGCGCCGGCGGAGGGGAAGCCGACCTCGATCTCCTTGAGCCCGACCTTTACCAGCAGGTCGAAGAAGCGCCTCTTCTTCTCGGCGTCCATCGGATCGATCAGCGCCTGGTTGCCGTCGCGCAGGTCGGTGGAGAGCCAGCGCGGCGCGCGCGTGATCGTGGCCGAGGGCCACCGCCGGTCAGGCAGGTCGACGGGAGGGAAGGGGCGGTATTTGGTCGCGGGGTCGCGCAGCATGACGGTGGCTCTCTCGACAGGAGCGGAAGGGATATGATCCAGCCCTTAGGCGCGGCGCGACGGGCGCGCGAGCGGTGACGCGCCTAAGGGCGCGTAAGTCGAAGCAGCAGGGCGAGGCCGTGGGCCGTGGTCATCGAGGGCCTGAGTACCCCGCGCCGGCGCGGCTTGTCCAGCGCAACGAACCGCACGCGAAATCTTGAGTAAAACGAAACCTTTGTCGGCGAGATAGGAGGGGTACGAGGGAGTTTACCATGTTGCAGCTGGTCTATATCAGCACCGCGGTCGGGCAGATCGCCACCGCCTCGATCCTGGCGGCGTCGCGCGCCAACAACACGCGCGACCGGATCACCGGGCTTCTCTTCAGCGACGGCCGCCGCTTCCTCCAGGCGCTCGAGGGCGAGCCGGCGATGGTGGAGCGCGCATTCGCGCGCATCGGCGCCGATCCGCGCCACCGCGCGTTGGTCCTGCTGTCGCGGCGCGAGGTGACGCAGCGCGAGTTCGGCGACTGGGCGATGGCCGAGCGCGTCCCCGGCTCGGACGGTGAGGCGTTCACGCGCCGCGTCGCTGACCTGGTGGCGAACGCGTCGCCGGCGGTACGGGCGACGTTCGACAGTTTCGCGCGGCTCCAGCGCGCGGCGTGAGCTTACCTATTTTTTGAGAAGGCGTCATCCTGAGCTCGTCTCAGGATCCACCCCGCCGCAGTCCCACGTGTCGGAGCGCTCGCGGGACGGTGGATCCTGAAACAAGTTCGGGATGACGCCGCAGAGAAGGAAAGCGCGCGCCTACGCCGTGAAGGCGGCGTTGACGTTGAGCTTCACCGTGTCCGAGACGGCCGGCGCGGCATAACCGAGGCCGAAGTCGCTGCGCTTGATCGTGCCGGTGCCGACGAAGCCGAAATTGGCCTTCTTGCTCATCGGATTGTCGCCCGCGCCGACGAAGGTGACGTCGAGCGTGACCGGCTTGGTGATGCCCTTGATCGTCAGCTCGCCATTGACCACCGCCTTGTTGGGCCCACGCGGGGTCACGGTCGTCGACACGAAGCGCGCCGTCGGGTTATTGGCCGCGTCGAAGAAGTCCTTCGACTTGAGGTGATTGGCAAATTGCGGCGTGGTCACCGAGAGCTGGTCGACCGCGAAGGTGACCTCCACCTTGGTGGCGGCGGGCTTCTTGGGATCGATCGTGATCGAGCCCCCGGAAGCGCCGAACTGGCCCTGCAGCATCGAAAAGCCGAGGTGGTTCACCTCCCAGGTCACCTGCGTGTGCGCGGGATCGACTTGATAGGTGCCGGCGGCGACGCGCGCGGCGCTCGGCTGGCCCGGCTGGCCCGGCGCGGTGGCGAGCTGCGCGGCGGCGGGGACGGCGAGCGCGGCGACGAGGCCGGCGGCGAGAAGATGACGCATGATGCTTCCTCCTGTTGTTGGCCTCTTGCACCACACTATCGCTCGGCCGGATAGAGCGCGCGGCGAAACGGAGGTTTTCGGCCGACTATTCACCCGCGTCGGACTGGCCAGGCGCCGCCTCGATCGTGATGTCGAAGCGGATCCGCACCCAGACGCCGATCAGCGGCTGCCCGCCGCGACGCGGTGGCCGCACGAGGAACTGCCACCCGGCCTGGCGCAGCCCCCGCGCGATGCCCGAGCCGGGTGACTCGCCGAGCTCGCGACAATCCTCGACATGGAAGCGCGGGGCGGTGCGGCAGGCGATCATGCCCCAGCCGGCGCGGCCGCGCGGCATGTACGGGCTCGTCTCGGCGCGGGTCGGCCTGCGGTACCATTCCGCGGCGTACAGCGGCTCACCGCCCGGCCCCTTGCCGACGGCGGGCGTGTCGTCTCCCGTCCCGGCGCTGGCGCTCTGCTCGCCGTCCGCACCGGGGGCGGGCGCCGTGCCCTTGATCTTGCCGATGTCCGACGCGGCGTAATCGTCGCGATTGAGGATCAGCACGCCAGGTAGTTTGAGCGTGGCGAGGGGAGGCGGCACCTCCGCGGTGGGCTGGACCGGGCGCTCGCGCGGCACCGGTGCGGTGCGCTGCCGCGCGGACTGACGCTTTTGCTCGCTCCGCTTCGTCGTTGCGGTCTCGGCGCGCCGGCCCGGCGGGCTGACGTCGAAGGTACTAAGCGGGCGGTGGTCGCCGAAGTCGCCGCGCACCACGCCGCCCATGCGCAGCAGCGCCAGCAGGAGCGCCGCGGCGATGGCAAGCGCGAGCAGCCAGGAGGCGACGCGGCTGCCGGTGTCGGCGCGCGTGCGATACGACGAGTCTCGGTACGTCGCCGTCCGCATCGCGCGCGCCTACAGGAGCGCGCGCGCGGCATCAATCCGCCGCGCGCGCGCCGAGCGTCAGTTACGCTCCTTGTCGACCAGCTTGTTGGCGCCGATCCACGGCATCATTGCGCGCAGCTCGCTGCCGACCTGCTCGATCTGGTGGCGCTTGGCGGCGCTGCGGCTGGCCTTGAGCTCGGGCTGTCCGGCGCGGTTGTCGAGCACGAAGTCGCGCACGAAGCGACCCGACTGGATGTCGGCCAGCACCCGCTTCATCTCCTTCTTCGTTTCGTCGGTGATGATGCGCGGGCCGGTCTTGATGTCGCCGTACTCGGCGGTGTTCGAGATCGAATAGCGCATGTTGGCAATGCCGCCCTCGTACATCAGGTCGACGATGAGCTTGAGCTCGTGGAGGCACTCGAAATAGGCCATCTCCGGGGCGTAGCCGGCCTCGACCAAGGTCTCGAACCCGGCCTGGACCAGCGCGGTCGCGCCGCCGCACAGCACTGCCTGCTCGCCGAACAGGTCGGTCTCGCACTCCTCGCGGAAATTCGTCTCGATGATGCCCGAGCGGCCGCCGCCCACGCCCGAGGCATAAGCGAGCGCGACGTCATGCGCGTTGCCGCTGGCATCCTGGTGGATCGCGATAAGGCAGGGGACGCCGCCGCCGCGGACATATTCGGAGCGGACGGTGTGGCCCGGGCCCTTGGGCGCGATCATGATGACGTCGATGTCCGCGGGCGGCTCGATCAGGCCGAAATGAACGTTGAGCCCGTGCGCGAAGGCGAGCGCGCTGCCCGGCTTCATGTTGCCCTTGAGGTCGCTTTCCCAGATCGCCGCTTGGTGCTCGTCGGGTGCGAGGATCATCAGCACGTCCGCCCAGGCGGCGGCGTCCTTGTTGGCGAGCACCTTGAAGCCGGCGTCCTCCGCCTTCTTCGCCGAAGCGCTGCCGGGGCGGAGCGCGATCGCGATCTCCTTCACGCCCGAGTCGCGCAGGTTCTGCGCGTGCGCGTGGCCCTGCGAGCCATAGCCGAGGATCGCGATTTTCTTGCCGGTGATCAGGTTCAGATCGGCGTCGCGATCGTAATAGACCTTCATGTCAAAGCCCCTTGTCATTCCCGCGTAGGCGGGGATCCAGACCCGCAGACGCGCATGGTGATGTATCCCCGACTTCGCAGGGACGACGAAAGATGTGGCGGCCGCTACGCCGCCTCGGCGCCGCGCGCGATCGCGACGATGCCGGTGCGCGCCACCTCGACCAAACCGACCTCGCCCATCAGCTCGACGAACTTGTCGATCTTCTCGATCGTGCCGGTGACCTCAAACACGAAGGAGGCGATGGTCGCGTCGACGACGCGCGCGCGATAGACCTCGGCGAGGCGCAGCGCCTCGATGCGATGGTCGCCGCTGCCCGCCACCTTCACCAGCGCCAGCTCGCGCTCGACGTGCGCGCCGCGCGCGGTGAGGTCGGTGACCTGGTGGACCGGCACCAGCCGCTCGAGCTGCGCGACGATCTGCTCGAGCGTTGCCGGGCTGGCGGAGGTGACGATGGTAATCCGGCTCACCGCCTTGTCGAGCGTGATCTCGCTGACGGTGAGGCTCTCGATATTGTAGCCGCGCGCGGTGAACAGGCCCGCGATCCGCGCGAGGATGCCGGGTTCGTTGTCGACGATCACCGCCAGCGTGTGCCGCTCGGCC
>NZ_JAPYKH010000010.1 GCF_029623345.1 Sphingomonas phyllosphaerae
TGGCGGGCGACTATGACTCGATCCCGAGCAACTTCGACGTCAGCCAGCAGCTCGTCGCCGCCTGGGGCACGGGCGCGGTGCCGTCGAGCGGCGCGCCCGACGTGGTCGGCGCCTTCCGCTTCATCTGCACGCCCAGCCACGAGGCCAAGGACGATCCGATCGTCTTCCCGGGCCAGCCCGGCCGTTCGCACCTCCACCAGTTCTTCGGCAACTCGCTGGCGAACGCCAATTCGACCTATCGCAGCCTGCGCACCAGCGGCGACAGCACCTGCACCAACGCGCTCAACCGCTCGGCTTATTGGATGCCGGCGATGCTCAACGGCAAGAACGGCGTGGTGCGGCCCGATTACGTCTCGATCTACTACAAGCGCCGCCCCGCGAGCGATCCCGAGTGCCAGCGCATGGGCAAGGCCTGTGTCGATCTGCCGCGCGGGCTGCGCTTCGTGTTCGGCTATGACATGATCAACGGCACGCCGCCGACCGGCGCGGGCTATTTCAACTGCCAGGGCCCAACCGCCGAGCCCGGCCATTATGCCGACCTGATCGAGGCGGGGAAGCATTGCGGCGTCGGCAACCAGATCGGCGCGGTGATCAACGCGCCCAATTGCTGGGACGGCAAGAATCTCGACAGCGCCGACCATCGCTCGCACGTCGCCTACACCAGCTACGGCGACTGGGGTTATGAAAAATGCCCGGCGGACCACCCGTACGTGATCCCCACCTTCACCATGGGCGCCTGGTACACGGTCGATACGGACCTCAACCGCAGCGGCACTTGGGACGGCGGCACCAGCGGCTGGCACCTCGCCTCCGACGAGATGCCGGGCATGGCGACGATGCGCCCGGGCTCGACCTTCCACGCCGACTGGTTCGGCGCGTGGGACGACGAGGTGATGAAGATGTGGGTCGATAATTGCATCAACAAGCTGCTCAACTGCAGCGGCGGCGATCTCGGCAACGGCCGCCAGATGAAGATGTTCGACGCCTTCGCCTGGATCAGCACCCCGCATGTGGTGGCCATGCCGAAGTGAGTGAGGGGCGGGTGCGCTGACGAAGGCGGGCGACGGTCTGCCCTCCTCAGCGTTCGCGCTCGTGGTGGCCGGCTCGGCTTGGTCGTCGCGTGTTCACCTCCGTCCCGCCTTCCCTCCGTCTTGCTGTTCTCCATCAGCCCCACCCTCTCTCGGCCCCGCCCCTGTCGTTGCCGCTTCTGCCCGTGGGGCCTCTTACTTCCGTCATCCCCGCGACGGCGGGGATCCAGAGCCGCTGACGTCCCGCCTCCGTCGACAGGTCCGCGCATCTGATCGCTGTCGTCGCAGGGATGACGGGAGAGATCGCAAACACAGGAAGGCGCAGGCACGATCGAGCAAGGGCTACGCCACGAGTGTCGCACGGGTCCGAAACCGGGACAGAGGCGTAACGGTCGCGTCTTGAAGCACGTCACGCCGCGCGGCAATCACGCGACCAACAGAGTTTCTGGGGGGAAGACAGCATGACGAAGTTGAAGATGATCGCGGCCGCGGCGGGACTGGCACTGGCGGCGGCAGCGGCGCCGGCGAGCGCGGCGGACTTCACGCTGAACCTGATCAACGGTAGCGGCAGCAGCGCCTACAAGGATTATAGCTTCCAGCTCGACGGCAAGACGGTGAACGTCCGAGCAACTGCTTGGTCGACGGCGAATGCCAGCGGTGCCACGTCCAACGTCTACGACGCGCGGCTGGGCTATTACGACAAGGGACTCGGCGTTCTCAATGACAGCGAGGGCAGCGGCGGCGGCAACACGCACACCATCGACAATCAGAACGGGCAGGATTTCATTGTCTTCCAGTTCGACACCGCGGTGCTGCTGTCGAAGATCACCACCAACCCGTTCACCGTCAGCAACTCGACCGACTCCGACGCGGTGATCGGCTGGGCCAACGTGAGCACAGGCTGGAACCAGTCGCTCGGGCTCGACGGAAAGTCGGTCAACGTGGTGAACAACATGCTGAGCGGCAGCCAGTATCTCGAGGGAGGCAGCAGCGCGTCGACGCGGAACGTGAGCGGAGCGGCGTCGAATCTCTGGCTCGTGGGTGCGGCGGCGAACGGCGGTGCCGACGGCAAGATCGACGGCTTCAAGCTGGGTGCGGTCACGGTCAGCAGCGCGGTGCCCGAGCCGGCGACCTGGATGATGATGATCGGCGGCTTTGCGATGGTCGGCGCCGCGGTGCGCCGTCGCAAGAGCGTCACCGGCGGCGCCGCGGTCGCCTGACCGCACGCTCCCGAACGGGACAGCGGGAGGGGCCGGGCGCGCGGGCGACCGGCCCCTTTCGCGTGCGCCGCGCACGCGCCTGATGTATAGCCCGGGCCGAGTGACGGAGGCGTGATGCGGGTGCGGACGAGCGGAAATCGGGGCTGGATCGGCGCGCTGCTGCTCGCGCTGGTATTCGCCGGCGCGGCGCACGCCGATCGCTCGAAGGCGCCGGCGACTCAGCAAGCCAAGGGCAAGATGGGCGGCACCGGCGATCTCGCCCAGCCGCGTGAGGCCGCCGGCGGTCCCGAGGGCGAGGAACCCGCGGTACAGAGCAACTTCGACTCTGCCAGCGGCATCATGGTGTCGCACGAGAGTGGCCCGCCCGGCGCGATCCCGCAGAGCGCCGCGCCCGACGTGGTCGGCGCCTTCCGCTTCCTGTGCATGGCGGGGCAACTGCGCTTCGACGACCCGATCCTCTATCCCGGCAAGCCGGGCCAGTCGCACCTCCATCAATTCTTCGGCAACACCGCCGCGGACGCCAACTCGACCTATGCCAGCCTGCGCCGCAGCGGTGACAGCACCTGCATGAACCGGCTCAATCGCTCGGCCTATTGGATGCCGGCGATGCTCAACGGGCGCGGCCAGGTGATCCGCCCCGACTTCGTCTCGATCTACTACAAGCGCCGACCCAACACCGATCCGGAGTGCAACCGTGTCCGCGCCGCCTGCGTCGCGCTGCCGCGCGGGCTGCGCTTCGTCTTCGGCTTCGACATGGTCAACCCCGACGCGCCGGCGACCGGCTCGCATTACTACAATTGCCAGGGCCCTGGCGCGACCGAGGGCCATTACGAGACCCTGGTCGAGGTAGCGAAGGTTTGCCCGTCCGGCGCCCAGCTGGGGGCGATCATCAACGCGCCGAGCTGCTGGGATGGCAAGCGACTCGACAGCCCCGATCACCGCGAGCATGTCGCCTATCCGCAATGGACCGGCGGCAAGGAGCATTGCCCGTTCACCCATCCGGTGGTGATCCCCACCTTTACGATGGGTTCGTGGTACACCGTCGACGCCACGCTCGATCGCAGCGGCACGTGGGACGGCGCGCGCCCGACCTGGCATCTCTCCTCCGATGAGATGCCCGGTGCCAATGGCGCGATGCGCGTGCCGGGTACCACCTTCCACGCCGACTGGTTCGGCGCGTGGGACGATGCGACGCTGCGCCAGTGGACCGAGAATTGTCTCGACAAGCTGCTCAACTGCCACGGCGGCGACCTCGGCAACGGCAAGCAGCTGCGCCAGGTGACGCCCTTCGCCTGGCTCGCCAAGCCGCACGCGGTGCCGGTGCCCGATCGCCCCGCCGCCGCGGTGGGCGCCGACCCGCACGCCGGAATGGCCGGGATGGCCCATGCCACGACGCTGCGCTGAGCGCCGCCCATCACTAACACGTTGTTTACCACGATAGACGAAAAAGCCGCTGAATCCGCCTCTTCCGCCCTGATCCAACGGCATCGGTTAACTCGATAGTAGGCGCGTCGCCGCTACTCATCGGACAGCTGATCGAAAGGGTGCGACGATGCTGCTTCACGCGGTAATGGTGAACGAGGACAATGACGATCGCCGCGGTGCCGAGCGCCAGGCGATCAACCAGCCGTCGACGCTGCGCGGCGATCGTGGCGCGCACGACGTTTATGTCGCCGATCTGTCGGAGACGGGCTTCAGCGTCACCACCGACTCGCGGCTCGCAATCGGCAGCACGGTGACGATCGGGCTCGCCGGCCATGGCCGGGCGATGGCGCGCGTGGTTCGCCAGGTGCCGGGTGGCTATGGCTGCGAATTCGCAGAGCCGGTCAGCCGCTCGGTGGTGGCAAGCGCGTTCCGGAACGACACCGTGATCCAGCTCACCTCCTCAGCGCCGCTGGAGGCGCCCTTCGCCGAACCCGAGATCCAGAAGCTGCCCGGCGCGGTGCGGCTGGGGGTGATCGTCGGCAGCTCGGCGCTGTTGTGGGCGCTCATCGCGCGGGTTGCCGTCGCGCTCTTCTGATCCGCCGCAGCGCAACAGGATTACTCCCTCTGGGCCGTTTTCGGCGAGGGTGAGCGCCGAGTCGCACCGGCGTCGTACGATCGCGCAGTCGACCGCCCGCGCCCCCATGCTCATTGGAAAAAAGCGCTGGATCAGTAGGGTTTTACTACCGATTGCTGATGCTTGACCGTACCGCATCGGTACAAGCTGCGACGATCAATCCCGTATTCGAGACGAATCGCTGCACCTTCGGGGTTACATTAACGCCCAAATAACCTAATGTTGCGTTGCAGCGTATCGTCGAGGGAGCGAACTTCGTGCATGAAGCGACCATCACCGCGTCGGTGCCGAGCGCCGACGTGGATTTCCGCGAGGACGGGTTCACCATGCGTCGCATCGACGACATGGCCAGCCGTGCGCTCGACGTGACCATCGCACTGACCGCGCTCCTCATCCTGGGGCCGCTGATGCTGATCATCGCGGCGGTGATCTACATCCTCGATCCCGGTCCGATCATCTTCGCGCATCAGCGCATCGGTCGCGGCGGCCGTGCCTTCCCGTGCCTCAAGTTCCGATCGATGGTGGTCGATGCCGACGCGCGTCTGCGTCACCTGCTTGAGACCAGCGCCGAGGCACGCGAGGAGTGGGAGCGCGACCACAAGCTGCGCGACGACCCACGCGTGATCGGCATCGGCAAGTTCCTGCGCAAGACCAGCCTCGACGAGCTGCCTCAGCTGATCAACGTGGTGCGCGGCGAGATGAGCCTCGTCGGGCCGCGCCCGATCGTCGTCGGCGAGATCGCGCGTTACGGCCGCTATTTCGAGCATTATTGCGCGGTGCGGCCGGGCATCACGGGGCTGTGGCAGGTCGGCGGGCGCAACGACGTCTCCTACCGCCGCCGCGTCGCCTATGACGTAACGTACAGCCGCGCGCGCTCGTGCGCGATGAACGTCAAGATCATGGCCTATACGGTGCCGAGCGTGCTGTTCCAGCGCGGCTCCTACTGACGACAATGCTGCCAGTCGTTGCGTGCGGCGTCGTCCTCTCGGGCGGCGCCTTTGCCTTGTCGGAGAGCGCGGCGCACGTGCCGGTCGATCCCCAGATCGGGCCTTGGGGGCCGGCGCGACGATGAAGGTCTATGTCCATCTCGCGGTGGCGCAGCACCCGCGTCGCTGGGCGCAGCTTTTCGCCGCGGGCCGGCTCGTCGGGCTCAACGAACCCGATCCTTATGGCTATGCCCGAGCCGAGCGGATGGGGGTAACGCTGATCCCGCCTGCGATGGAGCACGAGGGCAAATTCGGCAAATTGGTGCGCATGGGGCTCGGCGCGCCGCTCGGCTTCGACATCGTCAACGCCTGGCGCAACCGCGCCAGCATCATGGCCGCGGACGTGGTGTGGACTCACACCGAATCGCAGTTCCTCGGTGCCTGCGCGCTGCTCGCGCTGCGGCGTCGTGATCGTACGGCACGACCGCGGCTGCTAGCGCAAGTGGTCTGGCTGATCGACCGTTGGCCCCGGCTCAACCCGCTGCATCGCTGGCTGTGGCGGCGGCTGATCCGTCAGGCCGACGTGCTGACCTTCCACTCGCCGCTAAACCTCGCCGCCGCGCGCAAGCTGTTCCCCGACCAGCGCTGCGAGCTGGTGCGATTCGGCATCCGCGCCGACCATCGCGAGCCGCCCCGCGCCCCGCGCGTGCGCGGTGGCCCGTACCGCATCATCAGCGTTGGCAACGACACGCATCGTGACTGGCGCAGCCTGGTGGAGGCGGTGCGCGAGCACCCCGAGTGGCAGCTCCGCATCGTCTCGACCAAGGCGGATCCCGAACTGGCGCACGGGCTCGACCATGTCACCGTCGCGGGCGTGACCAGCTCCGACGAACTGTTCGCTTTGTATCGTGAGGCCGATCTCGTCGTGGTGCCGCTGCAGCATAACCTTCACGTTTCGGGCTCCACCGCGCTGCAGGAAGCGGCGCTGTTCGGCGTGCCAACGATCGCTACCGCAGTAGGCGGGCACGAGGCTTATTTCCCGCCGGACGCGGTGCGCTACGTCCCCGAGCAGGATCCACACGCCATCGCCGCCGCCATTGCGGCGCTCGCCGCCGATCCGGTCGCGGCGGCGGCGATGGCGGCGCGCGCCCAGGCGCAGATGGGCGACGAGGGACTGAGCTCCGAGGCCTATGTCCGCGCGCACGTGCGGCTATCGCGCGAGCTGCTCGGCACGCGGTGAGCGCGCGCTCAGACGAGGCGCCGACGCGCCTGTCGGGTCACGGACGCGGCCAGCCGCGTCGCCACGGGAACGCGCAGCGCGAGCAGCAACGCGGCATAGATCGCGCCGCCCAACCCGATCAGCGCCGCCGTCGCGAACGGGTCGGTCACCGCGTGAAACGGTCCCAGCACGAGCCCCATGCCCAATGCCGCCGCCACGATCCGGGCGACCTCGGGCGTGAGCAGCCGCAGTGGCAGGACGCGCTTGGCGAGGATAGCGCTCATCGAGTAGCAGAGCAGCTGCGCGACCAGCGCGGCGAGCGCCATGCCGGGCAGCCCGGCGAGGCGGATGCCGATCAGCCCGGCGGGAATCACTGCGATCAGCGTCGTCAGCGGCGGCACGATCATCCAGCCCATTCGGCGAGTCACTTGGAACGCCATCATCAGGTGGAAGGTGACGAGACATCGCAGCAGCGCGGCAGCGCCAACTAGCGGCAGTAGGCGCGCGCCCTCCGCGCGGAAAGCGGGGCCGAGCAGCAGATGAACGATGCCGGGCGCCAGCACCATCAGCCCGATCGCCGCCGGCAGGCCGAGGCCCACCTGAAGTTGCAGGTTGTTCTCCAGCGTGGCGCAGGCGGCTTCGGCCCCGCGATCCTCGTACGCACGCACCAGCGCCGGATAGCCCGTGAGATTGATCGTCATCATCATGAACACCAGGGTCTTCTGGAGCAAATCGACGGGCGCGGCATAGAGCCCGACGGCGTGCGGTCCGAGCGTCGCGCCGACGAGGAAGCGGTCGGCGAAACCCGCCGCATAGGTCAGCGCGCAGCTCGCGATCAGCGGGTAGCCGAGCTGGACCGCCGCGGCGAGCTGCGCGCGGCGCGCCTGCCACGGCCGCGCCGCGCGCCACAGCGGATCGAGCAACACGCTCGTCAGCGCCACCGCGCCTTGCGCGATCACGATCCCGAGCAGCGTCCCGAGCGCGCCCAATTCCATATAACGCACCAGCACCACGCCGAGCAGGACTGCTGCGACCGAGCGCACGGTGGCGTTCCAGAAGTATGGCCAGGCGCGCTGCCGCAGGCGATAGACCGTCTGGAGGAAGGCCAAGGCCATCTCGGTCAACGTGAAAGCTGCCAACACCGGCCACCAGCGCGCCGCCACGCCCGCGAAGCCGATGCCGAGCACCCACAGGATCCCAACCGCGGCGACGAACAGCAGCGCGACTGCGGCGTAGAGCGCGATGAGCGCATCGGCGCGTGCCGGATGGATCGCGCCGGGTCGGGTGGCATCGTACAGCGTCCGTGCGCTGACCAGCCGCAGCCACTCGAACAGCATGGCGTTGAGCAGCACCGCCGCGGCGGAGACCAGCGCGTAGCAACCAAACGCGCCCGGATCGAGCAGCCGGGTCCACAGCAACGTGGCCACGAAGTTGAGCCCGCTGCCGATCACCGTCGCGGCGGTGACGATCGCCGCGCCGGAGCGTCCGCTCACGCCGTCTGGCTCGCGCGCTGCGGGTGCAACAGCGCCACGGCCGTGTCGAAGAAGCGGTTCAACGTCGCGCGCCGCGTCGCCAGGATCGCCGCCTGCTCGTCTCGCTGCGGCCAACTCGCCACCGCCTCGACCAGCAGCGCCGCGATCGCCGCGGGGGTGTCATCGCCGATCCCCGTGCCGGGGACGCGATAGTCCTCCATGAAGGCGTCGGTCTTGGTGGTGCGGCTGAGACAGGCGATTGGCGCGGTGCCGTAGGAGAGAATCATCGCGTGCAGCCGCATCGCGACCAGCGCCGAGCCGCCGCGCAGCACGCCCAGCGCGGCGTCGAGCGTGGGCAGATAAGCGGCACTGACGCGCGCGCGCGCCGACGCCGGCACCGCTGCGACGATCCGCGCCACGCGCGCGTCGTCGCGACTGTCCATCGACACCACTACCACCGCGCGACCCAGCCGAGCGACCGCCTCCACGGCGACGCGCGCGAAGATGTCGATCACGAGCTCGTCATACTCATCCTCGAACGCGGGCGAGAGGATCACCGGTCCGCCCGCGCGCGGCGAGGCGCCGGCGAGCGCGAAGGCGGGGTCGCACGCCATCTGAGGCTGCGGCGACGTGGTACCGCCGACGAGCGCGTGGCAGTTCGCCATCGAACGCGCGTCGCGCACGAAGATGGCGCGCGCCGAGGCGAGCAGCTCGGCGGCCGACTGCTGTGCGCGGTCGGTGGTGATCGTGTCGACGCCGATCGGCGCGGTGATCAGCGGCCGGCCGAACAGCGCCGCCAGCCGCGCCACCAACCAGGCATAGCCGATGATCCCCTTGACGCGACCGCCGCCAAACTTGTCCTGGATGATCGAGCCGCCACCGATGATGACCAGGTCGGCGCGCGCGATCGCATAAGCAAGCGCGAGCAGCCCAGCGGGTCGGCGCCGCGCCGCGAGGAACGGGGTGACGTCGTCGGTCGCGGCGATCGAGCCCAGCGCGATCATTGCCACGCGCGCGTGCATGTGCGGCAGCCGCGCGCGCAGCCCCTCCACGAGCGCGAGCGCGATCGCGTCGTCGCCGCGGTTGTAGCCCGCGTTGCCGCAGATCGTCACCGTCGGGCGACGCGGGCGGCGACGCGAGGGCGCGGTGCGCGCCAACGCGCGGGACGCGATGCTCGCCACCGCGCTCAGCCGATCGCCCCGACCGGCGCCCCGGTGCCGGTCTGACCGCCGTGACGTCGCGACCGGCTGCGTCGTAGCGGACGCAGCAGGCAACCGATCGCATACCCGAGAAAGACGCTGCCGACGGCGCCGGCGACCACGATATTTGCGGTGATCCCGTTGAGCGCGAGCAGGGTCACCAGCGCCAGCGCGGAGAAATCCACGCCGTCGCGCAGCGGCGTCGCCAGCAACGCGCGCGCAGCGATCGCGAACAAGGCCAACGCTGCGGGAAGGCCCAGGGTCAGCGCGACATACAGGAACATGTTGTCGATCATCGCCAGGTCCGGCCGCGCCCCGGTCGCGCCGATGCCGCCAAGCCCGAAGCCGAGCAGCATCTGCGGCACGTCGAACAAATGAGGCAGCACGCGCGGCCACACCTCAACCATGCGCTGATCCAGCGTCGCCGCGTTCACCCGCAGCGCCGCGCTGAAGTCGAAGCCAGCGAAAATCGGCGGCACCAGCATGCTCGCGGCCAGACCCAGTACCCCGAGCGGCCGCAGCAGCGCCGAGGCGTGAAAGCCGGCGCGGCGGAACGCCACTAGCGGCGCAACATAGGCGGTCAGCACGGTGATGATCAGCCAGCCGGCGGTCGCCTTCTGGGTCGTCAGCAGCAGCGCGTGCACCGCGGCGGCGCAGAACAGCGCGCTCGCCGGGCGCAGGCGGTTTTGAGTGAGGCCCAGGAAGACAAGCGTTCCCGCCGCGACGATCACCGAGGTGTCGGTCGAGGCGATGCCGAGACCGGACAAACGCCGGCCGCCGTCGGCGGACCATTGCCGCGCCGCGTCGGCGCTGCCGCCGAACCCCTCGAACGTCATCCCCGCCCAGGGCACGGTGAAGAGGGCATCGTAATAGACGCCGGCGATACTGATCGCGGCTGCCGCCACCAGCCCGACCGGCAAGAGCTTATCGCCGCGGCGCACACCCAGCCCGGCAAAGAAGGCGAGTAGGATATAGCCCAGCCCGCGCACCGCGAGTGCGACTGCGAAGCCGCTGTTGCTGAGCAACGAATAGACCACCAGCAGCGCCAGCGCCGCGACCGAGACGAGCACCGGCACGACCTTGTCGCGCATTCCGGCACCAGCGATCGCCAATAGCGCGCCGGCCATCAACACGTCGGGCACATACCAGAGGAAGGGGACGAAGGCGCGGATCGGCGCCGCAAAGGTCTGCCGATAGATCAGCACGATCGTGACCCACATCACGACTCGGCGGACGCGCTCGCCGCTTGCCACTTCCACCGACCAACCGCGGAACGACGGCGTCACGGTCGAGGAGCGATGCCGATGCGCGCGCCGCCCAGTCGCGGCAGGCGGCGCCAAGCTAACCGTTTCATTCATCGGGCGTTCAATTCCCACCGCCGCGTGGTAGGTGCTTGGCGCTAGTAACGCAATGTCAACTTCCTCATAATTGACAGCATTCCCGCGATGGGTCACCAGAGCGCCGATCGTGACCCGCCGCGCGCCGAGGTCGCACGCTGCCCGCTGTCAGGAGACCGACCGCGCGGCACCGCGACGATGCCGGAGGAACGCCATCCGAATCCTGTTGGTCTCGAGGAACTACTTCCCCACCGCGGTGCACGGCGGCGCGCAGGTGTCGGTCGCGCAGCTGGCGCAGGGGCTACAGTCGCTCGGCCATACCGTGGCAGTGCTCAACGTGGACGATCACGCGCATCTCGGCATCCACGCCGTTACGGGCATTCGTGAATATCGGCTGCGGCTGCGCAACCTCTATCTTCGCGGCGACCATCCCGCGCCGACGCGGCTGGCTTGGCACGCGATCGATCGGCTCGGTGATCGCATGGCGGCGGACTATCGCGCGGTACTCCATGATTTCCGTCCGGACGTCATCAACACGCATGTCATGGCAGGAATTGGCACGACGATTTGGCACGTCGCGGCGGCGTGCGGTGTGCCCGTGGTCCACCGCGTTAGCGACTATTACCTTATGTGTCTCAATTCAGGGCACAGGAAAGGAGGGCGCAATTGCTCGGGTGTGTGCGGCAGCTGCCGCGTACTCGCGCTCGCACCGGCGCGACGACGCACGGCGCTGGTGCGGCACGTCATCTACGTGTCCGAAAAGATCCGCTCGATCTACGACGCCAACGCCATCTTCCCACGCGCCGTGCCGACGACGATCCTCACCGGCGCCTATCGGCCCGCACAAGCCGTCGCGCCCCGGCCCGACCTGCTCGAGCCCGGCCACCTCACCATCGGTTTCTTCGGTCGGCTCTCGCCCGAGAAGGGGTTGGAGCAGCTGCTGCCGATGCTGCGCACGCTGCCGGCGGGCAGCTGGCGGCTCCGCGTCGGCGGCGACGGCAAGCCAGACTATGTGAACAAATTGAGGGAGTTGGCTCAAAGCCTCCCAATCGACTTCCTCGGCGTGCAGGCGCCCGACGATTTCTACGCCACGATCGACGCGCTGGTCGTCTCGTCGCTGTGGGACGAGCCGTCGGGTCGCGTCGCCTTCGAATCAGGGATCCACGGCGTGATCCCGATCGTCGCCGCACGCGGCGGATTACCGGAGATGGTGGCGCACGGCGAGCGCGGACTGGTGTTCGATCCGGACGCGCCCGCGACGCTGCTCGCCGCGATCGCGCGCGTGCGCGAGGACCGTTCGCTCCGCGAGCAGGTGCGCGCACGATGGCTGATCGACCGCCACGACTATGACCCGGGCGTCGTCGCCGAACGGACGCTGGCGATCTACGAACGACTGGTCGGGGCCCGGCTTTGATCGTGCAATATGCGGCGGCACCTGCGATAGCACGGCGTAACCGGGATTTTGCATGAGGCCACAGCAGGATGCGAGCGTGATGACGATCGAGCGCGAGATCACCGCGGCGCCCCCGCTTCCGGCGCACGCGGACACGGTGCCGATCGCCGCAGGCGAGCCCGGCACCGTCACCACGCCGCTGCGCGACGAAGCCGAATGGCGCGCGCAATTCGCCGGGCTGCGCGTCGCGATCGTCCATTACTGGCTGGTCGGACCGGGCGGCGGCGAGAATGTCGTCAAGACGATGCTGCGAATCTTCCCACAGGCGGTCGTCCACACGCTGGTCGCCGATCCCGAATACTCGCGTACGATCGTGCCCGACGAACGGCTGCGCACGAGCTTCCTGCAGAAGGTGCCCGGCGCGGCACGCTTCCACCGCTCGCTGTTGCCGGTCGCGCCGATGGCGCTGGAGAACCTCGACCTCGACGGCTATGACCTGATCATCTCGAGCGAGTCCGGCCCGGCCAAGGGGATCATGCCGCCGTTGAACGCGGTGCATGTCTGCTACTGCCACTCGCCGATGCGCTACCTGTGGGACCAATATCACCATTATCGTCGCGATGCATCGGCGCTGAAGCGACTGGTGCTCTCGATCACCGTGCCGCGGTTGCGGTTGTGGGACGTGGGCAGCGCGCTGCGGGTCGATCGCTTTGTCGCCAACTCGCGCTACGTCGCCAGCCGCATCGCACGTTACTATCGCCGGCCCGCGGAAGTGATCTACCCGCCGGTCGAGGTGGACGATTTCGCCACCTCACCTGACGTTGACGATTACTATCTGATCACCGGCCGCCACGTCTCGTACAAGCGGGTCGATCTCGCCATCGCGGCCTGCAATCGCCTCGGCCGCCGGCTGGTGATCACCGGCAAGGGGCCAGAGACCGCGGCGCTGCGCAAGCTCGCCGGGCCGACGGTCGAGTTCGTCGGGCAATGCTCGTTCGCCGAGCTCAAGCGCTATTACGCGCGTGCGCGCGCCTTCCTGATGCCCGGCGAGGAGGATTTCGGCATCGCGCCGGTAGAGGCGATGGCCTCGGGCCGACCCGTGATCGCTTACGCCTCGGGCGGTGCGACCGAGACGGTGGTACCCGGCCTGTCCGGCCTGCACTTCGCCGAGCAGAGCGTCGACAGCCTCGTCGCCGCGATCCAGGCGTTCGAGCGCGACGAGGCGGGCTTCGACGCCGCCGCGATCCGCGCCCACGCGCTCTCGTTCAGCCGCGAGCGCTTCCTCGACTCCTTCGCCCGCTTCGTCGCGGCCGCGCTGGCGGACCGCGGCACGGCCGCCGGCATCTTTCGCTGATCGGCCGCGCGCGATGACGGGTTCGGATCGGCGCGGTGTGACGCTGTTCATCAACGGGCGCTTTCGGCAGCAGCCGATGACGGGGGTGCAGCGTTACGCGACGCAGATCGTGCTCGCGCTCGACTCGCTGGCGGTGCGCGGTGAACTCGAGATCGCGTGTCAACTCGTGCTGCCGCCCGGCGCGCCACCGCTGCCGCTGCGCGCGATCGCGCAGGCGCATCAGGGCCGGCTGCGCGGCCATGCCTGGGAACAGGTCGATTTCGCTCGCGTCGCGAGCGGCGGCGTGGCGTTGAGCCTGGCGGCGAGCGGGCCGGTGTTGCAGCGCCGCCAGGTGGCGGTAATCCACGACGCCGCGATCTATCGGTTCCCCGAGAACTACTCGCGCAGCTACGTGCTGCTCCACCGCGTGGTCGATCGCCTGCTGGCACGCCGCGCGACGATCGCGACGGTATCGGACTTCTCGCGCAGCGAGCTGGCGCACTGGCTCGGCGTGCCCGCGGGCGAGATCGTCGTGGCGCCCAACTCCGCCGAGCATCTCGACACGGCGCCCGACGAGGGGGTGTTCGCCAAGCTGGGCCTGGGCGGGGAACAGCCCTTCTTCCTCACCATCGGTAGCCTCACCCGGAACAAGAACCTACGCCTCGCGATCGAGGCGATGCGCGATCAGTCCGCGGCGGCGCGGCTGGTCATCGTCGGCCAGATCGACGGCGGGGTCTTCGCGGCGGAGATGCCGGATGCGCCGGAGCAGGTGATCCTCGCCGGACGGCTCTCCGACGGCGAGGTCACCGCGCTGATGCGACGCGCGCGCGCTCTGGTGTTCCCGAGCCTGTACGAAGGATTCGGTATCCCGCCGCTGGAGGCGTTCGGCAACGACTGTCCGGTGCTCGCGAGTGCGATTCCGCCGGTGCGCGAGGTGTGCGGCGATGCCGCCGACTATTTCGACCCGCACGATGCATCTGCGCTCGCCGCGCTGATGCAGCGCGCTGTCGACGACGATGGCGCGTGGCGCGCCGAGCGGCTGGCGCGCGGCCGCGCGCGCCTGACGCACTTCTCGTGGGAGCGCTCTGCCGCCACGCTCGCGACGGCCTGTGTGGCGGCGGCGCGACGGACATGATCGCGCGCATGGATCGCCGCCGCCGCTGCATCGTTCTAACGGGGCCGGGAAGCTTTTGGGGAGACAGGCAATGAGCCTGAGAAAGTGGCCGTTCGTGGCCGCCGGCACGATCGCCGCGACCGCGCTGGCCGCCGCCGCCTTGTGGTCGCAGGTGCCGACGACCACTCAAGTCACGTTCGCGGCGACGCCGCCGGCCGGTCGCTACACGCCGCCGATCTTCGGCGCTCAGACCCACTTCGGCATGGGGCGACCGCTCGGCTATACCAACGGGCCGCGCGCCGCCGCACAGCTTCGCTCGATTGGTGCGGGTTCCTATCGCGACGGCATCATCTGGGCACAGTACGGCTTCCCGCCGGACGGCCCGCCGGTGATCAAGAACCCGCGTCGGATCGTCGATTTTCTACCGGTCGCGGGCGCGCGGCCGCTGTTCGGCTTCGCCGGGCCGCCCTTCCCGCTCTCGCCGAGCGGCATGCCGCTGGACGACGCACAACTCAAGCAGTTCGCCGATTATGCCGAGGCGTTGGTCCGCATGACCAAGCCATACGGCACGATCTACGAGGTCTGGAACGAGTGGAACCTGCGCGTCGGGCCGGACAAGCCACCGGCACGGCTCAACGGTGAGGGTGATCCGTCCGACGCGCGGGCCGCAGTCCATTATGCCCAGGTCGCCAAGGTAGCGGTGCAGGCGACCAAGCGCGCCAACCCGAACGCACCGATCGTCGTCGGCTCGGCCGGCGACGATCCCGACTGGAAGTGGACTCAGGCGATCGTCCGCTACGGCGCGCTTGACGGCGCCGATGGCATCTCGGTCCACACCTACAATCATTGCCAGGGAGTCAACAATCGCACCGCCAACGAGATGCTGACCCGGCTGCAACGGCTGCAGACGCTGCTGCGGCAGCAGCGCGGCGGACGCGACACGCCGATCTACGTCACCGAGTTCGGCTGGCCAACCATCGACGGCAAGTGCGGCGTAAGTCAGCAGCGTCAGGCCTACAACTTCGCGCATTATATCCTGCAATCGTCGACGCTGCCGTGGCTGCGCGGATCCTGGGCCTATGAACTCAAGGACGAGGGGCAGGACCCGAAGGACATGGAGCAGAATTTCGGCATCTTCGGCTATGACGATCAACCCAAGCCGGCAGCCTGTTTCATCAAGGAGGCGCGTACGATTGTCACCGCGGCGCGCGCAGTCGAGTTAAAGCAACCGCGGCCCGACGTGTTCGTGCTCCGCGCGGTCATGCCCGATCGCCAGCTCGCGGTGGTCTGGACCAACAGCATGAATCCCAGCAGCGGGGTCCGCTTCGCCGGGCGGCCGAGCGGCGTGCGCATGATGTGCGGCGACGCGGCCGACGCCGGCGGCGATCTCGCGATCGGTCAGGCACCGCTGGTAGCACGCTACCCGCTCGGTCAGCCGATCGCGCTGGCGATCACCGGCTGATCGCGGCCGGCGCGCACGCGACGGGAGCACAGCCGGTGCGATTCCGCGACGTGGTGCGCGCCGACCTGCGCGCTAACACCGGGCGCAGGCAGCTGTTCGGCGCGCTGCCGGCCTTCCTCTTCCATCCGGGGTTCGCGACGATCTTCCTCCACCGCCTCGCGATGGCGTTCGTCGGCACACCGCTCGACAAGCTCGGCGGGCTGATCTGGGCGTGGAACACGCGACGCAGCGGCTGTCACCTGCATCTCGAAAGCGTGATCGGTCCCGGCCTTTACCTGCCCCATCCCGTCGCCGTTGTGATCGGACAGGGCGTCCGCATTGGCACCGGGGTGACGATCTACCAGTCGGTCACGGCCGGTCGATCGCACCGCGACGACTATCCCGTGATCGGCGACGGCGCCACGCTCTATCCCGGCGCGATCGTCTTTGGCGCGATCACGATCGGCACCGCGGCGCGGATTGGCGCGGGCGCGGTGGTCTTCGCGGACGTCCCCGCCGGCGCGACCGCGGTGGGCAACCCGGCGAGGATCGTCGGAACGGCAGCTACCACCTAGCTGACTGACCGAATCGAACGGCCTGGGGCAGTGCAGATGTCACAGAATAGTTAAAGCGTACTCGAGATGATCCTGCCGCGACAAGTTGGCAGATCGCTCGGTCTTTCCTCAGTGGCCGTACAAGAAGCTGCGAGGGAATCGCGTTCCTATTAACCTCGTCTTTAGCGCGTCCGCTTACTGATCTGCCAGCGCGGCAAACGCGCGACATCCTGATCATCGAAATTGGCGGGGCAGGCGTGGCGAGCGCACGACGACGGACATCTTTGCTGACGGCCTGCGCCTGCATGGCGCTGGCCAGTTGCGGCGGCGGCGGCGGCGGCGGTGGCGCAACCGCGACGACCCCTGCGCCGGTCGTCGTCGTGCCCGCGAGCCCAACGCCGACCCCGGCTGTGCCGCCCGCCTCGGGCCCGACCGACACGTCGACGCCGACGCCGAGCGCGAGTGTCGGCGGAGAGATCGTGATCGTCACGCCGACTCCGGCGGCGACCGCCTCGCCCGTCGTGACGCCCACGCCCTCGCCCAGCCCGACGCCAACTCCGACCCCGACGCCGACCCAAGCGTCGGGGCAACCGGCACCGACGCTCACGCCGACACCCGCGACGACTCCGACGCCCACTCCGGCGCCGTCACCCACGCCGACGCCGTCACCCACGCCGACGCCGCCGTCCAGTGGCGAGATCGTCATTGTCACCCCGACGCCGGCGGCGACCGCAGCGCCCGATACGACCCCGGCCACGCCGACGCCGACGCCGGCGCCAGTCGCATCGCAGCCGGCCGGCGGCTTCGCCTATCTCACCGGATTGGCGAGCGATCTCGCCGACACGATCGCGAACGCCTTCTGGCGCTTCATCGCGCTCTTCACCGCGGACGGTACCAACCTGGCGTGGAGCAGCGGCCTCACCGCATTCCGCCAGCCGGTGCTCAGCGCGAGCGGCGCCGCGGCGGTGCCGCCCGACGTCGTCCGGCTCGCGCGTCAGGCGACCTTCGGCCCCAACCCGCAGGTCGTCGCGCGGATCAGCGAGCTGGGTGTGTCCGGCTGGGTCGACGAGCAGTTCACGCTGCGCGGCAGCACCTACAAGGACCTCATCGAGTGGGTGCCGGTCAGCTATTGCTCGGCCAACCCGGGCGTGCCGAAATGCGTGCTCACCCATTTCAACCGCGCGCGCGTCGCGGCCCGCTTTTACGCCGATGCCACGATGGCGCCCGACCAGCTGCGCCAGCGCGTCGCCTTCGCGCTGTCACAGATCCTAGTCGTGTCGAACCAGGGCGACGCGACCGCCGGGCTGGCCTCGTATCAGCAGATGCTGCTCGACAATGCCTTCGGCAATTACGGCGAGCTGCTCCAGGGCGTGACGCTGCACGGCTACATGGGCCGCTATCTCTCCATGGCCGAGAGCGCGCGCGCCGCGCCGTCGGAGAATTACGCGCGCGAACTGCTCCAGCTGTTCAGCATGGGTCCGGTGCAGCTCGCGCGTGACGGCACGCCGGTGACCGACTCGGCCGGACATACCCTACCGAACTACAGCCCCGACGACGTGCGCGGCGTCGCGCGCGCGCTGACCGGCTGGACCTATGCACGTAGCGGCGGACGCACCGATTGGACCGGCTCGGACTACTCGCTGCCGATGGTGCCCGCGGCGGCGAACAAATATGACAGCGACGCCAAGTCCTTCTTCGGCACGAGCGTGCCGGCGGGGGCGAGCCCGGCGGACAGCGTGCGCGCCGTCGTGGCCGCCGCCTTCAATCATCCCTCGACCCCGCCCCGCATTGCCAAGCTGCTGATCCAGAACCTGGTGAGCGCCAATCCGTCGCATGGATACGTCGGTCGCGTCGCCGGCGTGTTCGAGAACAACGGCAGCGGCGTGCGCGGCGACCTAAAGGCGGTGGTGCGCGCCATCCTGCTCGACCCCGAGGCCCGCGGCGATGAGCCGCGCGGCGACGCCGGCAAGGTCAAGGATCCGATCATGGTCATGACCTCGCTGGCCCGCGCGATCGGCCTCTCGACCGACGGCATCGCCTTCGTGCTGAAGGACACCTACCTCGGCCAGCCCGTCTTCAGCGCGCCATCGGTGTTCAATTTCTACCCGCCGGATTATCCGCTGGCACGCGCGCGCGGGCTGGTGAGCCCGGCCTCCAAGCTGCTGTCGGCGGGCAACGTCACCGAAGTGCACAATCTCGTCTTCAACTGGACGATGCGCGGTGACGCCAATCGGCAGGAATATAGCTGGGACATGGGCCTGCCCAATTTCACCGGCACGCAGCCGCGCTGGACGGGCTGGGACCAAGTCGCCACCGACGTTGATCGGCTGGTCGCGGTGACCAACCTGCTGCTGCTCGACAATTCCGCCACCTCGGCGCAGCTCTCCGCGCTGCGCAGCGCGCTGCTGTCGATCCGCAACAACGACGCGACCGTCCAGGCGCATAAGCGCGCGCAGGCTGCGCTCTACATTGCCGCGTCCAGCCCCAACTTCCTCGTCGATCGCTAAGGACCTGATAGATGTTGATGTCGCGTCGCCACTTTCATCGTCTTGCGGTCAGCACCAGCGCCGCCGCCACGCTTGGCATGTTCGGCCGCGGGGCCGCGTTCGGCGCCACCACGGGCGGCTATCGCGCGATGGTCGGCGTGTTCCTGTTCGGCGGCAACGACGGCTGGAACATGGTCGTCCCCACCGACCCGGCGACCTACGACGCCTATCTCCAGTCGCGCGGCACGGTCGCGCTGGCACCCGGCGCGATCGCGCCGCTGTCGGGCGTGTCGTACGGTCTGCACAAGTCGATGGCGCGGCTGAGCGAGCTGTGGGATCGCGGCGCAATGTCGGTGGTGCTCAACACCGGCACGCTCGCGGCGCCGCTGGACAAGGCGACCTATACGTCGCGCCCGGACCTGCGCCCAACCAATCTGATGAGCCACGCCGACGAGCAGGAGCATTGGCAGTGTCTGCGCCCGCAGAGCACCAGCCTCGACGGGTTCATGGGTCGGCTCAACGACCGCCTCGCCGCCGGCACGGTACCGCCGCTGATGTCGTTCGCGGGCAACAATCTCGCGCTGATCGGCCAGACCTCGCGCCCGTTGGTGGTGCCGGCGACGGGCGCACTGACGCGGCTCACCTCGGGTCAGAGCAGCATCGACACCGCAGTGGCGAGCTTCGCCGACGGCAGCGGCCTCGGCACGCTGAGCGAGTCGACCGGCGCCACCTATTCGGACGGCTATGCGATGATGGGGGCGACCGCTTCGCTGTTGGGGCAGACGAGCAGCGTCGACGGCTATTTCGTCGATCCCGACACCGGCGCCGCGCTCACCACCGACATCGCCAATCAGCTCAAGCGCGTCGCGCGCATGATCGAGGGCCGTGGGACACTGGGCCACGCGCGGCAGACCTTCTTTGTCTCCCAGGGCGGCTATGACACGCATGACAATCAGGTCACCGCGGGAGACACCGGCAGCGGCCGCCACGCCGGTCTGCTCAAGGATCTCGCGCTCGCGCTCTACGCTTTCTACAACGCAATGCAGGGGCTTGCGCTGCAGGATCAGGTGACTGCCTTCACGATGAGCGACTTCGGCCGCACATATAAGGGCAATGCGCAGCTCGGCTGCGATCACGCCTGGGGCAGCAATCACCTGGTGATCGGCGGCGGCGTGGCGCAGCGCGGCGTGTTCGGCCGTTATCCCGACCCGACCCTCGGCGGCAGCGACGACATCAGCTGGGAGGGTCGCTTCCTGCCGACCACGTCGCAGGAGGAATATATCGGCGCGATCCTGCGCTGGCACGGCGTCAGCGACGCCGACATGCCCTATGTCGTGCCGAACTGGGCGACGTGGTCTAACAACGGGCGCGCGCCGCTAGCGCTATTCACCTGAGCGGCGCGCCTGCGCGCCGGCGCGTCGCAGGCCGCGGCGCGCAGCGCGCGCGGCGAACCCGAGCAGGCGGAGCGGCCGCGCGGCGAGATAGGCGCGTCCCTCGCGCGTGCGTGCGACCGCGCCGATCAGGTCGCGATTGTCCCACAGCATCCACATGACCGAGTAGAAAGACCAGTCGTCATACAGCCGCCGTAGCATCGCCGGACGGTCGCGCAGGACCGCCATCGCCTCATTCGCGGCGGTGATCCGGTCGACGACATAGCCCGCCGATTTGCGCGAGTTGGTCAGCGATCCGTCGCGGACACGCTGGCGGTACAGCAGTTCGGGCACCGCGACGATCAGCCGCGCCGACAAGATCACCTTGAGCGTGAACAGATGGTCTTCGTGCGCGCCGCGATCGGTGAAAGCGGCACCGCTGCGCGCGAGCAGCTCGCGGCGCGCGACATAGGTCCACACCGCTGCGGTATACATCCGCTGACGAAAATGGTGCGCCAGCAGCTCCCCACCGTCCGCGTACGTTCGGGCTTGCGCGTAGGCTACCTTGGGCGCGACCGGGACGAGCCGGCCGTCGCGCTCGGTCACCATGTCGGACGAGAAGAACAACAGGTCCATCGCGGGGTGTCGCGCGTGCTCGCGGCGCAACGTCGCGACAAAGCCCGCGTCCAACAGGTCGTCACTGTCGCAGAAGAACACGAAGTCGCCGCGCGCCAGACCGAGACCGAGCGCGCGTGCCCGCGCCGCGCCCGCGTTGGGGGTTTGCTCTAGCACGATCTGCGCGCCGCGCGGGCTGCGCGCGACGAAGGTGCGGATCCGCGCCGCGGTGTCGTCGACCGACCCGTCGTCGACCAACACCAACTCGTCTGAGTCACCCATCTGCGCGGTGATGCTCGCGAGCAGCTCATCGATCGCCGGTCCGACGTTGTAGCAAGGCACGACGACCGACAGAAAGATCGGCGAAGCGCTCACGACGCGCGCATTGCCCGGCTCGCATGGCCGCCGAGCTTCGCACTGAGCCCGTTGGCGGCGAGCAGCACGAAGTCGCGCACCAGCGCGAAAGGGGAGAACCACATCCCCAGCGCATAGGCCAGCGCCCCGACGACGACCGCCAGCGCAAGGTTGGCGGCGGGCCACTGCATCGGCGCCAGCATCACCACCGCGCCGGCACCGACGAAGATCGGCAGCGTCTGCGCGAATGGGATCATCACGTTGACGAGATACTGCCGTCCCACCCCGACGACACAGGCTCGCACCAGGAAGAAATAGGAAGCGATGGTGTTGAGCAGTTGCACGATCAGGAAGCTGCTGGCGATGCCGACGATGCCGTAGCGTTGCCCGAGCACGATCGCCAGCGCGATGCCGATCAGCAGCTTCGCCACGCCCATGCGCACGTTGAGATGCATCTTCGCCTTGACCAGCAGCAACGAGATCACCGGCGGATCGATGCTGCGCACCATGCCGACCAGGCACAGAATCTTCACCAGCACCGCAATGAATTGCCATTCCGGCTTGAAGAATACCTGCACCACGAGGCTGCTGCAGACGAACATGCCGGCCAGCAGCGGCAGGTTCACCAGCATGCCGTAGCTAGTCACCAGCAGAAAATTACGCGTCAATTTAGACTCGTCGTTCTGGATTTTCGCGAAGGCCGGGAACAATGCCTGCACCAGAACTGGCTTGAGCCGCTCGATCAGGTTGATGCTGATGCCATAGGAAATGTTGTAGCCACCGATCGCGGTGAGGCTGACCATTCGCGCCATCAGCGCGGGATAGGTGTTCACACTGACCACGTTGATCAACGAGTCGAGCACCAACTGGACCGAGTAGCGGATATGGGGCCGCGCCGCCGGCCAGGAGAAAGTGAAGGACGGGCGGCGTTCGCGCAAGCTGTGCGCGAAGAAGATCACGCAGCCCAGCGTCGTGCTAACGAAGAAGGCGACGGATGCGACCCACGCCTTCTTGAAGATGACCGCGAGCGCAATCACCAGCGCGCAATTGGTAAGCAGCGTGATGATCGACACGATCGCGACAAAATCGAAGCGCAGCTCGCGCGACAGGATCGCGCGCTGCTGCTGACCGAACGGCACGAACAGGAATACCAGCGACATGATCTGAAGCTGCGTGGTCAGCTCGGGCGATTTGAAGAAGTGGCTCAGCAGCGGGCTGCTGACGAAGGCTACGACGAACGTGACTAGGCCAAGCCCGATGTTGATGGTGTAGAGAGAGGAGAGCTCAAGCTCGGTGATGTGACCGTGGCGGATGATCGAGTTAGAGATGCCAAAATCGATGAAGATGTTGAAGAACGTGATGATCATCAGGGCGAGGCTGATGACCCCATATTCGTGCGGGGGCAAAATCCGCGCCAGCAGCCACAGCTGCAGGAGCCCCACGAAGGCGCCGATCGCGGTGGACACGAAGTTCCACTTTACCGCCTTCATCGTCTTGGCTTTAAGTTCCACCGCCCAGGCCTATCCGAGAGACAATATCGAGCGCGCAACGCCGCGAAGGCGAGCGCGGACGGTCCCATAGCATTCCTTCCTGCCAAAGCGGGTAGGATTTTTGATGCACTGCACCATCGCGCGACGTCCGCGCCGTTCCTAGGCGCGTAGCAGCGGACGCAGTTCGGGGAAACGCTCCAGCAACGCGGCAAATTGCGCGTCATTGCCGGACTCGTGAAAATTGTAGCTGTTGAGCGCGCTCTCCTGCGACGCCGGCCATTCCACCACCGGCATACGATGAGCCACCCGACGCCTCGGCGTACCATTGCGTACCGCCATGGCAAAGAACCAGATGTCGTCCGCGCGGGGGCAGAGCGCGAGGTACGATTCGGCGTCGAGCACGTCCCCGTGCAGCGCACCCGGCGGGTAGAGGATCCCCGACACGCCGGTCAGGAACAGCAACCGGCCAGGACCGACGTCGGCCGTGGCGTCGGTATCGAACGTCCAGTCCTCATACGCCGCGGGCTGCCCGGCGGCACCGAAATGGGCGACGTGGCCGCGATAGCCGATCACCGCACCGGGGTGAGCACCGGCGGCATCGACCAGCCGCTCGAGCCAGCGCGGCTCATAATAGACGTCGTCGTCGGTCGTAACGATCGTCGCATCGGGGAAGGCGGCGAGCGCGGGCAGAAGCTTCTTGGCCGATCGCAGGTCCGCGCACTCCCGGATTTCCAGCCCATGCTCGACGAGCGCGAGTACGTCGGCGGGCAGCGCGGCTCGGTCGGCCGTGGTCAGCCACAGCACGAGACGGTCGGGGCGGACATTCTGATCCAGCAGGCTGCGCAGCGTCCGCGCCAAGGTGGCGTAGCGCTTGGGATAGGAGGTCAGCGACACCACCAGCGGCGTCGCCAGGCCATGGGCTCGTCGCTCGCTCACCGCGGGGAAGGCATCGGTCGCCGCGATCGCGGCGGCGAGCCGGCGGCGTTCCTCGCGTGGCCCGGCGACATCGAACAGGCGCTTGAGCCGGCCGAGCCAGCGATAGCCGCGGGGAAAGGTCGACCGTAATGCACGCTTCAGCTTCAATGCCGGCAACCTCCTGGTGCACGCTCGCGCCGCATGGCGGTACGTCGGCGTCGCGTGTCGGCGTACAGGCCGCTTCGCTGCAGCGCAACATACCGCACGGTCACGCGGGGGCCTTGGCCGCGATCGCGTCCGTGAAGACGTCGCGATAGGCCGCGACCACGGCCTCCTCCGAGAAGGCTGCGAGCAGATCGGGACGCCCGACCCCGCCCTGGCGCCAGTCGTCGCGCTCGTCGATCGCGATCATCATCGCGGCGGCGAGCGCCGCGCTGTCATAGGCAGGATAGACCGCCGAGCGCCGCGGCAGGTCGGCGATCTCGGGGATGCCGCCCGAGTCTGCCGCGATCACGTTGCGGCCGAACTTGGTCGCCTCGATCAGCGTGCGCGTCAGCGGCTCCGGCCAGATCGAAGAGATCAGCGCGACGTCGATCGACTCGTAGAAGGCGGCCGAGTCGGCGAAGCCGAGCCACTCGATCCGCGTGTCGGGATAGCGCCGTTGCAGCTCCTCGACATAGCTCGGCAGCCCCACGCCGGCGACACGCAGGCGCCAGTCCGCGCGCTCGAGCCGGGCGCAGGCGTCGAGCACCACCTCGATGCCTTTGCCCGATTCGACCCGGCCGATATAGCCGAAGGTCAGCGGCCCTTCGCGCGGCGGCGCGTCGTCGCGCTGCGGATCGGGAATAATGTTGAAGATGCGACGCCCGGGCACGCCCTGGAAGAAGCCGAACTCGCGGTGCTTGGCGTCGACGAATTGGCTGATCGAAACGAGCTCGGTCACCTGGCGCGACGCCTTCTTGCTGGGAAAGGTCAGCAGTCGGCATTCGGCGCACCGCTTCGTGCAGGTCTTGTCGTGCTGGAAAAGTGAGGTGCGCACGCAGACCACGGCATAGTCGCGCAGCGTCTGAACGATCGGAATGCCGCGCCGCGACGCCTCGGACCAGACCGCGTTACTGAAGCCGGTCAGCACGTTGCAGTGGATCACGTCGGGTTGCACCTGATCCATCAGCGCGCCCACGCGCCGCGCCGCGCGGCGGTTCCAACTGTTGCGCAGGTGCCAGCGGAAGCCTTCGATCGCCGAGCGGTCGATCACCACCTTGCCATAGGGCCAATAGATGTTGTCGAGGGGGAAACGATGGATCTCCACGCCCGTGGCGAGGCGCTCGGAACTGGGCGCCGCGATGTCGTCGAGCGTTGCCACGGTGACCCGGTCACCTGCGCGCGCCAGCCCCTCGGCCAGCAACGATACTGACTTCTCGGCACCACCGATCCGGTGAGGCGGGTAGAGAGCGTTCACGATCAGGATGTTCACAGATGCCACCGCGGAGCCAAATGTGGTTGGGAGAGCGCCACTTGCGCCGAGCGGAGATACGCCCGACGCGGCATTAAGCAGCGGCCCGCGGTGACGCAAGCGCCGCGCTTGCCGCGAGTCACTCAGTCGGAGCGACCGGTGCGCCCGCCCCGACCGCCGCGTCGTAGCGCCCCGCACGCCCCGCGTCGCCGCCGCCCCGATCTGCGGCGGAACAGGCAATCGAGCGACTACGGCACTCGTACGATGCCGCCCCGCACCGCGGTCCGCCGGGCCAACGCGTCGAGCAGCACGGGCGGGTAGGGACCGACGACGACCGGCGCCTCCGGCGGGGTCACGTCGGCGCCGCGCAGGAGGCCGGCGCGCTGCACGTCGGCCTGCGCGTCGTGGAACGGCCGACGCAGCACATAGGCGCGCGCGTCCGCGGGCAGCGCGAGTCGCCCGTCGCGCGCCGGCACGGGCACGGCGAGCCCGCGACCCCAGCTGTCGAGCTGCGGCCCGGGCGCGACCAGCGGCACCACCGCGAAGGGGCAGGCTGGGCGGTGCAGCTGGACGCGGCACGCCATCTGCGTCGCCACGCCCATCGCCTCGCCGTCGACCAGCAGCGCCGCGCCGGGGTCGGCGGCGACCCGGGTCACCACCGCGCGCCAGTCCTCCCTGGGCAGATGCGGGCGGGTGAGCGCGACGCTCACCCCGAGCGCGAGCGCGAGCCCGACCAGCGCCGCGGCATAGGGACGCCCGCGCAGCGTGCCGACGCCGCGCGCCGCGAGCACCAGCGGGAACAGCGACAGCCACAGGATGGTGCGGTCGAGGAAGATCGGCTGCTTGAGGTTGAGGACGAGGAACAGCGCGGTGCCGACCGCGAGGCACGCGAGCGTCAGCCGCGTCACCGCCTCGCCGCGCCCGCGCCACGCCCCCAGCGCGACGAAGCCCGCGACCAGCAGCGGCGCGGGCAGCTGGAGCGCGCTGATCTGGCGCGATTGCAACAGCGTGGCGCCGTAGACGAGCGCGCTCTTGCTCACCCCCAAGCCCTGCATCCAGCCGAGATTGCCGTTGGGCTGGGTGAGCTGCCGGAAGGTGATGTACAGCCACCAGGAGGAGGCCAGCACGATGACGCCGCCGGCGACCGCGAGCGCGATCCACAGCCGGCCTCGGAAAGGCCGGAAGCGCGCATCGACCAGCATCAGCGCGAGCGTCGCGGTGGCGGGCCAGATCACGCCAGTGGTGTGCAGGTAGATCCCCGCGACCGCGCCTGCGACGTACAGCAGCCAGCCGATGGCGCGGGCGCGCGACGTGGCCGCCAGAACGATCTGCACCAGCCCGGCGAAGGACACCGCCACCGCGAGGTAGAGGAAGATATAGGCGCGGACCTGGTGCGAGAAATACAGCTGCTGCGGCGATAGCGCGAGCAACAGCGCCGCTGCCACCGCGGCACGGCGGCCGTAGGCGCGCGCCATCGCGGCGTAGATCACCCCGATCGCGGCGAGGCTGGCGGCGATGCCGGGCACGCGCAGCCCGGCGTCGCTCAGCTCGGTGCCCTGGATCCACCAGCGCAGCAAGGTGTAGAACAGCGGCGGGTTGGTCTCGCGCAGCATCCACGCGCTCCACAGCCGCTCGGTCGGCTGCAACGCGAAGAAGACAGAGGCGAGCTCGTCGAACCATAGCGAGTAATCGGAGAAGGCGAGCCGCAGCATCCCCGCCACGAGCACCGCCGCGGACAGCGCCGCGAGCCCGATCCGCGATTCGAGTCCCGAGCCCGGCCAGCGCCGCGCGGTGTCGCTCCGCTCCATCACGTCCCCTCTCCCCGCGCGAGCGCGCGGCGCGTTCAGCCGCGCTTGCGCCAGGTGAAGATCGACGACATCGCGTAGTTCCACACCGTGGTCACCGCGATCCCGGCGAGCGCCGACACAATCAGGTAATTCTGCCGCTGGTACAGGTAGTGCGCGATCCCGACATTGGCGAGGAAGCCGATGCCGCACACCAGGTTGAAGGTCAGCCAGCCCCACCACAGCCTCCGTCCGGTCAGCCGCTGGTCGCGGTAGGTCAGCAGGTTGTTGAGCAGGAAGTTGCTGGTGGTGGCGACCAGCGTGGCGGCGCCCTGCGCGATCGCGAACGACCGCCCCTGATGCGCCGCGCCGTCGCCGAAGGTGAGCAGCGATTCCAGCACGATCGTCAGCACCAGGAAGTGGACGAACACGCCCGACCCGCCGACCATCGCGAAGCTGATGAAGCGCACCGGTACATAGCGCCCGAACATCTTGTCGAGCAGCAGCTGGAGGTATTCCCACAGCACCAGGCTGTCGAGCTTGCTCTCGCCGTGCTGGCGCGTGCGAAAGGTATAGGGCACCTCCGCGACGCGCAGTGGCTCGGGGGTCGAGGCGGCGATGTCGAGCAGGATTTTGAAACCCACGGTCGAGAGGTTGGGCAGCGCCGCCATGAAGGCGTCACGGCGCAGCATGAAGAAGCCGCTCATCGGGTCGGTGATCGGCGCGCGCGTCAGTCGACCGGCGAGCCGCGTGGCGAAGCGGCTCATCGCCGCGCGGCGGCGGTCCCACTCGCCCACTCCACCACCGGCGACGTAGCGGCTGCCGACCACGACGTCGACGTCGCCCTGCGTGATGCGGCGGAACATGTCGGTGAGCACGCGCTCGTCATGCTGCATGTCGCCGTCCATCACCGCCACGTACGGTGCGGCGGTGGCGAGGATGCCCTCGATACAGGCGGTCGACAGGCCACGCCGGCCGAAGCGCTGCACGACCCGCACGCGCGGGTCGGCCAGAGCGAGATCGCGCGCTTGGTCGGCGGTGCGGTCGGGCGAGTTGTCGTCGACGAACACCACCTCCCAGCGCACGCCCGCCAGCGCGGCGTCGAGCGCGGCGACGAGCAGCGGCACGTTGCGCGATTCATTGTACACCGGCACCACGATGGCGAGCTCGGCGGGCAACACGCGCCCCGGCGCCGCCTCGTGCAGGGTAGGCCGGTCCATTCTGTCTCCCGTGTCGATCATCGTGACACCGCGTCGGTCGCGCTCGGCTGCGGATCGACCCGCACCGACAGCGCCGGGTCCCACACGGTGTAAGTCTTGCCCATGAACACCGACTCGATCACGCCGACGCCGACCCCATAGAGGCTCAGCACCGCCGAGGAGGCGAGCGACAGCGGCTTGGCCTGGGTCTTCTCGCCGATTACGAGCAGCACCGCCGCGAGCAGCGCCAGCGCGCCCGTGACCGCCCAGCCGGCGGCCAGCGCGAAGCCGAGCGCCGCGCACAGCGCCGCGCCCGCGACGAAGAAGGGCATCAGCCACTTCATGGGGCGGTGCGACACATAAGCGTAGAGCGGCAGGAAGCGCATGCGGCGCAGCTGCGGCCACATCGCGCGATGCACGTTGAGCGCCTGGCACGCGATCCGCTGCTTGCGCCGCTTCTCCTCGTTGGCGCCGGTGGCGCTGCGCTCATACACCTCGACGTCGTCGGCGCTGACGATGCGCTTGCCCGCGATCAGGATGGTGAGGCTGAGGAACAGATCGTCGATCAGATGCGGCGGCGGCGCGCGATGCAGCGCGCGGCGCATCATGAACATCGCGCCGTCGCAGCCGATCAGGCCCATGCGGTCGCTCTCGATCCGCTTGATCTGCTCCTCGCGCTGCCAATAGCCCGAGCCGAGCGCGGCGGTCGCCGTCTCGTCCGAATTGGAGTAGATCAATCGTGCGGTGGCGCAGCCGACGCTGGGATCCGCGAGCCAGCGCGCCAGCCGGATCGCGACGTCGACCTGACTCTCCACGTTGGCGTCGGTGAACAGGATATAGTCGCTGCGGCTGCGCGCCACGAGAAGGTTCATCCCGAAGGTCTTGCCGGCGCGCTCGGCGCCTACCACCAGGTCGATCCGGTCGGCGTAGCGCTCCAGGATCGCGACCGTGCCGTCCTGCGGCGAGTCGGCATAGACGTGGATCGTCGCCGGACCATAAGCCGCGGCGACCTCGATCAACCGCTCCACCTTGGCGGCGATCACGTCCTGCTCGTTATAGGCGCTCATGCAGATCGCGAGCGACGGCGGCGGCGCACCCAGCGTCGTCGCCGGCGCCGCTGGACGCGCGCGCACGAAGAGACGCAGGCTGAGCGGATAGGTCAGCAGCGGATGGACCGCGCATGCCAACAACACTGCGGCCGCCACCATCGCGAGAACGATCGACGTATCTATTGGAAGTCGCCCCGACTAATGCCCGCGTACACTGGCCCCTGAGCGCTTAGAGTGTGGCGAGACGTTACCTGATGCAACGGAAAAACCAGGACTTACCATGTCAGAACAGGACATCATGCTGCGCCGCACCATATTGACGGCGCGTCATCTTCACTGGTAGGTATCAACGCCGTTAACCGGGGAGCAGTGTCGGTGCGTATCACAGCCTGTTGGGGTCTGATCCTGCTTGCCAATGCGGGCCTAGCGGGGGCGCAGAACGCGCCCGCGCCCGCCGCGGCGACGAGTGTGCCCGTCTATCTGCTCGGGCCGGGCGACAAGGTGCAGATCGCGGTCTACGGCGAGCAGGAGCTCACCGGCGAGCAGCTGGTCGGCCCCGACGGTAGCGTGACGCTGCCGCTGATCGGCCGCGTGATGGCGAAGGGCCGCTCGGCCAACCAGGTCTCCGAGGACATTCGCGCTCGGCTCGCCGATGGGTTCGTGCAGAACCCGAGCGTGGCGGTGACGATCGTCAACTATCGCCCCTTCTATATTCTCGGTGAGGTCAACACGCCTGGCCAGTATGAATATGCGCAGGGCATGACCGTCCTGTCCGCGGTCGCCCGCGCCGGCGGCTTCACCTATCGCGCCAAGAAGGGCGAGGTGTTCGTCAAGCGCGAGGGCGATCCGCAGGAATATCGCGTCCGCGTCACCAACGACCTGCTGATCCAGCCCGGCGACACGATCAGAGTCGGCGAGCGCTACTTCTGATGCGCCGCGCTCTCTCGCGCGCGCGTCGGTCCGCGGCGGCGAACGCCCCGCTGGTCGGCGCGCTGCTCGCGGCGGGTGCGGCATGGCCGGTTGCCGCCGACGCGCAGGTCTTCGGTCAGTTGCTCGACTCCGAGATTCCGCTGACCACACAGACCGGACGCAATCAGGGCGTGCTCGAGCGGCAGAAGCCCGAGCTCTCGCCGATCGGCCTGCCGCTCGGCAGTTTCCGTCTCTACCCCGACGTAAGCGCCGGCATCGGCCTCACCACCAACGTGGTCGGCGCCTCGGCGAACCCGCGCTCGGACACGTTCGCGGTCGTGACGCCGCAATTGACGCTCCGCAGCGATTGGGGCCGGCATGAGCTGCGCGGCGTGGTAAACTACACGGGCGTGCGGTATCGCTGGACTTCCCCGCGCGACGAGGACGGTTTCCTCGCCGAGCTGAACGGGCGGCTCGACATCTACGGCGACAGCCAGGTCAGCGGCGCTGCCTCATATCGTCGCACCTATGAGAGCCAGCAGGAGGCGAACTTCCCGGTGAACGGCGCCGGCTCTGTCGCGGTCGATCAGGCCCGTGGCATGTTGCGTGCAGCGTTGGTAACCAACCGCCTACGCTGGACCTTCAGCGGCGACTTCAACAACTTCCGTTACAACGACACGGTCAGTACCACCGGCACGCGGCTCGACCTCTCGTTCCGCGACCGCGACGTCTACCGCGGCACCGTGCGCGCCGAGTATCAGCTCAGCCCGGACAATTCGATCTTCGCGCAAGGCACCTACCGGCGCACCGATTACGTGACGACCAACCCGCTCGACGATCGCACCAGCAGCGAATGGCGCGGCGGCGCGGGTGCGATCGCGGACGTCAGCGAGCTGCTGCGCGTCGCGGGCGGCGTCGGCTATTTCCGTCGTACCTATGCCAGCCCGGTCTTCGTGCCGATCGGCGGCATCGCGATCGATCTCCGCGCCGATTACTACTTATCGCCGCTGACCACGATCTCGGCCGTCGTCTCGCGTCAGCCCGAGGAAGCCGCGATCCGCGGGTCGCCGGGCTATATCGCCAGCCGGGCCGGGGCGCGGGTCAACCACGAGTTGCTCCGCAATCTTATCCCTTATCTCGGGCTGGATTACTTCACCGGCGACTTCAAGAACATCGATCGCAAGGACACCGGCGTCATCGCGGTCGGTGGCTTCGATTACACGCTCAATCGCCGGTGGGTGTTGAGCCTCGACGCCAATTACAGCTCGCGTCAGAGCTCGGGGGCGCAGCGCGGACCGGGGATCAACGAATTCCGCGCGCTCACCAGCATGAAATTCAGGATTTGACCCAGGGCGATGTCACCATCAGTCCCAGCCAGCGCAGGTAGTTTATGAATCAGGAGACAATCCGAGACCCTGGACCGCAGGATCTCGCTGGGCTGTTCTCGCGTTTGAAGCGGCACCTGCCACTCAGCGTCGCGATCGTCGCCGCCATGCTGGTTTTGGCCTATGTCGGCACCAAGCTGATGTCGCCCAAGTATACGGCCACGACTCAGCTGCAATATGCGCCGGCCGCGACGCTGGCACGCGATGCTGGCGCGCAGGCGCAGCGCTCGCTGACCGACCAGGAGCGTGACGCGGCGATCAGCGCGCAGCTGCAGATCGTCAACTCGCTGCCGGTCGCCAAGCAGGTGCTGCGCGACAAGGCCGTGCTGAACAACGCGCGCCTTCGCGAGGTGGCCAAGTCGATGGACCCGAGCGGCCAGTCTGTCGACGCGCTCGCCTCCGCGCTGCTCGCCAATGTCACGGCCACCCGCGTCGGTCAGACCCCGCTGTTCACGGTCAGCTACACCGATGCCAACCCGCTCGACGCGGCGCGCATCGCCAACGCTTTCTCGCGCGCCTACCTCACGGTGCAGGCGCAGCAGAAGGCCGGCACCGAGGACGGCGGCAAGACCGACCTTAACAAGCAGCTCGAGCTGCTCGGCCAGCGCGCGCGCCAGGCCGATGCCGCGGTGGCGGCGTATCGCCTGCGCAACAACATCGTCGTCGACCCGACGTCGAGCGGGCAGGGGGATGCGCTCACCGACATGAACAACTCGCTCGCCGGCGCGCGCGGCGAGGCAGCGCAGGCCGCGGTGCGCGGCCAGGCGAGCGGCAGCACGGTGATCTCGGGCGGCGTAGACACCAGCGCGCTGTCGAGTCTGCGCCAGCAGCGCGCCGAGGCGGCGCGCGACCTCGCCGGGCTGAGCGCCCGCTATGGCGACCGCAACCCGCAGGTGATCGATGCGCGTCAACGCGTCGCCGAGCTCGACAAATCGGTCGATCGCGAGATGTCGAGCGTGTCGCGCAGCGTCCGGGCCGAGTCCGACGCGGCACGCGCGCGCGCGGCCTCGATCGAGTCCAGCCTCGCGCAGACACAGGGTCGCCTCGCGTCGAACGTCCGCGCCGGCGTCGAACTGGCCGAGCTGCAGCGCCAGGCCGATGCCGCGCGCCAGCTCTACTCGAACCTGCTCGCCACGGTCGGCCAGCAGACCACCAACCTCGCGATCGTCCAACCGGACGCGCAGATCGTTGTGGAGGCGGTGCCGCCGCTCAACCCCTCGTCGCCGCGGCTGCTGATCAACCTGCTGGTCGGCTTCGCGCTGGGTGCCGCGCTAGCCCTGGCGCTGGCCTATCTGCGTGAGCGCTGGTCGCAGACGATCAACACGATCGACGACATCCAGCGCCTGCTCGGCGTCGACTTCCTCAACTCGATCCCGACGCTCACCTCGGCGATCGACAAGCCGCGGACGAAGGACCCGGCCGAAGCGGTGATCCTGCATCCGATGTCGTCCTACGCCGAGGCGTTCCGCAGCCTGGCGACCACGCTGATCTTCGACGCGCGCGAGGCGCAGACCGAGGGCGGCCGCGTTATCGCCGTCACGTCCGCGCTGCCGCGCGAGGGCAAGACCACGACCACGACCTCGATGGCGCGCGTGCTGGCGATGGCCTCGACCAAGGTCGTGATCATCGACGCCGACCTGCGGCGCCGCTCGGTGACCCAGGCGATGTGCCCCGACGCCGCGATCGGCTGGACCAACGCGCTCAACGGCGAGGCGACGCTGCGCGACGTCATGATCACCGACCAGACCGGCGCGATCATCCTGCCGATCACGCCGGGCGCGGAGAAGAGCCAGCGCATCTTCGAGACCGAGGCGTTCAAGGACATGCTCGCCACGCTGCGGCGCGAGTTCGAGGTGATCCTGATCGACACCGCGCCGGTGCTCGCGGTGGTGGACACGCGCACGATGATCCCGCTGGTCGATTCGCTCGCGCTGCTGACACACTGGCGCCGCACCCCGGTGAAGGCGGTGCGCGCCGCGCTCCACCAGATCGAGTCCGTCGGTGGCTCTGTTGCGGGTGTGGCGATGACGATGGTCAACCTCAAGACCCAGGCGCAGTCGGGCTATGGCGACGCGTCGTACTACTACACCGACATGAAGGAATATTACGTCAGCAACTGACGCCAGGCGGCGCCGGCGGAGGCCGGCGCCGCGCGACGTCATCCCGAACTCACTTCGGGATCCACCGTGCCGCATCGCCAGGTGCCGCGGTGCGCGCCGACGGGTGGATCCTGAGACAAGCTCAGGATGACGCCGGCTAGTGTGATCACGGCGACGCTCTTGCCATCCGCAAAGCCCGTATCGCCCGACGAGGAGGACCGACCATCCCGGCGCAACGCCTCGAACGCGCGATGCGCACGCTGGCCGCGCCGCTCGAGCGCCGGGTCGGGGCTGCCGCAGCGCCGCGGCTCTATGCGCTGGTCGATCAGGGCACGTCGGGGCTAGGCAACATCATTGCCTTCGCGCTACTCGGCCGCGCGCTCGCGGTGACCCAGTTCGGCGCGGTCGGCATGATGATCGGGCTGCATTACGTCATCGCCGGCTTCCACCGCTCGGCCGCAGTGCTGCCCTTCACCACTGACCACCGCGCGGACCACGACCCGCGCGCGGCAAACGCCGAGAACAGCGACTGGTGGTGGATCGCGCTCGCGCTCGCGCTGGCATTGTCGGCAGCGACCGCGGCGGTCGGCGGCGTGGTCGCGCTGGCGGCGCGGCGCTGGCCGGAATGCGGCTGGGCGGTCGAGCCCTTGCTGCTCACCGCGTTGATCTCGCCCGCCATGCTGGCATGGGAGTTCGCACGCCGCTGGCTCTACAAGATCGATCGCGCCGACATGGTGGCATTGTGCGCCACCGCCTACTTTCTCGTCCTCGCGCTTGCCGCGCTGATGGCGGGTCGGCTCGGCCTGGGTGCGCCGGGCGGCGCGCTCGCCTGGGTGCTCGCCAGCCTCGCCGCGCTCGCGCTGGCGCTGCCGGGGCTCGCCCCCGCCCGCGCCGACGGCGCTGGGGTGCGAACGCTGGTGCGCCGCCACCGCGCCGAGTCGGGCTGGCTGGCGGCGACCAACCTACCCTATTCGGTCTACAGCACCGCCTCGATCGTGGTGGTGATCGGCGTGCTGGTCGGCCCCGTCGCCGCTGCGCTGTTCACCGCGGCGCGCACGCTGACCAATCCGGCGATGAGCATCGTCTCGGCGATCGACTCGATCGACAAGCCGCGCGCCGCGCGCGCCTTTGCCGCGGAGGGGATGACAGGCCTGGCACGCGTGGTGCGGCGCTCGCGGCTGACCATCGCGGTCGCGACCGGCCTGTATCTCGCGCTTATCGCCATTTTCGCCGCGCCCGTGGTCGCGCTCGTCTTCCACGGACAATATGACGGCTCGGCCGCCAACGTCCGGCTGCTCGCGCTCGGCTTCTTCCTGTTCGGGCTCAACCTGCCCTCGGAGACGCTGCTGATCGTGCGCCGCGCCGGGCGGACGATGCTGGTGATCCGCTGCGTCACCGCGGCACTGACCATCCTCGGCCTGTGGCTCGGCGGCCGCCACGGCGTGGCGGGCATGGCGATCGCCTTCGCGATCACCCAGGCGATCAACCTGCTGCTGCTGCGCGCTGCCGAGGCGCGCCACGCGCGAGGGACCCAGCTATGACCGACATCCGCCACTCGATCGCGATCCTCACCTATGCGCGCGAGCCGATCCTCGCCGAAGTGATCGAGCGGCTCGCCCAGCATCTCGCCGGGCGATCCGACTATGAGCTGATCGTGATCGACAACAATGTCGAGCGGATCGACCGCGCCGCGCAGCTCGCCCCCTTCGCACACGCGGTGCATCTGTGGGACGGGGTCAACAAGGGCGTGGTCGCGCGCAACCTAGCGTTCGAGCGCGCGCGCGGCGAGATCGTCGTGCTGCTCGACGACGACGTGTTCGTCGAAACGCCTGACTTCCTCGACCGCTTCGGCGCGCTGTTCGACGCGACGCCGCGGCTTGGCGCAGTCACGATCCGCAAGCACGTCCGCGGCGAGACCCGCCCGCGCCCCGATTTGATCCCGCATACCGACAAGTCGATCGATCTGACCCAGCCATTCGACACCTTCCGCTTCGTCGGCGGCTGCGTCGCGTTCCGCGCCGCGACGATCGCCGAGACCGGCGGCTTCCTGCCCGATTTCTTCTACGGGCTGGAGGAGATCGAGCTCTCCTACCGCATCATCGATCGCGCGTGGACGATCCGCTACCAGCCCGACATCGTGTGCGAGGAGCTGGAGCACCCCGCCGGACGCAAGCCCAAGCGACAGGTGCAATCGGACCGGCTGACCAACAAGTTCATCATCAGCTATCTGCGCATGCCCTCGCCTTATGTGTGGGTGAACCTGATCGCCTTCCCGCCCTATGCTTATTTCTTCGCGCGCGGTGAAATGGACGTGGTGCGCGCGATGCGCCAGTTCGTGACGTGGCTGCGCCGCCGCGACCGCCCCGCGCGTGCGCCGATCGGCACGGCGGCGCGCCGGTACATCCGCGACTGCGGGGGGCATTTGTGGCGGTGAGGCGGACGCGAGCAGCCCCTGCCCTTCAGGGGAGCGGTTGGTGTGGGGCGCCGCCGCGAGCACCGCGTCCGTGGAGAGCCCCCACCCCCTGTCCCTCCCCTGAGGGGGAGGGGAGCATTGACGTCATCCACCACCCGGAGACCCGCCGATGACCGCGCCCGCGTTCCCGCCGCTCGGCCTTGGCTGCGCCAAGATGGGGTCGTTCAACAATCCCAGCACGCTCGCCGACAGCGTCGCGCTGATCCAGCTCGCGCTCGATCTCGGCGTCACCTTGCTCGACACCGCCAACATCTACGGCCAGGGCGACAGTGAGCGCGCGATCGGGCGTGCGCTGCGCGGCCAGCGCCACCGCGCGCAGGTGGTGACCAAGGCGGGCAACGCCTTTTCCGCCAAGATGCGCCTGATGCGCCCGCTCAAGCCGCTGCTGAGCGCGGTGCTGGCGCGGCGCCAGATGGGCGCGGCGGTGACCGCGCAGCGCAGCGGCGCGATGCGGACCGACTGGAGCGAGGGCGGGCTGCTGCGCGAACTCGACGGCTCGCTGCGGCGGCTGCGCAGCGACCATGTCGACGCCTTCCTGCTCCACAGCCCCGACGCCGCGACGATCGCGCGCGATGAGGCGGTCGGCGCGCTCGCGAAGGCCAAGGCATCGGGCCGCGCGCGGCGCGTCGGCATCGCCTGCGACGATCTCGCGAGCCTCGACGTCGCGCTGGCGAGCGAGGTGACCGAGGTGCTCGAGCTGCCGTGGGACGTGATCGCCGTGATCGCCGACGACTCGCGCGGTGCGGCGATCCGCGCGCGCGGGTTACCGGTGATCGCGCGCGAGGTGCTGCGCTTCCAGCCCGGCGTCGACGCCGCGACGGCGGTGCAGCGCGCGCACGCGTCGCCGCTGGTCACCACCACGCTGATCGGCTCGCGCCAGCCCGAGCGCGTCCGCGCGCTGGCGGCGGCGGTCGGCGACCATCATCAGGGGGACTGAAGCATGAAGATCGCGTTCGTCGGCTGCGGCTATGTGTTCGACATCTACATGCGTACGCGCTGGGCTTATCCCGAGATCGAGATCTGCGGCGTCTACGATCGCGACGCCGCGCGCGCCGCGGTCGTGCACCAGCATTACGGCTTCCCGCTCTACCCCTCGCTCGACGCGCTGCTGGCGGACGCGCGCGTCGAGGTGGTGATCAACCTCACCAGCATCGCCTCGCACGAGGAGGTGACCCGCCGCGCGCTCGAGGCGGGCAAGCACGTCTATACCGAGAAGCCGATCACCACCGAGCCGGCGCGCACCCGCGCTTTGTTCGAGCTGGCCGAGGCGAAGGGCCGCGTGCTCGCCGCGGCGCCGTGCAACCTCTACTCGGACGCGATCATGACCTTGTGGAAGGCGATCGCCGATGGCGCGATCGGCCGCCCCGTGCTGGTCTATGCCGAGCTCGACGACAATCCCGCGCATCTGATGCGGCTCGACACCGTGACCAGCCCGACCGGCGCGCCCTTTCCCTACGCTGAGGAGCTGCAGGAAGGCTGCACCGTCGAGCATATCGGCTATCACCTCGCGTGGCTGTGTGCGTTGTTCGGTCCGGTGCGCGCGGTGACCGCCTTCTCGACCTGCCTGGTACCCGACAAGAACACGCCCGAGCCGCTCCACCCCGCGACCACACCCGATTTGTCGGTGGCGTGCCTCGCCTTCGACGGCGGCGTCGCGGCGCGGGTGACGTGCAGCTGGGTGGCGCCGCGCGACCATCAGATGCGGGTCATCGGCGAGGCGGGCGAGATCAGCGTCGACAACGTCTTCCACGACCAGTCGCCGGTATTCCTGGAGCGCTTTTCGCGCGTGAGTCTCAGCGCGCGCAAGGCGTACAGCGCGCGCAGCCAGCCCGCGATCGGGCGCCGCTTCGGCATCAAGGGCCGGCGCCTGTCGCTGGTGCGGCGCTGGAAGTCGCACGCGGTCGAGGCCGAGCGCGGCGTCGGCAACTCGCCCAAGCACCGGCTGGTCAGCTGGCTGCGCCGCCGCGAGGTGTATGCGCAGGACAAGATCCTCGGCATCGCCGAGATGGGCAAGGCGCTGGCGGAAGGGCGCCCGCAGTTGATGGGACCGGACTTCCTGATGCACCTCAACGAGCTGACGATGCTGGTGCAGGATGCGGGCGCGCGTGGCGCCACCGTGGTACCGACTACCAGCTTCGCCCCGCTCGCGCTGCCCGCCGAGCTCGCCGACGCGCCCGATTATCGCGCCGGCTATCGCGCGCGGCTGGCCGAGCGCACCGCCGCGAGCGCGGTCGAGCGAATGCACCGGCGCTGAGCCGGGACGGGACAGTGCGCATGGCGGGGCGCCGATGGACACGGTCGAAGGCTTCCGTGTATCGATGCGCTTAGCCGGTGAGGGAGAGTGGTGGCGGTGAGTGAGGGATCCGACGACGGCCGCCGCGCGCCACCGGCGCTCGACCAATTCGGCATGCCGATCAAGGGCGGCGAGGCGCCCCGGCGGCGCGTACGGCGCAGCAGCGGCAGCAGCGGTGGCGGCGGCAGCAGCAGTAACAGCGGCAGCGGACCGTCGGTCAGCAGTGCGACCGGCGAGCCTGAGTCGCACGAGCAGGACGCCGTTCAGCAGAAGGTGATCGTCGGCGTCTTCACCGCGATGCTGATCGGTATCACCGTGCTGCAGAAGATCGGCGTCGGACCGTCCGGCGCGATCATTCCGGTGATCTTCCCGATCGCGCTGATCGCGCTGACGGTGGGCGTGCTGTTCGCTCGCCCAGTGTTCCGGCCCGAGCGCGCCATGCTGTATCTCGCGGTGGTGATCACCTCGGCGCTCAGTACCGTGCTGTTCACGACCTCTTTCTCGCTCAGCAGCATCGGCTTGTACTTCCTGCTCTACCTCCCCTTCCTGGTGGCGTTCGACACCACGCCGGAGACTCACAGGAAGTGCCTCACGTTGTTCAGCAACCTCATGTTGGCCTTCGCGGCGATCGTATGGATACAACATGCCATACAGTTTAGTATAGGCTGGCAATATTGGCCCAACCTCGACAAGCTTATACCTAGCGCCTATCTCGTTCCTGAGTTTCTCTACATCCAGCCGCTTCAGTTCGGCATGAAGTATATGAAGCCTTCGGGGATCACCTTCCTTGAGGTTTCGTTCATCTCACAGTTCATCTCGCTGGCGCTGATCATCGAACTGCTCTTTCTCAATCGAATGATGCGCGTGATCTTCTTCGGCGCAACTCTGTTCGCGACCTTCGCGGGCACCGGGCTGGCGCTGCTGCTGGTAGCGCTGCCCATCGTCTTCACGCGCATGAACGTTCGTACGTTCATCACGGTATTGGCGACCGCGTTCATCGCGCTGTTCGTGGCATTGCAGCTGCAATGGTTCGACATGGTCGCAAACCGGATGGGCGAATTCGATAAGCAGGGGAGCAGCGGCAGCTCGCGCTTCATCGAACCGCTCGATCGCGTACGACGCGCGCTGCTCGATCCCTCCGCGGTCTATTCCGGCGTTGGCCCCGGGCAGATCGAGCGCGGCGGCAACACCTTCTGGTGGCCGATCGTCAAGGCGGTGGTGGAATATGGCCTGATCCAAGGGCTGCTGCTCTACGCCTTCCTGCTCTTCTCGATGTTCGATCGTACGCCCAGCCGCCAATTCGCCATCATCCTGGTCCTGTGGTACTCGTTCGAGGGCACCCTGCTGACGCCCCTGAACCCGATCGCGCTGGTCATGCTGTCGTCGATGTTCATCCTGCGCGACGCGCCTAAGACGCGACGGTCGCGCAGCGCCGCGGCACCGACCGCAGTTCCCGCGGCAGCGTGAGCGACCAGGAGGACCGATGCCGCCGCTCACCGACCGCTTGACCTATGCCGTGGGTGACATCCATGGCCGCGCCGATCTGCTCGTCCGCCTGCTCGATCAGGTCCGCGCCGATCGCGCCGCACGCGCGGTGACGGGACGTGCGCTGATCGTCTTCCTCGGCGACTACATCGATCGCGGTCCGCGCTCGCGCGAGGTGATCGACCAGCTCCTCGCCTTCGCCGACGACCCGGCGTTCGAGAGCCGCTTCCTGCTGGGCAACCATGAGGACGCCATGCTCGACTATCTCGACGGGCGGATCAGCGGGCTGGGTTGGGCCAAACACGGCGGTGACACGACGTTGCGCTCTTACGGCGTCGAGCCGCCGAAGGAGGAGTCGCGCTCCGCCTGGGCAGCGCGTCGCGATGCCTTCCGCGCCGCGGTGCCGTCGTCGCATCGTGCTTTCCTCGAACGGTGCGAGCTCTCTGTGGTGCAGGGCCGGTTGCTCTTCGTCCATGCCGGTATCCGCCCGGGCGTCGCACTGGAGCAGCAAGAGAAGCGCGATCTGCTGTGGATTCGCAGCGAATTCCTTCAGGCCGAGCGCGACGATCCTTGGCTGATCGTGCACGGCCACACGCCCAAGGAAGAGGCCTATGCCGGCCCCGGTCGGCTGTGCCTCGATAGCGGCAGCTATCTCAGCGGCCGGCTCACCGCGGCCGCGTTCGACGGTGCGGACGTGTCGCTGATCGAGACCCACGGTCGCGCGCCGCGCCCTTTCCCCGTTCGTCTCGCCGGCTGACCGCCACCAGCGCGGCACAGCCGCGTGGCTGCCAGTCCGGCGGAGCGAGCTCGAACCCGGTGAACTCGAAGCCGGGCACGACGACGCAGCTCACCAGCGCCCAACCCCGCTCCGCCGACGCGGCCTGCCACGCCCCGGCGGGCACCAGCGCCTGCGGCCGCTCGCCCGCGGCGACGTCGGCGCCGAGCTGCAGCGGCGGCTCGTCCGAGATTGCCAGCGTGAGCGGCGCGCCGGCGTGCCACAGCCATAGCTCGTCGGCATCGACGCGGTGCCAATGCGAGCGCTCGCCTTCGCCGAGCAGGAACAGGATCGCGGTCATGCGCGAGCGTCCGTCGGGGCCGGGCGGCAGCCGCAGTGTCTCGCGATAGTGGCCGCCCTCGGGGTGCGGGGAAAGGCCGAGCTGGCGGATCAGGTCCTGCGTCATCGCCGCAGAGTGCAGCCGACTGGGCCGGCGCGGTCAAGCGAACCTGACGTCGCCCCTCGAACGACGGGTAGAAACCCGTTAACCTCAGCCTGTTAGCCGCTTACCATGGTGGGAGGACCTTTGCGTTGACGCTGGATCAGACGATTGCGGAGGCGGCCCGCCGGTCGGGTGAGCTGGGACTGCGCACGCTCGACTTGCAGGCCGACATCGCCGAGCTCTCCACCCGTGTCACCGCGCAGGCCGGCACGATCGAGCAGATCGGACGGCAGACCGGCCGGCTTGCCGACGACGTCGACGAGGTCGCCGCCGCGGCGCGCAGCGCGCGCGAGCATACCGCGGGCGCACATGCGGTGCTGGCCGACTCGCACGTCCAGGTCGAGGCGGCGACCAGCGACGTGGTCGAGCTGATCACCCAGGTCAGCCGCATCCACGAGAGCATCGGCGGCTTCACCGCGGCGCTGGAGGAGGTCGCGCGCGTCACCGCGACGATCGACGCCATCGCCAAGCAGACCAACCTGCTCGCGCTCAACGCCACGATCGAGGCGGCCCGTGCGGGCGAGGCGGGGCGCGGGTTCGCCGTGGTGGCGGGCGAGGTCAAGAAGCTCGCCTCCGAGACCGCGGTGGCGACGGCGCGGATCACCGGCTCGATCGACACGCTTACCACCCAGGCCGACGCGATGCTGGGGAAGGTCGACGCCGGCGTCGCCACCGCGCGCTCGGCGCACCGCGGCACCCGCGACATCGAGGCGCTGGTGGCACGGCTGCGCGGGCTGATGGACGGGCTGACGCGCTCGAGCGAGGGCGTCGCCGACCGGATCGGCTCGATGGTCCATGCGGTCGGCGAGGTCGAGGGCGGGCTCGGCGAGCTGGCGCGCACGTCGTCGGACAATGCGCAGGGGCTGCAGCGCCTCTCCGATCGGGTGACGAGCGTGAGCGACGACACCAACGACCTGCTCCAGCGGCTCGCCGAGAGCGACGCCGATATGCCCGACCGGCCTTACATACGCTTCGCGCTGGAGGCGGCGCGCCAGGTCTCCGCGGGGCTCGCGCGCGCCGCCGGCACGGGCGAGATCAGCCGCGAGGTTATCTTAAGCGAGCGCTATGTTCCCGTGCCCGACACCGACCCTGCGCTGTTCACGCACCCGGCGATGGCGCTGATCACCTCACTGGCGCGACCGCACCAGGAATCGGCGCGCGCGCTGCCGGGCTTCTTCGGGATGAGCTTCACCGACCGCAACTGCTTCGGCGCGGTGGCTATGCCCGAGCGCTCGCTGCCGCAGCGTCCGGGCGATCCCAAATGGAACAGCGAATTTTCGCGCGCGGGCGTGTTCTTCCATTTTCCCGAAACCGCCGTGCAGGTGAAGATCACCCAGCCCTTCTGCCTCAAGGCCTATCGCCGCCCGCTGGCCGGCGGCGGGGTGGTGCTGCTCAAGCAGGTGATCGCCTCAATCAGCGTCGACGGTGCGCACTGGGGCGTACTCCAGCTGGCGTACGAGAATCAGGGGTGATGATCGAGCCGAGGAGGAGGTCGCGCTTACTCGGTCGGTGCGCACTCGCCTGACCCAGTTGGGGCACGGGAGCGCCGGCTCTGGGTGGCTCACCCGCGTCAAGATGATGTTCGCCACCCTCGCCTGCATCGATCGGCTGAAGACCCGACATCGAGGTGTCGCGAAAGCCGCCCGACGTATCAACGACGAGGCTCCTGCTCCGCGTCACGCGCCGCTTTGCCGTCGGCTCAGATCTCGACCAAAGGCGCCCGACCCGTCCGGCGGCGCATCGTCACACCACCACGGTGCGCGCCGCCATCGGCCGCAGCCGGTAGCCGCCGCGGTGGAGCGCGCGCCGCACCCGCGCCAGCGGCTGGTCGACCCAGCGGTACATCGCCGCGGCGTAGACGAAGGCTAGCGGATAGGCGACCAGCGCCGCCGCACCGCGGCTCGCGGTGCCGGTCAGCGCCATCACCAGCGTCAGCAGCAGCAGATGCGAGAGGTACAGGCTGTACGAATAGTCACCGACGAGCTTCAAGGGCGCCGAGGAGAAAAAGCGCGCCATTCGGCCGCGCGACTGCAGCACCGCCGCGAACAGGACGAAGAAGGCGAGTGACTGAAGCGAGTAGCGGATCGTCTGACGGAACAGCTCATGACGGATCGCCAGCGTGGCGAGCAGCAGCGCCGCCGCCAGCAATGTCTCGCACCGCCGCGGCCGCCACGCCGCGGCGCCGTCGAGCACCGGGTTGCGGTAGAGCGCCAGGCACGAGCCGGCGAGGATGCTGTCGACCCGCGTGTGCGACCAGTAATAGAGCTGGTCGAGCGGGTCTCCGGCGAGCGCGTGTGCGCCGCGCACCAGCAGCACCAGTACGCAAAGCGCCAGGCACAGCTGCGCCGCGCGCGCGTTCGGCAATCGTCGCAACACCGCGACATACAGCAGCGGAAAGGCGAGGTAATAATGTTCCTCAACCGCCAGCGACCAGACCGGCATGCCGGGCACCGCGCCGCTCAGCCCGAAGCTGTCGGTATAGTTGTTGAGGAACAGGAACTGCGCCGCCAGACCGCGCGGATCGAGACCGTTGCCCCCGCTCGCCGGCAGCACACCGGCGAGCACCAGCAGCAGCCCGAGCCCGAGCGTGATCCACATTGGCGGCACGATCCGCAGCACGCGCCGTGCGTAGAAACCGCGCAGGCTCACCGCCTGGGTGCGCGCCTGCTCGACCCGCATCAGCGTGGTGATGAGATAGCCCGACAGGAAGAAGAAAGCCGAGACACCCAGCCCACCCGGGACGATGCGCTCGAGCCCGGCGTGCGACAGCATGACGATCGCCACCGCGCAGGCGCGAATGCCGTCGAGTGGTGCGATATGTCCCATCGGCGCGCCGGGCGCCCCGTCACCTCTCGCCAAGTTCCCGCCCCCACTCGTCGCAATCGCCAACATGGATGAGGGAATCACGAGAGATTCCATCCGCCGGCCAGACCGATCCCTATCACCGCGCCAATCCTGGCACGACGCGGCTTACATTTGCTTTAATGTACAATCTGCTCCACTTCTGGACAGAGATGTCGCGCCTCACCGTGGTGGTATCGAGTCCCGAACGACGGAAACTATTTACCTCTTGTCAACCACGAGCCGGTAACCACGCGTCCGACGGCCGCGGCGCGGCGCAGGAGTGAGCTTTCCCATGACGATCGCGTCGATGTCGCCGGCCGCTGCCACCCGCCCGCTGCGGCGCCCTCTTCCCCGCCCCCTCTCCCGCGCCGCCGCGCTCGTCGCCTTCGCCTCGCTCTCGGCGTGCGGCGGAGGCGGTGGCAGCGCCGCGGCGGCCTCGCTCGCCGCACCGGTCGCGGTGGTTGCGGCGGCCGCCCCGGTCGTCGGCCCGGCTCCCGCCCCCTCTCCGGCCCCGAGCGCATCACCCAGCGCGGTGCCGGTCTCGGCGGCGACCGCCGAGCCCGCGCCCGCCGCCACGCCGAGTTCCGTACCTGCCCCGGCGCCGAGTGGCAGGGGCGTGCTGTCCGAGGGCGACTCGATTTCGGTCTTCTGGGGCGGCAGCCACACGGGTCTGTACGCCGCGTCGCACCCCAAGGTGACCTTCTACGGCAAGGCGGTCGGCGGCTCGGGCGTCAACGACCTGGAGGCACGCGCCGACGCCGACCTCGCGCTCCACCCGCGCCTGCTTACCGTGCTGATCGGCGCCAACGACCTCCAGGCCGCCGGCGGCGCGCGCGCCTGGCTCGAGCAATTGTTCCGCTACACCGCGCGCTTCAAGGCCGCCGGGGTGACGGTGGCGGTGGGCACGCTGCTGCCGATCAACATGCCCGACCAGCCGCACTATACCAGCGTTCACAACGAGCGGCGCCAGATCGTCAACGCCGAGCTCCGCGCCGCGGTCGGGCATGAGATCGACGCGGTGATCGACTTCGCTGCCGACCCCGTGATGGGCCCCGACACCGCGCCGCTCGACAAGACACTCTACAAGGACGGGCTCCACCCCACCGACGGCGGCGCCAACGGTGCGGGTGGCCAGGGCAAGCTCGCGCTGATCTACGCGAAAGCGATCGACGCGCTGCTGAAGTGAGTCGCCGCGCTCACCCCCCCAGCCGCAGGCGCAGGTAATAGAAGCCGCCGTCCTGCCCGAGCTGCTGGCTCGCCAGATCGTAGCGCATCGCGCCGATATACGCGTTCGCCGCGGGCAGCCGCGACGGGTAAGCGTCGAACAGGTTGTTCGCCCCGACTGCGGCGCGGAGCGAACCGGCGAGGCGCAGGCCGAGCTCGACGTTGGTTACCCAGCGCGCCGCGTTCGTGAAATCGCGGAAGCGCTCGGTCGAGAAGGCGTCTGGTCCGGAGTAGAAGGTCAGCTGCGATCGTGTCGCGCCATAGCGGAGCTCGTGCAGCGTGACGTCCCAGCGCGGCGTCGCCACTGCGGCGCCGACGACCACACGCGACGCGGGATAGGCCGTGGTAAGATAGCCGATGCCCTGTGCGTCGAGCAGCGCGCGGCCGAGCTGGTCGCGGCCGACATGGGTCACCTCGGTGCGCCCCGCGGTGCCGGCAAGGTCGGCGTCGAACGTCGCCTCGCCCGCCAGCACCGCGTGGTAGCGCAATGTCAGGTCGAAACCGCGAGTCCGCGTACGCACGCCGTTGGCGTAATATTGCACCGCGGTGCTCTCCGGCGTCAGCCCGGCGGGCAGCGTCACGCCCTGCAGCGCGAGCGCGTCGAGCGCGATCCGGCCGTTATAGGCGCCGCCGGTGACGATCCGGTCGCGCACGATGATCTGATAGCCGTCGAGCGTCAGGTCGAGCGAGCCGGCCAGCCGCGCCACCGCCCCCGCGCCGAGGTGGGTCGAACGCTCAGGTCGCAACGGCGCGGCGCCGAGCGCGCGCGCCGCTGCGGAGGTGACCGCCACCTGCGCGTTGGCATAACTGGGCGAGACGACGATGCTGCTGAATTGCGACTGCGCCAGCGTGGGCGCGCGGAAGCCGGTGCCCGCGCCGGCGCGCAACGCGAACGCGTCCGACAAATTGAGCCGTGTTGCCAGCTTGCCCGTCAGCGTGTCGCCCGCGTCGCTGTAATGTTCGTAGCGCCCCGCCGCGTCGAGCCGCCACGCCCGCGCGAGCGGCACGGCCAGATCGGCATAGCCCGCGGTGACCGAGCGATCGGCGTGCGTGCGATTGTCGGGCGACAGGCCCTGATAGCCCTGCGTTCCGCCGAGCACATAGGCCGCCGGTTCGCCCGGATCGATCGCATAGGTCTCGCGCCGATATTCGCCACCCAGCGCGAGGTGGAGCGGCGCGGCGAGCCACGCCAGCGCGATCGGCCGGCGCAGGTCGAGCGTGCTGGTCCACTGCCCCAGTCGATAGCGCCCGATCGCTACTGCGGTCGGCGTCGCCCCGGTCGCGGCGTAGAGGCCGAGGTTGGCGGTGTCGCGCAGCCCCAGGTCGATGCGGTCGCTGCCGTAGCTCGTGCTCAGGTCCCAGTGCCAGCCGTCGCGCGCGCCGCCGCGCGCGCCGATCGTAGCGGCGGCGTCTTGCTCGGCGATCGTCTCCTCGGGTTGGAAGCCGTGCGGGTAGAGCGTGGGGAGCACGTCGCCCAGCCGGCGGAAGGCGAGCCGTCCCGCGCCGCGGCGCGCCCAGCTGGCGTCGCCGTATAGCGTCGCCGCGCCGAGCCGATAATCGGCGTCGAGCGCCAGCGCGGCACGCCCGGTGCGCGGCGCGCCGATCGCGGGATTGTCGTACAGGCCGGTGCGCGTGTCGCGACCCTCGCGATCGGTGCGGTCGCGATCGACCAGCTCGGCGGTCCAGCGCGCGTGCCCGCCCTCGCCCAGCGCCACGCCCGCGCCGGCCGACAGCGCGCCCGAGATACCGTCGCCGACATAGGTCCGCCCGGCCAGTGCGCGCGCCTCGGTCGCGGTGTCGTCGCGGAGGATCAGGTTGATCACCCCCGCGATCGCGTCCGAGCCATATTGCGCTGCCGCGCCGTCCTCGAGCACCTCGACGCGCGCGATCGCCGCGGCGGGGAGCAGGTCGAGGTCGACCGGCGCGGTGCCCTGCTGCGGGCCGGGATCGAGCACCACCGCCGCGGTGGGATGGCGGCGCTTGCCGTTGACCAGCACCAAGGTCTGGTCCGCGGTCAGCCCGCGCAGGCTGATCGAGTCGACCAGCGAGGCCTGATCAAGCCCGTGCAGCGGGCGCGACAGCGACGGTACCAGTTGCACCATCGAGTCGCGCAGGTCGGGCAGGCCGGTCGAGCGCAAGGCCGCGTCCGACACGATCGTGATCGGGCTCGCGCTCTGCCGCGCGGTCACGGTCGGGTCGCGCGAGCCGGTGACTACCACGTCCGCTGCCTCGGCGGCTGCGTCAGTAGTCTGCTGGGCCAGTGCCGGGCTGGAGACGGCGGCGGCGAGCGCGGCGGCGACGGACAGACGGGAAGAAACGGACGGCATGATCGGTTCCTCACGAGGCCGCGACGCTGCTATCCCCCTGACGCGCGGCGCGGCACGTCAGCGTCTCATAGGAAAGCGGTGGCGCGGCGTTGTCGCGGGAGGGCGTGCTTATCTTGCCGCCCGCCAAGTCCGGCTATGCGCCGCGGCTCAGCCCGGATCGTCGAGCGTGAACAAGTCGCCCGCCTCGTCATAGGCGAACAGCTCGGCGTAGCGGCCCCATTCGGTCACCGCGCGCAGCGTGTCGTCGGCGAAGTCGGGCGACAGCGCCTCCTCCAGTCCGTCGCGGAACAGCCGCGCCGGCGCCTGGTGGCCGGCGCGCTCGTCCAGCGCGGCGCGGATCGCCCCCGCCAGCGGCACATGAGCGAGCAGCGCCGCGCGGAACATCGCCTTGCGTTGGTCGATATCCTCCTGCGCGAAGGCGGCGCCCGCCCCGGTGAGCGTCACGTCGCCCTCCGCCAGCGTCACGAAACCGAGCTGCTGGAGCGTCTCGACGATCGGGAACAGCTCGTCGACCTCGAGCTGGAGCGTGTCGCCCAGATCGGCCAGCGGCGCGCGGCCATCGAACGGCGCTGCCTCCACCTCCTCGATCAGCCCGGCGAGCGAGGTGACCGAGACCGGCGCGAGCGGACGACCGAACTGCGGGGGCACGGCCTGCGCGTCCCCCGGTGCGGGGACGGCGCGCTCGGTCATGCGCGCGTAGATCCGCTCGACCAGATCGCGGAAGGCGGGATCGAGCCGGTCGCGCGGCTGCGGCAGGTCGATGCGGAACTCGGCGACGATGCGGCCGGGATTGGAGGAGAGCACCAGCACGCGGTCGCTCATCAGCACCGCTTCCTCGATATTGTGCGTCACGATCAGCACCGCGGCGATGCCCAGCCGCCCGTCGCCCCACCATTCGATCAGGTCGCTGCGCAGCGTCTCGGCGGTGAGCACGTCGAGCGCAGAGAACGGCTCGTCCATCAGCAGCAGCGACGGCTCCACCACCAGGGCGCGCGCGAGCCCGACGCGCTGGCGCATGCCCCCCGACAGCTCGCGCGGGAAGGCGTTCTCGAAGCCGTCGAGCCCGATCAGGTCGATCGCGGCGAGCGCGCGTCGACGCCGCTCGGCCGCGGGTACCTTCTTGGCCTCGAGCCCGAGCTCGACGTTCTGCAGCACGGTCAGCCACGGCATCAGCGCGAACGACTGGAACACCATCGCCACCGAGCGCGCGCGCCCGTCCGCGGCCGGCATGAAGCGCAACGTCCCGGAGTCGGGTGTCACCAGCCCAGCGATCGAGCGCAGCAGCGTCGACTTGCCCGAGCCGGAGCGGCCGAGCAGCGCCACCACCTCGCGCTCGTGCACCGTGAGCGCCACGTCGTCGAGGATCGGCGGCCCCTCGCTGCCGCCGTAGCGGTGGCTCAATGCCTCGACGATGACGAGCGGTGGGTTGTGCTGCGCCATGCGCGCCTCCTTCACGACAGCCGCAGCCGGCGCTCGGCCAGCCGATAGAGCGGGCGGAACAGCGCCCGGTTGATCGCGATCACCAGCGCCGACATCACCAGGATGCCGAGCAGCACGCGCGCCTCGTCGCCCGCCGCGGTGGCCTCGGCGATATAGCTGCCCAGCCCCGCCGCGGTCAGCCGCGTGTGGCCCCAGCTCACCGCCTCGGCGACGATGCTGGCGTTCCACGAGCCGCCGCTCGCGGTCAGCGCGCCGGTCACGTAGGAGGGGAAGATCGCGGGCAGGATCAGCCGCCGCCACCATGCCCATCCCCTGAGCCCGAACAGCCGCCCCGCCTCGCGCAGGTCGCTCGGGATCGCGCTCGCGCCCGCGATCACGTTGAACAGGATGTACCATTGCGTGCCGAGCCCGATCAGCGGGGTCAGCCAGATATCCGGGTCGGCGTGCCAGTGCACGATCAGCACCACCGCGACGGGGAACAGCACGTTGGCGGGGAAGGCCGCGAGGAACTGCGCCACCGGCTGCGCGCGGGCGGTCCAGCGCGGGTGGAGCCCGATCCACACGCCCACCGGCACCCAGACCAGGCTCGCCGCGACGATCAGCACCGCCACGCGCACCAGCGTGTAGAGCGCGAGCCGCACCACCAGCAGCGCGTCGGCGAGGCTCAGCCGCGCCGCCAGATAGCGCACCGCCAGCAGCGCCGCACCCGCCGCGGCGAGCGCCACCGCGACCTGCCAGACCCGCTGCGACCGTGCCGCGCGCCGTTCGGCGGCGTCGCGCGCGTCGAAAGCCCGGTGCTGGGGAGCGCCGCGCGGCGCCGGATCGAGCAGCAGCACCGCGGCCGCCAGCGCACGCCACGGCGCCACCAGCGCGGGGAGCAGCCGCGCGCGCCGCAGCACATCGAACAGCCAGGAACGCGGCGGCGCGACGCTCGCGGTCTGCTCGACGCGGAAGCGATCGGCCCAGGCGATCGCGGGGCGGAACACGAGCTGGTCGTAGAGCAGGATCACCGCCGCCATGGTCGCCACCGCCAGCGCGACCGCGCCGAGATCGCGCCGCTCGATCGCCACTCCCAGCCAGGAGCCGATGCCGGGCAGCATCACCTGAGTCCGCCCGACGCTGATCGCCTCCGACGCGACGACGAAGAACCAGCCGCCCGACATCGACAGCATCGCGTTCCACACCAGCCCCGGCGCGGCGAACGGCAGCTCGACGCGCAGCAGCCGGCGCAGCGGCGACAGGCCGAAGCCGCGCGCCACCTCGGCCAGGTCGTCGGGCACCTGGCGCAGCGACTGGTAGAGGCTCAGCGCGATGTTCCACGCCTGGCTGGTGAAGATCGCGAAGATCGCGGCGCACTCCACCCCGAGTCGGCTGCCCGGGAACAGCCCCATGAAGGCGGTGACGGTGAAGGTGAGAAAGCCCAGCACCGGCACCGACTGGAGGATGTCGAGCGCGGGGACGATCACCAGCTCGGCGCGGCGGCTCTTGGCGGCAGCGGTGGCGACCACCACGCTGAACACCAGCGACGCCGCCAGCGCGGCGAACAGCCGCAGCGTGGTGAGCAGCGCGTAATAGGGCAGCGCGCGTGGATCGAGCGTGATCGGCTCGAGCTGGAGGCGGCGCAGCGGCTCCACGGCGTCGTGCGCGCCCGCCGCCACCGCGGCGCCGAGCCCGGCGAGCAGCGCGAAGAGCGCGAGATCGGGCCAACCGAGCGCGACGCGGCGGGTCCCCGGCGGCGTCGCGGCGCGGCCGAGCGGGCGGGAGAGCATCGGGCGGTCGCGTCAGGCGGCGCGGCGGTGCGCCGCCACCATCGCGCGCAGCAGGCGCGCGCGATGGAGCGGCACGGCGGCGAGCGCGGCGCGGATCGCGCGCCCGCGCGCCGCGGCGCGCTGCGCGAGCAGGCGCTGGCCCTTGCCGTGGTCGTGGTAGGCGGGCGCGATCCCGGCGGTGCCGTGCTCCGGCGAACGCCGGCGATCACGCTCGTGGCCCTGGGTTCCTGCGTGCGCAGGAACACGATGCTCATCGCAGCAAGGGACATCGAACTCGGGCGAGCGCACCACGGCGCGCGGGTCATATCGGGTCATGGCGACCTCCATCGGGGTTCCGGTGACGGGACCCGGCGGCGGTCGGCTCAGGTCAGCGCGTGCCGACCTCGCGAGCCACCGACGGACCCGTGCGCTGACGTGCGGTGACGGCGAAGCGGGTGCTTCGACTGTCTCCGTCGTCGGACAAGGGACTAGATCGGGGCATCGGTGCGCGTTTCTCCGAGTCGCGCGGGAGCGCGCGAATGGCGTGGCCCTTACGCCTGTCGCGCCGCGGATCAACCCCCGCGCGCGCCGGCTTCCTACCCGATATGAGCGTGCGGGCCGCGCCTCGCCGCCCGCACGCCCGCGCTCAGCCCGTCGCCCCCAGCATCTCCGCCACCCTGGTGGTGAGCGCGTGCATCGTGAAGGGCTTGGTCAGCAGCTCCATGCCCGGCTCGAGATGCCCCCCGCCGACCGCGACATTCTCGGCGTAGCCCGTCACGAACAATACCTTGAGCCCTGGGCGCAGCGCGCGCGCGGCGTCCGCGACCTGACGGCCGTTGAGACCGCCGGGCAGACCGACATCGGTGATCAGCAGGTCGATCGGCGCGTCCGAGCCGAGCACCTTCAGCCCCGCCGCCCCGTCGGCCGCGCCGATCACGGTATAGCCCTGCTCCTCCAGCACCTCGTCGATCAGGTGGCGGATCGTGGTCTCGTCGTCGACCACCAGCACGGTCGCGCCGCGCACCGCCGCGGCGGTGTCGCCGACGCCCTCCTCCTCGCCGCCGAGCGCCGCGCCGGCGTGGCGCGGCAGGTAGATGGTGATCGTGGTGCCCGCGCCCGGCGCCGAGTCGATCCGCACCTGCCCGCCCGACTGGCGCGCGAAGCCGTAGATCATCGACAGACCCAGCCCGGTGCCCTGGCCGATCGGCTTGGTGGTGAAGAAGGGCTCGAAGGCGCGCTCCACCGTCTCGGGCGCCATGCCGGTGCCGGTGTCGCTCACCGCGACGCTGAGGTAGGCGCCGGGCTCCAGCTCGAGCGCGCGCGCGTCCGACTCGTCGATCCAGCGGTTGGCGGTCGCGATCGTCACGCGGCCGCCCTCGGCCATGGCGTCGCGCGCGTTGATCGCGAGGTTGAGGATCGCGCTCTCCAGCTGGGTGGCGTCGATCATCGCGGTCCACAGACCGGGCGCGGCGACCACCTCGATCGCGCGGGTCGGGCCGATCGAGCGCTGTAACAGCTCCGCCATCCCCGCGATCAGCCGGTTGACGTCGGTCGGCCGCGGATCGAGCGTCTGGCGGCGCGAGAAGGCCAGCAACCGCTGGGTCAGCGACGCGGCGCGGCGGCTGGCGCCCTGCGCGGCAAGGACGAAACGCTCGAGGTCGTCGTGCCGCCCGCGCGCCAGCCGCGTCTGCATCAGCTCGAGGTTGCCCATCACGCCGGTCAGCAGATTGTTGAAGTCATGCGCCAGCCCGCCGGTGAGCTGGCCCACCGCCTCCATCTTCTGGGCCTGGCGCAGCTGCCCTTCGGCGGCCGCGAGCGCTGCCGTCCGCGCTTTCTCCTCGGTGGCGTCGCGGCCGACCGCGATGATCTTGCCGTCACCCGGACCTGCCGCCCAGACGATGTCGCGGTAGCTGCCGTCGCGGTGGCGGTAGCGGTTGTCGAAGCGCGCGAACGCCTGGCCGGCACCGATCCCCGACGCGGCGGCGTACGTGTCGTCGAGGTCGTCGGGATGAACGAAGGCAAAGATCGGCCGGCCGATCAGCTCATAGTCGGCCCACCCCAGCACCCGCGTCCACGCCGGGTTGACCGCCTCGATCGTGCCGTCGAAGCCTGCGACGAGCATGATGTCCGACGACAATTGCCACAGCCGGTTGCGATCGGCCGTGCGCGCCGCGACCTCCTGCTCGAGCGTGGCGTTGAGCCGCTCCAGCTCCTGCTGCGCCTCCCAGCGCGCGGTCTCGTCGCGCGCGATCTTGATGAAGCCGCGCTCCTGTCCCTGTGCGTCGACGGGCAAGGGGTGGATCGAGCCGTTCAGGAACACGCGCGTGCCGTCGCGGCGCAGGTGCCAGCGCTCGTCAGGGGCGCAGCCATCGCGTGCGGCGCCGGCGATCTCGCGCACGTCGGCACCGGCGGCGCGATCCTCGGCGGTGAAGATCATCGACCCCGGCTGGCCCACGGCTTCCTCCGGTGTCCAGCCGAGCACCGCCTGCGCGCCCGCCGACCAGCTGGTGATCACGCCGCCCGCGTCGGTGGTGAAGATGACATGGTCGCGCGCGCCCTCGATCACCAGCCGGAGCCGCTCCTCGCTCTGGCGCAGCGCGGCGTCACCCAGCACGCGCGCGGTGGTCTCGTTGGTGAAGATGAAGAGGCCGGCGACCGAGCCGCTCGAATCGAGGATGCGCGAGTAGGAGAAGGTGAACCAGGTGTCAGCCTGGCCGCGGTCGGTGTCGAGTTTCCACGGCAGATCGGTGAAGCGCTGGCTGCGCCCGGCGAAGGCGTCGTCGATGATCGGCCGAGCCTGCGCCCAGGCGTCGGCCCAGACGGTGCGGAACGGCGCCCCCATCGCCCAGGCCAGCCGCGGCCCGAGCAACGGAAAATAGGTCTCGTTGAAGAAGAAGCTGAGCTCCTCCGCGCCCCAGCATAGGATCATCGACTCGGGCGAGTTGAGCACCGTGCTCAGCGTCGCCTTGAGCGCCTCGGGCCAGTCGCTGGGTCCGCCGAGCGGATGGTCGGTCCAGTCGCGCGCGAGGATCAGCTCGGTGGCGCGCCCGCCCCCGGCGAGGAAACGCAGCGGCGCGGGCAGCTCGGCCGGGTCACGGTAGAGGGCGGAGATCATGGGTCTATCGCGTTAACGCGGGAGCGGCGGCAAAGATACCGCCCGGCACAGCGTTCGCACCGTCAGCGTGCTCCCGCGAAGGCAGGAGCCCAGGGTCGCGGGCGCATCGCTCTGCCACCCTGGATTTCCGCGGGCGCAGGAACACGATGCAGCGAGGAGCAATCCCGTCTATCGCAGGCGCATGGCCAGACCCGACCTCTTCCTCGCCCAGTCCCAGTCCGCCACGCTCGAGGCCGCGCTGGCCGAGCGCTTCACGCTCCACCGCGGCACCGCGCCGGCGACGACGCGCGCCGTCGTCGGCGGCGGCTCGCTGCGCTGGGGCGCGGCCGACTGCGAGCGGCTGCCCGCGCTCGAGATCGTCGCGATTCACGGCGTCGGCCACGACGGCGTCGACCTCGACGCCGCGCGCGCGCGCGGCGTGCGCGTGACCATCACGCCCGAGGTGCTGACCGACGACGTCGCCGATCTCGCGCTCGCTTTGTGGCTGGCGGTCGAACGCGCCGTGGTGGCGAACGACCGCGCGGTGCGCGACGGCGGCTGGGGCGTGCCGCTGGCACGACGCGCGACCGGTCGGCGCGTCGGCATCTTCGGCCTGGGGCAGATCGGCCGCGCGATCGCGGCGCGCGCGGCGCCCTTCGCCGGCTGGATCGGCTATTGCGCGCGCTCCGCCAAGCAGGTGCCCTATGAGCGGCTGCCGGACATCGCGGCGCTGGCGGCGGCGAGCGACGTGCTGATCCTCGCCGCGCCAGGCGGTGCCGCGACCCAGCGCGCGGTCGACGCGACGGTGCTGGGTGCGCTCGGCGCAGGCGGCGTGCTGGTCAACGTGGCGCGCGGCAGCCTGGTCGACGAAGCGGCGCTGGTGAGCGCGCTGGAGCGCGGCGTCATCGCGGGCGCTGGCCTCGACGTCTTCGCCGACGAGCCGCACGTGCCCGCGGCGCTGCGCGTGCTGCCGCAGGTGGTGCTGGCGCCGCACCAGGGCAGCGCGACGCGCGAAGCGCGCGCGGCGATGGAGGCGCTGGTGCTCGCCAACCTCGACGCCTGGCTGGCGGGGAAGCCGCCGGTGTCGGCGATCGCCTGAGCGGGCCGTCATAGGTTCGGAAGGCCAAGCCAAGCGGACACGTTGGCGAGCCCTGGCTCGACGATACCCGTCGCTGCCGTCATCCTAAGCTTGTCTCAGGATCCACCGTGCCGCGAGCATCCCGACCGGAGAGCGCGGGCCCGGTGGATCCCGCGCCACGTCCGGGATGACGGAAGAAGGCGAGCGCTGCGCCCTGTCACGCTAGCACGACCTCGTCGGCGTCACTGACTTGCTCCTGCGCATGCAGGAGCCCAGGACCACAGCCGGGCCGCTCGCGACCCTAGACTCCGGCGTCCACCGGAGCACGGCCCACCCTTGCCTCCCGCGGCACCCGATGCGATACCAGCGGCGGGTGTCCGCGCCGCCCCGGCGCGCGGGCAGGTTCTCGCGCTGGTCGGGCCGCCAGCGCGTCGACGCCTGCCCGGAGTCCGCGCCATCACCCAGCCGATCCACTTGCCCCGTGCGCGCGCCAGCGCGCTGCGCCGCTTCCTCACCGGCCAGGCCGCCGGCGGCGCGGTGCTGATCGCCGCCGCCCTGCTCGCGCTGCTGCTCGCCAACTCGCCGCTCGGTCCCGGCTATGCCGCGCTCCTCCACGCCCCGGTCGGCCCGCTCGCGCTGGAGGCCTGGATCAACGACGCGCTGATGGCGGTGTTCTTCCTGCTCGTCGGCCTGGAGATCAAGCGCGAGACGCTGCACGGCCAGCTCGCCTCCTGGTCGCGCCGGCTGCTGCCCGGCATCGCCGCGGCGGGCGGGATGGCGGCGCCCGCGCTGCTCTACCTCGCGATCAACCGCGGCGGCGCCACCCAAGGCTGGGCGATCCCGGCGGCGACCGACATCGCCTTCGCGCTCGGCGTCATCGCGCTGCTCGGCGAGCGCGTGCCCGCCTCGCTGCGCGTCTTTCTCGCCGCCCTGGCGATCATCGACGACCTCGGCGCGGTGGTGATCATCGCGCTGTTCTACACCGGTGCGCTGGCGCTGCCCTACCTCGCCGGCGCGGGCGTGGTACTGGTCGTGCTGGCCTTGCTCAACCGCGCGGGCGTGACCCGGCTGACGCCCTATCTGCTGCTCGGCGTGCTGCTCTGGTGGCTGGTGCTGCGCTCGGGCGCCCATGCGACGCTCGCGGGGGTGATGCTTGCCTTCACCATCCCCGCGCAGCACGGGCGCGAGCGCAGCCCGCTGTGCCGGCTCGAGCATCGGCTGCACGCGCCGGTCGCCTTCCTGATCCTGCCGCTGTTCGCGCTCGCCAACGCCGCGGTGCCGGTGCTGGGCCTGCCGCCGGGCGCGCTCGCCGCGCCGGTGACGTTGGGGGTGGCGGCGGGGCTGCTGCTCGGCAAGGTGGCGGGCGTGTTCGGCTTCGCCGCCGCGGCGGTGCGGCTGCGGCTGGCCGAGCTGCCCGTGCACGCCGGTTGGACGCAGCTGCTCGGCGTCGCTCTGCTGTGCGGGATCGGCTTCACGATGAGCATCTTCATCACCTTGCTCGCCTTCGCCGACGCGCCGCTGCTCCAGGCCGAGGCCAAGCTGGGCGTGCTGGCGGGCTCGCTGCTCTCGGGCGCGGGCGGCTTTCTGCTGCTGCGGCTCGCCGCTCCCCGGACGGATCGTTAGCGCTTACAGCGAGTTACGAAGCCAATCCGGCGCGGGAGAGCGACCATGCGGCACGACGACCACGGTGACCAGACCTTCGGCAAATCGGGCGTGAAGATCCGCGGCGGGCTGATCTATCTCGCCTTCCTGCTGGTCGCGAGCATCGGCATCCTGTTCTACGCAGGCGACGTGATCTGAGGCGAACCGCCGGGCGGAGCCGCTCGGTCGAGGACGAGTAGCTCAGTCGATGGAGGGGACGCCTCCCTACCCCTCCGTCATCCCCGCGTAGGCGTGGATCCGGACGCGCTGGCGCGCATGAGCCGCATTGTCCGTGCAACTGGATTCCCGCCCGCGCGGGAATTGACGTCCAAGGTGAGTGTCGCGGTAAGCGATCAGCGCTGCGGCGCCGCCTCACCCACTCAGAACGCGGGCAGCACCGCGCCCTTGTACGTCGTCTCGATGAACGCCCGCGTCGCCGGGCTGCGCAGCGCCGCCACCAGCTTGCGCACGCGCGGGTCGTCGGCGCTGCCGGGGCGGCCGACGAGATAGTTGACGTAGGGCGAGTCCTTGTCCTCGATCGCGAGCGCGTCGCGCACCGGGTTGAGCTTGGCGTCGAGCGCGTAATTGGTGTTGATCAGCGCCAGATCCACCTCGCCCAGCACGCGCGGCAGCGTCGCCGCCTCCAGCTCGCGGAACTGCAGCGCCTTGGGGTTGCTCGCGACGTCGCGGATCGTGGCGAGCGGGTCGGCCGGATTCCTGAGCCGGATCAGCCCCGCCTTCTGGAGCAGCTGGAGCGCGCGCCCGCCGTTGCTCGGCTCGTTGGGGATCGCGACGCTCGCGCCCTGTGGCAGCTGCGCCAGCGTCTTCCATCGGCGCGAATAGGCGCCGAGCGGCTCGACGTGGACGCCCGCGATCGGCACCAGCTTGGTCCCGCGCTCGCGGTTGAACTGGTCGAGATACGGCTTGGTCTCGAAGTAATTGACGTCGATCTGGCCCTGGTCGACCTGGAGGTTGGGCTGGACATAGTCGTTGAACACCCGCACCTCTAGGGTGACGCCTTCCTTCGCCAGCAGCGGCTTCACCTGCGCGAGGATCTCGGCGTGCGGCACCGCGGTGGCAGCGACGGTGAGCGTCGCGCCGTCGCTCTTGCCGGCGCTCCCGCCCCCGCCGCAGGCGGCGAGGAGCAGCGCGGGGAGCGTGACGAGCAGCAGGCGGCGGTCGAGCAGGAGGGGGATCATGTCGGGCCTCAGCGGTGGTCGAGCCGGCGCGCCAGCGCGTCGCCGCCCCATTGGAGAAGCTGCACCAGCGCCACCAGCAAGGCGACGGTGACGAGCATCACGTCGGTCTGGAAACGCTGATAGCCGTAGCGGATCGCGAGGTCGCCGAGCCCGCCCGCGCCGACCACCCCCGCCATCGCGGTGAAGGAGACCAGCGCCACCGCGGTGACGGTCGCGCCCGAGACCAGCCCAGGGAGCGCCTCGGGCAGCAAAGCGCGCGTGACGATCTGCCAGCGAGTCGCCCCCATCGCCTGCGCGGCCTCGATCGTGGCGCGCGGGATCTCGCGCAGCGCCTGCTCGACCAGCCGCGCGTAGAAGGGCGCCGCGCCGACCACCAGCGGCGGGATCGCGCCCGCGACGCCGAGGGAGGTGCCGACCAGCAGCAGCGTCAGCGGGATCATCACGATCAGCAGGATGACGAACGGGATCGAGCGCAGCACGTTGACCACCACCCCCGCCGCGCGGTTGAGCCAGCGCCGCTCGGCCAGCCGGCCGCGATCGGTGAGGAACAGCAGCACGCCGAGCGGCACGCCCAGCACGATCGTCAGCGCGAGCGAGGCGCCGAGCATCACCAGCGTGTCGCGCGTCGCGACCGCGATGTCGCCCCACACCAAGTTGCCGAACCAGCCGCTCACGCCGCCTCGCCCAGCAGCGCCAGCGTGGCGGCGTGGCGCGCGTCGCCGAGCACCGCGTCGGTCGCGCCGCTCTCCACCACGCGCCCGCGGTCGATCACCGCCACCTCGTCGCAGATCGCGCGCACCACCGTGAGCTCGTGCGTGATCAGCACGATCGTCAGCCCCAGCTCGCGGTTGAGCTCGCCCAGCAGCGCGAGCACCGATCGCGTCGTCTCGGGATCGAGCGCGCTGGTCGCCTCGTCGCACAGCAGGATGTCGGGCCGGGTGGCGAGCGCGCGCGCGATGCCGACGCGCTGGCGCTGCCCGCCCGAGAGCCGCGCCGGGTACGCGCCGGCCTTGTCCGCCAGCCCGACACGCGCGAGCAGCGCGGCCACGCGCGCGTCGCGCTCGGCGCGGGGGACATCGGCGAGCTCGAGCGGCAGCGCGACATTGCCCGCGACGGTGCGGTTGGCGAGCAGCCCGAACGACTGGAAGATCATGCCGACGCGCCGCCGGAGCGCGCGCAGCCCGGCGGCGTCGAGCGTCGACAAAGCCGCGCCGTCGACGCGCACCTCGCCCGCGCTCGCGCGCTCCAGCCCGTTCAGCAGCCGCAGCAGCGTCGACTTGCCCGCGCCAGAGCGACCGATCACCCCGAACACCGCGCCGCGCGGCACCTCCAGCGTCACCTCGTCGAGCGCGAGCGTGCCGTCGGGGAAGGTCTTGGACACGCGCTCGAGCGCGATCATGCGGTACCCATGACCTGCGCGGCGAAGCGCTCCATCTCCTCCGCCTGGGGGCTCATCTGGAGCAGCAGCAGGTCGAGCCCGGCCGCCTCATATTCCGCGATCCGCTCCCTGAGCTGCTCGGGCGTGCCGACCAGATTGGGGCGCAGCCCGCGGTTGGAGACCGCATATTCCTGCAGCTTGAGCTCGCGTTCCAGCTGCGTGCCCGACAGCCACTGGTCGAAATTGGCGTAGCCCACGGGCAGCTCGGCGACGGTGGTGATCCGCTCCAGCTCGCGCTTCGCCTCGGCCTCGCTGTCGCGCACGATCGCATAGGCCGCCATGCCGTACTGCATCGGCGTGCCGCCCGCGGCCGCGCGGCGCGCGCGCATGTCCGCGATCTTGGGCGCGATCGCGGCGGCGGGGTCGCCGTGCATCACGTACGCGTCGCACTGCGCCGCGATCATCGCCTTGGCCTTCTCGCTCTCGCCGCCGGCATAGACGGTCGGGCGCTTGGCCGGCTTGGGCGCGCAGATCGCCGCCTCGGTCTGGTAGAAGTCGCCCGCGAAGCTGAAGCGCTCCTCGGTCCACAGCCCGTTGACGACCCGCAGCCACTCGCTGGTGCGCGCGTAGCGGTCGTCGTGCTGGTCGAACTGGAGGCCGTACTGCCGCGCCTCGTCCGCCCACCAGCTCGACACGACGTTGAGCGCGAGCCGCCCGCCCGCGATCCGGTCGATGTTCGCCGCCGCCTTGGCGAACAGCGCGGGGTGGTGGAAATTGGGGCGCACCGCGACCATCAGCTCGATCGTCTCTGTCACCGCGGCGAGCGCGGCGGCGGTCGACCAGGCGTCGAGCGCGGGCTGGTCGATCCCCTTGATGTCGTTGAGGTTGAGCTCGGCGATCAGAGTGAGGTCATAGCCCCAGCGCTCGGCGTTTCGGGTGAGATCGCGCGTGTATCCCCAGGTCGCGTCCATACCCTCGTCGGGGACGTTGCGCAGCCAGCCGCCGAAGACGGGGGTCCAATAGCCGTATCTCACGCGCGTGCCTCTAGCAGCCGCTCGGCCAGCCAGTCGACCAGCCGCTCGTGCGGGTCCCAGCCCAGCACATTGAGCGGGTCGGCGACGAAGTTGGAGAGCGCGTTGATGTCGTAGAAGCGGGCCACGCCGTCCCGGTCGTCGATCAGCAGCTCGACCCCGCCGACGTCGATCCCTGCCTTCTGCACGATCGCCTCGACCGCGGCGATCGTGGCGGCGTCGGGCTCGACTCGCGTCATCGTCACGCTCGCGCGGCCGGGAACGGTGCAGGCGTCGGCGGGGCACAGGTCGAAGCTGCCGCCGCCGTCGACCGCGATGGCGTAGAGATAGCGCCCACCGAGCGTCTCGACGCGCGTGATCGTGCCGCCGCGCGTCGGCGCATATTCCTGCGCGAGCAGCACCCGGTCGATGCTGTCGGTCACGCCGCCCTCCGCCACCGCGGCGGCGAGCGCTTCGGCATCGTCGTAGCGCGTGATCCCCGCGCCGGAGCCGCCGATGTTCGCCTTGACCACGATCGGGAAGCGCAGATCCGCCGCGGCGGTGGGCAGGTCGGCGGCGCGGTGGACGACTCGCGTGGCGGGGATGGCGAGTCCCAGCCCGGCGATCAGCGAGAGCTGGCGCGCCTTGGACGAGTCGATCGCCAGCGCGGCGGCGCCGTTGAGCACGCGCGCGCCGCGCGACTCCCAGTGCGCCAGCGCTGCCGCCGCGTGAAAGATCGGGTGTTCGGCCGAGCGCAGGAAGCTCGACATCGCGATGCGGTTGAACACCAAAGGCGAGGGCGCCGCGCCGGCGGGGTCGAAGGCGAGACCGTCGGCGTGCACCGCGTCATAGCCGATGCCGCGGCGATCGAGCGCGGCGAAGAGCGGGCGGAACCATTGCGGGTGCTCGTATAGGATGGTGAGGTCGGTCATATGGTCCTGGTCACGCGAGCGGCGAGGGCTAGCGCGCACGCCCCGCGCTGGCGGCATAGTTCGCCTTGCCGACGCCGTAGCTCGGCTTGGACCGGATCGCCAGTCTGAGCACTGGTCACTTGGACGGGGCAGCACCATTTCGCTAGTGTCACGCCGGAGTGCTGCAAAACATTGACGCTCGTTTACCAGTAATCTGCACTTAACCTCGTTCGGTGACGAAGCTTTCCATGCTCGTCCCGTAATAGCCGTCCCATCAGATCACCTCTGGATTGGGCGACGACAATGCAGAACTCCGTTTATATCGACAACAGCATGAACTCGGTCACGCAGAACGCAGCCTGGCTTAACAGTCACCTTGACGCGATCCAGCTGGTCGGCGGCTTCGGCAGCTGGTGGGACTTCAACGAGTCGCCGAAGTGGATCGCGCAGCAGGTCGCCGGCGCCGACGTCGACATCAAATGGTCGATCGGCCTGATCCCCTGGGGCGCGACCCTGGAGAACGCCGCCAAGGGCCAGTACAACAACAACTATCGCACGCTTGCCAAGGACATGGCCGCGATCGCCGGCGACGACGACAAGATCCATATTCGGCTCGGCTGGGAGATGAACGGCAACGGCTGGTTCCCCTGGTCCGCCAACGGACACGAGAAGGCTTATGTCGGCGCGTTCCAGCAGTTCGTCGACACCTTCCGCTCGGTCTCGGACAAGTTCGTGTTCGAGTGGACGCCCAACATCGGCAGCCAGGGCATGGACGTCGCCTCGGTCTATCCGGGCGACAAGTACGTCGACGTGATCGGACTCGACTTCTACTATAACACGCAGTGGGATCCCAAGGACCCGGTCGCGGCGTTCAACTATTTCGTCAATCAGCCCTACGGCCTGCAGTGGCAGCAGGATTTCGCCGACGCGCACGGCAAGCCCACTGCGATCGGCGAGTGGGGCGTCAACTCGGACACGTCGGGCGCCTTCATCGAAATGGCGGCGCAGTGGTTCGAGGACCACAACATTACCTACCAGAATTACTGGAACTCGAACGCCGACTTCAAGGGCCGCCTCTCCGACGGCCAGTATCCGAACGCGGGCAAAGTCTTTCAGGCGATCTTCGGCCAAGGCATCGACCCCTTTGCCAATGACACCACGGTGGTGAACCGCAGCGGGGGCAGCGGCGTCGACATGCTGATCGGCCATGCCGGCAACGACACGCTCTCGGGCGGCGCGGGCAACGACTTCCTTCACGGCCGCGCCGGCGACGACGTGCTCAACGGTGGCGCTGGCAACGACTTGCTCGACGGCGGCACCGGCGCCGACAAGATGACCGGCGGCACCGGCGATGATACCTACCGCGTCGACAATGTCGGCGACAAGGTGATCGAGAAGGCGGGCGAGGGCTATGACACGGTCGAGGCGTCGATCGACTTCGACATGGCGGGGCTCAACGTCGAGGCGTTGCGCCTCACCGGCACCGTCGACCTGAAGGCCTATGGCAGCGCGGGTGCGGACAAGATCACCGGCAATGACGGCAACAACGTGATCGACGGTCGCGCCGGCGCCGACACGATGGCGGGCGGGCTCGGCGACGACACCTATTACGTCGACAACGCCGGCGACAAAGTGATCGAGGCGCAATATCAGGGCAACGACACCGTCTATGCCTCGGTAAGCTTCAATCTCGCTGCCACCTTCGTGGAGACGCTGCAGCTGACGGGCACCGCCGACATCAACGCCACCGGCAACAGCCAGGAGAATGCGTTGTATGGCAACGTCGGCAACAACGTGCTGGACGGCAAGGGCGGCGCCGATCTGATGGTGGGCGGACTCGGCAACGACACCTATTATGTCGATCACATCGGCGACCGTGTCGTCGAGAACGTCGGCGAGGGCAACGACACCGTCTATGCTTCGGTGAGCTTCGATCTCGCCGGCACCAACGTTGAGACGCTACGCCTCACCGGAAAGGCCGATCTGTCCGGCTTCGGCAGCGACCAAGCCGACGCCTTGTTCGGCAACACCGGCAACAACGTGCTCGACGGCCGCGGCGGCGCCGACGTGATGACCGGCGGCGCGGGCAATGACACTTATTACGTCGACAATATCGGCGACAAGGTGGTGGAGCTGCAGGGCGCGGCGCAGGGCAACGACACGATCTACGCCTCGGTCAGCTACAGCCTCGCCGGCAGCTTCGTCGAGACGCTGTCGCTCACCGGCACGGCGAACCTCAACGCCACCGGCAACGGCCAGGCCAACACGCTGATCGGCAACAGCGGCAACAACGTGCTCAACGGCATGGGCGGCAACGATGTGCTCACCGGCGGCGGCGGCAGCGACACGTTCGTCTTCGCCAAGGCAGGCCATGCCACGATCACCGACTTCGGCGCGGGCGACACGCTCGATCTCGCCGGGCTGCTCAAGGGCGGCAAGGTCGCCACGGTGACGCAGGATCACGACGGCGTGATGGTGACGATCGACTCGGGCAGCTCGGTGCTGCTCGAGGGGCTCGACATGGCGCACCTGCTCAAGACCGACGCCGGCTTCCACTTCGTGTGAGCCGACCGCGCTGAAGGGGGAGAGGAGGACCGGGTCGGCGCGCGCCGGCCCGGTCCTCTCTTTCGCGCTCCCCTCCTGGGCAGTTGCTACCCGCCCAGATATCGGGGAAGGCATCGGCAGGGATTGGGGGACGATCATGCAGGTTCTGGTCACCGGCGTCGCCGGCTTCATCGGCAGTCATGTCGCGCGACGGCTGCTCGCGCGCGGCGACACCGTGGTCGGCATCGACAATCTGAACGACTACAATCCGGTGCAGCTCAAGCGCGACCGGCTCGAGGCGATCACCGCGGCGGGCGGCGCTGAGCGCTTCACCTTTCACCAGCTCGACTTCAGCGATCATCAGGCGATCGACGCCGCGCTCGACAGCACCGCGATCGAGCGCATCGTCCATCTCGGCGCGCAGGCGGGCGTGCGCTACTCGCTGAGCAACCCGCGCGCCTATGTCGCGTCCAACCTCGCCGGCCACGTCAACATGCTCGAGCTAGCGCGCGCGCGCCGCGTCGACCAGATGGTCTACGCCTCCTCATCCTCGGTGTACGGCACCAGCCCCGACCTGCCGTTCCGGGTCGAGCAGCGCGTCGACTTCCCGATCTCACTCTACGCCGCCACCAAGAAGGCGGACGAGCTGATGAGCGAGACCTACGCGCATCTCTATCGCATCCCGCAGACGGGGCTGCGCTTCTTCACCGTCTACGGGCCGTGGGGCCGGCCTGACATGGCGGTATGGGGCTTTACCGACAAGATCCTCTCGGGTGTGCCGATCGAGGTCTATAACGGCGGCAACATGCGGCGCGACTTCACCTATATCGACGACATCGTCACCGGCATCGTCGCCGCGCTGGACCACCCGCCCGCCGACGATGGCCAGACGAAGGCGGGCGGCAGCGTCTCGCCTCACCGCATCTACAATATCGGCAACAACAAGGCCGAGGAGCTGGAGACGCTGATCACGCTGATCGAGGAGGCATGCGGGCAGAAGGCGATCCGTGTCGACAAGGAGATGCAGCCCGGCGACGTACCGGCGACCTATGCCGACCTCACCGCGATCCGCGACGACCTCGGCTTCCACCCGACCACGCCGATCGCGGTCGGGATCCCCCGGTGGGTCGAGTGGTACAAGGGCTATCGCGCGCGGCGCGGCTGAGCCGCGGCTTGTCAGCGCGCCGCGCGCGCGCGATGGTGGCGCGATGGCACGCGAGACTGACAGGCGAATAGCGCCGACGACGATGACCGGGCTGGTACGGCGCACCACGATCGAGCTGGGGCCGCTGCGCATCACGCGCGAGGTGGCGATGACGACGCTGCCCGCTCTGGCCCGCCCGCGCCGGCGGCTGTGGCCGGCGCTGCTCGCCGCCGCGGCCGCGACCGGCCTCGGCGGACTCGCGGTCGCCGCGACCAAGCTGCCGCCGCGCGCGAGTTATTCGGTGAGCGTGCCGGTGCCCGAACGCGTTACGGCCTCGGCGCCGCGCCACGCGTCCACGGCACCGTCGTACCCCGCGCGCCACGCTATCCCCCGCCCGACGCCGAGCGCCACTCCGTCCGACGTGCCGGCAGAGGTACTGCCTGGTGCGGCGAACCGTGCAGCGGCCGTCGCGGAGGCGCTGCGCAGCGGCGACATGACCGAATGGCACCAGCCCGGCGGCGCGCACGGCTTCGTCGTCGCGGGCGCGGCCGAGCCCGATGGCGCGCGCACCTGCCGCGCGCTCTCGGTGCTTACGCGGGGCGACGGCGGCGATCGGGTGGAGCAGCTGCGGGCCTGCGTGCCGGGAGTTGGCGCCGCGGGCTGAGCGGGATCGGCGTGCGATCGATCCATCTGCCGTACCCCGGCGAAGGCCGGGGCCCACTTGGATCACGGTGGCGAGCCCCACGACGGTCCTCGCACCTGGGCCCCGACCTCCGCTGCGGCACAAGCTTACGAGCACCGCGGCCGCTCACTCGTTTAAGTACGACCACAGCTGCGAGATCACCACCGATCCCTCGCCGACCGAGGACGCCACGCGCTTGACCGACCCCGCGCGCACGTCCCCCACTGCAAACACACCGGGGCAGGAGGTGGCGTAGGAGCTCGCGCCACCGGCGGCGCGTCCGGTCAACACGAAACCCTTGTCGTCGAGCGCGACCAGCCCTTCGAGCCAGCCGGTATTGGGTGCCGCACCCACCATCACGAAGGTGGCGCAGGTGTCGACCGTGCGCTCGGCACCGTCCTGGCGGATGGTCACCGCTTCCAGTGCGTCGCCGCCGTGGACCGCGACCAGCTCGGCGCCATAATCGATCGAGATCGCCGGGTCGGCCTCAAGCCGGCTGGTAAGATAGTTCGACATGGAGGTGGCGAGCGAGTGGCCGCGCACCAGCAGCCGCACGTGCCGCGCCACCCGGCTGAGGTACATCGCCGCTTGTCCCGCCGAATTGCCCCCACCGATCACGATCGCCTGGGCGTCGCGGCAGAAGCGCGCCTCATTTTCGGTCGCGGCATAATAGATGCCGCTGCCTTCGAACTCGGCGAGGCGGTCGATCGGCAGCCGGCGGTACTGCACCCCTGTCGCCACCACCACCGCGCGCGCACGGACGCGCTGGCCGTTGTCGAAGGTGGCACAGAACTGGCCGTCCTCAAGCCGGTCGAGCGCGGCGACGCGCAGTGGCATGGCGAAGCGCGTGCCAAACTTCATCGCCTGCACCTCGCCGCGCCACACCAGGTCCGCGCCCGAGATGCCGGTGGGGAAGCCCATGTAATTCTCGATCCGGCTCGACGTGCCCGCCTGCCCCCCGATCGCGGTGTCCTCCACCACCAGCGCGCCCAGCCCCTCGGCGCCGGCATAGACCCCTGCAGCGGTACCCGCCGGCCCCGCGCCGACCACCAGCACGTCGACCGCCTCGTCATCGACGAACTCGCGGCTGAGCCCGAGCAGCTTGGCGACCTTCTCGGGGGTGGGATCGGTCACCACGCGGTCGCGCCCGAAGATCACCGCCGGGCGATCGGCGCCGACGGCGCAGCTCGTCGCCACCGTCGTCGCGTCCGCCGTGCCGAGCGCGTAGCTGGTATAAGGGATGCGGTTGCGCGCGGCGAAGTCGGCGACGCGCCGCACGCCGCGATCCTGCTCCTCGCCGAGCAGCACCAGCGAGCTGTCGTGCGACTCGAGCTGGCGCCGGCGCCGCGCCGCGAGCACAGTGATGATGATGTCCGACATCTCGGGCACCTGCGCCATGAGCTCGAGCATGCGCGCGCGCGGCACCTCCACCACGCGCGTGTCGCGCGCGGCACGCATCGCCATGGACCAGCTGCCGCCGCTGAGGAAGCCGATCTCCGCCATGAACTGGGTCGGCCCCAGCGTGGAGGGGACATGGCGCTCGCCGGTGAAGCTGTTGACCACCTCGATCTCGCCGTCCTCGACGTAGACGAAGCTCTCCACCGGGTCGCCGGGCTGGACCAGATAGGCGCCCGCGGCGTATTGGCGCGCGGCCCCGGCGGCGCGGATCGCGGCGACATGCTCGGGGTGGAGCGGCACGCGCTGCATTTCGCGCAGGTCGCGCCCGATGGTCTCCATGGTCTGCCCTCCGCCGCGCTTGCCCCGTGACGCGCATGATGGCGAGCGCCGCTGAGCGCCGCAACGGGTCGGCTGCGACAATCGCGCGACAAAGCTGCAACAAAGCGCCATCCGCGCGCATCATCTGCGGGATAGGCCCGACGCTCCCCGATGCGAGAGACCGACGTGCCCGCGCTTGCCCCCGCCTCTTCCATGATCGACGCGCTCGCGGCCGGCGCGCTGCTGGACCGCGAGCTGCGCCGCGTACGCCGCGTCGCGACCATGCTGCACGACCACCGCTCGATCGCGGAGCTCGCGGCCTATGAGCGCGAGCTGGAGGCGCAGCTGGCGCGTACGCGGCGCGGCGTCGACCTGCTCGATGCGACGCTGCGCACGCTGGGCTGAGCGCGTCGCGCGCTCGGTCGAACGCGTGTCATCGCGCGGTGGCGCGGCGCATCAATCCGTCGACGGGTACGTCGTGGAGGCGGCGGAAGCGTGCCTCGATGAGGCCGAACAGCCCAAAGGCGAGTAGCCCTGACGCCACCACCATGTCGAACGGCCGCTCCAGCCAGGCGAGCACCTCGGCCATCCCAGCCGCTGCACTCGCGCGTGCCTCGAACCCGGCTCGCACGAGGAACCAGGCGCTGATCAGGAACACCGCACCCCGCGCGGCATAGCCCGCGCGCCCGCTCCAGCGCGCCCAACGCTTAGACGCCACCGCAGGATCGAGGTAGCGCAGGAAGCTGCCCTTGGCCGCCTTCGCCAGCTGCGCCACGCCAACCGCGGCGAGCAGCGCCCCACCCAGCATCACCAACGCGCCGCCGCCGGGCAGTGCCAGCGCGGTGCGCGCACCCTGCTCGGTCCCGTCGCCCGCGCGCGCAACACCCTGGATCAGCTGCGCCGCCTGCCAGGTAAGGAACAGGTGCACCGCACCGCTCGCCGCCGCGCCGATGCGCTCGAGCGCGCCCTTGCGATCGCTGCCGTGGCGCTCGATGTTGAGCACCGCGTCGGCGAGACGCCAGATGCCGTAGCCGAGCAGCCCGGCCGCCATCAGGCCGAGCAACAGCCGCCCGCCTCCCTCGCCCAGATAGGCCAATGCGCCGGCGGGATCCTCAGCGCGACCAGTCCGCAGGATCAACAAAGCGATCACGATGTACAGCGCGCCGCGCACCGCGAAGCCCAGCCGAGTGAGTGTCGTCAATCGCGCGCCCGTGTTCATCCGCATCCCCCCGTTATCCCTGATCAAACAGCAGAGACACCGCACCGTTCCCGCCCGACAGCCCACACCGGTCAAGTCAAACTCGTAGGAAAACCAGCTTCTTATTCCTTGATCACTGATGACCGTTAACGGTTTGTCGAGGGCAGAGCCCGTAAGAAACGGCGAGGAGTTGCGCAGTGCCATCACGCGATCGTCCCTCGTCCGCACGCTTCGGTCCGCGCTTTATCGCCGCGGTAGTCGCGCCCGTGCTGCTGCTCGCGCTCGGCCTCACCGGCTTCGCGGTCTCCGCGCTGCGCTCGGCCGCGGCGCAGGCGGATCGCGTCTCGATCGAGCGGCAGCAGCGCGAGGTGCAGCTCGCGGTCGACGCCGCGCTCGACGAGCTGGCGCAGAGCCAGTCCGGGGTCGGGATCTGGACGCCGCTCACGCTCGAGCTGCGCAAGAGCGCGCCCGACTGGACCTGGGTCGACGAGAATGTCGGGGTATGGCTCAGCTATGTCTTTGCGCACGACGCCGACGCGATCCTCGCCGGCGATGGCCATCCGACCTATCTGATGCGCGACGGCGTGCGACGCACCCCCGCCGACTACGCCGCGCTCGCCGTCGCCGCTACGCCGCTGGTCCGTGCCGTTCGCGGTGAGGCGCACGCCGCGCCGAACCCGCACGAGCGGCTACCCGGGCGCGCGCTGCCGCCCGGCTCGACCGTGCGCACCTCGCCCCGCGCGGTCCATGCCACCGACCTGGTCGCGATCGACGGCCGCCCGGCGATCATGAGCGTGATGCGGATCATCACCGAGGACCCGGGCACGCCCACGCCGCAGGGTGGCGCGCCGCTGCTGGTAAGCGCGCGGTATCTCGACACCAGTTTCGTCCAGCGGCTGGCGCGCATCCAGCTCGTCGCGGGCGCGCGGCTGAGCGGGTCGCCGCGCCTCGCGCCAGGCGAGCAGGCGCTGACGCTGGTGTCGAGCCGCGGCCAGCGTGTCGGCTATCTGCTGTGGCGACCCGACCGGCCCGGCGCGGCAGTGTGGCGCACCATGGCGCCGAGCGCGCTCGCCGCGCTGGTTGCGCTGCTGGCCACGCTCGCCGCGCTGATCGCCAGCGTCTTCAAGCTGGTGCGCAGCGACTCCCGCTCGCTTGCGAAGCTCAACGCGGCGCATCTCGCGCTCCAGGCCAAGGAGGCGCAGGCACACCATCTCGCCTATCACGATACGCTGACCGGACTGCCCAACCGCGCCGCCTTCAATCAGGCCGGCGACCAGCTGCTGGCGCACGCGCCCGACGAGGGAGTGCACGCAGTGCTGCTGATCGATCTCGACCGTTTCAAGCAGGTCAACGACACGCTCGGGCATCTCGGCGGTGATCAATTGATCCAGCTGGTCGCGGCACGGCTTCAGGCGCTGATCGGCGCCGGCGACCTGGTGGCGCGGCTCGGCGGCGACGAGTTCGCGGTGCTGGTCAGCACGCGCGCCGACGAGGAAGCGGTAGGCGCGCTCGCGGGCGCGATGGTGGCGGCGCTGCGTGAGCCGTTCACGGTGCTGGGCACGCACGTCTTCATCGGCGCGAGCATCGGTATCGCCTGCCACCCGCGCTGCAGCGGCGATCGTTCCGAGCTGATGCGAATGGCCGATATCGCGATGTACCGCGCCAAGGCGGGGGGCCGCGACGGTCACTGTTTCTTCACGGAGGACATGGACGAGAGCGTCAAGATGCGCCGCGCGATCGAGCACGACCTGCGGCGCGCCCTCGCGACGCAGCGCGAGCTGATGGTCCATTACCAGCCACGCATGAACGCGGATGGAGGTCGCGTGATCGGGCTGGAGGCGCTGGTGCGCTGGCATCACCCCGACCGCGGATTGCTCGCGCCCGATGCCTTTATCCCGATCGCGGAGGAAACCGGGCTGATCCACGAGCTCGGCGCCTGGGTGCTGCGCGACGCCTGCGCGGTGGCGCGCGCCTGGCCATCGCTGTCGATCGCGGTCAACCTCTCACCGGTGCAGTTCCGTGCCCGTGGCATCGCGGCGGATTTGATCGAGATCGTGCGCCATGCCGGCGCGCGCCCGCAGCAGATCGAGCTGGAGGTGACCGAGAGCATCCTGCTCGACGATGACGACGCGGTACACGACGCGCTGGCAGCGCTGCGACACGCCGGCTTCCGCATTGCGCTCGACGATTTCGGCACGGGCTATTCCGGCCTCGGCTATCTCAGCAAGTTCGAGGTCGACAAGATCAAGATCGACCAGAGCTTCACCCGCCGCTTGGGCGAGAGCGCCGACGCCGCCGCGATCATCCAGGCGGTCGTGCGGCTAGGCCAAGCGATGGGGCTGGCGGTCAGCGCCGAAGGCGTGGAGACGCGCGAGCAGCGCGCCTTCCTCGAACATGCCGGTTGCAACGAGCTGCAAGGCTTCCTGTTCTCCGCCGCCGTGCCGTCCGGCGCACTCGCGGCGCTGCTCGGCGGGCGCGTGGAAGCGGCGGCATAGGCGACATCCCTCGTCGTGTGCGAGAGAAGAAGCGGCGCAGAGGGAGTAACGCCGCCGCGCGCTGGCGGCCGACCGGTGCGGCAGTGGAACAATCCGAATCGTCGACGATTATTTTCCGCGACTTCGGATCGACCAGAGGGGAATGCCATGAAGAAGCTTGTCACCGCCGTTGCCGCCTTCGGGCTGGTGTCGCTCGCCGCGTGCAACTCCAGCCCGCGCGAGCAGGCCGCCGACAATATCGAGGCCAATGCCGAGTCGGTCGCGGACAATCTCGAGGAGATGGCGGACAACGCCACCACCGACAACGCCGAGGACGCGCTCGAGAACAAGGCCGACGCCGTGCGCGCCACTGGCGAGAACAAGGCCGACGACATGCGCACGCACGACGCCGACACCAATCTGTCCAACGGGATCTGATCCCGCGGTCGACGCGACGTCGGCCGGGTATCGCGGGGGGCGTTCGGGGTGACCCGGGCGCCCCCCCGCCGCATTCAGGCGGCTGGCTTACTCATCCGGCCCGCCGGACGCCGCGCTTGCGCTCGATCACGCCGCGATAATGCTCCACCAGCGCCACCGCATGCTCGCGGTCGCTGAGCACGGTACGCGACGCCACCTCGGCGGCGCGCCGCACCAGCGGCTGGTCGCGCGAGAACAGCGCCACGATCGCCTTGGCGCAGGCGTAGGCGTCGCCGCTGCGATAGGTCTCGGCGAAGGCCGGCCGCGCCACCGCGGAGGAGCCGCCGCGATCGGGCACGATCATCGGCAGGCCCGACGCCAGCGCCTCGGACGCCACCATCCCGAACGGCTCGCTGTCGCCGCCGTGGATGAAGGCGTCCGCGCTTGCCATGATCGAGGCGAGCTGGCCGCGGTGGTAGATCGGCTGGAACATGCGCACGTGCGGGCTCTCGGCGATATGGCGCTCGAGCGTCCGCGTGTCGGGGCCGAGGCCGAGCAGCATCATCCCGACCGGGATCTTGGTCCCCGCGCGGCGCGCCGCGTCGATCACCATCGGCCAGCGCTTTTCGGCGTGGTGGCGCCCGATGCCGATCAGCAGGTGCGCGTCCTCGGGCAGGTCGCACTGCGCCAGCATCGCGGCGCGCAGCGCGGGACTGCGCAACGCGGGCGAGAAATGCTCGCGCTCGATCCCCAGCGTCATGGTCGCGTCGACGCGCAGCCCGCGCGCGCGCAGCCGATCGGTCAGCACCGGGCCGTTGGTCACCACCGTGTCGAACGGCGCGAGGCAGCGCGCCATGTAGCGGTCGTACCAGCCGAACACGCGCTCGATCGCGCCCTCGGAGGCGATCTTGGCGAACCAGCGCTTGGGATAGGCCTCCATATTGTCGTTGTGCATGAACCAGGCGCGGATCGCCGGCCCTTGCCACGAGGTGACGATCGAGGCCGAGCGCCACGGCGAGCAATTCTCGATCACGTCGGGCTGGAGCTGGTCGAGCAGAGCGTGAACCGGCGCCGCGTCCCAGAACAGCCCGTAGTTGGAATCGAACGGCATGCCGGGCGACTTGACATAATAGAGCAGCGCGCCGCCGGGCCGCTCCTCGACGCGGTCCTCCTTGCCGGGCGCGATCACGATCTGCTGGTGTCCGAGCTCGGACATGATCGCCATCTTGCGATCGAGATACGAGCGCACCCCGCCGCCGTTGGGCGAGTAGAATTCGTTGACGTCGACGATCCGCATCGCGCGCCTCCCTCAGTCAGCGAAGCCGAAGCCGCCGAGCCCGCGCAGATATTGCAGCCGGATCGTGGCACGGGTGACGCCGGGCCCGACGTCGATCAGCGAATCGACCAGCTTGGGCTTGGCGCGGCCGATCTTGTGGTTGCTCGGGAAGCCGGCGCCGTCGCTCCAGAAGTTGAACTTGCGCTTGCCGTCACGATCATGGCCGAGGAAGAGCGCGTAGCGGCCGGGCCGCGGCACGCGGATGCAGATCTCCCCCGCGAGGCTCGCGGGCGGCGCCACGTCGATTCGGCGGAAGGTCTTGCCCGCCTCCAGCAGCTTCTTGTCGCCGGCGAGAAAATCCTCCTCGGTGGCGGGGTAGAGCTCGAGCTTGAGCGTGCCCTTGCGGTCCTTGATCCCGGACACGCTGGCGAGGATCGCAGGGCCGGGCGCGCCGGGCGCGCAGGCGGCGGCGTCCTGGCCGAGCACCTGCGCCGCGCCCGGGGCCGCGCTCATCGCCGCTCCCAGGACTGCGGCGGCGAGCATCACGCCCCGCCGGTATGTCGCCATTGCTGCGTCCTTTCCCACACGTACACGACCCCAAATAGGAGCGTCAGCAGCAGATGCATCACCAAGGTTGACGCGCCCGTGAACGCCATGAGGTCCGACAGCGTGCGGTCATGCCCGATTACCAGGATCGCGAAGTTGGCGAAAAGCAGGTCTTTGTTGGGCACGAGCGGCAGGCGCGAGACAAGCTGGCGCCCCGCCACCAGGAACAGCCACATGCCGATCGAGACGCTCGGCATCGCATAGGACCAGGCCAGCGCGATGGTCAGGCACGTCAGCGTGATGCGCAGCCAGTCGATGCCGAAGATGAACCACAGCTCCCCGCGCGACAGCGAGAAGACGCGGCTGGAGAAAGCGACCACGAGCACCGGGACGGCCAGCGCAAGGCCGAGCGACCACAGCATCGTACGCACCAGCTCGGGATCGATCAGCTCATAGCCGAGCGGCAGCGCGACCGCGCCGAGCAGGATTGCGGTGAGATTGCCGACGATGCCTGAGACGATGCTGACGTCCTTCACCGCGCCGAACGGCGCCGCCACCATCTTCAACCGCGCGCGCGCCCAGGCATAGAAATAGGCGTCGCCCGAGTAGCCGATCAGGATGTCGTTCGCGATCCGCTTCTTGTTGAGCGCGAGGAAGGCGCCGGGCGGAACGCCCCATAAGCGGCGGAAGATGACGAAGTCGCACACCGGCAGCGCGAGATAGGAGAGTAGGAAATAGACGTAGAAGCCCGGCGTCTCCGGCACGGTGCGGCGCAGCCCGGCGAGGCCGTGATCGAGCAGCTCGTGCAGCAGCCCGACCATCATCGCCACCGTCACCGCGGCGCCGAGCAGGGCGGGCCAGCGCCGCCGCAGCGTCTGCACCGGGCGGAGCGCGACCAGCGGCGCGTCCGCAAGCGGAGCGCGGTCGGCGGTGCTAACGGGGGCTCGCTCGGTCAGTGGCTCGTCGGCGCGCAATTTTTTCGTCCTGTCCCGCGCGCTAGCGGGGATCGACGGCGTCTAGCAGCGCGTCGCAGCACGCGCCAGCGACCGCCGCGGCGTGGCTGTCCCGCGCGCGGTCAGGCGCCCGCGGCGCGGCTCAGGCCGAGTCGCCGGCACCGTCGCGGTCGTCGTCGAGCCGCTCGGAGCGGCGCTCCATTGCGGTCTTCACCATCGCGGTCATCGGGTCGGCCAGCGCCAGACCGAGGATGCCGAACAGCGCGCTCGCCAGGATCTGCGTGCCCAGCGTGAGCGCGGGCGGCAGGTCGACGGTGCGTTTCGCCACCATCGGGATCACGACATAGCCGTCGAAGGTCTGCACCACGACGTAGACGACGATCGCCAGCACCCCGATATGGATCCCCGCCGAGAAGCCCACCGCCACCATCAGCCCGCCCGAGATGAAGGCGCCGATGTTGGGGATAAAGGCGAGCAGTCCGGTGAGGATGCCGAGTATAAGCGCCATCGGCACACCGACGATCCACAAAGCGATCGCGACGAGCACGCCCTCGAACGCCATGCCGAGCAGCCGCCCCGCCAGCAGCCGCCGCAGCGTCCGCCCCATGCGGTTGACGGTCAGCGCGAACTCAGGCCGGTCCGCCTCGGGCACCATCCATTGCAGTCCGCGGTCATAGACGCGCGGGTCCATCGCCACGAACAGCCCGATCACCATGATCATGAAGAGCGTGGTGAGCGCCCCGACCGCGGTGCCGACCCAGCTCGTCACGCGCCCGACCGAGGAGAGCGCCTGGCGCGACAGGCCGCTGAGGTCGGAGGCGGCGGGCATCAGCCCCTGTGCGCTGAGCCAGCCGGTGGCGCGCATCGCCTGGGTCTCGACCGTGCTGCGCAGCTGCATGACCTGCTCGCTGATCTGCACCCCGGCGAGGTAGAAGGTGCCGAGCAGGAAGGCGATCGTCAGCAGGCAGACGATCAGCAGCCGCCAGCCGCGTCCGATCGGCAGCACCCGCCCGAGCAGCCGCACCCCGCCGTCGAGCAAGGCGGCGAAGACCAGCCCGCCGAAGATGATCAGCAGCGGCTGGACCAGCAGCACCACCAAGGCGATCGCGCAGGCCATGCCGAGCCACACCGCGGCGCGGCGGATCTCGTCGCGCGTTGCGGGGTCACGCACCTCGTGCGGGCTCGCGCCCGCGGTCACCTTCACCCGCTCGCCGCGGCGATCGAGCGGCGGGGTGGCGTCGCTCAACGCACGCGCTCGGGATGAAGCGAGGTGCCGGCGCGACCGGCGCGCAGCGCGTGCGGCCATGTCAGCGGGTTCCACGTCGCCCCGCCGTCGACCGAGAAGGTGATGAACTCGGCGCGGCCGCCCAGATTCTCGTACGGCACCGGACCGCCCAACCCGCGCTCGAACCCGCCGAGCGCGAAGCGACTGTCGGCCGAGCGGTCGCGGTTGTCGCCCATCAGAAAGACGCGGTTGGCCGGGATCTTGATCGGGCCGTAATTGTCACCGGGGCTGTCCGGCTCGAGGTCCACGGTGTCGTAGCGGCGGCCGTTGGGCAGCGTCTCGGTCACGATCGGCAGGCGGCACACGATCGTGCCGTCGGCACGGGCGACGCGTGCGCCGGGATATTGCGCCGGGTCGCAGGTGGCGTTGGCGTCGACCGGCAGCTCGCGATAGTGTTTCTCGCCGCGCTGCACCGCCACGCCGTTGAGGAAGACGACGCCGCCGCGCACCGCCAGCGTGTCGCCGGGCAGGCCGATCACGCGCTTGATATAGTCGCTGCTCTGGCCCGGCGGGGTGACGATGACGACGTCGCCGCGCTCGGGCAGTTTGCCCCAGACTCGGCCGTGCAGGAAGGGCAGCTGCACCGACCAGCCGTCGACCGGGCGGTGGAAGACGAGGTCTTCGACGATCGCGACGGGGTTGGGGATGGTCGGGGAGACGAACGACCAGCCATAGGCATATTTGGAGACGACCAGCCGGTCGCCCACCATCAGCCCGGGCAGCATCGACTCGCTCGGGATGTAGAAGGGCTTGGCGATGAAGCTGTGAAAGCCGAGCACGGCGAGCACCAGCCCGACCAGCCCCTTCACCTCGCCCCACCAGTCGAAGCGCGCGCGCGGCGCCTCGGCGCGGCGCTCCAGCGGGCGCTCGCCGCTCAAGCTGATCTCATCGGCCATGGCGTCACGCCGCTCCCTTGCTCTCGACCGGCACCGCCTCGATGATCACGAAGGCCTGCGCCCAGGGGTGATCGTCGGTCAGCGTCAGATGGACGCGGGCGACGTGGCCCTCGGGTATCATCGCGTCAAGCCGTTCCTTGGCGCCACCGGTCAGCGCCAGCGTCGGCGCGCCCGAGCGCGCGTTGACCACGCCGATGTCCCTCATGAACACGCCCGCCTTGAAGCCGGTGCCGACCGCCTTGGAGAAGGCCTCCTTGGCGGCGAAGCGCTTGGCATAGGTGCCCGCGCGCGTGAGCGGCCGGCGCGCCGCCTTGGCGCGCTCGACGTCGGTGAACACGCGCGCCTCGAAGCGCTCGCCGAAGCGGTCGAGCGAGGCCCGGATTCGCTCGATGTTGCACAGGTCCGAGCCGAGGCCGATGATCATAAGATCCTCCCCGGCACGGAGCGGCATGCGCCTCTCACCGCGCACTCTCCATCGCGTCGCGCATGCGGCGGACGCTCGCGTCGAGGCCGACGAAGATCGCCTCGCCCACCAGGAAATGCCCGATGTTGAGCTCGCGCAGCTGCGGGATCGCCGCGACCGCCGCGACATTGTCGTAGGTCAGCCCGTGGCCGGCATGGACCTCGATGGCGTTCTTGGCCGCGAGCGCCGCGGCGTCGGCCAGCCGGCGCAGCTCGCGCGCGCGCGCCTCGCCGTCCAGCTCGGCGTAGCGACCGGTGTGGAGCTCCACCACCGGCGCGCCGAGCTGGAGCGCGGCCTCGATCTGGCGCGGGTCGGGCTCGATGAACAGCGACACGCGCACCCCCGCGTCGCGCAGCGCGGCAACGATCGGGGCGAGCGCCGCGCTTTGCCCCGCGGCGTCGAGGCCGCCCTCGGTGGTGCGCTCCTCGCGCTTCTCGGGGACGATGCAGGCGGCGTGCGGCCGGTGGCGCAGCGCGATCGCGAGCATCTCCGCCGTCGCCGCCATCTCGAGGTTGAGCGGGATCGCGAGGCCGGCGGAGAGCCGCGCGATATCGTCGTCGGTGATATGGCGCCGGTCCTCGCGCAGGTGCGCGGTGATCCCGTCCGCCCCCGCCTCGGCCGCAAGCAGCGCGGCGCGGACCGGGTCGGGGAAGGCGCCGCCCCGCGCGTTGCGCACCGTGGCGACATGGTCGATGTTGACGCCGAGGCGCAGCGACGACGACGCGGGCGCCATCACGCGGCGGCCCGGCTGCCCGGCTTGGTCGCCGGGATCGCGGCCAGCTCGGGCGGCAGCGAGTCGGCCTCGTAGGTCGGCACGTCGAGCCGGATCAGCGGAAAGAAGGGCACGCCGATGTCGGCTTGGCCGTTCGAGCGATCGACCAGCGCGGCGCCAGCGACGACTCGCCCGCCCGCCGCCGTGATCGCGGCGATCGCCTCGCGACTGGAAAGGCCGGTGGTGACGACATCTTCCATCATCAGCACCTCCTGCCCGGGGGCGAGTCGGAAGCCGCGGCGCAGCTCGAACGTGCCGGTCGGCCGCTCGACGAACATCGCCTCGACGCCGAGCGCGCGCGCCATCTCGTGCCCCGCGATCACCCCGCCCATCGCGGGCGCGACCACCGCGCTGATCCGCTGCCGCAGCGCGTCCGGGATGCGCTGGGCCAGCGCCTCGGCCAGCCGTGCGCCGCGGCGCGGGTCCATCAGCACGCGCGCGCACTGGAGGTAGCGCGGGCTGCGCAGCCCCGAGGAGAGGATGAAATGTCCCTCAAGCAGCGCGTCGGCGGCGCGGAACTCGGCCAGCACCTCGTCGTCGGTCATCGTCGCGTCACGCTCCTCCACGGCCTCTTCGCGCCATAGGAGCGGGCGGGCCCGCGCGCAACGCGCCGCGCTCGCGAAAACTGCCGTCGCGCGGAGGGCCTTGAGGCGAGGGGTCGGTCTGCTATACGCCTAGGCAGGAGGGGCAGGTTTGCCCGGCCCACTGACGCGTGCGCCAGAGAGGGGTTTAGAACACAACATGCTGACAACCGGGTTCAAGGCAGGTTTCGGGGCAGGTCGCCGGGGCGCGCTGACAGGATTGATGCTCGCGGCCGGGCTCGCGCTGGCGGGCGTCGCCGGCGGGGCCTCCGCCCAGGCCGCGGCGCCCAGCGCCGGCCCCGCGACGAGCGCCACCGCCGCGCCGAGCGGGCTGCGCCCCGCCGACGCTAACCAGGGCCCCGCCGGCGGTACCGTGCAGAAGGCCGATGCCGCGCCGGCCGCGCCAGCGCTAGCGATGGACGGCGCTCCGGCCATGGACGCGCGGGTCGTCAGCACGATCCCCAAGATCGGGCAGCCGGTCGACGGCGTCATGCACATCCAGCCGCAGGTGACCAAGAATGGCCTGCGCGCGCACTGGTTTCACGATCGCATCCTGTTCCCGCTGATCACGATCATCTCGCTGTTCGTGCTGGCGTTGCTGGTGTTCGTGGTGATCCGCTTCCGCGCCAGCCGCAATCCGACGCCGTCCAAGACCAGCCACAACACCGTGATCGAGGTGGTGTGGACGCTCGCGCCGGTGCTGATCCTGGTCGCCATCGCAGTGCCCTCGATCGGGCTGCTCCAGGCGCAGTTCCGCCCCGCCCCGGCGGGCGCTGTGACGCTCAAGGCGATCGGCAACCAGTGGTTCTGGAGCTACCAATATCCGGACCACGGCGGGATCGAGATCACCGCCAACATGCTCAAGGAAGGCAGCCAGGTCGCCGCGGGCGAGCGCGCGCGCAGCGACGCCGACGGGCCGCGGCTGCTCGCCACCGACAATCGCGTTGTGCTGCCGGTCGGCGTGCCGATCCGGTTGATCACCACCGCCAATGACGTGATCCACAGCTGGGCGGTTCCCGCCTTCTGGATCAAGCTGGACGCGATCCCGGGCCGCCTCAACGAGACCAGCTTCACCATCGACAAGCCCGGCCTCTACTTCGGCCAGTGCTCGGAGCTGTGCGGCGCTCGTCACGCCTTCATGCCGATCGCGGTGGAGGCAGTGCCGCCGGCGCAGTTCGCCGCCTGGGTGCGCGCCAAGGGCGGCTCGATGCCGGCCGCAGGCAAACCCTCCGACAAGGTGATCCCGCAGCCCGGCGCCGACGGCTCGGCCGCGGTGATGGACGAGGCGGCGATGAGCAACGCGCTGACCGGTCCGACCGAGAACGGCACCGACACTCCCACCCCTTCCCCGCAGGGCGCGACCGGCAACCCCGGTGGCGTCGGCGAAGCCGGACGCTAAGACGATGACCGACACTGCGCTCCACCCGTCCGCCTTCCAGGCGCACGATCACGGCCACCATGACGCGCACGCCGACCACAAGCCCGGCTTCTTCGCGCGCTGGTTCATGTCCACCAACCACAAGGACATCGGCACGCTCTACCTGATCTTCGCGATCTGCGCGGGGATCATCGGCGGCGCGATCTCGGGGCTGATGCGCGCCGAGCTGATGCATCCGGGAATCCAGTACCTGCCCAAGTGGGTGGCGATGCTGCACGGCGGCACCGAGCAAAGCTTCGACCAGGCGCTCCACCTGTGGAACGTGCTGGTCACCGCGCACGGCCTCATCATGGTGTTCTTCATGGTAATGCCGGCGATGATCGGCGGCTTCGGCAATTGGTTCGTGCCGATCATGATCGGCGCGCCCGACATGGCCTTTCCGCGGATGAACAACATCAGCTTCTGGCTGCTGGTCCCCGCCTTCACGCTGCTGCTGGCCTCGCCCTTCTTCGGCGGCGCGGGCACCGGCTGGACGGTCTACGCGCCGCTCTCCACCTATGGCGAACCGGGGCCGTCGGTCGACATGGCGATCCTGTCGCTCCACCTCGCCGGCGTCAGCTCCATCCTCGGCGCGATCAACTTCATCACCACGATCTTCAACATGCGCGCGCCGGGCATGACGCTGCACAAAATGCCGCTGTTCGCCTGGTCGGTGCTGGTCACCGCCTTCCTGCTGCTGCTGGCGCTGCCGGTGCTCGCCGCGGCGATCACGATGCTGCTGACCGATCGCAACTTCGGCACCACCTTCTACGACCCCGCGGGCGGCGGCGACCCGGTGTTGTACCAGCATCTGTTCTGGTTCTTCGGCCACCCCGAAGTGTACATCATGATCCTGCCGGGCTTCGGCATCATCAGCCACATCGTCGCGACCTTCAGCCGCAAGCCCGTGTTCGGCTATCTCGGCATGGCCTATGCCATGGTCGCGATCGGCGTGGTCGGCTTCGTGGTGTGGGCGCACCACATGTTCACCACGGGCATGAGCGTCAACGTGAAGATGTACTTCACCGCGGCGACGATGGTGATCGCGGTGCCGACCGGCATCAAGATCTTCTCCTGGATCGCGACGATGTGGGGCGGCTCGCTGCGCTTCCCCACGCCGATGGTCTGGGCGATCGGCTTCATCTTCATGTTCACCGTCGGCGGCGTGACCGGCGTGGTGCTCGCCAACGGCGGCGTCGACGATTACATGCAGGACACTTATTACGTGGTGGCGCACTTCCACTACGTGCTGAGCCTCGGCGCGGTGTTCTCGCTGTTCGCCGGCTTCTATTACTGGTTCCCGAAGATGACCGGGCGGATGTACTCGGAGCTGCTCGGCCAGTTGCACTTCTGGGTGTTCTTCGTCGGCGTGAACGTGATGTTCTTCCCGATGCACTTCCTCGGCCTGCAGGGCATGCCGCGGCGCTACCCGGACTATCCCGACGCCTTCGCGCATTGGAACCAGGTCGCGACGGTCGGCTACATGATCATGGCGTCGGGGATGGTGATCTTCTTCGTCAACGTCGTGTGGTCGATGTTGGGGGGCAAGAAGGCGCCCGACAATCCCTGGGGCGCGGGTGCGACCACGCTGGAGTGGACGCTGTCGAGCCCCCCGCCCTTCCACCAGTTCGAGACGCTGCCCAAGATCGACTGATCGGGCGCCCGCTCGTGAGACCATGGCCGGCGCCGCGTCCACCGACGCGGCGCCGGTTGGCGTTTGCGACGCTGAGGAGCGGGCGTGAGGACCTCCCTTCCCCCTTCCTTCGTGGGGATGACGGTCAAGGGAGTGAGGGCGGGCAAGTCGCCCCCACCCCTAGCGATTCCGTAACCCCTCCCTCGCTACACCCGCCGCGATGGAACTCGCGCGCGCCTACAAGCAGCTGATCGACCAGATCATCGCGATCGCCGGGCCGGCGCCGCTGCTTCACGTCCACGCCGGACTCGCGATCTACCTCTTCGCCCGAATCGTCCTGCGCGAGCGGCGCGGCTCGCTCGCGGCGCTTCATGTCGTGTTCGCGGCCGAGATGCTCAACGAGGCGCTCGACTGGCTCGCGGCATCGCCGAGCTGGACGCTGCGGGATACGCTCGGCGACGTAACGCTGACGATGCTGTGGCCCGTCGCCATCGCCGCGGTGGCGCAGCACCGCCGCCGACGCTGGCGCCGGTCGACCGCGCGCCGACCCCACGCCGCTGTACCAGCCGCCCCATATCCAAGCAGTTGAATGCTGCACTGCACCGCTTGCGGCTTGCCAGACCGCGAACGTAACGGGTAGCGCTCCGGGTGAGGGGCCGATCGCGTCCCATCGTCAATCAACGAGGAGCGACCACCTTGCGCATCACCATGATCGGCTCGGGCTATGTCGGGCTGGTATCGGGCACCTGCTTCGCCGATTTCGGCCACGACGTCGTCTGCGTCGACAAGGATCAGGGCAAGATCGAGCGGCTGCTCGCCGGCAAGATGCCGATCTACGAGCCCGGTCTCGAGGATCTCGTCGCGCGCAACGTCCAGGCCGGGCGCCTGCGTTTCACCACCGACCTCAAGGAGGGCGTGAAGGACGCCGACGCGGTCTTCATCGCGGTCGGCACGCCCTCGCGCCGCGGTGACGGCCACGCCGATTTGTCCTACGTCTACGCCGCCGCCAAGGAGATCGGCGAGGCGATCTCGGGCTATACCGTGATCGTCACCAAGTCGACCGTGCCCGTCGGAACCGGCGACGAGGTCGAGCGGATCATCGGCGCGGCCGCTCCCGACGCCGACTTTGGCGTGGTCTCCAACCCGGAATTTCTGCGCGAGGGCGCCGCGATCGACGACTTCAAGCGGCCCGATCGCATCGTCATCGGTTCGGAGGACGAGCGCGCTACCGACGTGATGCGCCAGGTGTACCGCCCGCTGTACCTCAACGCCGCGCCCATCCTCGTGACGCGCCGTCGCACCGCCGAGCTGATCAAATATGCCGGCAACGCCTTCCTCGCGACCAAGATCACGTTCATCAACGAGATCGCCGATCTGTGCGAGAAGGTCGGCGCCGACGTGAAGGACGTCAGCCGCGGCATCGGCCTGGACAATCGCATCGGGTCCAAGTTCCTCCACGCCGGTCCCGGCTACGGCGGCTCGTGCTTCCCCAAGGACACGCTGGCGCTCCTCAAGACCAGCCAGGACTATGACGCGCCGCAGCGCATCGTCGAGGCGGTGGTCGCCGTCAACGACAACCGCAAGCGCGCCATGGGTCGCAAGATCGTCCACGCGATGGGCGACGACGTGCGCGGCAAGACCGTCGCGGTGCTGGGCCTCACCTTCAAGCCCAACACCGACGACATGCGCGACTCGCCCGCGATCGCGGTGATCCAGACGCTGCAGGACGCCGGCGCGACGGTGAAGGCCTATGACCCGGAGGGCATGGAGCAGGCCGAGAAGCTGCTCGGCGACGTGATCTATTGCAAGGGCCCGTACGAGGCGATCGAGGGTGCCGACGCGCTCGCGATCGTGACCGAGTGGGACCAGTTCCGCGCGCTCGACTTCGATCGCGTCAAGTCGCTGCTCAAGGCGCCGGTGCTGATCGACCTGCGCAACATCTACACGCCCGACGAGCTCGCCGCGGCGGGCTTCCAGTATACCAGCATCGGTCGCTGAGCCCGAGCGGCGCCGCTTCTCCCCTGCTGCGGGAGGATCGGCGCCGCGCTCCGCGCTTGGCAGCGGCACGCGGGTCTGCTGTCTGGGCGGCATGACCCGCCTCCTTCCCCGTGCGCTCGCCGTCGCGCTGCTGCTCGCCGCCGCGCTGCCCCAGGCCGCCGCGGCGCGCACCGTGCTCTTCATCGGCAACAGCTTCACCTTCGGCGCCAACTCGCCGGTACAGCGCTACCGTCCCGATCGCGTCACCGATCTCAACGGCGAGGGCATCGGCGGCGTGCCCGCGCTGTTCAAGACCTTCGCCGACGAGGCCGGGCTCGACTGGCAGGTCAGCCTCGAGACCTCGCCGGGCAAGGAGCTCGCCTGGCACTTCGAGAACCGGCGCAGGCTGATCGATCGGCCGTGGGACGCGGTGGTGCTGCAGGGATACAGCACGCTGGACCCGGCGCGCCCCGGCGACCCGACGCGCCACGTCGCCGCCGCGCGCGACCTCGCCGCTCTGTTCCGCGCGCGCAACCCCGCGGTGATCGTCGATCTCGTCGCCACCTGGTCGCGCGCCGACCTCACCTATCGACCGGGCGCGCGCTGGTCGGGGCAGCCGATCGTCGCGATGGCGGACGAGCTCGCCGCCGCGACCGACCGCGCCGTCGCGGAGGGCGGCGGCCTCACTGCCGCGGTGGCGGTGGGCAGCGCGTGGAACCGCGCGATCCGCGACGGGCTCGCCGATCCCGACCCCTATGACGGAGTCGCCTTCGGCCAGATCAGCCTGTGGAGCTGGGACCAGTATCACGCCAGCGCCGAGGGCTATTATCTCGAGGCGCTGATGACCTTCGGTACGCTGACCGGCATCGACCCGCACCGGCTCGACGGGCGCGAGCGCGCCGCCGACGACCTCGGACTGAACCCGCGCGTCGCCACGCGGCTGCGCGCCATCGCCAGCGACGAGCTGCGCGCGCGCGGCCGCCTGGGGTGAGGGCTTGGGGCGGTCGCGCGATGGCACTTGATCGTTGTGAGAACGGGCGCGGATCGAGGCGCGCCTGACGAAGCGACGGAGTGTCGAGGGTCTCCCTCCCTTGCCCCCCTCCCTTGCCCCTTTCGTCATCCCCGCGAAGGCGGGGATCCATAAACGCTGAGGTCGCGGCTCAAAGCGGGACTCGCGCGTCTGAAACACCGCCTTCGCAGGGATGACGGTGTGGGGGGCCGAACAATCGCGGACGACGAACAAGGGAGATGACGAGCGTTGGGGAATGACGCCGGGCAAGGACGATCCTCGTCGGAGACCTTCGCGTATGCCGAGGCCATACACCCCCGCCCCTACACCGGCGCCTCAACCTCGAAACGCGCCCCCTCCGGCGGGTAGGCGACCGCCACCCGCCCGCTGACATGCGGCGCCAGCACCCGCTCGATCATGCGCGAGCCGAAGCCGGTGCGCGTCGGCGCGGTCACCGCCGGACCGCCCTGCTCGATCCAGGAGAAGCGGAGTCGGCGCGCGCCGTCGTCGGTCGCCAGCGCCCAGCGGATCGTCACCCGTCCCTCGGGCACCGACAGCGCGCCGTACTTGATCGCGTTGGTGGCGAGCTCGTGCAGCGCCATCGACAGCGCCAGCGTGATCTCGGGACTGAGCCGGATCGGGGGTCCCCCCGCGTCGAAGCGGCGCCCGTCGCGGTCCGCGAAGGGCGCGAGCACGCGCTCGACGATGTCGCCAATCGCCGCGCCCTCGACCTCGTCGTGGACCAGCAGCTCGTGCGCGGCGCCGAGACTGGCAATCCGCCCCGCCACTGCGCCGCGCGCCGCCGGCAGCGAGGGGGCGTCGCGCAGCGTCTGGCTTACCACCGCGCCGACCGTGGCGAGGATGTTCTTCACCCGATGCGTCAGCTCGCGCGCCAGCATCGCGCGATGCTCCTCGGCGAACTTGCGATCGGAGATGTTGGTGGTGAAGCCCACCATCGCCAGCGGCGTGCCGTCGGCGCGATATTGCATTTCGGCATGGACCGCGATCCAACGCTGCTCGCCCGCCGGGGTGAGCACGCGATACTCGATGTCATAGGCCGCGCCGCGCTCCAGCGTGGAGGCCAAGGCGGCCACGACGCGATCGCGGTCGATCGGGTGGACCGCGGCGATCAACTCGTCGAGCGTGACATCCTCGTCGGATACGCGACCGAAATTGGCCTTGCAGCTCGCCGAGGAGGTGATCGCGCCCGTTGTCGGATCGACCGAGAAGGTACCGAGCCCGCCCGCGCGCAGCGCCAGTTGCAGCCGCTCCTCGCGCTCCGCTAGCGCGGCGTCGCGCTCGGCCACCTCGGCGGCGAGCTGCTCGCGGTCCTGCTGCAACCGCGTGAGCCGGTGGCGCTCAAGCGTGACGTCAAGCTGTGACGAGACGAAGTAGCGCAGTGCCCCGCCCGCATCATGCACCGGCGCGACGGTCAGCCGGTTCCAGAAGGGCGCGCCGTCGCGACGATGGTTGAGCAGGTCGACCTCGATCCGCTCGCACCGCGCGATCGCCCCGCGCAGCCGCGTCACCTCGGCAGGGTCGGTCAGCGGACCCTGCATGAAGCGGCAGTTGCGGCCGACCAGCTCGGCCGCGGTGAAGCCGGTCAGCGCCTCGAACGCGCGGTTGACGTAGAGCAGCGGGTTGTCCGGCAACGTCGGGTCGCTGATCGCCATCGGGGTGATCGACTCGTCGAACGCCGCGACCCAGGGATCGCCCTGCGCCAGGCGCGCGGCGAAGGCGGCCACCGCCGCGCGGACCGCGGCGTCTGGCTCACGCGGGAGCAGCGGTGGGGAGGCGCGGGAAGGATCGTCCAAGATGCTGGCTAGCATAGATTAGTCCTTCCCCTACAGCAACTCGGCGCAGCCTGCCGCGCGGCAGCACGATGCCGCCTAGGCGAGCGCTGGCGGCGCCACTAAAGGTCGCGCACGACCCGGGATAAGAAAGAGGATCTATGCTGCGGAATCTATTGGCCTTCACGACGATTTCCGCGGCCTTGGCGGGATGCGGCGGCACGACCGCCCCGGCCGGCAACCAGCAGCAGCAGCAGAGCGCCGCCGCCCCGAGCAGCGGCGCGCCTACCACCGCGGCCGCTCCCGTCAATTACGGCAACGCCAAGCCCGCCGCGGCCAAGCCGTTCGACAGCGCCACCGTGGCGACCTTCGACCAGCCCTGGGCGCTCGCCTTCCTACCCGACCGGCGCATGCTGGTGACGGAAAAGCCGGGGCAGATCTGGCTCGTCACCGCCGACGGCAAGAAGACCAAATTGAGCGGCGTGCCCAAGGTCCACGACGACGGCCAGGGCGGCCTGCTCGACGTTGCGGTGTCGCCGCACTTCGCCACCGATCATGCGGTGTACATCAGCTACAGCGAGCCGGGCACCGGCGGGGACGCGCTCGCGTTGGCGCGCGCGACGATCGACCCGGCCGCGGCGGCGCCCGCGCTGACGGGGCTCAAGGTGATCTGGCGCCAGCTGCCGCGCGGCCAGGGCGGCCAGTTCGGCGCCTATATCGCCTTCGCGCCCGATGGCCAGCACCTGTTCCTTGCCGCGGGCGATCGCCAGCGCATGACCCCGGCGCAGGACCCCGACCAGCCCGTGGGCAAGATCCTGCGCCTGACGCTCGACGGCAAGCCCGCGCCCGGCAATCCCGGCGAGGGAAAGACCGGCGCCACCACGCTGTCGCTGATCGACCCGCCCGAGAACACCGTCGCGGCGGCCAAGGCGAAGGGCCGGCAGGTCACCGTGCCGGCGCCCAACCTGACGCCGGCGGAGACGTGGAGCAGCGGGCACCGCAATCCCTATGGCCTCGCCTTCGACTCGCAGGGCCGCCTGTGGTCGGTTGAGATGGGCCCCAAGGGCGGGGACGAGCTCAACCTGATCGAGCCGGGCAAGAACTATGGCTGGCCCTTGGTGTCGTACGGCTCGAACTACGACGACGTGCCGATCCCCAGCCCAACCACGCGGCCTGACATGGCCGAGCCCGCGCTCTACTGGAACCCGGTGATCGCGCCGGCGGGGTTGACCTTCTACGACGGCACGTTGTTCCCCGACTGGCGCGGCTCGGCCTTCGTCGGCGGGCTGGCGGCGACCGCGCTGGTGCGGATCGCCTTTGACGGTACCAAGGCGCGCGAGGCGGAGCGCTGGGACATGGGCAATCGCATCCGCGCGGTGGTGAGCGGCCCGGACGGTGCGCTCTGGCTGCTCGAGGACGGCGCCGAGGCCAAGCTGCTGCGGCTCACCCCGAAGAAGGCGGGCTGAGGCGGATCGCCCTCTCCCCGCGCGGAGAGGGCGTCACCGCGCGCGCACGTAGCTGCCCGGGGCGGGCTCGATCGCGGGCAGCGCGCCAGCGCCCGGCACGCGCGCGCCGGTGGCGGGCACCTCGTCGGGCGCGAGCGCGCGCAGCCACGCCGCCCAGTCGGGCCACCAGCTGCCCTTCACCTCGCGCGCGCCGGCGACGAACTCCTCCAGCGACGCCGCGCCCGCCTCGTTGATCCAGTGCTGGTATTTGCCCGCGGCCGGCGGGTTGACCACGCCCGCGATATGGCCCGAGCCGGCCAGCACAAAACGCAGCGGGCCGCGGAAATGCTCGGTGAGTTTCCACACGCTCTCGGCCGGCGCGATATGGTCCTCGCGCCCGGCCTGGACGTAGCTCGGCGTGGTCACGCGGGCGAGGTCGATTGGCACGCCCGCCACGACCATCTCGCCCTTCGCCAGCCGATTGTCGCGGTACAGGTCGGTGAGGTAGGCGAGATGCCATTTGGCCGGCAGGTTGGTGACGTCGCCGTTCCAGTGAAGCAGGTCGAACGGCACGTGATCCTTGCCGAGCAGATAGTTCTGCGTGACATAATTCCAGATCAGGTCGCGCCCGCGCAGCAGGTTGAAGGTCGCCGCGAGATAGCGGCCGTCGAGGAAGCCCTGCGGACTGAGCGCCGCTATGACCTTGAGCTGCTCGTCGTCGATGAAATGGAGCAGGTCGCCGGCGCGGCTGAAATCCACCTGTGCGGTGAGGAAGGTGGCACTGACGACGCGGCTCTCCTCGCCCCGGGCGGCGAGCAGCGCCAGCGTCGCTGCCAGCGTCGTCCCCGCGACGCAATAGCCGATGCTATGGACCGCGGGCACGTCGAGCAGCGCGCGCACCGTGTCGATCGCGTCGAGCTGCGCGGCGACGTAATCGTCCCAGGTCACGTCCGCCATCGCGGCGTCGGCCGAGCGCCACGAGACGATGAAGACGGTGACCCCCTGCTCCACCGCCCAGCGGACGAAGCTCTTTTCGCGCGTCAGGTCCAGGATGTAGAAGCGGTTGATCCAGGGCGGAAAGATCACCAGCGGCGCGGCCAGCACCCGCTCGGTCGCGGGGGCGTATTGGATCAGCTCGTAGAAGGGCGTCCGCTTGACCACCTGCCCGGGCGTGGTGGCGAGATCTTCACCCAGCGTGAAGGCGCCCTCCTTGCTGTGGGTCACCTGCCCGCGCTGCAGGTCGTCGAGCAGGTGTTGCAGCCCGGTGAGCAGATTCTCGCCGCGCGTCGCGATCGTGCGCTCGATCACCTCGGGGTTGGTCAGCGCGAAGTTGGACGGGCTCATCGCCTCGACGAAGCCGCGCGCGGCAAAGCGCAGCTGCGCGCGAGTCCGTTCGTCGACGCCGTCGAGCTGATCGACGCCGCGCAGCAGGTGGTCGGCGACCAGCGCGTAGCTCTGCCGGATCCAGTCGAACAGCGGATGGTCGCGCCACGCCGCGGCGGCGAAGCGGCGGTCCTTCTCGGGCCGCGCCGCGACCGCGCGGTCGGGCATGGCGACGCGCTGCCACAAAGCGAGATAGTCGCTCCAGAAATCCTGCACCTGCGCCGCCGCTTTCTCGGGCGCGGCGAGCGGCACGCCCGCCTCCATCAGCATCTGCTGCGCGCGACCGGCCACCCAGGTCCAGTGCTGGAGTTCGGCGAGATCGGGGATCGGCGGCTTGGTCGTCGCGCTCACGGCTCGTCGCTCCTCGTTGGCGTGCCCGGCATAGCGCAAGCGCCTGACGCGGCGAAGCCGAGGCGCAGGCTTTTTCTGCCGGGCGGGTGCCGTGCGGAGCGAATGGCGATATAGGTGAGCGTGAAGGAGTGCCCGCCCGTGTCCGATGAATTCTACCGCATGAAGCGCCTGCCGCCCTACGTCATCGCTGAAGTCAATGCGATGCGGGCACAGGCGCGCGCGGGCGGAGAGGACATCATCGATCTCGGCATGGGCAATCCCGACTTGCCACCGCCCGAGCATGTCATCGCCAAATTGATCGAGGTGGCGCAGAAGCCGAGCGCGCACGGCTACTCGCAGTCGCGCGGCATCCCGGGGCTGCGCCGCGCCCAGGCCAATTACTACGGCCGCCGTTTCGGGGTGGAGATCGACCCCGAGACCGAGGTGGTGGTGACGATGGGGTCGAAGGAGGGGCTCGCCAGCCTCGCCACCGCGATCACCGCGCCGGGCGACGTGGTGCTGGCGCCCAACCCGAGCTACCCGATCCACACCTTCGGGTTCATCATCGCGGGCGCGACGATCCGCGCGGTGCCGACCACGCCCGACGAACATTATTTCGCCAGCCTCGATCGCGCGGTGGCCTTCACCGTGCCGCGGCCGAGCGTGCTGGTGGTCAATTACCCCTCGAACCCGACCGCGGAAACGGTCGATCTCGCCTTCTACGAGCGGCTGGTCGCCTGGGCGCGCGAGAACCAGGTGTGGGTCATCTCCGACCTCGCCTATTCCGAGCTGTACTATGACGGCAAGCCGACCGTCTCGATCCTTCAGGTGCCGGGCGCGCGCGACGTCGCGGTGGAGTTCACCAGCCTCAGCAAGACCTATTCGATGGCGGGCTGGCGGATCGGCTTCGCAGTCGGCAACCGCAAGCTGATCGCGGCGATGACGCGGGTGAAGTCGTACCTCGACTATGGCGCGTTCACGCCCGTCCAGGCGGCGGCCTGCGCCGCGCTCAATGGTCCGCAGGACATCGTCGAGAAGAACCGGCAGCTCTATCACAAGCGCCGCGACGTGCTGGTGGAGAGCTTCGCGCGCGCAGGTTGGGACGTGCCCGCTCCGCCCGCCTCGATGTTCGCCTGGGCACCGCTGCCGCCCGCGCTGGCGCATCTCGGCAGCCTGGAATTCTCCAAGCAGCTGCTCAGCCATGCCAAGGTCGCGGTGGCGCCCGGCGTCGGCTATGGCGAGAACGGCGAGGGCTTCGTGCGGATCGCGCTGGTCGAGAATGAGCAGCGGCTGCGCCAGGCGGCGCGCAATGTGAAGCGCTACCTGCAGAGCATGGGCGTCAACGTGCCGGGCAAGGCGGCGGGGTGAGCTGAGGTGCGGGCGGGACTTCGAAGCAAGCCCCTCCCCTGAGGGGGAGGGGAGAGGCGCACGGCATCCTAGTCAAAGCCTCTACTGACGAAGGCGCCCCTCAGCTCCGCGCCACCGCCGGGGACAGCTTCAGCTCACCCAGCACGCGGTCGAGATGCGCCAGCGCCTCGGGGGTCGGCCCCGGGTACGGCCCCTCGGTCGGCTGGTCGCCGATATAGCCCATGTCGGCCTTGCCCTCGGGCAGACTGTAATAGCCCGTGACGAAGAGGTAGCGCAGCTTGTCCATGAAGGCGACCGGCGCGACCATCCGCGGTGCGGGCGTTTCCACCATCAGCGCGTCCATCAGCGTCGTGCGCTGCGCCGGCGCGAGCGCGACGAACGAGCGGCCGCCGAGCGCGCGGCTCTGCGCGTCGAGCCAGGCGAGCCCGGGCAGGATCCGCTCGCGGTCGGCGCGCTGCACCGGGTAGGGCGCGCTGACCCACTCGTCGACGAAGGCGGCGACGCCCAACTTGCCCGCGCCCGGCGCGTCGCCCTCGGGCGGCAGGATGAGGTCGCCCAGCAGGTCGAGCGTGGCGCGCTGCGAGCGGTCGAGCGTCAGCGGCCAGGGCACGCTGGGCTCCATCAGCTTGGGGTCGCGGCCATAGCCGGGGGCGGGCTTGGCCGCGGGCAGCGCGGGCCAGTCGACCACCGCGAACGGCGGCGCGGCCGCGGCGGCACCGGCCTGCGCCAGTGCGGGCGGCTCGAACAGCGGCAGAGCGGCCGCGGCGGCGAGCCATTGCAGCGTGGTACGGCGCGATAGCGTCACGCGAGAGCTCCCGTCTTGATCCGTTGCGCCAGCCGCTCCGAGTTGCGCAGCGCGAGCGCGAGGATGGTCAGCGTCGGATTCTTGTGTGCGCCCGAGGCGAACACCGCGCCGTCCATCAGCACGAGGTTGGGCACCTCCCACGCCTCGCCGTAGCTGTTCACCACCGAATGGCGCGGACTGTCCCCCATGCGCGCGGTGCCGAGCTCGTGAATGATCTCGCCGCCCGCGGTCATGATCTGCTCGACCGGCAGGTCGGGGCTGAGGATCGTCCCGCCGAGCCGCTCGAACACCGCGTGCGCGGAGCGGCGCCCGTGCGCGACCTGGTTGACCTCGTTCTGCGACCATTTGAACGCGAAGCGCAGCACCGGGATGCCGAACTTGTCCTTCACGCCCGGGTCGATCTCGCAGAACGTGTCCTTGTTGGGGATCATCTCGCCGCGCAGCGTGAGCCGCAGCGTCGCGCCCGAGGACTGGCGCACCGCCTGGCGCAGCGCGCTGCCATAAGCGCGCGGCAGCGTCGCGGGCGGCGGGATGTCGAAGCGGCCGCCGATCTCGAAATGATAGCCGCGCGCGAAGTCGAGCTCGCCGCGCGCCTGCTCCTTGTACTGCCAGAAGGGGATGTAGATGTGCTGCCCGCCGATTCCGTCCTCATTGTAGCGCGGACGCCCGGCGAGCTTCGGGATATAGGCGCTGAACGAGGCGCCGGTGGAATCGGTGAGATTGCGCCCCAGCTCGCCCGAACCGTTGGCCAGACCGCGCCGGTCGGTGCCCGAGTTGAGCAGCAGCCGCGCCGTCTCGCCGGTGCCCGCCGCCAGCACCACCGCGCGCGCGCTCACTTGGTGGCGCTGCCCGGTCTTGCGGTCGACATACTCTACCCCCGTCGCGCGGCCGTTCGCCCCCGTCAGCACGCGCGCCACCATCGCGTCGGTGACAACGCGCAGCCGCCCGGTCGCGCTCGCCTGCGGCAGCAGCGAAGTGGTGGTCTGGAACATCGCGCCGATGGTGCAGCCGCGCGTACACGGAGTCGCGTTGAAGCAGGCGCTGCGCGGCGCGACGTCGTCGGGCATGTCGCGCGTGAGCACCGCGGTGTGCGCCGCGCGCACCGGGATGCCGATGCTCTCCGCCGCGGCCTTGATCATCATCTCGGTGACGCGCGGCTTGGGCGGCGGCAGCAGACAGCCGTCGGGCGAGTCGGGGTGGTTCTCCAGCCCGAGCTTGCCGCCGTTGACGCCGATCATCTTCTCGACGCGATCGTAATAGGGCGCGACGTCGTCGTAGCCGATCGGCCAGTCGACCCCGAGCTTGTCGCGCGAATAAGGCTTGAAGTCGTACGGGCCCCAGCGCGGCGAGTGGCGGCCCCAGTGGTTGGTGCGGCCGCCCAGCATGCGCGGGCGGTACCAGCGAAAGTCACTGCCCGGCCGCGAGGTATAGGGCTCTCCCTCGACCTCCCAGCCGCCGCCCACGGTGGCGTCGAAATAGCCGAACGGCTTGTCCGGCGTGGAGGCACCGCGCAGCGGCGCGTCGCTCTCGGGCGCGAACATGTTGACCTCGGCCTTGGGGTCATAGTCGCGCCCGGCCTCGAGCATCAGGCAGCGTAGCCCCGATTTGGTGAGGCTGTGCGCCGCCATCGCGCCGGCGGCACCCGATCCGACGATGATCACGTCGGCGGGCGCGTCGATCGCGCCCGCGCGCACCGGTGCGGCGCCCGCCGCTCGGGCTTGTGTCGACATGATCTCTCCCACTCCACCCACGCTCGCCGCCCTTCCTAAAGGTCGAGGCAGTCAGCGCAATCCCCTGATCGCGGCGGGATCAGCGAGGGCGGCGCGCGTTGTCAGCCGGGTAGGGCATCACCCCAGGCCGATGCGCCTGGCGTACTCGGCGCGCTGCGGGTCAATCGCCAGCGCTTCTTGCGCGGCCGCGCACGGGGCGGCAACCATCGCTGCGCCTGGTCAGAACGCGATCGTTCCGGCCCTGACGCATCCTTTTCGCCGCCCCCTCGTATCCCTCCTGCGGCCGGCATCGCGCCGCGTCGGTGAACGGGGAGCGCGGGATGGCGGCGGGCGAGAGACTGATCGAGGCGCATGCGCGCCGCCGCGACGAGCGCCGCGCCTTCTTCCGCGGCGCGGCGACCGCGGCCGTGCTGGGCGCGGGCGGGCTGATGCTGTCGCGCGAAGCGATCGCGCAGACCGCGCCGAGCGACGTTGATATCCTCAACTTCGCGCTCAATCTCGAGTATCTCGAGGCGCAATTCTACAGCTACGCGGTCTCCGGCGCGGGGCTGGCGGCGGACCAGCTCAGCGGCACGCAGACGCAGGGGGCGGTGACCGGCGCGCGCCGCGCCGCGCTGAGCGACCCCGCGGTGATCCAGTACGCGCGCGAGATCGCCGCCGACGAGGTCGCGCACGTCGCCGTGCTGCGCCGCGTGCTCGGCAGCGCCGCGGTGGCGCAGCCCGCGATCGACCTCTCGACCGCGGTCTTCACCGCCGCTGCCAAGGCCGCCGACATCGACCTCGACGCCAGTGGCGGCGTCTTCGACCCTTACGCGAATGACGACAATTTCCTGCTCGCCGCCTATCTGTTCGAGGACGTCGGCGTCACCGCCTACAAGGGTGCCGCGCCGCTGCTGAGCGACGTCGCGATCGTCGACGCCGCGGCCGGGCTGCTCGCCGCCGAGGCGTTCCACGCCGGGCTGATCCGCAGCGCACTCTACCGCCGCGGCGTCGACGTCGACGACCTGCGAGAGAAGGCGGACAAGATCTCGGACGCGCGCGACGACCTCGACGGCGACGACGAGTCGGACGGCCCGCCGCGTCGCGTCGACGACGACGACCAGGGCATCTCCCCGGTCACCTCGATCTACGGCCGCGCCGCCAATGTCGTCCCCACCGACGGGCGCGGCCTGGTGTTCGGCCGCACCGTCGAGCAGGTCCACAACATCGCCTATCTCACCAAGCAGCAGGTCAGCGCGGGCGGCTTCTTCCCGGCGGGGACCAACAATGCCAATGCAGCGCTGCGTCGCTCCGGCGCGAACTGAGGAGCACGGCGATGAGCGACCCAATCGAGTTCCTCGACCTCATGGAGCGCGCCGAGCAGCAGCGCCAGGCGCGGCGCGGCTTCATCCGGCTGTGCGGCGGTGCCGCAGCGATGACGGGTGGGCTGGCTTTGCTGTCGGGCTGCGGCGACGACAACGGCGGCTCCTCGCCGACGCCCTCACCCACGCCGACGCCAAGCGGCGCGATTACCGACGTCACAGTACTCAACTTCGCGCTCCAGCTCGAATATCTCGAGGGTGCCTATTACGCTTATGCAGTGTCGGGCAGCGGCGTCGACGGCGCGCTGCTCACCGGCATGGGCACGCAGGGCGCGGTGGTGACCGGCAGCGGCGCCGGCGCGGCGCGCGCGGTCGACTTCAGCGACGACGTCGTTGCCGAATACGCGCGCGAGATCGCCGCCGACGAGATCGGCCACATCCGCTTCCTGCGCGAGACGCTGGGCAGCGCGCGCGTGGCGCAGCCCGCGATCAACATCTCGGGCAGTGCGATCGTGGACGTCGCGGGCACCACCGCTGTCGGCGCCTTCACCGCGGCGGCGCGCGCCGCGGGGGTGATCGGCGCGGGCGACATCTTCGACCCTTATGCCAACGATGAGAGCTTCCTGATCGGCGCCTACCTGCTCACCGACGTCGGCGTCAGCGCTTATCGTGGTGCTGCGAAGCTGCTCACCAACAAGACCTATCTCGAGGCGAGCGCGGGCATCCTCGCGGCCGAATGCTACCATGACGCGACGATCCGCGCCGAGCTGTGGCGCCGTGGGCTGACCGTGCCGAGCATTTACACGCGGGTGAGCCAGATCTCGGCGCTGCGCGACTCGCTCGACGGCGCCGGCGAGACCGACCAGGACATCGGCACGGCGACGGCCGCCAATGTCGTGCCGACCGACAGCGATGGGCTGGTGCTGGGGCGCAGCGCGGCGCAAGTGCTGAACGTCGTCTTCCAGAGCAGCGCTGCGGTGACGGGCGGCGGCTTCTTCCCCGCCGGGCTTAACGGCACGCTCCTGACGAGCGGGGCGGGCGGTTGAGCGCGGCGACGCGCGCGTCTTCCGCCGTGCTACGGCGAACGCCGGAGCCCAGGGCGGCATAAACAGCGCTCCTGGCCCTGGGCTCCTGCGTGCGCAGGAGCACAATGCCGGTTCGAACGCGGCGGTTCAAACCGGACGGATCATGCGCTAGGGCTAAGCCATTGGTCCGGACCCCGGAGATGACATGGCCAGCGCCCTCAAGATCGCGCCCGGCGACAGCGTCGCCACCCTGCTAGACGATGCGCGCGCGGGCGAGACCCTCGCGCTCGCTGGCGCGACGCTGACGCTCGCGCAGGACGTGGCGCGCGGGCACAAGGTCGCGGTCGCCGCGGTCGCGCCGGGCGAGGCCGTGTTCAAATTCGGCTATCCGATCGGCCATGCCACGGCGCCGATCCGGCCGGGCGAGCACGTCCACTCGCACAACCTCGCCACCGCGCTCGACGCCACGCTCGACTACCACTACGCGCCCGCGTCGCCGGCGACGCTGGAGCGCCCGGCGCCAGCGAGCTTTCTCGGCTATCGCCGCGCTGACGGACGCGTGGCGACACGCAACGAGATCTGGGTGCTGCCGACGGTCGGCTGCGTTGCCCGCACCGCCGAGCGGATCGCGACGCGCGCCGCCGCGCTGGTCGGCGACGCGGTCGACGGCGTCCACGCCTTCACCCACCCGCACGGCTGCTCGCAGCTCGGGCAGGACCTGGGCGGGACGCGCGCGATCCTCGCCGCGCTGGCAGCGCATCCCAACGCGGGCGGGGTACTGATCGTCGGGCTCGGCTGCGAGGAGAACCAGGTCGCCGCGCTGATCGAGGCGATCCCGCCCGCGGCACGCGGCCAGGTGCGCGCGCTCACCGCGCAGGCGAGCGCAGACGAGGTGGAGGACGGCGTCGCGATCGTCGCCGAGTTGGCCGAGGCGGCGCGCGCGACGCGCACGCCCTGCGCGCTCGGCGAGCTGGTGCTCGGCGTCAAGTGCGGCGGCTCGGACGGTCTGTCGGGGCTCACCGCCAACCCGCTGGTCGGCCGCATCAGCGACCGCGTCGTCGCGGCGGACGGCAGCGTGGTCTTCACCGAGATCCCCGAGATCTTCGGTGCCGAGCAGGCGCTGATGGATCGCGCCAGCGACGTGCGCGTGTTCGACGGCATCACCGGGCTGGTCAACGGCTTCAAGCGCTACTTCCTCGACCATGGCGAGACGGTCTCGGAGAATCCCTCGCCCGGCAATGTTGCGGGCGGGATCACCACGCTGGAGGAGAAGTCGCTCGGCGCGGTGCAGAAGGCCGGGCGCGGGCCGATCAGCGACGTGATCGGCTATGGCGCGGCGGCGCGCACGCGCGGGCTGACGCTGCTCGAGGCCCCGGGCAACGACGCGGTGTCCTCGACCGCGCTGGCCGCCGCGGGCGCGACGGTGATCCTGTTCACCACCGGGCGCGGCACCCCGCTCGGCTTCCCCGTGCCGACGGTGAAGATCGCCTCGAACAGTGGCTTGGCGACGCGCAAGCCGGGCTGGATCGACTTCGACGCGGGCGCGGTGCTGGAGCGCGGCTTCGACGCCACCGCCGACGCGCTGCTGGCGCGCATCGTCGCGATCGCCTCGGGCGAGTCCACCGCGGCCGAGCGCAACGGCGAGCGCGAGATCGCGATCTGGAAGCGCGGCGTGACGCTGTGAGGGGAGCTCTACTCGCCTGACGTTCTTACCAGTCCTCCCCTGCGTGGGGAGGTGTCCGCGCGTCAGCGCTGACGGAGGAGTGTCCCCAATCGTGAGTCAATTGACGCTCGCTGCCCGAGTCACCGCTCCGTCAGGCCTGCGGCCGGCCACCTCCCCTTACAGTGGAGGATCAGCCGGAGCCCGCTGAGGATCTACAAGGCGATCCGCTTGCCCGCCACCGCCGCACGCCTCCCCCGCCGCGCCGCGCTCACCCGCGCACGCGTAGTCCAGAAGCCATAGACCGCGAGGCTGCCGAGTAGCGCCAGCGCCAGCCCCGAGGCGGTGATCGCCAGCTTCCACGCCAGACCGCCGACCTTGGCCGCGTGAAGCGGGTAAAGCTTCTCGCGCATGCGCTCGTGCGCCCCGCCGGCCGTGGGGTCGGCGACGCCGACGATCGCGAGCGTCGCCGGGTCGGCGTAGACGAAGGTGCGCCCGTTCGGCGTCCATTCGAACGGCTGTCGCAGCCGCAGCGCCAGCGGCGCGCCCGTGCCGCGCGGCCATTGCACCCGCTGCAGTTCCGCTCCGCGGAAGCGTCGCGTCGCCGCCGCGAGCAGCGGGGCGAAGCGCATAGGCGCCGCCGTCGGCGCAACGGTCGTCGCCAACTTGGGCGGCTGCGCCCGATCGCTCGCGCCTAGCGGCGCCAGCAGCAGCCGCTCCACCGTCGGCAGCGCCATCATCGTGCCGGTGAGCAGGGACACTGCGAGCAGCGGTGCGGTCAGCACGCCGAGGTCCCGGTGATGGTGGACGATCGCGCCCGAGGTCATCCGCGCCGGCCACAGCCGCGGGCGGAAGCGCGCGCGCGTGCGCCACCACAGCACCACGCCGCTCACCACCAGCACCAGCCCGACCAGCGCCGCGACGCCGTTCACCGTCTCGCCTGCCTCGCCGAGCAGCAGCCGGTGGTGGAGGTCGAACAGCAGCAGCTCGGGCCGCTGCCACGCGCTCGACCAGCGCGCCACCACCTCGCCGCTCTGGCTCAGATAGGCGCCACCGCCGTCGCGGAACACGACCTGGTGCACGCCTAGTCCTTCCCCCGCGAGCGTCACGCGATCGAGCGGTCGCGCGCCCGCCGCAAGCATGTCGAGCACGCGCGCCAGCGCCGCCGGGTCGCGCGACACCGCGTCGCCGGCGTGCGGCACGAACGTCAACCGGTCGCGCCACACCAGCAGCGCGCCGGTTGCGCCGAGCAGCGCGAGCAGCGCGCCGACGATCGCGCCGACCCAGCGGTGCAGCAGCGTCAGCGCGCGCATCAGAAACTCGCCTGCCAGCTCAGCGTCGCGTTGCGCCCGCGCCCGGTATAGAAGCGCGCATTGTCGGTCGGCCCCTGGGTGTCGCTGTAATAAGTGACGTAATCAGTGTTGCCGAGGTTCTGCCCGCTCAGCATCAGCCGGCCGACCGGCGCGTCATAGGCGAGATAGGCGTCGAACAGGCGGTATCCGCTGAAGTCGTTTGCGATCGGCTGGCCCTGGAAGCGGCGCGACAGGTAAAAGCGTCCCTGCACCCGCGCGCTGAAGCGCCCGGCACGATAGTCGGCGCTGAGATTGAGCCGGTCGGGCGAGATGTTGGCGCCGTCGAGGTCGGCGTCGAGCCGGCCGTCGCCGTTCGTGTCGGCCCGGCCGGTGACGTGGCTGTAGCCGAGCGCGACGTTAAGCCCCGGAAGCGGCGTGAGCGTGTCGAGGTTGATCTCCAGCCCTTCGATGTCGATCGGCTGGCGCACCACATTGAAGATGCCGTCCTCGCCTCGCACCAGCACCGAGCCCGCCTCGCTCGACGAGCGATAATAGGTGCTGCTCGCGGTGAGCGGGCCGCGCTTGAGCTCGACGCCGACCTCACGGTTGTTCGAGATAACCGGGGTGAGATCGAGGAAGTCGTCGATCCGCACGTTCGGCTGGTTCACCGCCCGCAGCACGCGGCCGATGTCGGCGATCGTATAGCCCTCGGCGTAGCTGGCATAGGCGCGGATGCCCGCGGTAGGCTCGAGCACGACGCCGCCGTTCCACAGGGCGCGCTCGAACGCGGGCGAGCCGCCGGTGACGCGACGCGCGCCCGAGGTCGCCAGCGTGGTGTAATCGGGCACGTCGAGCCTGACATTCTCGTAGCGCACGCCGCCGGCGAGCCGCACCAGCCCGTCCGCCAGCTTCAGGTTGCCCTGCGCGAACGGCGCGAGGCTGCGGAAGTCGGTCTGCGGCACCCATTCGCGCTTCGTCTGCACCAGCGTCTGCGCGGTGCGGTCGACCAGTGCGTCGAAACCGGCGGTGAGCGTCAGCGCCTCCCAGCCGGGCATAGCACGCTCGTAGCTCACCTTGCCGCCGAGCTTGCGCGAGACGTTGCGCGACTGGTCGAAGAGCGTGCCGACGGGCGCGATCGCGGCGTCTTGAAAGGTCGCCAGCACGCCGCCGCCGAAGGTGTCGCTGGTGCGGTTGTAGAAGCCCTGCAGCGTGAAGGCGCCGCCCCCCAGGTCGCGGTCGGTGAGCGAGGCCGAGACCATCTGCGCAACGCCGGTGGAGGGCTGCCCCGGCGTCGAGCCGCGCCGCGTCGTCGCCGGGATCCCCAGCGCACGATTGCCCTCCACCGGGACGTAATGGTCGCGCCCCTCGAGGTGGAAGCGGCTCGCCACCACCTCCAGCCGCGCGCTGTCGCTCAGCGCGACGCCGGCGCGCGCGAAGAAGGAGAGCGTGTCGGTGTCCTGAATCTCGCTCTGGTTGCCGTCATAGCCGACCCGGCGTCCGCGCCCGTCGAGGAAGGCGCCACGCCGCTCGAACGCCGCGCCCGCGGTCGCGTCGACGCGGCCGGCGCGATAATTGACCAGCGCGCCGAGCTTGCCGCCGAGCGACTCGCCCGAGAGATCGTTTCCCGCATTGCCCTGCACCAGGGCGCGCCCGCTCCAGCCGTCGCGCCCGGGCGCGCGCACCGTCACCTGGTTGACCACGCCGCCGGTGGCGCCGATCCCCTGGAGCGCGTTCGAGCCGTAGATCACCTCGACGCGGTCGATGAAGAAGGGATCGATCGTATAGCCGTCGCGCGCGCCGTCGCGGATCGGCGTGGTCTGCGGGATGCCGTTGATCGCGTAGAGCGGCGAGCGGCCGCGCAGCGTCTCGCCGACGCCGGTGATCTTCTCGCGCGTCGGCGAGAAAGCGGGGAGCAGCGCCGACACCGCGTCGACCACCGAGCCCGACACCGCGACCTGCCGCGACAAGGTCTCTCGATCGATCACGTCGACGGTCAGCGGCAGCGCGCTCGCGGGGAGGACGGTGCGCGCCGCGGTGACGACCACCTCGCCGCGCGCGTCATCGGCGCGCGCCGGCTCGCCGGGCAGCTGCGCGCTCGCGCCCGAGGCGCATAGGCCCGCCAACACTCCCCAGCTGATCCGCATTCTCGTCCTCTTCCCCGGATCGGGTGTTCGGCCATTCTCCTCATGTTCTCCCGCGCATGCGGAAGCCCAGCAGCCCTGAGCGCCACCGCTTGTGGCTCTGCTTGGCTCCGGGTTCCCGCGTCCGCGAGAAAACAGACGACGGCCGGGCCGACGATCCCTCAGCCCGCGATAGACGTCGCATCAAGCTAATGCAAGTCGATCGCATTAGGGCGCACCATCGATTGTGTGCGGCGGTCACTGGCGCCGCTGCATCGCTGTGCTACGCTGGTCGCAAAGGCGGACACGTCGGAGAGGGAGCCGGTTATGGCATGGGGTTCGAAGGGCCTTGGCGCGGTCATCGCCGCGGCAGTGATGGCGGCGCTGGGATCACCGATCGGCGCGGCCGCTCAGATCACCCCCGCTCAATCGGCTGAGCTGCCCACCGCGTCGACCTACACGCCCGCCGCCGCCAATCTCGCCGCGCGGACCTGGTTCCAGGACGCCAAGTTCGGCGTGTTCCTTCACTGGGGTCTGTACAGCGAGCTGGGGGGCAGCGGCTCGCCCGGGCTGGCCGAGTGGATCATGCAGGAGAATAAGATCCCCGCCGCAAAATACGAGCGGCTCGCGCATTTCTTCAACCCGACCCGGTTCGACGCCGACGCCTGGGTGCGCTCCTTCAAGGACGCCGGCGCGCGCTACATCGTCATCACCAGCAAGCACCATGACGGCTTCGCCATGTTCGGCAGCAAGGTGTCACGCTACAACGTCGTCGACGCGACGCCCTTCAAGCGCGACCCGATCGCCGAGCTCGCCGCGGCGTGCCGGCGCCAGGGCGTGAAGCTGTTCTTCTATTACTCGCAGCTCGACTGGCACAACCCGGACTATTACCCGCGCGGCCGCACCGGCCACACCACCGGCCGCCCCGAGTCGGGCGACTGGGAGCGGTATCTCGACTATCAGGACGCCCAGCTGCGCGAGCTGCTGACGCAATATGGCCCGATCGGCGGGATCTGGTTCGACGGCTGGTGGGATCAGGAGAAGACGGCGCTGCGCGACCGCTGGCGGCTCGACCGCACCTACGCGCTGATCCATTCGCTCCAGCCGGGCGCGCTGATCGTCAACAACCATCACCACGCTCCCTTCCCGGGCGAGGATTACCAGACGTTCGAGCGCGACCTGCCCGGCGAGAACACGATGGGCTTCAACGGCGACAAAGCGACGATCGGCCGCCTGCCACTCGAGATGTCCGAGACGATGAACGGCAGCTGGGGCTTCAACCTCGTCGACGACAAGTACAAGTCGCCCGAGACGCTGGTGCGCACGTTGGTCGGCGCGGCCGGGCGCAACGCCAATTTCCTGCTCAACACCGGGCCGATGCCCAACGGCGAGATCCAGCCCGAGAACCTCGCCACCTTCCACGCCATCGGCGAGTGGATGAAGCGCCACGGCGAGAGCATCTACGGCACGCGCGGCGGCCCGGTAGCGCCCGGCGACTATGGTGTGACGACGCAGCGCGGCGAGACGGTCTACGTCCACCTGCTGCGCGCGCACAACGGGCGAGTGCGGCTGCCGCTCGCGGCGAACGTGCGCTCGGCGCGGCTGCTCGACGGCGGCGCGGCGGTGACGATCGCCGCGCGCGATGGTGCGATCGAGCTCGCCGGACTGCCGCCGCTGGGCGACGCCTGGGACCAGGTGGTGGCACTCCAGCTGCGGCGCTGAGCCGGTGGCTTCACCTTTGTCACCGGACTGAGCCACCATCCTATAGTTGCGATTGACACGCATTAGTGATTCGTGGCGATAGCTCCCAGCGCCGCAAGAAAGCGGTGAATGGGGGAAGATCGATGCACGCATTACGGGCGACCGCGCTCTTTATCCCATTGTTCGTCGCTAGCGGCACCGCGCGCGCCGGCGAGCCAGGCGGCGACGACGTGGTCGTCACCGGCAAGCGCGACGGTTACGGCGCCGCCGACACTGCCGCGGCCAAGACCGTGGCGCCGCTGCGCGAGCTGCCGCAGTCGATCGCCGTCATTCCCGCCGCCGTGCTGCGCGACCAGCGCGCGCTATCGCTGCAGGATGCGCTCAAGAACGTGCCCGGCGTTGGCTTTTCCACCGGCGACGGCCAGCGCGACCAGGTCACGATCCGCGGCTTCACTGCGATTGCCGACCAGTATGTCAACGGCTTCCGCGACGACGCCCTCTACTTCCGCGATCTTTCGAATGTCGAGCGGATCGAGGTGATCAAGGGTCCCGCCGCGGTGCTGTACGGGCGCGGCTCGTCCGGCGGGCTGATCAACCGCGTGCTCAAGCGGCCCGACTTGGACGTCACCTCGGCCACTCTCACCGGCGGCAGCTTCGGTCGCAAGCGCGCCGAGTGGGACCTCGGCCGCTACGCCGCGACGAGCGGGGTCGGCCTGCGCCTCACCGGCGCCTATGAGGACAGCGGCAGCTTCCGCGACCAGCAGTTCCTGCGCCGTGTCGCGCTGGCGCCCTCGCTGCTCGTGCAGGGCGCGTCGACCAGCCTCTACGCCGTCGCCGATTATGTCCGCGACCGCCGACTGATGGACCTCGGCATCCCCGCGCTCTACGGCCGCCCCGTCGACGTGTCCCCGCGCACCTATTACGGCGCCGCCAACGCGCGCGACGCCGACACCACCGAGAGCCAGGTGCTGTCGCAGACCGTCGTCGTGGAACATTCCCTCACCGAGGGACTGCTCTTTCGCGACGGCTTCCGCCACTATGACTATGCGCTCGCGCGCCACAGCACCCTGCCCGACTCGGTCGACGCCAAGGCGCTCACCGTCACGCTGCGCCACGGCCGGCTCGACCGGCGCGAGGAGGGCTGGTCCAACCAGGCCGAGCTGACCCAGACGCTCGCGCTCGCCGGCACGCGGCACCAGTTGCTCTACGGCTATGAGGCGGCACGCCAGCTCAAGGACGCCACCACCTACGCGCAGCGCGTCGTCGCGCGCACCGCGCTGTTCGATCCGGTGCTGCCGGTGGTGGACGATCGCAACTTCACCGCGCTGAGCGCGCGCACCAGCACGACGCTCGAGACCCAGGCGCTGTACCTCCAGGATCTCGCCGACCTCGGCTACGGCGTGAAGGCGCTGGTCGGCGCGCGGCACGACTGGTTCACGCAGCGCACGCGCCAGCTGCTGCCCGGGCAGCCTGATCTCGCTCGGCTCGATCGCACGTGGAGCCCGCGCGCCGGATTGGTGCTCCAGCCCGACGCATCGCAATCCTATTACGTCTCGTGGAGCCGCAGCTACCAGCCCTCGGCCGAAACCTTCGCGCTCGCCGCCAACAACGCCGAGCTCGCGCCCGAGCGGACCATCAACCGCGAGGTCGGCGCCAAATACACGCTGTTCGGCGGTCGGCTCGCGCTCCAGGCCGCGGGCTTCGTGCTGCGGCGCACGGGGATCAAGGGTAGCGACCCGGCCGTGCCGACAAAGCTGATCCCGATCGGAACGCAGCGCACGCGCGGGATCGAGCTCTCCGGACAGCTCGACCTCGCCGCGGGGCTCCATGCCATCGCCAGTTATTCCTATTTCGACGCGCGCGTCACCGCATCGGCCAACCCGGCCTTCGCGGGCAAGCGCGCGACGATCACCCCGCGCAACGCGGCCAACCTGTTCGTCACCAAGGACGTGGGCGGCCGGTTCGGCGTCGGCGGCGGGCTGAACTATGTCGGCGACCGATGGGCGGACCCGGCCAACACGACGGTGCTACCGCATTACGTCACCGCCGACGCGATGGCCTGGTGCCGCGTCGGTGCGGCCCGGCTCCAGCTCAACGGCTATAACCTCGGCGACAGGCGCTACATCGTCGCCGGGCACGGCACCTCGCCGCTGCTCAACCTGCCGGGGGCGCCGCGGACCGCGCTGGTAACGTTGCGGGTCGCCGGCTGAGCAGGCGCGTCAGAAGTCGATAGCGATCCCGTCGCGTTCCCAGTCGCCGTAGCGCACCGGGTCGCGGCCGAGCGGGTCCTTCGCGGGCCGGTCGAGCGGCTCCGGGGCGGGCACCGGCGGGTTGGGGCTGAGGTGCGCCGGTGGCTTCACGTGGTCAGGGCGCTGGCCCATGCGGACGTCCTTCCGATTGATCGCTCGCGTCGACAAGGACATATGCGAGGGCATGACCCGCTTCAACCCGCGCGCGCCACGCTGATCATGGCGCGCCCCGCCACAACGTCGGCCAAGCCTGTCCGCGCCGCCCGCGGTCCCGATCCGCTCGGCACCGCCGCACGCCGCGCCGCGCTGCGCCTGCTTGACGCCGTGCTCCGTCGCGGCGAGCCGCTCGAGTCCGCGCTCGCGCTCGCCACGCGCGCGCTGCCCGGCGGCCCCGACCGTGGATTGGCGCACGCCATCGCCGCCGAGACGCTGCGCCGCCTGCCCGACCTTGACGCGCTGATCGACTCGGCGACGCGCCAGCGCCTGCCCGACGACGCCAAGGCGCGTTTCGTGCTGCGCGTCGCGTTGGTCCAGGCGCTCGTGCTGGGCACGCCGCCGCACGCCGCCATCGCCACCGTGCTGCCGCTGGTCGACGGCGGCCCCAAGCGACTGGTCCACGGCGTCTTCGGCACGCTGATGCGCGGCGGGGCGACGCTGCCCGAGGTGCCGAGCCTGCTGCCCGCGGTCGCGGAGCGCTGGCGCGCGCACTGGGGCGAGGACGCGGTGGCCGCCGCGGCGCGCGCGATCGCTGCGCCGCCGCCGCTCGACCTCACGCTGCGCGACTCCGCATCGACCGCCGATTGGGCCGAGCGGCTCGGCGCCACCAGCCTCGCGCCCGGCCATGTCCGCCTCCCCGCCGGTGCCGGCGCGGTGAGCGAGCTGCCCGGCTATGCCGAGGGCGCCTGGTGGGTGCAGGACCTCGCCGCCTCGATCCCGGCGCGACTGCTCGCGACCAGCGCGGCGCCAGGGGCGCGAGCGCTCGACCTGTGCGCCGCGCCGGGCGGCAAGACGCTCCAGCTCGCCGCTGCGGGCTATGCCGTCACCGCGGTCGACGTGTCGGAGAGTCGCGCGGCGCGACTTCGCGACAATCGCGATCGCACCGGGCTCGCCTTTGACATCGCGCTTGCGGACGTGCTCGACTGGACGCCCGATGCGACCGCGCAGGCGGTGCTGGTCGACGCGCCGTGCAGCGCCACCGGCATTTTCCGCCGCCACCCCGACGTGCTCTACCGCGCCGGCGACGCCACGATCGCCGAGATGGCCGAGCTGCAGACGCGCATCCTCGACCGCGCCGCCGACTGGGTCGCGCCGGGCGGGACATTGGTCTACGCCACCTGCTCGCTCGAGCCGGAAGAGGGCGAGGCGCAGCTGACGCGCTTCCTCGCCGCCCGCGGCGACTTCGCGCTCGCACCGCCGACCGAAGGTGAGCTGCCGCAAGGTGTTGCTACGACGCACGATGGCTGGATCCGGACCCTGTCGGGAACGGTCGAGGCGGTAGGCGGGTGCGACGGCTTCTTCGTCGCGCGGCTCACGCGGCTTTAACCCGGCGCCGCATCGCGCTACCTCGGCGCGCATGACCAGACCCGTGCGCATCGCCCCGTCGATCCTCTCCGCCGACTTCGCTCGGCTGGGCGAAGAGGTGCGCGCGATCGACGCCGCGGGTGCCGACTGGATCCACATCGACGTGATGGACGGCCATTTCGTCCCCAACATCTCGATCGGCCCCGCCGTGGTCAAGGCGCTGCGCCCGCACACCGCCAAGCCGTTCGACGTCCATCTGATGATCTCGCCCGTGGACGCCTATCTCGACGCCTTCGCCGAGGCCGGCGCCGACACGATCACGGTCCATCCTGAGGCGGGGCCGCACGTCCATCGCACGATCCAGCACGTCAAGGCGCTGGGCAAGCGCGCCGGCGTCGTGCTCAACCCCGCCACCCCCGCCAAGATGCTCGACTATCTCATCGACATGGTCGACCTGGTACTGGTGATGAGCGTCAATCCCGGGTTCGGCGGGCAGCATTTCATCGACAGTCAGCTTCGCAAGATCGCCGCGATCCGCAAGATGATCGACTCGACCGGCCGCGCGATCGACCTCGAGGTCGACGGCGGGATCGACCCGGACACCGCGCGCCGCGCGATCGACGCCGGGGCCGACGCGCTGGTCGCCGGCACCGCCACCTTCCGCGGTGGGCCCGACTGCTACGCCGCCAACATCCGCGCGCTGCGGGGCGACTGACACGATGAGCACGGACGGACGCGGTCGCGGCCCCGAGGCGCGCGGGGGAAAGGCGCATCACGACGAGATCGAACCGGGCAAGCGGCTGGTGCGCGCCGCCCCGGCGACCGGCGCGCCGCTGGCGCAGCAGGTGGTGCGCTGGTTCGAGCGGCTGACCTGGCGCACCCCGCTGCACGACCGCCGGCTCGATGGGCAGCACCCGCCCAAGCTGCTCGCGGTGCCGGTCGATCCCTTCCCCGGCGACGAGCTGGCGGGCGAGGCGCTGCTCGAGGGCTGGCTGTTCGCCGCGGGCGAGCAGCGCGCCATCGCCGAGCTCGACCCGCTCGCCACGGCGCGGCCGGGCTTCACCGACTATCTCCACGGCTTCGCCTGGCTGCGCGACCTCGCCGCAACCGGCGAGCGCGAGCGCGCCGCGATCGTGGCCGAGACGCTGGCGCAGCGCTGGCTGATGGCGCACGGCGAGCGCCCGACCGAACCGGCATGGCGCCCCGACATTGCGGCGCGGCGTCTGTTGATGCTGTTGTTCCACGCCCCGCTGCTGCTCTCAACGAGCAACCTGGTGGCGCGCTCGCGCGTGCTCACCGCGATCGCGCGCGGCGCGCGTCACCTCGATCGCACCGCGGACAAGGCGCCGGCCGGGGCGCTGCGCGTTCTCGCCTGGGCCGGCGTGGTCGCCGCGGGGCTGCTGCTGCCTGGCGGCGAGACGCGGCGCAGCGTCGGCGAGGACGGCTTGACGCGCGCGCTCGCGGGCGCGCTGAGCGACGACGGCGGCGTGATCAGCCGCTCGCCGGCGCAGCTGCTAGCGGTGCTGGAGACGATCGCGCTGCTGCGCGCGCTCTATGATGCGCGCCGCGAGCCGCTGCCTGAGGCGCTCGCGGCCACGCTGACGCGCGCGACGCCGGCGCTGCTCGGCAGCGCGATGGGCGACGGCGGCCTCGCCAGCTGGCAGGGCGGCCTGCCGCTCGACGCCACGCGGATCAACGACGCCTTGCAGGCGAGCGGCGCGTTCGGTCGACCTTTGCGCCAGTCGCGCGACTGGGGTTATCAGCGGCTGAGCGCTGGCAGCGCGGTGCTGCTGGTGGATGCCGCCCCGCCCCCCGCCGCCGTAGTGCCCGACGGCGGCTGTGCCGCGACGCTGGCGCTGGAATTCTCCGACGGCGCGGAGCGGCTGATCGTGAGCTGCGGCGGCGCCGGCCACGCCCGCGCGCGCGGCAACGACGCGATGGCGCAGGCGCTGCGCACCACCGCGGCGCACTCGACGCTGGTGATCGCCGACACCAACTCGACCGCGCTCAACCCCGACGGCACACTGGGCCGCGGCGTCACCGCGGTGGAGCTGGCGCGGCAGGAGTCGGACGTGGGAAGCAGGATCGAGGCCCGCCACGACGGCTATGCGCGGCGCTTCGGCTTCGTCCACCAGCGCACGCTACTGCTCACCGCGGACGGCGGCGAGCTGCGCGGCGAGGACGCGGTGCTGCCCGCGCCGCAGCCGGCGCGCTGGGGCCGCCGTGTCGAGGGCGCGATGACCCCGCTGGCGTTGCGCTTCCACCTCGGCCCCGGGGTCGACGCGGTCGCCACCGCGGACGCGCAGGCGGCGATGCTGCGCACCCCGTCGGGCGCCTTCTGGCAGCTGCGCGCACGCGCCGACCGGCTGACGGTGGAGGACAGCGTGTGGAGCGACCCGCACGGCCGGCTGATCCCGACCAGGCAGATCGTGATCGACTCGCTCGCCCCCGCGGGCGGCGCGACGATCGCCTGGGTGCTGCGTCGGGCGCGGTAGGGGTCGAGGGCGGCCGCTCGGATCGGCTGTCGGCCGGACGGTCGGGCGAGGTTCTTCAAAGCGGAACTTCGCTAAGCGGCACGCCAGACTGCTGCGGGTAACCTAGCGCTGATCTCACCAAATTCCCTCCCCTTCAGGGGAGGGCTGGGGTGGGCCTCTCCGCTGGCGCGGCGTTCGCGGATGCGCCCCGCCCCGACCCCTCCCCTGAAGGGGAGGGGCTCTTCCACGTCAATCTGGTCGAGCAGTTGACGACGTGCCGGCGGAGGAACCAGCACATCACGGCGGCTTTCCCCGCCCACCCCTCACGGCGTTACGCGTGACCCGTCCGCGTTGAGCCCCAAGTTGTGAAGCAGCGGCGCCACCTCCGGGTCCTTGCCGTAGAAGGCGCGGAACATCGGCGCGTAATCCTCGGTATGCCCCTTCGACAGGATCATGTCGCGGAAGCGCTGGCCGTTCGCGCGGGTCATGCCGCCGTTGCGCTCGAACCAGTCGTACGCGTTGGCGTCGAGCATCTTGGTCCACTGATAGGCGTAATAGCCCGCCGAATAGCCATTGCCCCAGATGTGGAGGAAGTAGCCCGAGCGATAGCGCGGCGGCACGTCCGCGGTATCCAGCCCGGTCTCGGCCAGCGCCTTGGCCTCGAACGCGTCGGCGTCCTGCTGCCCCGCGCTGGCGGGGAGCGAGTGCCAGCTCATGTCCATCTCGGCCGCGGCCAGCGCCTCGCCGAACGAGTAACCGGTGTTGAACGTCGCGGCGCGCTTGATCTTGCCGACCAGCTCGGGCGGGATCACCGCACCGGTGCGGTAGTTGACCGCATAGTGCGGCAGCACCTTGGGATCGAGCGCCCAATGCTCGTTGAACTGCGACGGAAACTCGACGAAGTCGCGCGCCGTGTTCGTGCCCGAGACCGACGGATAGGTCTGGTTGGCAAACAGCCCGTGCAGCGCGTGGCCGAACTCGTGGAACATCGTCGTCACGTCGTCGAAGGTGATGAGCGCGGGCTGACCTGCCGCCGGCTTGGTAAAATTGCCGACATTGTAGATCACCGGCTTGGTGCCGAGCAGCTTCGCCTGGTTGACGAAGTTCGACATCCAGGCGCCGCCGTTCTTGTTGTCGCGCTTCCAATAGTCGAAATACATCAGCCCGATGGTACGCCCGTCGCCCTCGAACACCTCGTAGACCATCACGTCGGGCTGGTAGACGGGGATGTCGGTGCGGCGCTTGAAGGTGATTCCGTAGAGCTGGTTGGCGGCATAGAACACGCCGTCGGTCAGCACCTTGTTGATCTCGAAATAGGGCTTCAGCTCGTCCTGGTTGAGGTCGTACTTGGCCTTTCGCAGCTTCTCGGAATACAGGTCCCAGTCCCACGGCTTGAGCGCGAAGTTGCCGCCCTCGGCCTTGATCTGAGCCTGGAGCTCGCCCGCCTCACGCTTCTGCTCGGTCGCGACCGGCGCGCCGAGCTGGCGCATGAAGGCCAGCGCGGTTCTGGGTGTCTTCGCCATCTGGTCAGACAGGACATAATCGCCCCAGGTCGGGAAGCCGAGCAGCTTGGCCTTCTTCGCGCGCAGCGCCGCGATCTGGCTGATCGTCGTGCGCGTGTCGTTGGCGTCGCCTTTGGTGGCGCGGGTCCAGCTCGCGTTGAACAGCGCCTCGCGCGTGGCGCGATCGGTGAGCGTCGCGAGCGCCGGCTGCTGCGTCGTGTTCTGCAGCGTCAGGACATACTTGCCCGCGAGGCCGCGCTCCTTGGCGGCGTCGGCCGCGGCGGCGATCTCGGCGTCGGAAAGGCCGGCGAGCTTGGCCTTGTCGTCGATCACCAACGCGCCCGCCTTGGCGGCAGCGAGCAGTTTCTGCTGGAATGCGGTCTCCAGCGTGGAGAGCTGCGCGTTGAGCGCGCTCAGCGCCTTCTTGTCGGCGTCGTTCAGCTGCGCGCCGGCATGGACCATATTCTCATAGGTCAGCGTCAGCACCTGGCGCTGCTCGGCATCGAGCTGGAGCGCGTCGCGCTGGTCGTACAGCGTCTTGACGCGCCAGAAGAGCCTGGGATTGAGGTTGATGGCATCCTGGTGCGCGGCGAACTTGGGCGCGAGCACCTCCTGCGCCTTCTGCAGCGTGTCGTTGGTGTTGGCGCCATTGACGCCGGAGAAGGCGAGGGCGGCGCGTTCGAGCAGCCGGCCCGATTTCTCCATCGCGGCGATCGTGTTCTCGAACGTCGGCATCGAGCGGACGTTGACGATCGCGGCGATCTCGCGGCGCTGCTCGGCCATCCCCGCCTCGAGCGCAGGGAGGTAATTCGCGTCCTTGATCCTGTCGAAGGGCGGCGCCTGATACGGCAAGGTGCTCGGCTGCGCGAAGGGGTTGGTCGGGCTCAGCGTCTGCGCGACCGCGGAGGAAGACATCAGCGCCACGAGGGTGGCGGCGGCGAGGGAACGCATCGTTGCTCCTTGAGCTGGAGGATGCGTGCCTGATGCACCCGCGCGGAGGTAGGGGCAAGCGTGCTGCCCTAACGTGGGTTGGCCTGCCCTGCCCGCCCCCGAACCTATCGCTTCTGGCCGACTCGCAGGATGTCCGCGCCCCCGAACTGGCCCGTCATCCCGGGCTTGACCCGGGACCCATCGTGCCGCGTACGCCCACCCCGTCGTTCCTGCGGAAGCATGGATCCCGGATCAAGTCCGGGATGACAATGGCGTGTAGGGCGGCGGTCACTCCACGCGCCTCAGTCCGACAGCCTTCCGTCCTTGAGCGCCGCCGCGTCGAAGGTGAACAGCACGTCGGGGTCGGGCAGCGGCACCTCGCGCGCGATCTCGGGCGGCGCGGCGCGGTGGAGCAGGTGCGCCAGGATCGCGCGCCGCGCCGCTTTCTTGTCGTCGGCGCGGACGCAATGCCACGGCGCCAGCGGCGTGTGCGTGCGCGTCAGCATGACGTCGCGCGCCGCGGTATAATCGTCCCACTTCGACTGAGCGACCGCGTCCATGTCGGAGACCTTGAGCGCCTTGAGCGGATCCTCGCGCCGCGCCTCAAGCCGCTCGCGCTGCTCGTCCTTGCCGATGTCGAGCCACAGCTTCACCAGCTTGATCTCGCTCTCCACCAGCATGCGCTCGAAATCGGGCGCGTCGCGCAGGAACTCGGCCTGCTCGGCAGCGGTGGAGAAGCCCATCACCACCTCGACCCCGGCGCGATTGTACCAGGAGCGATTGAAGATCACGAACTCGCCCGCGGCGGGCAGATGCGCGACGTAACGCTGGAAATACCATTGCGTGCGCTCGCGGTCGGAAGGCTTGGGCAGCGCCACCACGCGCGTGGCGCGGACCGAGCTGTGCTCGACGATGCGCTTGATCGCGCCGTCCTTGCCGGCGCCGTCGCGGCCCTCGAGCACCAGCACCACCCGCTCGCCGCTGCGCGCCGCGGCCTGCTGGGTGTGCACCAGCGCGAGCTGGAGCTCCTCCAGGCTGGCATGCCCGTCGACGCGCCCCCCGTCGTGCTTGTCGTTGTGCTTGTCGCCGTGATCCTTGCCCATTCGTGCGCGCTCCGCCGCTCTGTCTCTGGCTATAACGCACGGGCGGCGGGAGGATGCGCGCGCCGCGGATCAGACCGTCAGCGTCACCCGCAGGAAGTCGGGCACGGGGCCGTTCCAGCCGCCGTCGTCGGGCGCCTCGTCGCGCTCGCGGCGGCGATCGGCGTAGCGCTCCTGCCGCGGCGCGGCGGCGCGCGGCTCGGCCGCGGGTCGCTCGGTACGGGCCGGGCGCTCGTCGCGCGCGGCGCGGCGCGGACGCTCGCGAGGCTCGGCAACCTCGGGCTCGGCCGCGACCGGCTCGGCCGGCGTCTCGCTGCGCGCGCCGCGACGCTGGCCACGCTCGCGCCCGCGGCGGGGGCGCTCCTCCTCGACCGCGTCCGCCCCGGTTTCAGCGTCGCCCCCCGGCAGCGCCTCGAGCCGCGCGATCTTCTGGCCGGTGAGCTTTTCGATGTTCTCGATATTTTCGAGATCGTCGGGCGCCGCCAGCGTGTAGGCCACGCCGGTCGCGCCGGCGCGACCAGTGCGCCCGATGCGGTGGACGTAATCGTCCGGATGCCACGGCGCGTCGAAGTTGAAGACGTGGCTGACGCCCTTGATGTCGAGCCCGCGCGCCGCGACGTCGCTGGCGACGAGGATCGTCACCTCACCCTTCTTGAACTTGGCGAGCTCGGCGAGGCGCGCCGGCTGATCCATGTCGCCGTGGATCTCGCCGCTGGCGAGGCCGTGCTGCTGCAGGCTCTTGTTGAGCTCGCGCACGGTGGTCTTGCGGTTGCAGAAGATGATCGCGTTGCGCACGTCTTCGCGCGCGAGCAGCTGGCGCAGAACGCGGCGCTTCTCGAACGAACTCCCCTTAACCGGTACCACCCACTGGGTGATGTTGACGTTCGTGCTGGCCGGGCGCGCCACCTCGATCGTCTTGGGGTTGCTGAGGAAACGATCCGCCAGCTTCTTGATCGGCGGCGGCATCGTCGCGGAGAACAGCAGCGTCTGGCGCGTCGCCGGCAGCTTGGTGCAGATCTCCTCGATGTCGGGGATGAACCCCATGTCGAGCATGCGGTCGGCCTCGTCGATCACCAGCATCGAACAGCCGGTGAGCAGGATCTTGCCGCGGCCGAACAGGTCCATCAGCCGGCCCGGCGTGGCGATCAGCACGTCGACGCCTTTCTCCAGCGCCTTGACCTGATCGCCCATCTGCACGCCGCCGATCAGCAGCGCCATCGAGAGCTTGTGATACTTGCCGTAGGTGGTGAAATTCTCGGCGACCTGCGCGGCGAGCTCGCGCGTCGGTTCGAGGATCAGGCTGCGCGGCATGCGCGCGCGGCTGCGGCCGTGTGCGAGGATGTCGATCATCGGCAGCACGAAGCTGGCGGTCTTGCCGGTGCCGGTCTGCGCGATGCCGATGATGTCGCGCATCATCAGCACGGGCGGGATCGCGCTCGCCTGGATCGGCGTCGGCTCGGTATAGCCGGTGTCGCCGACGGCGCGGAGAAGTTCGTCGGAGAGGCCGAGATCGGCGAAGCTCATGCAGATGTCCGGGCTGTGGGGCGCGGCGAAACCGCAGGAATAGCCTGGCGCCGAGCGCTTCCCTATCCGTGGTGAGAAGTCAAGGAGAATGCGGGCCGGGTCGGGTGTGGGAGGGTCACAGGCGACGGCGTCTGACCACTTCCTCCCCGGCGTCCTCCTGAGCTTGTCTCAGGATCCACCGCGCCGCGTACTCAGGTGCTTCGGCGCTTGTGGACCAGTGGCTCCTGAGACGAGCTCAGGATGACGCAGTCAAGGTCAAGCGGTCCATGCTCTCGCGCTTCGCCGACCCCGCTACTTCCGCTTCTTCGGCACCAAGGTGCGGAACTTGCTGATTGGGCACAGCGCGCCCGAGCGCGAGCGGATCGCATCACGCCCGGCGCAGATCTGGCCGTCGCTCGTCGGGCGCAGGTAGAAGCCGGCGTAGAAGTCGAGCGTCGGGCAGTCGTCGTCGAGCTTGGCGCGGATGCGGCGCGCGCCCTCGATGACGAGGTCGACGTCGCCCTTGGTGTCGATCGCTGCGCCGGTCAGCGCGGTGACGCGCAGGCACTCGGGGCCGCGCTTCTCCTGCCACTCGACCGGCGCCGGGGTGACGACCCGCGCGCCGCGCGGGGCGGGGGCGACGCGCGGGATGCGGATGATCAACCGCTCGTGGATCGTCAGCTGGGCATATCGCACCCCATCCCAGCCCGGATCGGGCGCGCGCGCCGACACCGCCAGCGGGGCGGCCAGCAGCAGCGACAGAACGGGCAGGAAGCGCTGGAACATGCGGCACGGCCCGTTGCGGAGAATCGGTTGAATGCCGGCTGAATTGAACGCGGGCGCTTTGTCGGGCAAGAGGCAGAGCGTGACCGACGCGCAACACCGCCTCGCCGAAATGCTCGCCCGGCAGCTCGCGCCCGGCGCGATCGTCACCGATCCGGACGCGATCGCGCCCTGGCTGGTCGACTGGCGGCGGCGCTGGCACGGCCGCGCCGCGCTGCTGCTCCAGCCGCGCGACACGGGTGAGGTGCAAGCGATCGTCACCGCGGCGCGCGACCTCGCCGTCCCGCTGGTCCCGCAGGGCGGCAACAGCTCGATGGTGGGCGGCGCGACGCCGCCGGCGGACGGCAGCGCCGCGATCCTGTCCCTGCGGCGGATGAAGCGGCTTCGCCACCTCAACCCAGAAGCGGGGCTGGCGGTGGCGGAGGCGGGCGTCGTGCTCGCCGACCTCCACGCCGCCGCGCTCGCGCAGGGGCGGCGCTTCCCGCTCTCGCTCGGCGCCAAGGGCAATGCCACCGTCGGCGGGCTGGTCTCGACCAATGCGGGCGGGACGCAGGTGCTGCGCTTCGGCACGATGCGCGGGCTGGTCGCGGGGGTGGAGGCGGTGCTGCCCGACGGCACGCTCCACGAGGGGCTCGCCGCGCTGAAGAAGGACAATCGCGGCTATGACCTCGACCAGCTGCTGATCGGCGCCGAGGGCACGCTGGGTGTCGTCACCGCCGCGACGCTGCGGCTGGTGCCCGCGGTCGCCGCACGCACGGTCGCCTGGGCGGGGGTCGCCTCGCCCGACGCCGCGATGGCGCTGCTGCGGCGCTTCCAACGCGCCACCCCCGCGCTGGAGAGCTTCGAGCTGCTGCCCGACGAGTCGCTCGCCGCGGTGCTGGCCTATCTGCCCGACGCACGTGCGCCGCTCGGCGGTCGCCACCCTTGGCACGTGCTGCTCGAGGTCACCGCGGACACCGTGGACGACGATCCCGCCGCGCTGGTCGCGGAGCAGCTCGCCGCCGCACTCGACGCCCGCGAGATCGCCGATGCGACGCTGGCGCAGAGCGAGGCGCAGGCCGAGGCGTTCTGGCGGCTGCGCGAGTCGATCTCCGACGCGGAGCGCGCCACCGGCCCCGCCGCGCAGCACGACATCTCCGTGCCGGTCGAGGCGATGCCGCGCTTCATGATTGAGGCCGCGGCGGCGTGCGACGCGCGCTTCCCCGGCACGAGCGCTTCGGGCTTCGGCCATCTCGGCGACGGCAACGTCCACTTCCACGTCCGCGCCGCGCCCGGCACCGATCCGGCGCATTGGTACGCCGAGCAGGTGCCGCTGGTGTCGCGCTTCGTCCACGACCTGGTTGCCGCGGCGGGCGGCTCGATCTCGGCCGAGCACGGCATCGGCCAGATGAAGCGCGCCGAGCTCGAGCGGCTCGGGCCGCCGGCGCGGCTCCACGCGCTGCGCGCGATCAAGCGCGCGTTCGATCCGGGCCAGCTGTTCAATCCGGGCAAGCTCGTCGTGCTTGCGCCCGACCGCGGCAGTGAATAACCCCGGCGACCATCCGCGCGGCGACCGGGGGCGACGCGCCGCGACCTGACTGCCAACCCTCACCGTCCTTTGGAGATTCGCATGGCCAGCGCGCCGCAACTGCCGCTCTTTTACAACGGTCTCGAGCCGCTCTCGAGCGAGACGCACGCCAATTACAAGGTGCAGCCCTCGACGGTGGCGCCCTTCCTCGCCAATCAGCACGCCATCCCGCTGACGGTCGAGGAATTCCCGCTGGTGCAGCGGCACATGCCGATCGTCTTCTCCTCGGGCGACGACGCCATCCCGCTGGCGCTGATGGGGCTGAACGAGGGCGTCAACGTCTTTCTCGACGACAGCGGCAAGCTGCTCGAGGAGACGATTTACGTTCCCGCTTATGTTCGCCGCTACCCGTACATGCTCGCGCGGCTGACCCCGGACGCGCAGGAGCTGTCGCTGTGCTTCGACCCAACCTCGCCGACGATCGGCGCGTTCGACCAGGGCGACGCGCTGTTCGAGAACGGCCAGCCCACGGAGCTGACGCGCAACATCCTGCAGTTCAACGAAAACTTCGAGCAGGCAGCGGCGCGCACGGCGCAGTTCATGAACGAGGTGCGCGAGCTCGGCCTGCTGATGGAAGGCGAGGTCTCGATCCAGCAGGACGGCGTCGAGCAGCCCTTCGTCTATCGCGGCTTCCAGATGGTGGACGAGCAGAAGCTGGTCGACCTGCGCGGCGACCAGCTGCGCAAGATCTCGCAGTCGGGGCTGCTGCCGCTGCTCTACGCGCACTTGTTCTCGCTGTCACTGATGCGCGATATCTTTGCGCGGCAGGTGCGGCTCGGCAAGATGCCGCAGCCGCAGCTGACCATGTAACCACCAGCGGGAGAGACGGCGATGGCGACGCGGGCATATCAGGCGGAGCGCTACTCGCGCGTCGCCATCGCCTTCCACTGGACCATCGCCGCGTTGGTGATCTTCAACATCGCAGTGGGGCTCGGGCACGACCCGATCCCCGCGCTGCGCGCGATGATGCCGGCGCATAAGGCGATCGGCCTCACCGTGCTCGCGCTCACCGCGCTGCGCGTCACTTGGCGCCTGGCGCACCGACCGCCACCGCTGCCCGCCGACACGCCCGGCTGGGAACGCGGCGCGGCGCATGCGACGCACTGGACGCTCTACCTGCTGCTCGTTGCGCTGCCGCTGAGCGGCTGGGCGATGGTGTCGGGGCCGCAGGGGCGCCGCCCGCTCAGCTGGTTCGGTGCCTTCGATCTGCCCTATCTGCCGGTCACCTCTCCTGCTGCCGAGGGCGCCGCCAAGGCGCACGGGCTGCTCGGCTGGGTGATGCTAGCCCTCGTGCTGCTGCACGTCGCCGCGGCGCTGCACCATCACCTGGTGCTGCGCGACCGCGTGCTGGCGCGCATGCTGCCGGGCGCGTGAGCACGGTCAGTTTCCACAGCTCATCGCAGCACGACGACAATTCGCGTCGCGGGGGTTGCAACCAAAATCCGTCGTCCTAAGTTAATGACGTACGGCGCTCGTGTCCCCCCTTTCGCGAGCCCGTATGACACGCCTTTGGCGTGTCTCCTCCCTGAACCTTGGCCACCGCGTGCTTGCACGCGGTGGTTTTTTTCATTCGGCCGCGAGTGGCGTACTGCCGGTCGCGGCCAGCGCCTCGTCGGCGAGCGAGTCGATCACCGCGCGGAGCAGCGCCACCATCGCTGGCGCACCCGCACCGAGCGAATCGAGCCGGCGATCGAGATAGAGCGAGCGGTCGAGCTCAAGCTGGATCGCGTGCACGCCGTGGTGCGGGCGCGCGTGACGCTCGAGGATATGCCCGCCCGCATAGGGGGTATTGAGCGTGTAGCCCAGCCGCGCCGCGCGGACCGCGCCTTCCACCCGCGCGACGAAGCGCGCGCCGGCGGCCCGGCCGAAGCGGTCGCCGATCACCAATCGCGTCCGCCCTCCCGCGATCGGCGGCATTGAGTGGACATCGAGCAGCACCGCGCAGCCGAAGCGCGCGCGCGCCTGCGCCAGCGCGTCTTCGAGCGCGGCGTGATAAGGTCGGTGCGCCGCCGCGATCCGCGCCTCCACCTCACCCGCGCTGAGCTTGCAGCGCCACAGCTCACCGGCCGCCGCGGTCCGCCGCGGCACCAGCCCGATGCCGGCGCGCACCTTGGCCGACAGCGGCGCGCCGCCGCGCGCGCCATCGTCGAGCAGCGGGTCGCGCTCGTGCTCGGCGCGATTGAGGTCGATCCAGGCGCGCGGGGCGTCCTGTACCAACAGCGTCTCGTCGCGGCGTGCGGCGAGCGCGAGCGCGTCGACCAGCCGATCCTCCAGCGTGGCGAGGCAGGACAGCGGCGCACGCAGCGAATCGCGCAGCGCGGGGGCGTAGTCGCGCCCGGCGTGCGGCACCGACAGCACCACCGGCGAGGCGGGCGGCGTGTCGCCGATCAGTCGGAAGCTGCGCGTCATCTGCGCGCGACCCTATGGAACCCGCCGCGGCACCGCAACGCATCGTCGCTCGTTATGGCCTAATGGGATGGCAAGGCCGTTCGTTCACCATGTCCGCTGGTGGAAAAATCAATGCGGATCGGGCATAAGCATCGGCTCGGGAGCATGGACACGTGATGATCAGGATTCTTCTGGCCGAGGATGATTCGGTGATGCGCGAGTATCTCACGCGCGCGCTGGAGCGGTCCGGCTACGCCGTCACCGCGGTTGACCGCGGCACCGCGGCGCTGCCGCTGATCACCGAGGAGCGGTTCGACCTGCTGCTCACCGATATCGTCATGCCCGAGATGGACGGGATCGAGCTCGCGCAGAAGGCGCAGGAGCTCGCGCCCGGCATGCGCGTGATGTTCATCACCGGCTTCGCCGCAGTGACGCTGAAGGCGGGCAACACGATGCCGCAGGCACGCGTGCTTTCGAAACCGTTCCACCTGCGCGACCTCGTCCTTGAGGTCGAGCGGCTGTTCGACGTCGACGCCGCCAACGAGCTGATCTGAGGCGCGCGCGAAAAGTCGCTTGCGCCCGCCGCCGCGGCCGGTTAGAGGCGCCACCCTCGGGCGTGTAGCTCAGTGGTAGAGCACTGTGTTGACATCGCAGGGGTCGCAAGTTCAATCCTTGCCACGCCCACCACCAAAAAATGCCAGCATCCCTCTGGGATGTTGGCATTTTTTGTCTCACCTGCCGGTGAGATCATCGCCTGAAATCAGCCTTGGCCTTCGCTCGTGAAGCAAATTTGTCACACGAGGAAATGAATGGCGACGATCACCAAGCGAGGCCAGCGATGGTCGGTGCAGATCCGGCGGAAGGGAGTGCCGACACAAAGTCGAACCTTCGGCACTAAGGCTGCTGCTTCAGCGTGGGCCGCAATCCAAGAGGCTCGCATCGAAGCGGGTGAACAGCCCGTTTCCCGAACGATCCTGCAATCGATTTCAGTGGGTAGCCTTCTCGACCGCTACATCGAAGAGGTCACGCCTCGTAAGCGAAGCGAGGTCACCGAGCGATATCGCCTGCGCCAGATGCAGCGTGATCCTTTAGCGAGCGTCAGCTTGGCGGATCTCACCTCCAAGCACGTAGCTGGCTACCGCGACCGCCGCCTCGTGAGCGTCAAGGCCGGCACAATCCGAAGGGAGTTGTCGCTACTTCAGCATGCCCTGGACGTAGCGAAGAAGGAGTGGGGCTTTCGGATACCGTCTAATCCGGTGAGGGACGTACAGCAGCCGCGGCTTGATAACGCGCGCAATCGGAGGCTTGAGGAGGGCGAGGCCGAGCGACTGGAGCAAGAGATACGATCCTCGCGCAATCGTTGGCTAGCACCTGTCGTCCGATTCGCCGTGGAGACAGGCATGCGGCGCGGTGAAATCATCAACCTGCAATGGCGGCACGTCGACCTGACGAGGCGCATAGCGCATGTAGCCCATTCAAAGACGGGCAAACCCCGCACCATTCCACTGACCGACGGTGCAATTGCCGTTTTGGAGGCAGCGGACCGGCTTGGTGCCTTTGTGTTTCCTGTTAGCGCCAACGCGATTAAGCTGGCCTGGGTCAGAGCAGTTCGTCGGGCCGGACTGAGCGACCTCCACTTTCACGACTTGCGGCATGAGGCCATCTCACGCCTCTTCGAGATCGGCCTCACCATGCCAGAGGTGGCTATCATATCCGGCCACCGCGATCCGCGCATGCTCTTTCGCTACACGCATCTGCGACCCTTCGAGCTAGCGAACAAATTGAAGGGTCTTCGGTGGGCAGACGCACGAGCCGATGGAGTGAAGCCCGAGTGAGGACCAGTCTCTCCCCACAAACCCCGCTGGCTCGCTCTCGCCGCCTCGGCCCCGAATCGCTTCATTTCTGGCCGTTTCACGCCACTTTAGGCCCCCCGCACTGCTAAGCTGAGTGGGGGTGCCACCCCCTCCCGTGTGCAGTCTGAGGCGAGTGCCTGGAGGCCACTTGTGCCGATTTCCGGCTGAGAGCAGATGCGGTGGCGGAGTCGATCGTGTGCGAATAGCATAGTGGATCGACACGCTGCCTCGCTCCTGACAACCGCATGGCTGTCGTCGTTCGTGTAGATTGGAGCGACACTTCGAACACGCAGGCGGCGGGTTCGACTACCGGTAACAGCGAAGCCGCTTCGGCGCCGAGGGTGCGAAAGCGTCATCGTTCAACGGGGCATCATGCCGCGAGAGGCGTACGGACAGCCCTGCATGCTGGGGCATAAGGAAGCCCGTCATGCCGGCGTATCCGGTATTCAACGCTCCTATTTGGTCATTCAATCCACGTATGTTGGGCATTAAATCCACGTTTACTGGGCATTGAATCCACGTACTTCGGGTATTCAATCCACGTGCTTCGAGCATTCAACCCACGTATTTCGGGCATTTAATCCCCGTTTTTCGGGCATTGAATCCACGTATTTCGGGCATTCAATCCACGTATATCGTGGTTTAATGCCCGTATATCGTGGTTTAATGCCCGATATACGTGGTTCCATATAATATAGAAGGAAGGAAGAAGGAATATAAAAGGGAAGATAGGGGCAGCCTGCGGCTGCTCTGCGTGTGTGTAGCAAACTCCGGCCTGCACGTTTGCGTGATCGCGCAGCTCCCACACCGGCGACGACAGCATCATACTCGCGCATGGTCATCGCCGTCACGAGCCGTTTCGGTAGGCGCGCCAACTACGATTGTCGCTCCGATGAGTGGCGGGGGAGTTTGGATCCAGTTGGCGCCACCTACTTTGCGCGTCGAGCATCCCTCCTTCTCCACATCGCACGAAATGCCTCTAGGAAGCTCGCCAGCGCTTTTCCGGCGACCAGCCTTCTCTGGGTACCCAGCGCGTCCGATTTGCGCTGTACGGCCGCGAGAGGGCAATTTAGCCCATATCTTTTCGCTTGCATCGCATATCGATACGGGCGGACGAATTAGCCTGCGCAAACGCTGCGGCTGCCGCGGCAGCAAGTCGCCTTGATCCCACACGCCGTTTGCCGCGGCACAGCGACGCTTATGAATGCCGTTTCGCCCTTCTCCGGGCCACTTCGGCGCCGATGATGCCAGCTGCACCATCGTGCTGGCGGTGAGCCACCCGCTCGTTCCATCATGAAGCGTCCGCTTGGGTATACTCTAGCGAGAGTTTCTTTGAGACACGTGCCGCGTCTCAAAAGGGTTGACCGAAACACGATGTCTATCCACTCTGCCGGGGTCTAAAGCCTATTGAGACGGGGTGCCGGATGATCGTTGGTTACGCGCGCGTCAGCACAGTAGGGCAAAGCCTCGACGTCCAGCTCAACCTCCTACGCGAGGCGGGCTGCGCCAAAGTCTTTGGTGAGAAACGGACGGGCCGCTCGCGTGATGGCCGTGAGGAGCTAGCGGAGGCGTTGGAGTTTGTTCGTGAGGGAGACACACTGGCTGTCACGCGGCTCGATCGACTGGCTCGCAGCGTCAGCGACCTGTTCGCCATCATCGACCAGCTGCAAGCGAAAGGGGTGCATTTCCGCTGCCTACAGCAGTCGGGGGTAGATACCGACAGCTCCACGGGTCGGCTGATGCTAGGAATCCTTGGGGCGGTCGCGGCGTTCGAGGCCGACATACGGAAGGAACGTCAAGCCGACGGCATAGCAAGAGCGAAGGCCGCGGGCGTCTACAAGGGCAGGAAGCCTACGGTCGACACCGCTCTCGTCCGCTCGATGCATAGCGAAGGCAAGCGGCCGGCAGACATCGCGCGCGAACTGAAGATCGGCCGAGCGAGCGTGTACCGCGCCATCCAAGGGGCTGCACAAGTCGAGTAGAGATCGATATTGATGCTGTGACATGAGAACGCCCTACGTTCCGCATTTCTTCGGCGATGCGGTAGTCGCACGGCTCGCAACCGGCCATGGTTGGCTCACCGCCGGCGTTGCCAGCTCGATTCCGTGGCCCAGCTCGGACGTTTGTATCGAGTACGATGGGTCTCCGTACATCTTGCGCGGCACGGAACGGAACGGCCGCGAGTCTCCGCCCGGTATCACAATCCCTTGCCGTGAGACGTCCCGCGAGGAGGGGATGGCCGACATATATCGCCTAACTTCAATCCTAAGCTGGTTCCACGGGGGCTACGTCGATGTGGGTGGATCGATGTGGGGATCGCATCCGACGCTCTTCGGCAATCAGCGAAAGGTCTATTCGACTACAGGCCTTGCAGGATCCCGATCGTTTAACTGTAATCACATGCCAATCATCGAGGACGATGCAACTCGCAAGGCACTCGCCTTTTGGCGGGAGGGCAAACGCCTCCAGAACGTCCATGCCGGCTACTCATTCTTAAGCTTCTACAAGGTGATCGAGTCCCAATTCCCCAAGGCGCAGCAGAAGGCGAAGACACTTTGGATATCTTCGCAGATCGACGCTTTAACTGGTAGGGCGGCTAGCCGTGTCCAAGCATTGCGAGCCGCTGGGACAGACGTGAGCAAACACCTCTTTGAAAGCTGCAGGTGTGCGGTGGCGCATGCCGGCCTCGGAAGAGAGATTGTTGATCCAGACGTCCCCGCGGACCGCGCGCGGCTTGATCAAGATCTTGACGTGATGGAACAGCTCGCAACCGTATACATTGCAGACGTTCTCTCTGTCCCTAACGCTCGATCCTCATACAGAACCAGGGACAGGCTTGCGCCTTGGGACACCTTGCTTGGTGAGCAGGCCGCATCAAGCCTTCGAGCGGGACGCGCGCTGGCAAGTAAACGCGCGATCGATGGGAAGACGATTGCTGTTGGCCTATGGCCAAATGGGCCGGTGACAGGGCTGGAAGCGATGAGATGCGCCGTCATTGGCGTTGGCGAGGGCCTCACCGTCATCCAATTGACAAATGACCGGCAAACTATCGCGTTAACGTTTCAACTCGACCATGTGCGAGGTCGGATCCACACTGACCTCGAACGAAGCGGCCTAGCCAGAGGCGCGGCTGCGACAGAGGCGGATGTCGTGTCGTTCGCGACCTTTTTCTATCATGTTCTTGCAAACGCGACCGCGGAACTGACCGTCGTCGGCTACGACCCCGTCGACTGCGAGGTCGTCATTCCTGTGAACGTGTTCCCCGTCGCACCGTCTGACGGGATCGCCGCCATGCTCAAGGAGTTTCGCCGGAAGTCCGGAGCGAATTAGGCCATGTCTGGCCCGAGACGCGCTACCGCAACTACGGATGACCATTGACCGCAGCGGGGGGGGGGGACGTGGTGCAGGACAGGCCGCCTAAGCTCAGAGTGGTTCCATGCAAGGTAGCTCGCAGGCTTGCGCTGACAGCAGCCTCCTCCCCGGCACGTTTCTGAGAGTACCTCTCAGGCGTCAACCACGCGGAGCGAACCGCCTTCTTATACAAGCTACGCGCTAGGCAACGAGACGAAACGTTGGATCAGCAAGCAGAGACAAGCATCGAGGACGCCCTTCGCCGATTGGGGAGCAACCTTCCCGGATTGGTGCGGCATCGACTCCTAAATAGTCTGACAAACTTTGCTCAAGCTGCGCGCCTGATAGATCTTGATCCGGGGATGGCAGCTTTTCGCGCGCTAACTGGCGAAGAGGAGGCGGCAACCGCCCTAATCAAGGCCGTCCAATTCCGCAAGTACGAACATGCTAACAACTTCAAACACCGTGACCATTTTCACAAGGCGGCTGTGATGGCGTGCGTAGGCGCTGTAGCCACAACCGTCAGGCCGTTGTTGGGCGAGTTCAAGCTTCTCTTCGACTTTAGGTCAACGCGTGTAGATCTACGCGTTCCACTTAGAGCCTTGGCAGCGGAGATGCCGGATGATTACGCCTTCCAACCGGTCGAACCACTTGGCATGACCTTCACGCGCGAGGGGCTGCCTCGCCACGAGCTTTATAGCGATGCACTCGCAGAGCTTGCCGCCGCCTCCAGCTTCGAAGGCATCCGTAAGATGGTGTCCGCGGCAGCGAACGAGCGTAATCTTCTACTCTACGCCTCCGACGGCGGCCCCCCTATTTGTAATATGACGTCCGCTTGGCTGAACCATCGCAAGCGCCGCGCGCAAGTTATGCTTGTTGTCGCGGTCATGGTCCTACAGACCCGGCAGCCGCTGCCGATGGTACAAGAAGCTATACTCGCGTTTCTCGGCGTGATCGCGAAGTTGCCTACGACCATCGCCGAACCAGAAGACGAGGACCACTCGCAGCAGCGGACGCAACAATGAGCCTGCTGCTACGACGAGGAAGAGGCCCGGCACTCCGAAGCAGGCAGCTGCTTTGACGAAGATGCAGCCTATGCCGCGGCGCGGCGCGGCGCATATCGCCAACGACGTGGCCGCCTTCAAAAGGATCCAGGAACAATCACAATTATGTCACACCGTTGCGCTGTGACAAGGCTTGCGGGACCGGAAAAGAACACGTAGGTTTAACCGTGGGTGGCGGCTAAGGCATTGCTATTCGGGCATTTTATTGGGGTGGGCGACACGGGAGCATGGGTTTGCACTGTGTTGACATCGCAGGGGTCGCAAGTTCAATCCTTGCCACGCCCACCACGTAAGTCGGCTCTATCCGGTCGACCCAGCTCTCGAGCTGGGCGATCGGATAGAGCGACTTCGCTGCGCCGCTGGCGCCATTGTATCCTTGATCATCGTCGACGCTGCGGGCGCCGGACTAGGCCTTGCCCTCGCGCGCCAGTACGCGCGGTGCCTCAACCGCGCCGATCACGCGCAGAAGGTCGGCCGCACCATAAGGCTTCGGCAGCAGCCGCACCCCCGCCGCTGCGGCGTCGACCGAGCCGGTGTCGCCGCTCGCCACCACGACGCGGATGCCCGGGCGTAGCTCGGCGGCGCGTTCGGCCAGTGCCAGCCCCGAGGTGCCGGGCAGGTGGATGTCGGTGATCAGCACGTCGATCGGCGCGGTCTGGAGCGCCGCCATGGCCTCCTCCGCGCTGGCGGCCTCGACCACCACCTGACCCGCCTCCTGCAGCACCTCGGCGGTGGCGGAGCGGATCAGCGCGTCGTCCTCGACCAGCAGGATCGTCGCGCGCGGCGGAGTCGCGACCGGCGCGAGGCTCACGACGGAGGTGGCCCGCGGTGGCAGCGCGACGCGCTGACGCTGGTTGGCGAGCACGTGCCCGATTTTCCGCGCCAGGGCCTCGCGCGTATAAGGCTTGGAGAGCAGCTCCACGCCCGCGTCGAGCCGCCCGCCATGGACGATCGAGTTCTCGGTGTAGCCCGAGGTGAACAGGACTGCGATCTCGGGTAACCGCTCGCGCGCCTTGCGCGCCAGCTCGGGACTCTTGAGCGTACCCGGCATCACCACGTCGGTGAAGAGCAGGTCGATCGCGATGCCGCTCTCCACCACGCTCAGCGCGCTCTGCGCGTCGACCGCCTTGAGCACGCGATAGCCGAGGTCGGAGAGCAGCTCGACCACGGTGGCGCGCACCTCGTCGTCGTCTTCGACCACCAGCACCGTCTCGGTGCCGCCGGTGATCGGCCCGATGTCGACAACCACCTCGACATCCTCGCTCTGCAGCGCACGCGGCAGGTACAGCCGGATCGTCGTGCCGTGGCCCGGCTCGGAGTAGAGGTTGACGTGCCCGCCCGACTGTTTGACGAAGCCGTAGACCATCGAGAGGCCCAGGCCCGAGCCCTTGCCTTCCGCCTTGGTCGAGAAGAACGGCTCGAACACCTTCTCCATGATCTCCGGGGTCATGCCGCTGCCGGTGTCGCTCACCGCCAGCATGACATATTGGCCGGGCGTCACCTCGTCGTGGCGGCGCGCGTAATCGTCGTCGAGGTGCGCATTGGCCAGCTCGATCGTGAGCTTGCCCTGCCCGTCCATCGCGTCGCGCGCGTTGATCGCGAGGTTAAGCAGCGCATTCTCGATCTGGCCGGGATCGATGAAGGTGTTCCACAGCCCGCCGCCAAAGATCGTCTCGATCTCGATGCCCTCGCCGATCGCGCGGCGCAGCATGTCGTCCATGCCGCGCACGAAGCGCGTCACATTGACCGTCTTGGGCTCAAGCGCCTGCCGCCGGCCGAAGGCGAGCAGCTGCGATGCCAACCGCGACCCGCGCGACACGCCCGCGAGCGCGTTGGCGACGCGCGTTTCGGCACGCTCGTTGCCCGCGATGTCCTTCTGCAGCAGCTGGAGGTTGCCCGAGACGACCTGGAGCAGGTTGTTGAAATCGTGCGCCACGCCCCCGGTGAGCTTGCCCACCGTCTCCATCTTCTGCGCCTGCGCCAGCTTGGCCTCGGCGGCGCGGCGCGTCGCGATCTCGTCGATCACGCGGTTCTCGAGCGTCTCGTTAAGCTGGCGCAATTGTTCCTCGGCGCGCTCGCGGTGGCGCACCTGACGCTCGAGCTGCTCGGCATGGTCGCGCAGCGCCGCCTCGGCGGCGCGCTGGTGCGTGATGTCGGTGTGGACACCGACCCATTCTGCGATCGCGCCCTTGTCGTCGAGCCGCGGCACCGCACGGATCGCGAAGGTGCGCCACGCGCCGCAATGGCGCCGCACGCGATGCTCGAACTCGAAAGTCGACTTGGCCGCGACCGCCTGCTCCCAGGCCGCCAGCGTCGGCGCGACGTCGTCGGGATGAACCGCGGCGGACCAGCCGTGGCCCTGATACTCTTCCATGCGCTGGCCCGTGAGCAGCGCCCAGCCGGGCTGCTCGCCGACCATCCGCCCGTGCGCATCGTTGGTCCACAGCACGCCGTGCATCGCCTCCATCGCGGCGCGAAAGCGCGCGTTGCTGGCGTGCAGCGCCTCCTCACGGCGGACCCGGTCCTCTACGTCAAGGACGATCACCTGGAAGCCGGCAATGCTGCCGTCGGCGGCGCGGCGCGGCAGGTAGCGCACGTCGGCGCGACGCAGGCTGCCGTCGCCGTGGCGGATCGCCGAGTCGGACTCGATCGTCTCGCCCGCCAGCGCGCGGTCCATCAGCGCGCGCCGTTGCGCATAATTCTCCGCGCCGATGACGTCGCGCGCGTGGCGGCCGACGACCTCTTCGGGGCTCAGCCCAAACCAGTCGAGATAGTAGCGGTTGGCGAAGCGGAAGACATGGTCGCGGTCGATGAAGGAGACGAGCAGCGGCAGCGCGTCGGTGACAGTACGCAGCTCCGCCTCGCTGTTCGCCACCTGGCGCTCCAGCTCGACCCGCCCGGTATTATCGATCACCGTGCAGAGCACGCCGCCGACGCTGCCGTCGGCCTCGTAGACCGGCGTGTAGAACAAATCGAAGATCAGCTCGACAGGCACGCCGTCGCGCAGCAGCGTGAGCGGCTGGTCGCGATAGGACACGATCTCGCCGGCGAACCCGCGCTCGAGCACGGCGCGGTTCCAGTCCCAGATCTCGGGGAAGACGCTCGCCGCGGCCTCGCCGAGCGCTGCCGGGTGACGCCCGCCGACGATCGCGCGATAGGCGTCATTGTAGAGCATCACGCCCGCGCGACCCCACATCAACACCTTGGGCACGGGCGAGTTGACCACATTGGCCACGGTGGTGCGCAGCTGCGGCGACCAGCCGGCGAGCGGGCCGAGCGCGCTGCGCCCCCAGTCGCGTGCGCGGATGAGCGTGCCGATCTCGCCGCCGCCGATCGGCCAGGCGGGCGCCGCGCCGGGTCCGCCGCGGTCGCGCAGCAGCGCCAGCGCGGTGCGCACCACCTCGTTGACATCGCCATAGTCACCGGAGGCGAGCGCGTCGGCGATCACGGCATGAAGCTCGGGGGTGAGCGACATGTCGGGCGACTGGCGTTGGGTCATGCCCGGCATGTCTCGCCTCCGCTGGGCTGTGTCAATCGACGGCATGGTATCATGTGTCTGATCCCAATCGCCTTTCAACTTGGTTAACGACACTGCGCGGTGCCGCCGACGCGCAATGAACCCATCGCCACCCGCGTTGGTTACCTCCCGGCGCAATCACGAGAGGATGACAGATGCCGCCGCAGCTCAAGCCGATCGACCAGCAGGTGATCCTGATCACCGGCGCCAGCTCGGGGATCGGGCTGGTCACGGCCCGCATCGCGGCGCATCGCGGCGCCAGGGTGGTGCTGGTCGCGCGCGACAGCGACGCACTGGCGACGATCGCGCGCGAGATCGAGGAGGCGGGCGGCCAGGCCGAGTTCGCCACCGCCGACGTCGGCGACCTGCGCGACGTCCAGCGCGCCGCCGCCAAGGCAGTCGAGCGCTTCGGTCGCATAGACAGCTGGGTCAACGCCGCGGGCGTCGCGATCTACGCCAAGCTGGTCGACACCCCGATGGACGAGCACGAGCGGCTGATGCGCACCAACTATCTCGGCGCGGTGCACGGCTGCCTCACCGCGGTCGAGCAGCTCCAGCGCGAGGGCGGCGCCTTGATCACGGTCGGCTCGATCGTGTCGGACATCCCGACCGCGGGCATGGGCGCCTATGCCGCGAGCAAGCACGCGGTGAAGGGTTACGTCGACTCGCTGCGGATCGAGATCGAGGGCGATCGCCTGCCGATCTCGGTGACGCTGGTGAAGCCGTCGGGGATCGACACGCCGATCGCCGAGCACGCGGCCAACCATCTCGACGGCGCTGCGCTGCTGCCGCCGCCGGTCTACGCCCCCGAACTGGTCGCCGAGGCGATCCTGGAGGCGGCGCAGCATCCCAAGCGCGACATCACCGTTGGCGGCACGGGACGACTCCAGGTGCTGGTGGCAGAGCATTTCCCGCCGCTGCTCGACAAGCTTGGGCATAAGTTGCTGCCGATGATCCAGGACCGCACGCGCGCGCCGACACGGCGCGACAATCTTGCGGCGCCGTTCGACGACGGGCGCGAGCGCTCGCGTGACCAGCACGGCCGCTCGATCAGCCTGTACGACGCCGCCGGTCGCCACAAATTCGTCGCCGCCACCGCGGTCGGCGCTGGGCTGGGGCTGGCGGTGCTGGCGCGGCTGCGCGGGCGAAGCTGAGCGCCAGCCTCTACCTAGGTTAGGCTGTTGCCGCGGAACGCCCCGCATGTCGGAGGGGTTTATCCGATAGATCAACAGGGTAGATCAGATAATGGGTCAGGTATGCGGCACCACCGTCCTTCTCGTCGAGGATGAGCTGTTCGTCCGCATGATCGGCGCTGACGCCTTATCCGAGGCGGGCTATCGCGTGATCGAAGCAAGCGACGCCGACGAGGCGCTGGCGCGGCTTGAGCGGAGCGCCGACGTCCAGGTGCTGTTCACCGACATCCGCATGCCCGGCTCCATGGACGGCCTCCAGCTGGCCAGCGAAGTGCATCGCCGCTGGCCGTCGATCCGCATCCTGCTGACCTCGGGCGACACGCGCCCGACGCGGGCCACCATCCCCGACGACGGCCGCTTCCTGGCCAAGCCGTACCGCTTCGAGGCGCTGTCGCGCGAGCTGGACCAGCTGCTGGCGCACTGATCGTCGGTCGCGCGCTGCGTCCCGCCGCTCCCGTCGCGGGCGCGGCTTGACGCGCGGAGCCGGTCGGCGGAGGCTCCTCCGCTCGTCTCCAGCGGAGCATCGATGACCGACGCCGCGGCCGCGCTTGACCTCTCCCCGTCCACCGCAGCCGCGCCGGCGACCGTGCCGCATGGCATGCCGCTGTACGCGCTTCTCGGCTTCGCCGCAGGGCTGCCCTTCTACCTCTTCTCCGCCGTGCTCGCCTTGCGGTTGCAGGCGCACGGCGTCGCGTTGGCGGTGATCGGCTTCTTCGCCTGGGTGCAGCTGCTGCCGACCTTTAAATTCGTTTGGGCGCCGCTGCTCGATCGCTACGACGTGCCCGGTTTCGCCGTCTTCTGGGGCAAGAGGCGCGGCTGGATCATGCTGGCGCAGCTCGGCATCATCGCGTCTACCGTGGCGATGGCGTTCACCGCCGCGGACACCAGCCTGCCGCTCACCGCGCTGTTCGCGGTGCTGCTCGCCCTCTGGACGACGACGCTGGAGATCGCCGCCGACGCGTGGCGCATCGAGCTCTACCCGACGCAGGACCAGCAGGGACCTATCGTCGCCGCCAACCTGTGGGGCTATCGAGGTGCGATGGTCGCGGCCGGGTCGGGCGCACTGCTGATCGCTGACGCTGCTGGCTGGACCGCGGCGTATCTCGCGATCGCCGCGGCGGCGTTCCTACCCTTCCCGCTGCTCGTCGCCGGCGCGGCGCAGCCCGGAAGTGACGCGGGCGGCGGGCGCTGGACTTCGCTAGCGGCAGGACTCTCCGCCGCGGCGGTGATCCTCGGCGCGGTCGCGCTCGCCACCGCCGCGCTGGGCTGGGCCGCGCTGGCGCTCGCCGCCGCGGCGGGGCTGAACGCGGCGAGCAACATCACGCCCTATGTGCTAGCGCTCTGCCTGCTGCCGTTCATCGCGATGGCGGCGGCACTGCCGCGGATCCAGCGCGCCACGCCTGAGTCGAGCCTGCGCCGCTCCGCCGCGCTCGGCCCCTATGTCGACTTCTTTTGGCGTTACGGCGGGGCCGCAATCGGTCTGATGGCGTTCGTCTCGATCTACCGCATGGGGGACGTGCTCGCGCTCAACCTCGCCAAGCCGATGATCAAGGGGCTGGGGTATAGCCTCAGCCAGATCGGTCGGGCCGACAGCCTGGTCGCGCTCGCCGCCAGCGTCGCCGGGGTCGGCGCGGGCGGCTGGCTGGTGACGCGTGCGGCGATGCCGCTCGCGCTCGCCGCCGGCGCGGTGGTCGCGGCGATCGGCAACTTCGGCTTCGTCTGGCTCGCGCACCAGCCGGTCGGCGAGCCGGTGCTGTACGTTGCCACCGCGGCGGACCAGTTCGGCAACGGCATGGCGGGAGCGGTGTTCGTCGTCTATCTCTCGCTGCTGGTGAACCCGCGCTTCCCCGGCGCGCAATATGCCTTCCTCACCGGCTTCGCCTTCCTGCTGCCGCGGCTGCTCGCCGGCGCGGGCGGGGCGATGGTGGGCGCGATCGGCTACGACCGCTTCTTCCTGCTCTCGGGCACGCTGAGCCTGGCCGCGCTGCCCTTCCTGCCGTGGCTGGCGCGGGTGCGCCCGCGCGCCGACGACACCGCCGCAGCATGATCGAGCGCGCGGTCGCGGCCGGCTTCGCTCCCGCCGCGGCGGCGGTGGAGTCGGGTAGGATCCCCGGTGCCGCACTCGGCGCGGTGACGCGCGACGGCGCGCGCGCGGTGCGATGGGCAGGCTGGGCGCGGCGCGTGCCCGATCGCGAGCCGCTGACGCGCGCGCATTGGTTCGACCTCGCCTCGGTCAGCAAGGTGCTCGCCACCACCCGCCACGTGCTGCGCCTCGCCGACGCCGGGCGGATCGACCTCGACCGCCCGCTCACCGACGCGATCCCCGACCTGCGCCAATATGACGTCGCCGGCGCGGCGGAGCGGCGGATCACCTTCCGCGACTGCCTCGCGCACCGCACCTTCCTGCCCGCGGTCGAGCCGATCTACACCTACGGCGACGACCCGGCGCGGCTGCGCGCCTTCGTCCTCCAGCGCGCGTGGCGCCAGGGGCCGCCGGTCTATTCCGACATCAACTTCATCCTGCTCGGCATCGCGATCGAGCGGCTGACCGGCGCTGGGCTGGACCAGCTACCGCGGGGGAGCCACGGGCTCGCCTGGTCGCCGCCGCCTGGCCCGGTGGTGGCGACCGAGTCCTGCCCGTGGCGTGGGCGCGTGCTCCAGGGCGAGGTGCACGACGAGAATTGCTTCGCGATGGGTGGCCGCACCGGCCACGCCGGGCTGTTCGGCACGGTCGACGGCGTGCTCGACGCCGCGCGGGCGCTGCTCGACGGCAGCCAGGACTCGCCCGCGGCGCTCGCGGCGATGCGTACCCCGGTCGCGGGGGTGCGCACGCACGGCTGGGAGATACGGCACGACGGCTGGTCGGGCGGTCAGGCCTGCTCGGCGGGGACGATCGGCCATACCGGCTTCACCGGCACCGGGCTGTGGATCGACCACGATCGCGGGCTCGCCTGGACGCTGCTGACCAACCGCGTTCATCCGACGCGGCATGACGATAGCGGCATCTTCGCGCTGCGCCCCGCGGTGGGCGAGGCGCTGGTGGCGGCGTGGGACGAGTGAGCCGCGACCGCGCCGCGCTCGCTCAGTAGGGCGGCGCGACCCGTCCGCGCTGCGCTTTCGCCGCCGCGGCCCACCAGGCGAGATCGTCGGCGAAGCGGCCGAACTGGCGCTCGAGCGACTCGCCCGCGCCGCCGGTCGGCCGCGCCTCGGCGTCGAGCGTCTGCGTGATCGGGCCGACCACCAGCGTGCTCGAGATCACCGGCATCCCCATCTCGGGGAGGATCGCGTGCCACGCGCTGTTGCTGCGCGCGCCGCCGAGCCGGCCGGCCGAGTAGCTCGCCACCGCCGCGGGCCGCCAGAACCATTCCTCGAGGAAATGGTCGGTGAGGTTCTTCAGTCCCGGCTGCGGACCCCAGTTATACTCGCCGGCGACGAACACGAAGGCGTCGGCGCCGCGGATCTGGCCGGCGAGCCGCTCCATCGCCGCCGGCGCCTCGCCCGCCGGATATTCCTTGTACATCCGGTCGAGCAGCGGCAGCCCGACCGCCTTGGCATCGACCAGCGTCGGCGTGTCGCCGCGCGCGGCGAACCGATCGACGAGATAGCGCGCGAGCCGGATGCCGGTGCGATCGGCGCGATACGAGCCGTAGAGGATCAAGACCTTCATCGTTCCGTCCTGCCCGCCGCGCCGGGCCGGGTAAAGCCCCGCGCGGTGGCGCCGCGCGCGCGGGCGCGCTAGGCGCAGGCGCGATGACCGACGCCCCGCACCGCCTCGACTGTTCCGCCGCCGCGCTCACCGCCAACTGGCGCGCGCTCGCCCGGCTGAGCGGCGCGGCGGCGTGCGGCGCGGCGGTGAAGGCCGACGGCTATGGCCTTGGCGCAACAGCGGTGGCGACGCGGCTCGCCGACGCGGGCTGCCGCGACTTCTACGTCGCGAGCTGGGCCGAGGCGGCGGCGCTCGCCCCCGCGCTCGCCGGCGGTGCGGCGCGGATCGCGGTGCTCCACGGCGCGCGCGCGGCCGATCTCGCGCTCGCCGACCTGCCCGGCGTTCGCCCCGTCCTCTCCACCGCGGCGCAGGTGCGGCGCTGGCGCGACGCCGGCGCCGGGCGCGCGTGCGACGTCATGGTCGACACGGGCATGAACCGCCTCGGCGTCGCGCCCGCGGAGGTCGCCGAGGGGCTGCTCGACGGGCTCACGCTGGACACGCTGACGAGCCATCTCGCCTGCGCCGACGATCCTGGCCACCCGCTCAACGCGACGCAGCGCGCGCGCTTCGCCGCGCTGACCGGTCGCACCGCGGCGAAGCGGATGAGCCTGGCCAATTCGGCCGGCATCGCGCTCGGCGCTAGCTATCATTTCGACCTGACCCGCCCGGGCCTCGCGCTTTACGGCGGCGTGCCGGTGGCCGCGCTCGGCGATGTGCTGCGCCCGGTCGCGACGGTCGTGGCCGAGGTGTTGCAGCGTCGTCTGGTGCGCGCGGGCGAGACGGTGGGGTATAATGCGACCTGGCGCGCGCCCGCGGACACCGCGGTGGTGATCGCCAATCTCGGCTATGCCGACGGTTATTACCGCGCCTTCTCCGACCGCGGCCGCGCCTATGCCGGAGACGCCGCGCTGCCGGTGATCGGCCGAGTCTCGATGGACCTGGTCGCGCTCGACGCGACCGGGGTCGACGTCGACGAGGGCGACTGGCTGCGCTTCGACCCCGACCTGCCCGCGATGGCGGCGGCGAGCGGGACGAGCCAGTATGAGCTGCTCACCGGCCTCGGACGGCGACTCGAGCGGCGCTGGGCCTGAGGCGGGCGACCGAGCGGCCGCGCTCACGCCACCACTCCGCGCAGCCATTCCGCGAGCGGATCGTAGAGCAGGGCCCGCGCTCGGCCGCCGACCATCATCCCGACGTGCCCGGCGCCGACGTCGCGCCGCTCGGCCAGCCCCGCCGCGGTCGCCGCGGGCACGATGCGATCGCTCAGCGAGACGAACTCGATCGACGGGCAGGCGAGGTCGCCCGGCGCGATCACCCCGCGGCCGACCCGCCAGGCGCCGGCACCCGACAGGTCGTCGGCGACCAGCGCGCCGAACAGCTCCGCCCCCGCGGCATAGGTCAGCGGCGCACCGGCGTTGGCCCAGTCCTCGAGCAGCACGAAGCGCGCCAGCGTCGCCGCGTCCGCCGTCGCCAGCGTCTCATATTTGGCGACGGTGCGCGCCGGGTCGAGCTGCCAGAAGCCCGATTGGAGCACCTCCATCGGCAGCACGCCGAGCGCGCGGCAGGCCGGCTCGGCCTGCTCCCACGACGCGCGCATCGCAGCGCGTGCGGCCTCGCCATAGCCGGCGAAGCGCCACGGCGCCGCGACCGTCACCACGCCGGCGCAGCCCGGGCCGAGCAGCGCCGCCGCGGCGAGCGCCAGCGTACCGCCGAGGCAGTAGCCGACCAGCAGCGGCGGCCGGTCGAGCCGCGCCAGCAACGGCAGCAGCCGCTCGGTAACATGGCCGGCGAGGTCGAGCGCGGCGTCGCGCGCGCGCGGATGACCCCAGTCGAGCAGCCAGGGACGGAAGCCCGCGTTGGCGAGATGGTCGACCAGCGAGCGACCGCGCGCGAGGTCAAGCACCGAGGGCGGGTTGATCAGCGACGGCACCAGCACCACCGACGGCGCGCCTGGGTCGCCCCCCCCGTCGCGCAACCGTGCCGCACCGCGGCGGTACCGCGCCGGCTTCATGCGCCGGTGCACGCGCGGCGCCTCCTGGTAGCGTCGCAGCCCCGCCAGCGCGGCGGCACGACGCTCTGGCGATGCTGCGGTCTCGCGGCGCAGCATGTCCAGGAACAGCGGCAGCGGCCGGGGCACGTCGCGCTTGTGTTGCGGCGCGAAAAATTGTGCGTTACCGAAGGGACTATCGGTCATGGGGGCTCGCGCGATGAAGAAACAGCAGGGCGATGGCGTGGTCGTCATCAAGAAGTACGCCAACCGCCGGCTCTACAACACCGAGAGTTCGTCCTACATCACGCTCGAGCATCTCGCCGCGATGACTCGCGCCGGCCGCGAGTTCAAGGTGGTCGACGCCAAGACCGACGAGGACATCACCCACAACGTCTTGACCCAGATCATCATGGAGGAGGAGAGCCGCGGCCAGACCATGCTGCCGGTCAACTTCCTGCGCCAGCTGATCGCGCTGTACGGCGACTCGATGCAGGCGATGGTGCCCGACTATCTCGAGGCGTCGATGGAGAGCTTCCGCCGCAACCAGACGCAGTTCAAGACCGCGGTCGAGGGCGCGTTCGCGGGCTCGCCCTTTGCCGAGATCGCCAAGCGCAACCTGGAGATGTTCGAGGCGGCGGCGAACGCGTTCAAGCCGGGCGCCACGCCCGCGGCGACGACGGGCGCCGCTCCCGCGGCGGGCAAGGACGGCGAGATCGCCGCACTCAAGGCCGAGCTGGCGCAGCTGCGCGACAAGGTCGACAAGCTGGGCGAATGAGGGCGTTGGCCGGACGGTAGCGTGTCGCTGCGGAAGCGGGACCACGGCGCGAATGTTGCGAATGTTGAGTCGCTGGCGCGTCTCGGGCGAACGTTGAGTCGCGGGTGCGCGTCGAGGGCCGAGGATCGAGGAAGGCGTCACCCGGCCCGTCTACCAGGACGCAGGTAGCGTAGGACAGCGCGCGACGTCCGAGTTCCTCACTGGCGCGCGGGAAGCACTGTCCCGGCCGACACCTCGGCGCATCCACGAAGGCTACGTCGGGCAGACAACGACCTTTCCACCACGCGCACGCGCCGCGCGCCGGCCCGGGCGCACCCCGGCCCCTAGGCGTCATCCTGAACTCGTTGCAGGCTCCACCTGTCCACGAACCCGCCGACGCCCGGGTCCGCGACACCGTGGATCCTGAGACTAGCTCAGGATGACGCCAGCGTGTGAGGGCGGGAAAGCCCCCGCCCTCAGCGCGGCTTGACGAAGCGCAGCGTCATCCGGTCGCTCTCGCCGATCGCCGCATATTTCGCGCGATCCTTATCCTTGAGCGCGTAGCTCGGCGGCAGCGTCCACACGCCCTCGGGCCAGTCGGCGCTGTCCTTGGGATTGGCGTTGATCTCGGAGCGCCTCGCCAGCTTGAACCCCGCCGCGGTGGCGAAGCCGATTACCGAGCTGGGCTTCATATAGCCGCTCTTCTCCTCCGCCGCGCTCGGGCGCGACTCGGGCAGGCGGTGCTCGACCACGCCGAGCGTCCCGCCCGGTTTGAGCATCTTGTAGATTGCCGCGAACATCGCGCGTGCGCGGTCCTCGCCGCCGAAACGCCAATTGTGGACGTTGCGGAAGGTCAGCACCACGTCGGCGCTGCCGTCGGGCACGCCGGGCTGCCCCGCTTCCGCCGGGAAGGCGGCGAGCTTGACCTTGCCGTAGGTGGCGGCATCCTTGCTCTGCAGCCCGCGCACCGCGCCCAGCCCCTTCTCCCACGGACCGGCGGCGTAATAAGCGCCGGTGCGCGCCGTCAGCGGGGCGAGGATCTCGGTGTACCAGCCGCCTCCCGGCCACACTTCCACCACCGTATCGCCGGGCTTGACCCCGAAGAAAGCGAGCGTCTGCGCCGGGTGGCGATAGCGGTCACGCGCCACGTTGGCGGCGGTGCGCGTCGGCGCGGCGACCGCGGCGGCGATCGGCGCGGGGACATTGGGGGTGCTGGCCGCGGCGAGCAGCGGCGCGGCGAGCAGCAGGGAGCAGGCGAGACGATGCATCGGCGATCCTCCGGGACAATGACGCACAGGCTGACGCGCGCGTGACCGATGCGCAAGCCTCCCTCGTCGTGATCGCTTCGCTGGCGTTCGCGCTGGCGCTGTTCGCCGGCTGGCGCGCGCACCGCCGCACCCGTCGCGCCGACCCCGACGCGGTCGGCTGGATCGACTGGACGCTGGTGCAGATGGCGGCGCTGATCGCGCTGGCGGTGTCGGGCTATGTCGCGCTGAAAGGATGAGGCCGTGCAGGAACGCTGGCCGGCAGCCCGCGCTCAGTAGAAGCGCCGCAGCACCAGCAAGCGCTCGCCCGCGCCGTCGCACAGGCTGAGCCGCACCGCGCGTCCCGGCGCCCCCGTCGCCCAGCCAGCCACCGGCTGGCTCGCATAGCCGGGCGCGATCGCGACGCCGTCAACCGCGCAGATCGTATCGCCGACGTGCCAGCCCGCCGCCGCCGCGGGGCCGCCGCGCATGACGTGGAGCACCTTCAGCCGGTCGCTCGCCAGCCCGAGCAGCAGCCCGCTGGTCGAGCGCGCCACCGGCGCGCCGGCGGGCAGCGCGCGCAGCAGCATGTGCCCCGCGCCCGGATCGAGCAGCACGCGGTAGCGCTGGAGAAAGCCCGAGCCGATCCGCCCCGCCACCCCGATCGTGTCGGAGAAGCCGCCAACGGGCTCGACCCGCAGCTCCACGTCGCGCGCCGCGACTCGACCGACCTGGAGCCGCGGCACGATCGCGAGCTCGCTCACCACCGCCCCGGCCAGCCCGTAGGAGACGGTGGTGGTGGTCGGCACCGCGCGCGCCGCCGCGCCCGCCGTCGCCCAGGACTCGGCGCCGAGCGTGATCGACGAGCCGTCGCCGGTGTCGACCACCATCGGGCGCAACCGCGCGCGCCCGAGCGCCACCTCGCTGACATAGACCAGCCGGTCGGGCGCGATCGACAGCGGCGCGCTCAGACCGGCGAAGGGCACACGACCGCTGCGCAGCAGGCGGAAGCGCCGCGCGCCATAGTCGATGTCGAGCGCATAGGCGGCGGTGAGGTCGCGCCCGACGAGCAGGTCGACCGGAGTGGCGCTGCCGGTGGCGGCGGCGGGCAGCTCGGCCACCGCGAGGCTGCCGCCGCGCCGGGCGAGCCCGCCGAGCGACAAAGTCGTGGTGTCGACGCGCCCGACGTCGACGCTGCCGCCGATCACCGTCGCCTGTCCCTCGGCCCGCACCGTCAGCCGGTTGGCGACGGCGTAGCGCTTGGCCAGCACCGAATAGCTCACCCCGGTGTCGAGCACCGCGGTGACGTCGCGGCCGTCGAGCGCCATGCGGAAGCGGATCTGGTTGCCGGGGGTGAGGTCGAAGTCGACCCAGTGCGCCTCGGTGTCGGGCGCGAGCGCGCTGCGGCCGGCCCAGGCGGCGCGCGGCTCGGGCAGCGGCGGCGCGGCGGCGAGCAGCAGCGGCAACAACAGGAGGGATCGGGCGCGCACCGCGCGGGTGTAGCGCATCGCCGCGGCGAGTCACGGGGAGAGCGGGAGGACTTGTGTGTCGCTATGGGTGGCTAGCTGGCTGCCGTCGCCGACTACGTCCCGATCGTGCCCGGGGCCTCATCACACACACGATCAATCCTCCCCTGCACGCGAAGGACCGAAGGGCAGTCGTTCTGCTGCGTGTCTGCGAAGGCTAGAAGCTCGCCTCGGCATAGACCTTCGATACGTCGCCGCCCCAGGCGCCGTGGTAGCGCTCGAGCAGCTGCTCGGCGGGCACCTTGCCGCTGCGGACGATCTCGCGCAGCGGCTCGAGGAAGCCGGTCTCGTCGTCGCCCGCGGCGTTGGTGCGCCCGCGCGCGCGGAGGCCCAGCGTGGCGATGTCGAGCGCCGCGCCGGCGATGTCGCGCAGCGTGCCGCCGCCGGGCAGCGGCGCGGCGAGCCCCAGCCGCGGCACCGAGTCGCGCAGCGTCTGGCGCTCCTCGAGCGTCCAGTCCTTGACGAGGTCCCAGGCGGCGTCGAGCGCGCCCTGGTCGTAGAGCAGCCCGACCCACAGGGCCGGCAGCGCGCAGATCCGGTTCCACGGTCCGCCGTCGGCGCCGCGCATCTCGAGGAAGGTCTTGAGCCGTACCTCGGGAAAGGCGGTGGAAAGATGGTCGTTCCAGTCGTCGAGCGTCGGCTTCTCGCCCGGCAGCACGCTCAGCTCACCGCGCAGGAAGTCGCGGAACGACAGCCCGGCGGCGTCGATGTAGCGGCCGTCGCGGTAGACGAAGTACATCGGCACATCGAGCATATAGTCGGCGTAGCGCTCGTAGCCGAAGCCATCCTCGAACACGAAGGGCAGCATGCCGGTGCGCGCCGGATCGGTGTCGGACCAGATGTGGCTGCGGTAGGAGAGGAAGCCGTTGGGCTTGCCTTCGGTGAAGGGCGAGTTGGCGAACAAGGCGGTGGCGAGCGGCTGGAGCGCGAGCCCGACGCGGAACTTGCGCGCCATGTCGGCCTCGGACGCATAGTCGAGGTTCACCTGGATCGTGCAGGTGCGCAGCATCATGTCGAGCCCCATCGTGCCGACCCGCGGCATGTGGCGCAGCATGATCGCGTAGCGGCCCTTGGGCATGATCGGCAGCTCGGCGCGGGTCTTGTCGGGCCACATGCCGAGCCCGAGGAAGCCGATCCCCAGCGTCTCGCCCGCGGCCTTGACCTGGGCGAGGTGGCGGCCGGTCTCGGCGCAGGTCTGGTGCAGATTCTCGAGCGGCGCGCCGGAAAGCTCGAACTGCCCCGCTGGCTCAAGGCTGACGCTGCCGTCGGCGCCGCTGAGCGCGATGACCTTGCCGCCCTCCTCGACCGGGCGCCAGCCGTGCTGGACGAGTTCGCCGAGCAGCGCGCGGATGCCCGCGGGCTCGTCGTAGGAGGGGGCGTGATGGTCGCCGCGCGCGTAGACGAACTTCTCGTGCTCGGTGCCGATGCGCCAGCGCGCCGCCGGCTTCTCTCCCGAGGCGAGATGGGCAATCAACTGGTCGCGCGATTCGATGACCGCCGCGCTGTGATCCGAAACGGTCTTCGTCGTCATGGCGCCGCGCTTACGCGCGGATGAACGGACGCGCTAGAGCCGATCGACGCCCGTTTGACGATGGATCGCGAGGCAGCGCGACGATAGAGCGGGTGGCGACGCGATGCTTGAGCTCACGGGTATAAAGCGACCGGTTAGCGTATACGATCTTGCCGGAAAGCCAATGATGCGCGCTGCCTTGCTCCTCTTTTGCCTCGCACCCGCGCTCTCGCCCGCCGCGGCGCAACCGGACGGCGCCGCCGCGATTGCCACCGCCAGCTACGGGATCGGCGGCTTCACGCTCGCGCTCCGCCGCGACACGCAGACCGCGGCGAACCTGCGCCGCGACGGTGGCGCCGACTTCGACGTCCTCCCCGCCGCGCGCGCGGCCGAGCGCGCGGGCGACAGCAATGTCCATCTCGGCGACCTTCGCCTGCGGCTGCGTACCCCCGGTACGATCCTTTATCCGGCTGGCTGGCGTTCGGCGGCAACCTGCGCGAGGCGGGCGGCGCGGTGACGGTGGCGCCGGCGCGCGCGTGGATCACGCCGAAGGTGGGCAAGATCGCCTTGGCGCTTCACGCCGGCGAGCGGCGAGATCCGGCTGACGCTCGATCCGGCGCGATCCGAGACGCCGGTCGCGGCTGTTCGTGGGGGACGGCGGCGGCCGGGGCTATGCGCCCGCAGGTGCTCCGTTCGAGCGCGGCGGGTACACGATCGCGCTGAGACCGAGGACGACCGAGGCGGTGCTGCGCCCGTGGTGAGACATCTCTCCAGCGATCCTCCCCGGCACGGAGAAGGGGACCAGCCGAAGGCTGGTGGAGGGAGGGGCTTCCGAGAGCGCTG
>NZ_JAPYKH010000011.1 GCF_029623345.1 Sphingomonas phyllosphaerae
CGGCAGCGGGCGTGCTCGCTGCGATCTCCGCAGGTGCGGGCGCCGGAGTCGGCTCGGCTGCCGGCGTGGGCTCGGGGGTCGGGGCAGGCGCGGCGGCAGCGGCGCGCGCCTCGGCCTCGGCGCGGGCGCGCTCCTCGACGCGACGGCGCTCGTCCTCGGCGGCGCGCTGGCGCTCGCCCTCCTCGCGGCGGCGCGCTTCCTCCAGCGCGTGCATGCGCTGGTCCTCGGCCTCGCGCAGCAGACGACCCTGCCGCTCCTGCGCGGTCTCATTCGAGACCGGCGGACGCGGCGCAGGGCGCGCCGGCGCGGGTGCTGGCGTGGCCGCGACCGGCTCGGGCGCGGGCGCCTGCGTCGGCTCGGGCGTGCCTTGCGGACCGAGCACGCGGCGACGCTTCACCTCGACCACCACCGTATTGCTACGGCCATGGCTGAAGCTCTGCTTCACCTTGCCGGTCTCGACCGTGCGCTTCAGCCCCAGCGGCGCGCGCATTCCGAGTTTCGGCTTGTCGTTGTCGGTCTCGCTCACTCAAATTCCTCGTGCATTCTCACGGCCGAAGCGGGCCCGGCGGTGCCGGGCGCCGATGCGCCTTGCGCGGCCGTAGCGCAAGGTGCGGGGATCAGTTCAGGGCCGATAAAGTGCAGCCAGCGGTCGAGCGCTTCGCCCAATCGTCCGGCCGCGGTGCGGTCTATGACGCCGATGTGTACCACATTTTCGCGGCCCAGCGCCAACGACAATATGGGGCGCTCGACCGGTAACGCCAAGCCCTTGAGGTCACTTCCTTCGCGATCGCTGCCGACGCGCCATGCCTGGGCCAGCTTGCGGCGCCCGTCCTCGCTCGCGTCGGCGGCGTGGTACAGCGCGTGCAGCTTGCCCGAGCGCGCCGCGGTCTCGATCCGCTCCGCGCCGGTCGCGATCGTGCCGGCACGCGCCTCAAGCCCGAGTCGGTCGAGCGCGTTGCGCTCCAGCGCCGCCGCGATCAGGCTGGGCAGGTCGTCAGGAATGGTAAGGTCACCGGTCTTGAACGCACGCGCGAGCGCGCCGCGCAGCTTGCCCTTGGCGACCGCCCGTTCGAGTTCGGGACGCGCGACGCCGATCCACGCGCCGCGGCCGGGCGCCTTGGCGCGCACGTCGGGCAGCACGCGCCCGTCCGGCGCGAGCGCGAGGCGGATCAGGCGCGCCGGGTCGGCACGTTCGCGCGTGAGGATGCAGGAGCGGACGGGGTCGCTCATGCGGCACACTCCTGGCCATTTCCCGTCATCGCGGGCTTGACCCGGGATCCATGGCGCCGCGAGCGCCACATCTGCTCAGAGGCGAACGTCGCGCCACCGTTCACCGCGCCACCACAGGCGACACGGTCGAAGGAGCGACGCTGCGCGAGGCCGCCTAGGGTCTCATTGTCCGGGTGCCGCATGTGCGTCTCCCTGGCTGGAAGACGCGGCACCCGCCGCGCCGGCATCGCGGTCGGCGAGCAGCTGCCCGCCGGCGCCGTAATTCTCGGTCGACACTTCCTCGATCACGACCTGCACCGCGGCCGGGTTCTTACCCAGCCGCGTCACCAGCGAGGACGTGACGTCAGCCACGATCCCCGCCTTCTGCTCGCGCATCGCGCTGCCCGCCAACCGGATCGAGACGAACGGCATCAGGCCTGCGTCTCCGGCTCGGTGGTCTCGTCGCCAGCGCTGTCCGCCTCGACCGTCTCGTCCGGCGCGCCGCCTTCGTCCTCAAACCAGTGCGCGCGCGCGGCCATGATGATCTCATTGCCCTGCTCGTCGCTCAGCCCGTACTCGCCAAGCACGCCGCCGTTACCACGACCGTCGTTGCGCGAGTCGCGGCGCGGCGCGTCGTCGTTGCGGCGGCGCGGCTCGGCGCGCTTCTTCTCGACCAGCTCGTCGGTGGCGAGGTCCGCCAGGTCGTCGAGCGTCTTGATGCCCGCCTTGCCAAGCGTGACCAGCATCGCCTCGGTGAGATACGGCAGCTCGGCGAGCGCGTCCTCGACGCCCAGCGCCTGGCGCTCCTCGCGCGCGGCCTGCTCGCGGCGGTCGAGTGCCTCCTGCGCGCGGCTCTGCAGCTCCTGCGCGAGATCCTCGTCGAAGCCCTCGATCCCGGCGAGCTCGTCAAGCTCGACATAGGCGACCTCTTCCAGCGCGCCGAAGCCCTCTGCCACCAGCAGCTGAGCCAGCGTCTCGTCGACGTCGAGCTCATTCTGGAACAGCTCGGAATTCTTGACGAACTCCTGCTGGCGCTTTTCGCTGGCGTCGGTCTCGGTGAGGATGTCGATCGCCTTGGCGGTGAGCTGCGAGGCGAGGCGGACGTTCTGGCCGCGACGGCCGATCGCGAGGCTCAGCTGGTCGTCCGGGACGACCACCTCGATGCGATCCTCTTCCTCGTCGATCACCACGCGCGCGACGTTAGCCGGCTGCAGCGCGTTGACGACGAAGGTGGCAGTGTCGGGCGACCAGGGGATGATGTCGATCTTCTCGCCCTGCATCTCCTGCACCACCGCCTGGACGCGGCTGCCCTTCATGCCGACGCAGGCGCCGACCGGGTCGATGCTGGAATCGTGCGAGATCACGCCGATCTTGGCGCGGCTGCCCGGATCACGGGCGGCCGCCTTGATCTCGATGATGCCGTCGTAGATCTCGGGCACTTCCTGCGCGAACAGCTTCTTCATGAAGTCGGGATGCGCGCGGCTGAGGAAGATCTGCGGCCCGCGGTTCTCGCGCACCACCTTGAGGATCAGCGAGCGGATGCGGTCGTTGACGCGTACCACCTCGCGCGGGATCTGCGCGTCGCGACGGATCACGCCCTCGGCGCGGCCGAGGTCGACGACAATATGGCCAAACTCGACCCGCTTGACGACGCCGGTGATGATCTCGCCGGCGCGGTCCTTGAACTCTTCATACTGGCGCTCGCGCTCGGCGTCGCGCACCTTCTGGAAGATTGTCTGCTTGGCAGCCTGCGCCTGGATGCGGCCGAACTCGATCGGGGGCAGCGGGTCGACCAGATAGTCGCCGACGCTCGCGCCGGGCTGGAGCTTCTGCGCGCCCGCGACGTCGACCTGCTTGTAGATGTCGTCGACCAGCTCGACCACCTCGACGACGCGCCACAGCCGCAGATCGCCGTTGTTGGGATCGAGCTTGGCGCGGATGTCCATCTCCTGGCCGTAGCGAGTCCGCGCGGCGCGTTGGATCGCGTCCTCCATCGCCTCGATGACGATCGCCTTGTCGATCATCTTCTCGGACGCGACCGAATTGGCGATCGCGATCAGCTCGGCACGGTTGGCGGTGACCCCGGTGGCCATCAGTTCGATTCCTCTTCTTCCGTATCGGCGTCCGTGTCGGCGGACATGTCTTCTAACTCTTCGTCGGCGCCCTCCATCGAGAGCGGCACGGTCGCGGCGATCAGCCGGTCGGTGAGCACCAGCTTCGCATCGGCGATCAGTGCGAACGGCACGCGCGCCAGCTCGTGCGTGCGCGAGTGACGGATCGCAATCTGGCCATCGGCGTCGATGCCTTCCAGATCACCCTTGAACTGCTTCTGCCCGTCGACCGGCTCGGTCAGCACGATGCGCGCCTCATGGCCGGCCCAATCAGTGAAGTCCTGGCGGCGCGTCAACGGCCGGTCGATGCCGGGCGACGACACCTCGAGCCGGTAGGCGCCGTCGATCGGGTCGCGTCCCTCGGTCTCGAGCTGGTCGAGCAGGTCGGACAGCCGGCGCGACAGTTCGGCGCAATCGTCGATGGTGAGCTGGCGCGTGTCGGGGCGCTCGGCCATCACTTGGAGCGTGCGCTCGTCACCCTTGCCGAACAGCCGCACGCGCACCAGCGCGAAATGCAGCGCCTGCGCCTCAGGCTCGATCAGTCGGTAGAGGGTGTCGTTGTCGCTCAAGTGCACCTGCCGGACATGCGTTGGTCGCCGCCGCGGAGCGAGCCCCGCAGCCCCTTGCACCTCGCGATGTAAGAGAAAGCACGGCGGATATAGCGGCGTCCCCGCGCGGTCGCAAGCGGCAGGGTGGTGTGTCGCCAAATTCGTGCGCGCCGACAGCCGCCGCTGCGATCGTGTAACTAAGTGTGGCCACGCCGGTCGGGGCTTTGAGCGGGGGCGCGCGCCCGGCTAGGCAGGGCCAAGGCCGGGCGACGCTGCTCCTCGGCGCAGGGGAGATACGCCATGATCAGCCGCCGCATCGCCACGACACTCGCCGCCGCGCTGCTGGCGTATGCCGCGCCGGCCGCCGCGCAGGCGGCGCTGCCCTTCACGATCACGCCGGTGGCGGATCTCGACTCGCCCTGGGCGATGACCTTCCTGCCGGATGGCCGCATGCTGGTCACCGAGAAGACCGGACAGCTGCTGCTGGTCGCCGCCGACGGCGCGACACGGCGCATGATCGCGACGCTGCCGGTCAGCGCGGCGGGGCAGGGCGGGCTGATGGACGTGGTGCTCGCCCCCGATTTCGCTCGCAGCCGCAACGTCTATCTCAGCTACTCGGCGGCCGGACAAAGCGGCAAGACCGTGGTGCTCGCGCGCGGCACGCTCACGCGGGCGGCGGGGGCGGAGCAGCTGACCGGTATCGAGACGCTCTACCGCGCCACTCCGCTGGTGGAGGGCGACGGCCATTTCTCGGGCCGAATCGCTTTTTCTCCGGACGGCAAGCATCTGTTCTTCACCGCGGGCGAGCGGCAGAAGTTCACGCCGGCGCAGGACAAGCGGGCGGCGCTCGGCAAGGTGCTGCGGCTCACCCCCGACGGCCGGCCCGCGCCCGGCAACCCGCTCGCGGCGCAGGGCTTTCTGCCCGAAGTGTGGAGTTACGGCCACCGCAACTTGCTCGGCCTCGCGTTCGATCGCGCGGGGCGTCTGTGGGAGCAGGAGATGGGGCCCAAGGGCGGCGACGAGGTCAACCTGATCCTGCCGGGACGCAACTATGGCTGGCCGAACGCCTCGAACGGCACGCATTACGACGGCCGTGACATCCCCGACCATCGCGCCGGCGACGGCTACGAGGCGCCGAAGGTGTGGTGGAACCCGTCGATTTCGCCGGGCGGTATGATGATCTACTCGGGCGCCTTGTTCCCGCAGTGGCGCGGCGACGCCTTCATCGGCGGACTCTCGTCCAAGTCGCTGCTGCGCGTCCATCTCGACGGCACCTCGGCGCGCAAGGGCGATCAGTGGACCATGGGCGCGCGCATCCGCGAGGTGGAGCAGGGACCGGACGGAGCGATCTGGCTGCTGGAGGACGGTGGTGAAAAGGGGCAAGGGCGCTTGCTGAAGCTGACGCCAACCACCTGAGCATCGTCGTGCAGCGCGCTGCACCCTTGACGCTGCACTGCACAATCGCCAGCTGGTCCGGTACAGCATCGCAACCGGGGATATATCATGGCGACCGCCGTCGCCGACGTGCGCCACGCGCCCGTCGGGCTGATCCATCTGTCGCTCGCGGTCGGCGGCTTCGCAATCGGCACCACCGAATTCGCGACGATGAGCCTGCTGCCCGACATGGCGCGGAGCCTTCACGTCGACGCACCCACCGCTGGCCATGTCATCAGCGCCTATGCGCTGGGCGTTGTGGTCGGCGCGCCGACGCTCGCGGTGCTCGGCGCGCGGATGGCGCGTCGCACGCTGTTGATCGCGCTGATGACCCTGTTCGCGCTGGGCAACGCTCTGTCGGCGGTTGCGCCGAGCTATTCCACGATGATGCTGGCGCGCTTTCTCGCCGGTTTGCCGCACGGCGCCTATTTCGGCATCGCCATGCTGGTCGCCGCCTCGCTGGTGGACCAGGGCAAGCGCACCCAAGCGGTGGCGCGCGTGATGCTGGGGCTGACGGTCGCGACGGTCGTCGGCGTGCCGCTGGCGAATTTCATGGGACAGCTGATCGGCTGGCGCTCCTGCTTCGTCGTCGTCGCCGGGCTCGCCGGGCTGACCGCGGCGCTGGTCGCCGCGTTCGCTCCTCGCGACCGCGGCGATCCCGCGGCAAGCCCGCTGCGCGAGCTCGGTGCGCTGCGCCGCACCCAGGTATGGCTGACGCTCGGCATCGGCGCGATCGGCTTCGGCGGGCTGTTTGCGGTCTACACCTATCTTGCCGACACGATGGCGGCGGTGACGCAGGTGGGGCCGCGCACGGTGCCGCTCGCGCTGATGACCTTCGGTGTCGGCATGACCCTGGGCAACATCGTGGTACCGCGCTTCGCCGATCGCGCGCTGCTGCCGACCGCGGCGGCGGTGCTGGTCTGGGCGCTCGTCGCGCTGCTGCTGTGGCCGCTGGCGGCGCCGCACCTGTGGTCAGTGCTGGTGGTAATGTTCGCGATCGGGGTGAGCGGCGCGCTCGGCAGCGTGCTCCAGACACGGCTGATGGACGTAGCCGGGGACGCGCAGGCGCTGGCGGCGGCGCTCAACCACTCCGCCTTCAACACCGCCAATGCGCTCGGGCCGTGGCTCGGCGGAATGGTGATCGCGGCGGGCTATGGCTGGACCTCGACGGGCTATGTCGGCGCCGCGCTGGCGTTATGCGGGCTGGCGGTGCTCGGCGTGTCGGCGCTGGTGGAGCGGGGCACAGGCTCGGTCACGCTTGTGCGGCGGTGACGATCCGCGCGTAAGACGGGCGCGTCGCCGTCGAGCGCCGCGCCCGTCCATTCCTGCTCAGCCCAGCTGCGCGCCGGTGAAGCGAGCCTTGCGCTGGCGCAGCGTGTAGCCGACGACGCCGAAGCCGAGGATCATCAGCGTCCAGGTCGCGGGCTCGGGCACTGCTGCCGAAAGAAGTGAATAACGGGCGCCGGAGAAGCCGTCTGCGTTGCCCAGCATCAGGGTCCTGCCGGTGTGGGCGAAGTTATATGGCGCGTTCATACCGGCAATGAATCACTCCCCGATTACCTGTTTTCACATCACGATACCTGGTTTCGCCTCTGCGATTGCGGCGAGCACCATCCGTTCCCACACCGCGACGTCGCCCGCCGCTGCCATCGCCGGGCTCGGCGCGCGCAGCGTGTGGAGCACGGCGATCGCATCGTCGCGATAGTCCTTCCACGTCGCCTCGACCTGCGCCGAAGCCGACTCGGAGTGGCCGTGGCCGTTGGCGCTGAGATGCTGGCCGGCGAGGACGCGGGCGATGCGGTCGACGGCGGGCGAGGTGGCGGTGTCCATGCGAGCTGCTCCTTCTCCTGTGGTGCAAACGTCTTAGCACGGGCGCGGCTCCGCTGCGCGGTGGCCATAGGGCGCCGTGAACGCGATTGACTCGTGTCGCGCTTGCCGTAGAGCGGCGGATGTCGATGCCGGGTGACCGGCATGGGCGGGCGCGGGAGAGTGCGGCGGGCCTTGCAGGCCGCGAGCCGCCGCCGAAGGAGCAACCACCCCGGAATCTCTCAGGCAGCAGGGACCGCGCCGGCCTTCATCGACACTCTGGAAAGCGGCGGCGCGTGCCTCGGGCAGGCGCTTCCCACCGAAGGGGTAACCCGCGCTCGTGCGCGGGGAAAGCTCTCAGGTCCCGTGACAGAGGGGGAAACGGATCAGGCCGGGCGACCGGCGCGATTCGCCCTCGCACGTACGGACATGATGATGAGCGACTCCGTTCCCCCATCGACCGACCTCCCGATCGACGACGAGCTCGAGCCGATCGAGATCCTCACTCTCCCGCTCGACGCCTGGCACCGCGAGCGTGGCGCGCGCATGGTCGAGTTCGCCGGCTATCACATGCCCGTCCAGTATGAGGGGATCATGGCCGAGCATCTGTGGACGCGCGAGCATGCCGGTCTGTTCGACGTCAGCCACATGGGCCAGCTCGGCGTTACCGGGCCGAACGTCGCCGCCGCACTGGAGGCGCTGATGCCCGCCGCGATCAGCGACGCGCCGCGCAACAAGGCGCGCTACTCGCTGCTGCTCGACGATCAGGGCGGCGTGCTCGACGACCTGATGCTGACGCCGCAGGGCGAGGATCAGGTCTACATGGTCGTCAACGGCGCGACCAAGTATGACGATCTCGCGCACATGATCGAGCGCCTGCCCGACGAGATCACGCTCAATCTGATGGAGGAGCATGCACTGCTCGCTGTCCAGGGACCGGAGGCGGTCGCCGCGGTGGCGCGGCTGATCCCAGGCGTCGACGCCCTGGTGTTCATGCAGGCGGGTGCATTCGACTGGCAGGGCCATGCGCTGTGGATCAGCCGCTCGGGCTATACCGGCGAGGACGGCGTCGAGATCTCGGTTCCCGCGGAGGCGGCGGTGGCGCTCGCCGACGCGCTGGTGGCGCAGCCCGAGATCAAGCCGATCGGTCTCGGCGCGCGCGACTCGCTGCGGCTCGAGGCGGGGCTGCCGCTCTACGGCCACGATCTCGACCCTACCACGACGCCCGTGATGGCCGACCTCGGCTTCGCGCTGGCCAAGCGCCGCCGCGAGGCCGCCGACTTCCCCGGCGCCGCGCGTGTGCTCGCCGAGCGCGAGGCGGGACCCGCGCTGCGCCGCGTCGGGCTGCTCGTCGAGGGGCGCCAGCCGGTGCGCGAGGGTGCGACCGTGGTCGACGACGGCGGCGCGATTGTCGGCCGCGTCACCAGCGGCGGCTTCGCGCCGAGTGTGGGGGCGCCGATCGCGATGGCCTATGTTCCCGCCGCGCTTGCCGCGCCCGGCACCGGCGTGACGCTGTCGCAGCGCGGCAAGCCGCACCGCGCCACCGTAACCGCCATGCCATTCGTTCCCCACCGTTACTTCCGAGGAGTGAAGTGAGATGAGCCGTTATTTCACCGAGGACCACGAGTGGATCGAGGTCGACGGCCAGACCGGCACGGTCGGCATCAGCGACTATGCGCAGGGGCAGCTCGGCGACATCGTCTTCGTCGAGGCGCCGGATTCGGGTCGCAGCCTGGGCAAGGGCGACGAGGCCGCGGTGGTCGAGAGCGTCAAGGCCGCTTCTGACGTCTACGCGCCCGTGTCGGGCACGGTGACCGAGGGCAATCCCGCGCTCGCCGAGGAGCCCTCGCTGGTCAACTCGGACCCGGAAGGCGAAGGCTGGTTCTTCAAGCTGACGCTCAGCGATCCGAGCGAGCTCGAGGCGCTGATGGACGAGACCGCCTACGCCGCCTTCGTCGCCAAATTGTGATGTGACTCTCCTCCCGGACGGGAGGGGAGCAACCCTTCCCTGAGGGGAAGCGGGAGAGACCAGACCATGCGCTACCTACCGCTCACCCCGGCCGACCGCAGCGACATGCTGGCGGTGATCGGCGCTTCCTCGGTCGATGACCTGTTCGTCGACGTACCCGAACCCGCGCGGCTCGACGGCCCCGTGCGCGACTTGCCGCTTCACGCCAGCGAGTTGGCGGTCGAGCGCCACATGACCGCGCTGGCACGCAAGAATGTCGTGGCGGGCGAGGTGCCCTTCTTCCTCGGCGCCGGCGCCTATCGCCACCACGTGCCGGCCTCGGTGGACCATCTGATCCAGCGCGGCGAATTCCTCACCGCCTATACCCCCTACCAGCCCGAGATCGCGCAGGGCACGCTGCAGATGCTGTTCGAGTTCCAGACGCAGGTCGCGCGCCTGCTCGGAACCGACGTCGCCAACGCCAGCATGTACGACGGCTCGACCGCCTGCTGGGAGGCGATCGGGATGGCGCGGCGGATCACGCGGCGCGGCAAGGCGCTGCTCTCGTCCGGGCTGCACCCGCATTATGTGTCGGTCGCCAAGACGATGGCGCGCTACACCGGCGACCTGCTCGCAACCGGCGCGCCCGCGCTGACCGCTGCGACCGACGTCGACCAGCTGATCGCGGCGATCGACGCCGACACGTCGTGCGTCGTTGTGCAATATCCCGACATCCTCGGCCGCGTCGCCGATCTGACCCCGCTCGCCGAGGCGTGCCAGGCGAACAAGGCGCTGCTGATCGCGGTGGTGACCGAGCCGGTTGCGCTGGGGGCGCTGCGTGCGCCGGGCGAGATGGGCGCGGACATCGTCGTTGGCGAGGGCCAGTCGCTCGGCGTCGGGCTCCAGTTCGGCGGGCCGTACGTCGGGCTGTTCGGCTGCAAGGACAAATACGTTCGCCAGATGCCCGGCCGGCTGTGCGGCGAGACGATCGACGCCGACGGGCGCCGCGGCTTCGTGCTGACGCTCTCGACCCGCGAGCAGCATATCCGCCGCGAGAAGGCCACCAGCAACATCTGCACCAACTCGGGGCTGTGTGCGCTGGCCTTCTCGATCCACATGACCCTGCTGGGCGAGGCGGGATTGCGCCGGCTCGCCGGGGTCAACCACGCCGCGGCCTGCCGTGCCGCCGACCGACTCGCGCAAGTGCCCGGCGTGCGCGTGATCAACGAGGCCTTCTTCAACGAGTTCACGCTCGACCTCGGGCAGGAGGCGCGGCCGGTGGTGCGCACGCTGGCGGAGCGCGGCGTGCTCGCGGGCGTGTCGCTCGGGCGGCTCTATCCGGGCGAGGCGGCGCTGGAGAACGGCCTGGTGGTGGCGGTGACCGAGACGGTGACCGACGAGGATATCGAGGCGCTGGCGACGGCGCTGACGGAGGTGCTGGCATGACGATCAACCAGAGCGGCTGGAAGCCGACCGCGCCCGCTGGCCGCGGCGACGCGGCGGGCGCGACCTTCACCGGCAACAAGGCGCTGATGCTGGAGGAGCCGCTGATCTTCGAGATCGGCGACGATCAGACCACGGGCGTCGACTTCGCCGCCGGCGACGTCGCCGGCTCGCGGCTGGGCGGTCTGACGCGCAAGGACCCGATCGGGCTGCCGGGGCTTTCGGAGCCCGAGACGGTGCGCCATTACACGCGGCTAAGCCGGCAGAATTACGCGATCGATCTCGGCCTCTTTCCGCTCGGCTCGTGCACGATGAAGCACAACCCGCGGCTCAACGAGAAGATGGCACGGCTGCCGGGCTTTGCCGACGTTCACCCGCTCCAGCCGATCGACACGGTGCAGGGCGCATTGGAGGTGATCCACCAGCTCGCGCATTGGCTCGTCACGCTCACCGGCATGCACTCGGTAGCGATGAGCCCCAAGGCGGGCGCGCACGGCGAGCTGTGCGGCATCCTCGCGATCAAGGCCGCGCTGGCGAAGCGCGGCGAGGGGCACCGCAAGGTCATCCTCGTGCCCGAATCGGCGCACGGGACCAACCCCGCCACGGCTGCCTTCGCCGGCTTCAGCGTCGAGGACATCCCCGCCACCGCCGAGGGTCGCGTCGATACCGCGGCGCTCACGGCGCGGCTCGGCCCGGACGTGGCCGGGGTGATGATCACCAATCCCAATACCTGCGGCCTGTTCGAGCGCGACCTCAAGGCGATCTCCGACGCGGTTCACGCTGCGGGCGGGTACGTCTACTGTGACGGTGCCAATTTCAACGCGATCGTCGGGCGTGTCCGTCCGGGCGACCTCGGCGTCGACGCGATGCACATCAACCTGCACAAGACCTTCTCCACCCCGCACGGCGGCGGCGGCCCGGGTTCGGGACCGGTGGTGTTCTCCGAGGCGCTCACCCCGTTCGCGCCGCTGCCGTTCGTCGAGCGCGACGGCGACCAGTTCCGCCTCGTCGAGGAGGAGAATGCGGACGCGCATCACGCCGACAGCTTCGGCCGCATGGTCGCCTTCCACGGCCAGATGGGGATGTTCACGCGCGCGCTGACCTACATCCTCAGCCACGGCGCCGACGGATTGCGCCAGGTCGCCGAGGACGCGGTGCTCAACGCCAATTACGTGCTGCGCCGGCTGGAGGACACGCTCGACGCGCCGTTTGCCGGCTCGGGCCCGTGCATGCACGAGGCGATCTTCTCGGATCGCGGGCTGGCGCCGGGCTTCTCCACGATCGACATCGCCAAGGCACTGATCGACGAGGGCTATCACCCGATGACCATGTACTTCCCGCTGGTCGTCCACGGCGCGATGCTGGTGGAGCCGACCGAGACCGAGAGCAAGGCGGCACTGGATCAGTTCATCGGCGCGCTGCGCTCGGTGGCGGAGCGTGCCAAGGCGGGCGACGAGTCGCTCAAGACCGCGCCGCATTTCGCCCCGCGCGCGCGCCTCGACGAGACGCTCGCGGCGCGCAAGCCGGTGCTGGTGTGGAAGCCGAAACTGGCGGAGGCGCAGGCGGCGGAATAGCCGGGCGCCCCGAGACGAGGCGTCGACAACTCGGCCCCCCCCTCAGCACGGACGGAGATAGCCTCGCTCCGCTCGTGCTGAGCTGGCGCCTCTCACGCGATCCCCTGCGCCATCGCCTGCCGCGTTTCCTCGCGGCGGCGGACGTGCTCGCGCCACACGATATACAGCCCCGCCGCGACGATCACCGGCGCGCCCAGCCAGGTCGCTCGATCGGGGAGATGGTCGAACACCAACCAGCCGAGCAACGTCGCCCAGAGCAGCGACGTATAGTCCATCGGTACCACCGCCGAGACCGGCCCGAAGCTCAGCGAGCTCGTCATCGCCACCTGCGCCGCGCCGCCGAACAGCCCGCACGTAACGAGCACCAGCCAGAGCCACGGCGTATGCGGCTGTGCCCAGATCGCATAGGCGATGCCGAGCGGCAGCAGCGAGAGCGTCGAGAACCAGAAGACGGTGGTGAGCGGCTTCTCGGTGCGCCCGATCGTGCGCAGCAGGATCGTCACCACCGCGGTCAGCACCGCGGCGAGCAGACCGCTCAGCGCGCCGTGGAGCGGGATCTCATGGCCGCCGGGCTGCGCCACGATGACGACGCCGGTGAAGCCGACCGCCACCGCCGCCCATCGGCGCCAACCGGTCGGCTCCTTCAGCACCAGCGCACCCAGTACCGTCGCGAAGATCGGCATCGAGAAGCCGATCGTCGTCGCCTCGGCGAGCGGCAGCACGGTCAGCGTGTAGAAGGTGAACGCCATCGAGATCAGGCCCACGACGGCGCGTGCCAGATGCGCACCGAAGCGCCGCGTCGGCAGCGTCGCGAACCCGGGTCCGAGGCCCACCACAGCGGTGACGAGCAGCGCCGCACCGCACTGGCGCCAGAAGAGGATCTCGGCGAGGTGTGCGCCACCGGCCTCGGCCAGCTTGATGCAGGTGTTCATCAGCGCGAACAGCGCCACCGAGGTGAGCCGCAGCGCGACGGCGAGGAGGATACGATCGGATGCCACCCGCTGGCCTGTAGCGAGTTGGCGGTCTGAAGCGAGCCGCGACCTTCGATACGGTTGGCAACCGCTGCCCTCCCGGACTAAGCGCCACGCATGATCAAGCACGCTCTTCCCGTCACGCGCGAGGCCGATTTCGCCGCCTGGTATCAGTCCGTCATCGCCGAGGCCGACATGGCCGAGGAATCGGGGGTGCGCGGCTGCATGGTGATCCGGCCGTGGGGCTATGGCATCTGGGAGCGGATCCAGCGCCTGCTCGACGACCGCATCAAGGCAACGGGCCACGAAAATTGCTATTTCCCCGTGTTCATCCCGCTCTCCTATTTCGAGCAGGAGGCCGCGCACGTCGAAGGCTTTGCCAAGGAAATGGCGGTGGTCACTCACCACCGGCTGATCGCCGACGGCAAGGGCGGGCTGGTGCCCGACCCCGAGGCCAAGCTGGAGGAGCCGCTGGTGGTCCGGCCGACCTCGGAGACGGTGATCGGCCATGCCTTCGCGCGCTGGGTGCAGTCGTGGCGCGACCTGCCGGTGCTGATCAATCAATGGGCCAATGTCGTCCGCTGGGAGATGCGCACGCGCATGTTCCTGCGCACCGCCGAGTTTCTCTGGCAGGAGGGGCATACCGCGCACGCCTCCGCCGAGGAGGCGCGCGAGGAGACGCTGCGCATGCTCGAAGTGTATCGCGACTTCGCCGAGAGCGACCTCGCGCTGCCGGTGGTCGCGGGCGAGAAGCCCGAGAACGAGCGCTTTCCCGGCGCCGTCGCGACCTATTCGATCGAGGCGATGATGCAGGACGGCAAGGCGCTCCAGGCGGGCACCTCGCACTTTCTCGGCACCAATTTCGCCAGCGCGCAGAACATCCGCTTCCAGAACAACGCGGGTGAGCTGGAGCTGGCGAACACGACGAGCTGGGGCGTGTCGACGCGGACGATCGGCGCGCTGATCATGGTCCATGGCGACGATGACGGGATGCGCGTGCCGCCGCGTGTCGCGCCGTGGCAGGTGGTGATCGTACCGATGCTGCGCGACACGCCCGAGGACGAGCCGCTGGTGGCCTATTGCCGCGCGCTGCAGCAGGCGCTGGCGCGGCAGAGCGCGCTCGGCGAGCCGCTGCGCGCGCTGCTCGATCTCAAGCCGGTGAAGTCGACCACCAAGCGCTGGGGCTGGGTGAAGAAGGGCGCGCCGCTGGTGATCGAAGTCGGCGGACGCGACATGGCGGCGGGCAACGTCTCGCTGATCCGCCGGGACCGGCTGTACCGCGCCGACGGCAAGCTCGACAGCGTGGCGATGCCGCGCGACGCGCTCGTCGCCGGGGCGCCCGCACTGCTCGAAGCGGTCCAGCAGGCGTTGTACGAGGAGGCCGCGGCGCGGCTGCGCGCGGGGATCACCCCGGCGGCCGACTGGGCCGCGGTGGCGGCGCATTTCGCGCCCGAGGTGCGCAACCCAGGCTGGCTTGAGGTGCAATGGGCGCGCCCGACCGGTGCCGCACTCGACGCGGTGGTGGAGAAGCTCAAGGCGCTCAAGCTGACGCTGCGCAACGCACCGAGCAATCAGGCGCCGGCGGACGGCACCTGCGTCTTCACCGACGCGCCGGCGGTGGAACGCGTGCTGGTCGGCCGCGCTTATTAAGGGCGGCCGGCGCTGGCGTCGCTCAGAACAGCCCGTCCTCTTCCTCCGACTCCTCGGTGAGCGGCTCCATGCCGGGCAGCAGGAAGCCGGTGTGGACGTCGCGCTCCGCCGCCATCGTGTAGTTCGCGGCGACCTGGTCGAGCAGCGCGCGCAGCGCCGCGTCTCCCGCACCGGGCAATGTGTCGGCGACCCGGATACCCTGCGCGCCGAGCTGCTCGCCGATCGCGGCGACCTCGCTGGCGAGCGCGAGCGGGCGCTCCAGCACCGCGTTGGCGGCGCGCAGCTCGGCGATGAGCGCGCGCGCCTCGCCCTCGCCGTCGCGTATGCCGCGCTCGCTGGTGGCATGGCCCTCACGGATCACCTCGGCGGCGAGCGCGAGCCGATGGCCGGTGGCACCGCCGCGCGAGCGATGCGACGCCGCGATCGTCGCGCCGCTCGCGGACATGGCTTCCAGCGCGCCGGTGATCGCCGCGGTGGCGCGGTCCAGCTGTGTCGCGCAGGTTCCCACCTCGACCGCAACCACTGCCACCGCGCGCCCCATGACGCCAAACCGACGACACAGCAGCCGGGTGTTCACCGCCATGTCGCCGACGTCGCGTCGGATCAGGCGCAGGCCGTCGCAGCGCTGCGCCAGGCCGTCGAGCGAGTCGGTGGTCAGCCGCACGAGCGCGTCGGTGTCGCGATCGGCGTCATGTAGCTGTTCGGTCAGGGCGCTCACCGCCGCGACGTCGCGATCCAGCTCACCCAACGGGTCGCCGCCGTCGCCTTCGGCCATCGCCGCGTTCAGCGTGAGCAGCCGTTCCGTCTCGTCGCCGATCGCACGGAGCGCGTCGCCCAGCTGCGCCGCGCCGGCGGCGAAATCGGCCGCCAGCGAGAGGGTCTGCGCCGCGGCCAGCGCGCGCAGATGGGCGCCCACGCCGGCGTCGCCATCGCGCTCGGCGACGTCGGCGTAGGCCAGGGTCGCCGCGACATGCTCGATCCGCTGCCGCGTGCTGTCGCCGACCTGGAGCGCGTGAAGTGCCGAGCCGACCCGCTTCGCCACGGTGCGCGCCGCCGCGGCGAGCTCGGCCGCGCCGCGGCGCAGCGTCTCGCGGTAACCATCCAGCGCCGCGGCGTCATGCTCGAGCCGGTCGGGAACCTCGGGCACCACCTTTGCGCCCTCGGCGAGCAGCCGCGTCGAGGCGGCGCTGCCGCGCGTGATCCCGGCGGCGAGCGTGCTCAGCTCGGCGAGGATGTGGGCGATATGCTGCTCGCCCTGCTGCAATCGATGCAACATGCCGTCGACGAAGTCGACGAACACCGCCTCGCCCGAGGCGGCGATCTTGATGTTGGGGCCGTAGATCTCGAGGAGCCGCAGCGTGTCGCGCATCTCCAGCACGCGGGCGCGGATCACGCCGAGCTGGGTCGCGATCGCGCTCAGCTCGGCGTCGCGCTCCGCCTGCGCCGCCGGCAGGGTGGTGAGCCGTTGCGCGACCGCACGCAGATCGGCGACCGATTCGGTCGCCGCCTCGGCATCGATCGCGTGGGTCACGCCGTCGAGCGCGCCGATCACGCGCTGCACCGCGCCGACCGCGCTTGCGAGCGTACGGCCAGCCTCGACGAAATGGCGGTCGAGTTCGGCCGCCAGCGCCGCCAGCACGGCGGCGGGCACCGTCGTCTCGGTCCGCTGTCCGGCGTCTGGCGCTACCATGTGCAGCATCGCGTCATTCCTCCCGGCGTCGGCTCAGGCCGAGGGTACCAGCTTGCGGACGATCTTGAGCAATGCCTCGGCCTCGACCGGCTTGGTAAGCCAGCCGGTCGCACCCGCCGCCTTGGCGACGTTGCGCATGTCCTGCGCCGACTCGGTGGTGAGCAGGACGATCGGCGTGAAGCCCAGACCGGGAAGCTGGCGCGCGGCGCGGACCAGGTCGATCCCGCTCAGCGATCCCATGTTGAGGTCCGTCAGGATCATCGCGGGCTTGAGCCCGCCGCTGAGCAGCTCGAGCGCCTGCTCACCGTTCCCGGCCTTGTGCACCGCAAGGCTGGTCTCGCCAGGCGAGCAGCACCTGGACCAGCGCGCTGTGCATGCCGGTGCAGTGCACCAGCGACACGCTGGCCGTGGGCCTCTCGGCGAGGAAGGCGACCAACTCCATCGCCTCCTCGACCGCGCAGCGCTGTTCGATATGCGCGCGCGCGGGTGTAGCGGATCGGCATCACAGCAGCTCCTTGAGGTGGAGGATGAGCAGCACACGCCCGTCGCCGAGGAGGGCGGTGCCGCAATAGCCCGGCACCGCGGCGAGCAGCCCGTCCATCGGGGTGAGGATAACGTCCATGCCCTCGCGGAAATCGTCGATGACGAGGCCGATCGTCTCGCCGGCGACGCGGCACACCAGCACCGCCTCGCCGCGCTCGCCCGGCATGCGCGCCGCGTCGCCCGCCCCGAGCCGCTGTGCCATCCGCACCAGCGGTACAATCGCGTCGCGCAGCACGAACACCTCGTCGCGACCGACGCGCTGGATCGCCTCCTGCCGCAGCCGCACGGTCTGGACGACGAGGTCCATGGGGATGCCGTACAGGCTGCCTGCGATGTCGACGACCATCACGCGGGTCACCGCCATGCTGAGCGGCAGCGTCAGCCGCGTGGTGGTGCCATGGCCGAGCTGCGACTGGACCGAGACACGTCCGCCCATCTGTGCACGGTGCTGAGCACCACGTCCATGCCGACGCCGCGCCCCGACAGATCAGAGACTTCGGCCGCGGTGGAGAAGCCGGGACGGTAGATCAGGTTGACCGCTTCCTGATCGCTCAGCCGGTCGGCCGCCTCGCGCGTGACGATCGCCTTGCTCACCGCGGCGTCGCGGATCGCGGCGGGATCGATGCCGCGTCCGTCGTCGCTGACCTCGACGATCACGCTGTCGGTGTCCTGGAACGCGCGCAGTCGCAGCGTCGCCGCAGCCGCCTTGCCCGCGGCCAGGCGAGTCTCGGGCAGCTCGATGCCGTGGTCGAGCGAGTTGCGCACGACGTGGAGAAGCGGATCGCCAAGCGCCTTGATGATCGTCTTGTCGGCGGCGGTGTCCTGCCCCTCGACGACCAGCTCGACCTGCTTGTCGAGCCGCCGCCCGAGGTCGCGCACCAGCCGCGGAAAGCGGTCGAAGATCTCGGCTACGGGCAGCATGCGCACCTGCATGATCGCGCCCTGCAGCTCCTGCGTCAGCCGATCGATGATCGCATATTGCTCCTTGATCTCGCGCGCCATCTCGCGCGAGCCGTGGATCTCCTCGGCGCGCTTGGCGAGGAACGGCAGTGCGTTCTTGGAGACGACCAGCTCGCCGATCAGCGTCATCAGCGAGTCGATCTTGGCCTGGTCGACCCGCAGCGTGCGCGTCGGCGCGGGCGCCTCCGCGACGGCGGTGGCGCGCGGCGGCTGGGGCACGCGCGGCGGCGCCGCGGCGGCCGCGTCCTGCGCTGGCTCGGCATCGGCGAGCGGGTCGAGCGTGGCGAGAAAGCCGAGCAAAGGTGCGACGTCGTGCGCGGCATGCGCCTCGGCCAGGACCGCCTGCCACGCATCGGCGAGCAGGTGATGGCCGAGGCTGCGGAGAGCGTTGCCGATCACCGCCGCGACCGAGCTCAGCCGTACCGGGTCATAGCCGGATCGCGCGAGCAGCCGCAGCTGCGTCGCCACCAGCACGCGCACCGGCGAGCTATCGGCCACGGCCGCCGCCGCGCCGAGTGCGGCTGCCGGCGCCGGTGCGGTGACCTCGACCGCGTCGCCGCCCGCCAGCAGCCGCAGCGCGCATCGGTCCAGCTCATAGGCCATCGCCTCCTCGGCCGCCTCGCGCGTCGCCGCGGTCAGCGCGATCAGGCGCAGATTGCAGCCATACGGGTCGAAGTCGGGGCCGGGCTGCCACGGCTCACGCGGTTGGATCGCGAGGCCGATCAGCTCGGGCAGCTGCTGGATCGCCGCCACTGGGTCGCTTCCGGCATAGAAACAGGCGGGGTCGGGCTCGTAGCGCAACACCAGGATCGCGTCGCCCGCGGCGCGGCGCGCCGCCGCGACGGCGAGCGCGGCGGCATCGAAGTCGGCGAGCCAGTCGGCCGGGGCGACCGTCAGCGCCGGGTGCGGGCGGCGGCGTGCCGCCCGACGCCGTGCCGAGATGCGCGCGCAGGAGGGCGGCATGGTGCGCGGCGATGCGCTCGGCATCGGCGGCGAGCCGACCGTCGCGCGCCAGCTGGTCGATGAAGGCACTGACCTGATCGAAGCTGTCGAGCAGTTCGTCCACTACTCGCGAGTTCAGCGTGAACTCGCCCGCGCGCACCGCGGCGAGCAGGTCCTCGCCGGCATGGACCAGCCGCGTCATGCGGCGGCGTCGAAGAGCCCGGACGAGCCCTTGAGCGTGTGGACCGCGCGGAACACCTCGTTAATCGCAGCGTCGTCATCGGGCGCGCGCTCGAGCACGAGCAGGCCGGCCGCGGCGGCCTGGAGCAGCTCGCGCGCCTCCTCGACGAAGCGCGTCAATAGCAGGTCGCTCATGCCACCACTCCCGTCATCAGCGCGGCGAAATGAAGCAGCGCGGCGGGCGCGGCGGGCTTGACCAGGTAGAGATTGGCGCCGGCCTCGAGCGCGCGCTCGGCGTCGCCCGCGCCCGCCTCGGTGCTGATCGTGACAATGGGTACTGCCTGGCCAGCGGCGTCGGCGCGCAGCCGCTCGATCAATGCATAGCCGTCCATCTTGGGCATGTTGACGTCGACGACGAGCAGATCGAACGGCGCGACCAGCGCGCGCTCCAGCCCTTCAAGCCCGTTTGCCGCTTCGTCGACAACGAAGCCGGCGCTCTCGAACACCGAGCGATAATAGAGGCGCGTCGTCATCCCGTCGTCGCCGACGAGGATGCGTTTGCCGTGAGGATGCGGCTCAGTCATGATCGACGGGTCTCTGGTAGAGGATCGTGGTGCCGAAACGGCGCGGTGCGAACAGGGACGACATGCGGCTCATGCTCTCGGAATGGCCGAGGCAGATCACACCGCCTGGTCGAAGGCTGTCGTAGAGCGTCTCCACTGCCTGACGGCGTGAGACCTCATCGAAGTAGATCAGCATGTTACGGCAGAAGATCACGTCGATGTCGCGATAGCGCCGCATCGTCGCGGCATCCGCCACGTTGACCTGGGTGAAGTCGATCGAGCCGCGCAGCGCGTCGCAGATGCGATAGCCGTCGCCGTGCGGCGTGAAGTAGCGCTGTTTCAGCGCCGGCGGCAGGCGGTGGAGCGCGCGCTCGCCGTAGACGCCGGCGCGCGCGTCGGCCAGCGCGCGGCTGTCGATGTCCGAGGCGAGGATCTCGATGTCTTCTGCTGGCGCGCGAAGGTGCGTGCCTTGCGCTTCTCCGCCTCTGCGGTGAGCCGCACGCTGTTGATGGAGAGCGCCGCGTTACGCGAGCCCCCCTCGTGCACGCTGCTGCTAGACGTCACAATGCTACTTTTCTTGGCAAGAGCCATGGGGGTGCTCCACTGATCGTTTGAGGCACCTCCCTTCCGCGGTAGGCCGTATATCATGTCTTGAATTAGAAATCACTTTGAGCGGATGTGAAGACAAACTTCTGCGGTGATTGACTTTGCGGTGAGTGATGTCATCTTCACCATGAGAATTAATTGCAAATCGTGAGGTGCGCGGTTTTGGTGTGTAAAGCGTTGTTGTTGTACATCTTGAGACAGAGAGGTTCGTATGAATTGATCGCAGTGGAGATTGTAGGCTAGCGTTGCCATGACGTCGGTCTGCGACGGGATGAAGTCGTTGGGACCGTTTTTTACGCGACGCGGTGGGCTCGGCGCGGCCATGCCTCGGGAGCGACGGAAGGATGAGAAACCCAGCCGCGCCGCTGACGACTCCCCGCCTTAGATCGAGCACGGGTAAGTGGGCCCTCGACGCCGCTGTATGCCTGCGAGCGGTCGTCGCCGACCGGCTGTGCCCAGTCCCAGCCCGCGACCGAAATATGATTGCACGTGCGCGAGGGGTATTTCATAGGTGCAAGATCAACCGCCTACGAGGAAGTCCGGCGCCGTGCTGACGATCATCTGCGACCGACCGCTGGCGCTGCGCGTCGCCGAGCGTGAATCGCCGACGCGCGCGAGCGACGAGTTGCTGGTGCGGATACGGCGCGTCGGCCTGTGCGGCACCGACTACCACATCTATGCGGGCAACCAGCCGTTTCTCAGCTATCCCCGGGTCATGGGGCACGAGCTTGCCGGCGAGGTGGTCGAGGCGCCGCCGGGCTCCGCCTATCGTCCCGGCCAGACCGTGACGATCAATCCCTACCTCGCCTGCGGGCATTGCGTCGCCTGTCGCGCCGGCAAGCCCAATTGCTGCGCCCACATCGCGGTGCTCGGCGTCCACACCGATGGCGGCATGGCCGAGCTGATCGCGGTGCCCGAGCGCGCCGTGATCGACGCCACCGGACTCGCGCCGGAGCAGGCGGCGATGGTCGAATTTCTCGCGATCGGCGCGCATGCAGTGGCGCGCGCGCGGCTGCGGGCGGGAAGTAGCGTGCTGGTGAAGGGGGCGGGGCCGATCGGCCTCGCCACCGCTCTGTTCGCGCGGCTGGACGGTGCCGCGGTGACGCTATGCGACACGCGCCAGCCGCGGCTGGATCGCGCCGCGCACGACTTCGGTTTCGACTCGCTGGTGCTCGCCGACGGCGCGGCGCAGGCGCGCTTCGCGGCGATGACCGGCGGCGACTTCTTCGAAACGGTGTTCGACGCGACGGGCCATCTCGCGGCGATGTGCGACGGGCTCCATCAGGTCGCGCACGGCGGCAGCTACGTGCTGGTGAGCGTGGTCAAGGGCGACCTGGTCTTCGCCGACCCGGAGTTCCACAGGCGCGAGACGACGCTCATCGCCAGCCGCAACGCGCTGGCCGCCGATTTCGCGCGCGTGATCGCCGCTATCCGGGACGGTACGATCGCCACCGAGGCGCTCCACAGCCACAGCGTCGAGGCAGCGGACCTGCCGCGACGACTGCCCGAACTGATCGACGCGGCCGACACGGTGCTGAAGGCGATCGTCCGCTTCGACTGAGCGTCGTCTACACCCAGGCGAACGCACCCCTGAGGCGCGCCGCGCCACCGTTCGCGAACGGTGCGCCGTGCGCCATCACCACGCCCTCGGGCGCCAGCGCCACCATCGCACGGATCGCCGCGCGCATCGGCTCGCCGCCGAGCCGCAGCGCCACGCGCAGGTAGAGCGGCGTGGTACCCGCGGTGCCGCGGGTCGCGCGGGCGACGAGCGCGGTGATCGCGGGCAGCCGCGCCGGCTCGAGGTTCTGCACCAGGTCAGTGAGGATCAGCGTGCGCGTGGCGCGGTGGAGGAACCAGATTTCGCGGAAGCCCGCTCCGCCTTCGACCACGCCCTGGTCGATCGCGCTCGCCCAGGCGGGCGGTGCCTCTTCGCCCAGCACCGAGTCGATCCGCAATCCGGCGCGACGCACCTGCGCGCGCTCGGCGAGGCCCGGTGCGACCCACAAAGTCGCGCGCGGGAAGGCGCGCTGCCAGCGCGGCAGATAGGTCCAGTGTGCCACGTTGGGCGCGACCAGGTGCTGGATTGGACCCAGCGCCTCCAGCGCCGTCGCGAGCGCCGGCGTATAAGGCGTGGGCGAGTGGAGCAGCAGCGCGCCGTCGTCGAGCCGGACCACGGTCATGCGCACCGGCAGCGTGAGGCCGCCGGCGTGTATCGGCCCGCTGTCGACCAGCCAGATATTCTCCGCGAACGGCTTGGGCGCGTCGAGCGGCGGATAGGTGGCGGGTGCGGCGGGGCGCCGGCTGGCGTAAACATAGCCGGCGAGCACGCCCGCGACGGCAATCGCGGCGAGCGCGGGCGCGGCGGCAGGGTAAGGGCGTCGTGTCATACCGCAGACAACGTCGCGCACGCCGCGTCGTGCCGCGTCTCGCCGCAGTTGTGGCTCGCCGCGCCGGCTGGTCTTTTCCCGCCCTCAGGACCTATAGGCGCGGCGATGCTGCTCGCCTCGCACCGTGATCATCTCGCCGCGCTCGCCGCGCGCGACCGGCTCCGTACGCTCGCACCACGTCGCGGCGTGGACTTCTCGTCGAACGACTATCTCGCACTGGCCACGGCACCGCGGTTGCGCGCGGCGGCGACGGCGGCGCTGGAGCGCGGCGTTGCGCTCGGCTCTGGCGGCTCGCGGCTGCTGCGTGGCAACGACACCGAACATGAAGCGCTGGAGGCGGAAGGCGCGCGTTTTTTCGGCAGCGCCGCGACGCTGTTCTTCGGCAGCGGCTATGCTGCCAACACCGCGCTGTTCGCGGCGCTGCCCCAATCGGGTGACCTGCTGGTGTATGACGCGCTCGTCCACGCAAGCGCCCATGACGGAATGCGGCTCGGCCGCGCCGAGACCGTCGCCGCCCCGCACAATGACGCGAACGCGGTCGATTCGGTGATCGCCGCATGGCGCACCCGCGGCGGCAGCGGCACGCCGTGGATCGCAGTGGAGAGCCTGTACAGCATGGACGGCGATCGCGCTCCGCTCGCGGATCTCGCCGCGGTCGCCGAACGCCACGCCGCCATGCTGGTGATCGACGAGGCGCACGCCACCGGCGTGTGGGGTGACGACGGACGGGGCTTCGCCGACACGCTCGACGGGCGCGAAAATGTCATCACGCTCAAGACCTTCGGCAAGGCGCTCGGCTGCGAGGGGGCGCTGCTGTGTTGCTCGCGGCTGGTGCGCGACTTCCTGGTGGCACGCGCGCGCCCCTTCATCTTCTCGACCGCACCGGCGCCGCTTGCCGCCGCGGTCGCACGCGCCGCGCTGACGATGCTCGCCGACGAGCCCGAACGGCGCGAGCGGCTGCACGCGCTGATCGCGCACGCGGGCGCGCGGCTCGGGCCGCTGGGTGCGACCGTAACGGGGACCCAAGTCATGCCGCTGCTGGTCGGCGACGATCGCGCCGCGCTCGACCTCGCCGCCGCGGTGCAGCGTGCCGGCTTCGATGTGCGCGCGATCCGTCCGCCGACCGTGCCGGCCGGGACCGCTCGGCTGCGGCTGTCGCTGACGCTCCACGTCGGCGCGGCCGAGATCGACTCGCTCGCCGACGCGGTGGCGGAGGCGCGGCGATGAGCGTGATCGCGGTGACCGGCACCGATACCGGCGTGGGCAAGACGGTGTTCGCCGCGGCCCTGACGGTCGCGCTTGGCGCCATCTACTGGAAGCCGGTGCAGGCGGGGCTGGACGACGGCAGCGACGCGGCCAGCGTCGAGTCGCTCGGCGTCGAGCGCGCGCGGATCGTCCCCGAGGCGTATCGGCTCACCACGCCCTGCTCGCCGCACCGCGCCGCCGAGCTCGATGGAGGCGTGATCGATCCCGCGCGGCTGACGCTACCCGCGGTCGAGGACGATCTCGTGGTGGAAGGCGCAGGTGGGGCGCTGGTGCCGCTGACCCGCGACTGGCTGTTTGCCGACCAGATCGCGCGCTGGGGCTGTCCCACGGTGCTGGTGGCGCGCACGTCGCTGGGCACGATCAACCACAGCCTGCTTTCGATCGAGGCGCTACGTGCGCGCGGCGTGCCGCTGCTCGGCGTCGCGTTCGTCGGTGACGCGCAGGAGGACAGCGAGGCGACGATCGCGGCGATCGGCCGCGTGCGCCGGCTCGGCCGATTGCCGCTGCTGCCGCGGCTCGACGCGGCCGCGCTGGCGGAGGCCTTTGCCGATGCGTTCGACGTGGCGGCGTTCCGATGAGCGGTTCGCCCGTCTGGCATCCCTTCACCCAGCACGGTCTGGGCGAGCCGATACCGCTCGTCGCTCGCGGCGAGGGCGCGGCGCTGCATACCGCCGACGGGCGTCGCGTGATCGACGCGATCTCCTCCTGGTGGGTGACGACGCACGGCCACAACCACCCGCGGATCGTCGCCGCGATCCGCGACCAGGCCGAGCGGCTCGACCAGATCATCTTCGCCGGCTGGACCCACGCGCCGGCCGAGGAACTGGCACGCGCGCTGACGGCGATCATGCCCGCGGAGCTGACCCGCGTCTTCTTCTCCGACTCGGGCTCGACCAGCGTCGAGGTCGCGCTGAAGATGGCGCTGGGTTACTGGCATGCGTGCGGCGAGCCGCGCGACCGCATTCTGGTGATGGCGCACAGCTACCACGGCGACACGATCGGCGCGATGTCGGTCGGCGCGCGCGGCGTGTTCAACCGGCCCTATGCGCCGCTGCTGTTCGACGTCGGCACGATCCCGTTCCCTGCCGGAGGGGCGGAGCAGGCGACGCTCGACGCGCTGGAGCAGGCCTGCGCCAGCGGCGCGGCGGCGTTCATCGTCGAACCGCTGGTGCTCGGCGCCGGCGGAATGCTGTTCTACCCGCCCGCGGTGCTCGCCGCGATGCGCGCGATCTGCGCGCGCCACGGCGTGCTCTTCATCGCCGACGAGGTGATGACCGGCTGGGGTCGCACCGGCACGCTGCTGGCGTGCGAGCAGGCCGGGGTGGTGCCCGACATCCTGTGCCTCTCCAAGGGGCTGACCGGTGGCGCGGTACCGCTGGCGGTGACGATGGCGACCGAGCCGCTGTTCGAAGCGCATCGCAGCACCGATCGCGCGCGGATGTTCTTCCACTCGTCGAGCTACACCGCCAACCCGATCGCCTGCGCCGCCGCCTGCGCCAATCTCGCGGTCTGGCGTGACGAGCCGGTGCGTGAGCGGATCGTCGCGCTGGCGAACGCGCAGGCCGAGCGCGTGGCGGCGCTCTCCGCTCTGCCGGGCGTAAGCGGCGCACGCTCGCTGGGCACGATCGCGGCGCTCGAGCTGGGGGAGGGGGCAGGCTATCTGTCCGATCGCGCGCCGCGACTGATGGCCTTCTTCCGCGAGCGCGACGTGCTGCTGCGCCCGCTCGGCGACACGCTGTACGTCATGCCGCCTTATTGCATCGGGGCGGACGATCTCGATCGGGTCTATGCGGTGATCGCCGGGGCGGTGACAGCGTTCGGGTGAGGGTGAGGCAAGCTTCTGTAAAGGCGGGCATGTTGTGCGGGCTCCGCGCCCTCGTACCGGCAACCGACATTTCATGGAGGTGCCGCTTCGGCTCCGGGTGCGGCGCCTCCCAGACCGTCTCGCCTGCTCTCAGTCGATGCGCTTCGCCAGAAAGTAGCGCGACTCGCCCGGCGGGTAATCGTCGATCGCGCCGAACATCGCGTAGCCCAGCTTCTCGTAGAAGCCGCGTGCCTGGAAGCTGAACGTGTCGAGCCACACGCCGACGCATCCGAGCCGCGTCGCCTCCACCTCCGCGGCGAGCATCAGCGCGCGGCCCTCGCCGCGGCCGCGCCGTTCGGGCGGCAGCGCGAGATATTGCACGAACAGCCAGCGATAGCTCGCCACGCCCCACAGACCGCCAACGATCGCCCCAGCCTCGTCGCGGAGCACCAGTGCGATCTCCTCGCGCGGCATCTGCCCCACCGCCGAGTCGTTGTGCGCGACCAGCGGCGCGAGGATCGCGGCGCGCACCGCCGCGTCGGGCGCGGCGACTCGCTCGATCACTTCTTTCGCTTGAAATCCACGGCGACGACGTTCGAGCCATCGCTCGCGCCGCTCGCGGGCGGGCCGTCGTTATCGGCCGGGTCGTGCCCGCCGGGGCCGTCGCCCGGCCCCTCTTGCGCCTGGAAGCGCAGCTCGAAGTTGACCGCCGGGTCGTGGAAGCCGGTGATCGCCGAATAAGGGATCACCAGCTTCGACGGCACCTGATTGAAGCTGAGCCCTACCGAGAAGCGCTCGTCGTCGACCGTGAGGTCCCAGAAGCGGTTCTGGAGCACGATCGTCATCTCGTCGGGGAAGCGCTCGACGAGGCGGGACGGGATGTCGACGCCGGGGGCCTGGGTCTTGAAGGTAATGTAGAAATGGTGCTGGCCGGGCAGCCCGCCCGTCTCGGCGACCACGCCCAGCACGCGGCCTACCACGGCGCGCAGCGCTTCCTGCACGATCTCGTCATAGGGGATTTGGCTGTCGGGCAGCATGTCGTTCATGCGCTTATGGGTAGCGCGGTGGGACGAGCGGTCAAGGTTGCTTGGACCGTCCAGCGCGTTATGGACCGGCGTCATGCGCACCGCCACGCTCCGCCGCGACACCAGCGAGACCCGTATCAGCGTGTCCGTCGACCTCGACGGCACCGGCCAATATGACATCCACACGGGAGTCGGCTTCTTCGATCACATGCTGGAGCAGCTCGCGCGTCACTCGCTGATCGACGTCACGCTCCACTGCGACGGCGACCTCCACATCGACCAGCACCACACCGTCGAGGACAGCGCGCTCGCGCTCGGCAGCGCGGTGGCGCAGGCGCTCGGCGACAAGCGCGGCATCCGCCGCTACGCCGACGCGCTGTCTCCGATGGACGAGACGCTGACCCGAGTCGCGCTCGACATCTCGGGGCGGCCGTGGCTGGTGTGGAAGACGGCTTTCACCCAGACCCGGCTGGGCGAGATGGACACCGAGCTGTTCCAGCACTGGTTCCACAGCTTCGCGCAGAATGCCGGGATCACGCTCCACGTCGAGACGCTGTACGGCGACAACAATCATCATATTGCCGAGAGCGCGTTCAAGGGGCTGGCGCGCGCGCTGCGCGAGGCGATCGAGATCGACCCGCGCAAGGTCGGCGTGATCCCCTCGACCAAGGGCACGCTGTGAGCAGCTTTCGCGCCAGCGGCGAGCTGAGCCTGATCTTGCTGAGCTATGTTCGCCCGCTCGACGAGATCGACTCGCTGATGGCCGCGCACGTTGCGTGGCTCGACGCCGGCTTCGCCGAGGGTGCCTTCCTCGTCGCGGGGCGGCGCGAGCCGCGCAGCGGCGGGGTCATCGTGGTGCGCGGCGACCGTGCCGCGGCCGAGGCGATCGCCGCGACCGACCCGTTCGTCACCGCTGGCGCGGCGACCGTGGAGGTGGTGCCATTCCACGCCAGCTTCGCCGCCGACCCGGTCCGCGCGTGGCTGGCATGACGCTGGCGCTGATCGACTATCAGGCGGGCAACCTCCACTCGGTGGCGAACGCGCTGCGCGCCGCCGGCTGCGCCGACCTGGTCGTCACCGCCGACCCCGACGCGGTGGCGCGCGCCGACCGCATCGTGCTGCCGGGGGTGGGCGCGTTCGGCGCGTGCGCCGCGGCGTTGCGCGCGGTCGACGGGCTGGTGCCCGCGCTCGAGCGCCGCGTGCTCGAACAGGGCGCGCCATTCCTCGGCATCTGCGTCGGGATGCAGCTGCTCGCAACCGCGGGCGAGGAGCTCGGCCGCCACGCCGGGCTCGGCTGGATCGACGGCACGGTGCGCCGGATCGACGTCGCCGGCACCGACGCCAAGGTGCCGCACATGGGCTGGAACGACGTGGTACCGCAGGCCGAGCACGTGCTGATCGTTCCGGGCGAGGCCTATTTCCTCCACAGCTACGCTTTTGACGGCGCGCATGTGGTGGCGACCACCGATCATGCCGGCCCCGTCACCGCCGCGGTGGCGCGCGACACTGTGGTGGGGGTGCAGTTCCATCCCGAGAAGAGCCAGCGCTACGGCCTCGCACTGCTGGAACGCTTCCTGGCGTGGCGTCCGTGAGCGGCGCGGTGTTAACGAGTCGGTCGCCCTCGTCCAGCCGGCGGCGTCATCCTGAACTCGTTTCAGGATCCACACCTGCGCGCGGCCGCCGGCCGCTGAGTTGGCGACACGGTGGATTCCAGACCAAGTCCGGGATGATGGCGGTGAGTGGGGGAGGCGTGGTCCCGGTCAAACGCGTCTCCCAGCGCCCCCATCCACCTGCCATCTCGCCGAGTAGTCCCGCATGACCCTCATCGTCTTCCCTGCGATCGACCTCAAGCAGGGCCAGGTGGTCCGCCTCGCCGAGGGCGACATGGCGCGCGCCACCGTCTACGGCGACGACCCCGCCGCACAGGCGATGCTGTTCGCCGAGGCGGGCGCGGCGCACCTCCACGTCGTCGACCTCGACGGCGCCTTCGCCGGCGCCAGCGTCAACGGCGAGGCGGTGCGCGCGATCGTCGCGCGCTTCCCCGGCCACGTCCAGCTCGGCGGAGGCATCCGAACGCGCGAGAGCGTCGAGCGCTGGTTCGATCTGGGGGTAGCGCGCGTGGTGATCGGCACCGCCGCGCTGGAGGACCCCGAGTTCGTCCGCGACGCCGCGCGCGACTTCCCCGGCGGCGTGGTGGTGGCGGTGGACGCGCGCGACGGCATGGTCGCGACCAAGGGCTGGGCCGACGTCTCCACCACCAGCGTGGTCGAGCTCGCGCGCCGCTTCGAGGACGCGGGCGTGGCGGCGCTGCTGTTCACCGACGTCGGCCGCGACGGGTTGCTCAAGGGCGCCAACATCGAGGCGACGGTGGACCTCGCGCGCGCGGTCGACATTCCGGTGATCGCGAGCGGCGGGGTGGCGGGAATCGCGGACATCCACGTGCTGGCGCTGCACGCGCGGGACGGGGTGGAGGGCGTGATCACCGGGCGCGCTTTGTATGATGGCCGCCTCGACCTGGCCGCGGCGCTGAGCGTGGCGGCGGCGGCGTAGCGGGCGCGCGGGCGGCGAAGCGGTAGTTCGGCTCCTCGTGCCCGCGCGCGCGGGAGCCTGGCGAACCGGACGTTGCGAGCTGTTGCCCTGCGTGACCCCGGGCTCCGGCGTTCGCCGGCGAACAGCTCAGCCTGGACAAGCCGGTTCCTGACCCACACCGCTGCGCGCGACCAATCCGCGCGCCGCGCCGCGTCGTCCGTGCGGCGCGTGCAGCCAGAAACGATTGTCCTGCTCCAGTTGAACCTCCCATGCGTGCTGGCGGAACCAGGACCAATGCGTGATCGTACGGCGCTCGTGCGGCCACTCGGTTGGAAAAGCGCCTCGCGGGTTGGCCAGCATGACTAGCAGCGCACAAAGCCGGCATCGCATCGCCCGACTCTTCCTCGGCCGAAAAAAGCAATGATGCCGTCGTGCGCGCTGCAAGGAACCCCCGCGCTGACCGACTTCGGTGGCGCGCTTGCCCTTGCCCGCCCGCTTCGGCATGAGCGGCACGCATGACCGTCCGTGCCCGCGTGATCCCCTGCCTCGACGTCGCCGATGGCCGCGTCGTCAAGGGCGTCAACTTCGTTGATCTGGTCGACGCCGGCGACCCGGTCGAGCAGGCGCGCGCCTATGACGCCGCCGGCGCGGACGAGCTCTGCTTCCTCGACATCACCGCCAGCCACGAGGCGCGCGGCACGCTGCTCGACGTCGTCAGCCGCACCGCCGCGGTCTGCTTCATGCCGCTTACCGTCGGCGGCGGGGTGCGCAGCGCCGAGGACGCGCGCGCTTTGCTGCTCGCCGGCGCGGACAAGGTCGCGGTCAATTCCGCCGCGCTGGCGCGCCCCGAGCTGGTGAGCGACATCGCCGAGCGGTTCGGCAGCCAATGCTGCGTCGCGAGTGTCGACGCGCGCCGCGTCGGCGACGGCTGGGAGGTGTTCACCCACGGCGGACGCCGCGCCACCGGGATCGATGCGGTGGTGCACGCGCTGCGCCTCGCCGAGCTGGGCGCGGGCGAGCTGCTCGTCACCTCTATGGACCGCGACGGCACGCGCGACGGCTACGACCTCGCGCTGGTGCGCGCGATCGCGGATCGCACCGAGGTGCCGGTGGTGGCCTCGGGCGGGGTGGGCACGCTCGACGACCTCGTCGCGGGGGTGACTGAGGGGCATGCCTCGGCGGTGTTGGCCGCCTCGATCTTCCACTTCGGCCAGGCCACGGTCGCCGAGGCGCACGCAGCGCTTGCAGCGGCGGGCGTGCCGGTGCGCGCACATTGAGGTGCGGCGCGGTGCGGGCGGGATGGGGCCGAGCCGCACGGCGCACGACGGGGGCGGCGCTGCTGGCGGCGCTGCTCGCCGGCTGTGGCGGCCACTATCGGCCGGTGAGCGACGCGCCGGTGCGGCTCGGCCGCCCTTATGTCGTGCGCGGCGTCACCTACACGCCCGCAGTCGACCCGAGCTACGACATGCTTGGCTATGCCAGCTGGTACGGCGGCGAGTCGGGTAATCGCACCGCGTTGGGCGAGCGGTTCCGCGCCAAATGGGTGACCGCGGCGCACCCCACGCTGCCGCTGCCCAGCTACGTCGAGGTCACCGCGCTCGACACCGGGCGCGTGATCCTGTTGCGGGTGAATGATCGCGGCCCGTTCGTGCGCGACCGGCTGATCGACCTGTCGCGCGGCGCGGCCGAACTGCTCGGCGTGCGCGCGCGCGGCCACGTCGCGGTGCGCGTGCGCGTGGTCGAGCCGCCCGAGCGGGACCGCGCGCGACTGCGCCGGGGCAGAGCCGCGGCGCCGCGACCCGACGTCTCGCCCGAGGTTGTCGCCAACCTGCGCGCGCAGCTCGACACCGGCCTGCGCGCGATCGGTCGCTGAGGGGGCTCCGCCCCGACTTGACCAGCGGCGTCTCGCACGGCACCCGGCGCACCATGGACCAGCCCGACCCGCTCGACCGGCTCTTCGCGACGGTTGCCTCGCGCCGCGGCGCCGACCCTGCCTCTTCCTATACCGCGTCGCTGTTCGCGAAGGGGCGGCCGCGCATCGCGCAGAAGCTCGGCGAGGAAGCCGTTGAGACCGTGATCGCGGCGCTGCGCGGCGACGAGCGCGCGATCGTGCCCGAGGCGGCGGACCTGCTCTACCACCTGCTGGTGCTGCTCGCCGACGCCGGGTTGACGCTCGACGAGGTTCGCGCCGAGCTGACGCGGCGCGAGGGCGTGTCGGGGCTCGACGAGAAGGCCGCGCGCGGCGGCCCGCTGCCGCTCTCCTTCCGACCCGAGTGAGGACCGCCCGATGACCGTCGATGCCACCCAGCCCTATGACGACGCCAACATCTTCGCCAAGCTGGTGCGCGGCGAGATCCCGTCGCGCCGGGTCTATGAGGACGAGCACAGCATCGTCTTCCACGACATTGCGCCTTGGGCACCGGTGCATTTGCTCGCGGTGCCGAAGGGTCGCTATGTCAGCTGGGACGATTTCTCGGCGAGCGCGAGCGTTGAAGAAATCGTCAGCCTCACCCGCGCGATCGGCCAGGCGGCGCGCGAGGCGGGGCTGGTCGAGCGCGGCTATCGTCTGATCGCCAACACCGGGCTCGACAGTCACGCCGAGGTGCCGCACCTCCACGTCCACATCCTCGCCGGCCGCGCGCTCGGCCCGATGCTGGTGCAGCAGGACGGGTGAGGACGGGAGCTGGATGTTCTAGGTGGATTGCCGGACTTGGTCCGGGATCCCCTCTCCCGCACGAGCAGCGCGCGGTGGTTGTGCGGCACGGTGGATCCCGGACCAAGTTCGGGATGACGGATGTGTAGGGGCATGGCGGGCCGGTACGGCCTGGATCGGCACCGAGGTCCACCTGACGCTCCCCCAACGCCCTGTCATCTCCGCGCAACACTATTGCGCGTCGCCACACACCCGCTACGCTCCTGTCCAGCAATTTTCCCTTGGGGGCATCGAACGTAATGATCTTCGGGCGCGTCAAACCTCTCGACGCCATCCTCGCCACCGCCGAGCGCAAGTCGCTCCACCGCACGCTCGGCTGGTTCCAGCTGACGCTGTTCGGTATCGGCTGCGTGATCGGCACCGGCATCTTCGTGCTCACCGCCGCGGGCGCGCAGAAGGCCGGGCCGGGCCTGATGCTGGCGTTCGCTATCGCCGGCGCGATCTGCATCGTTGCGGCGCTCTGCTACGCCGAGATCGCGGCGATGATCCCGGTGGCGGGATCGGCCTATACCTACACCTATTCCACCATGGGCGAGCTGCTCGCCTGGACGGTCGGGTGGGCGCTGATCCTCGAATATGCCGTCGCCGCCAGCGCGGTGGCGGTCGGCTGGTCGGGCTATTTCAGCGGGACGATCCTCAACCAGTTTCTCGGCATCCATTTGCCGGCTTGGCTCTCCGCCGCCCCACTCGCGCTTGGCGGCGCGCCGGGAGGGTTCATCAACCTGCCCGCGGTGGTGATCGCGGGGCTGATCACCTGGCTGCTGATGATCGGCACCACCGAGAGCGCGCGGGTCAACGCGGTGCTGGTGGCGATCAAGGTGATCGCGCTCACCGCCTTCGTCGCGCTGACGCTGCCGAGCGACTCGTTCAGCAGCGGGAATTTTAACCCCTTCCTGCCGGCGGGCGTGTTCGGCGGCTTCGGCACCGGCGTCGGCGCGGTTGGCGCGGCGGCGACGATCTTCTTCGCCTATGTCGGCTTCGACGCGGTCTCGACCGCGGCGGAAGAGACCAAGAACCCGCAGCGCAACGTGCCGATCGGGCTGATTGGCTCGCTGCTGTTCTGCACCATCTTCTATATCCTGGTTGCCGCTGGCGCGATCGGCACGATCGGCGGCCAGCCGATCATGGGACCGAACGGCATACCCTTCCCGACCGGCTCGGAGGAGCTGGCGCGCCAATGCGCGCTGCCGCGATATGCCGACATGCTGGTGTGCTCGAACGAGGCGCTGGCGCACGTGCTGCGCGCGATCGGCTGGTCCAAGGTGGGCAATATGCTCGGCATCGCCGCCTTCCTGGCGCTGCCCTCCGTGATCCTGATCCTGATGTTCGGCCAGACCCGCATCTTCTTCGTGATGAGCCGCGACGGGCTGCTGCCGGAAAAGCTCTCGGCGGTGCACCCGAAGTGGAAGACGCCCTATGTCGTCACCGCGATGACCGGGATCGGCGTGGCCTTCGCGGCGGCGTTCCTGCCGGTGGGGCAGCTCGCCGACATCGCCAATGCGGGGACGCTCTACGCCTTCATGATGGTGGCGTTCGCGGTGATGATCCTGCGCCGTACCGCGCGTGACCATAAGCGTGATTTCCGCACCCCCGCGTTGTGGCTGGTCGGGCCGTTGACGATCGTGGGCTGCGTCTTCCTGTTCTTCAACCTGCCCTCGGCGGCGATGCTGGTGCTGCCGATCTGGGGCGGGGTCGGGCTGATCATCTACTTCGCCTATAGCCGCCACCACAGCCATGTCGGCCGCGGCATCGTCGACGCCGACGACAACGCGACGACGCTGCACTGAGCAGCCTCCGCTCGACCGTGACGCTCTCCCGCGTGGGGAGAGCGTCCGGAGATCGCCGGCTCAGACCAGTGGGGGCGGGGTGCGCGTCCCCGTGCCGGCGCGCAGCTCGTCGCGGATCTCGCGCAGCAGCGCAACCTCGGCGGCTTCGGCGGCGGGCTCGGCGGTGCCTTCCTTCTTCTCGCGCTCGGCCGCGGCGATCACGCGGTTGACGCTGCGCATCAGCAGGAAGACGATGAAAGCGAGGATGATGAAGTTGATCACCACGGTGATGAACTCGCCGTAGCCGAACAGCGGCACCCCCGCCGCCTTGAGCTGGGCATAGCTCGTCAGCGAGCCGGCGTAGTTCGCGGGGACCGGCCCCAGCTTGACGAAATAGCTCGAAAAATCGAAGCCGCCGAAGAGCGCGCCGACGATCGGCATGATGATGTCGTCGGTCAGCGACTTGGTGATAGTGGCGAAGGCGCCGCCGATGATCACGCCGACCGCCAGGTCGAGCACATTGCCTCGAGCGATGAACGCCCTGAAATCCTTCAACATGTCCGTCTCCCTGCCGGCTCTCGTCGCGGGCAGATCCAGGTTAAGCGCGGATTGTCGCTTCGCCAAGCCACCGCGCTGACCTAGAGAGGCGCCTTTCAACGTCAGCACCGAGCGAGATCCGATGACCAAGCCGCACCGCGACGCCGATGCTCCTGCCGAGACGGTCTGGGCGGGCCGCTACATCGAGGTGAAGACCCAGGGGCAGTGGGAATATGTCGCACGCCGCAACGGCATCCAGGCCGCGGTGATCGTCGCGATCGACGACGCCGACCGGGTCGTGCTGGTCGAGCAGTATCGCGTGCCGCTCGGCCGCCGCTGCCTCGAGCTCCCTGCCGGACTGATCGGTGACGAGACCGCGGGTGAAGCGGTCGCCGCCGGCGCCGCGCGCGAACTGGAGGAGGAGACGGGTTATCGCGTTGGGCGGATCGAGGAGCTCGGCTTCTTCTACTCGTCGCCCGGCATGAACAGCGAGGGCTTCACGCTGGTGCGCGCGTATGATCTCGAGAAGGTCGGGCCGGGCGGCGGCGAGGCCGACGAGGACATCGAGGTGCACTTGGTGCCGCGCGCCGAGCTGGCGCGCTTCGTGCTGGCGAAGCGCACCCAAGGCGTGGCGATGGACGTGAAGATGCTGCTGCTGCTGGCGGACGGCCTGCTGGCGTGAATTCTCCCCGGCACGGGGGGGCTCCGCCTGCGGAGAGCGCCCTCCGCCAGCCTGCGGCTGGTCCCCAGCAGCGGCTTGATCATGCTCCGCGTGATCAAGGGTCGTCCGGGAGACGATCCGACCCGCTGCTCCGCGGGCGAGGAGGAGTTGTAAGCGGAACCGCTCGAGCCCAGAGCGATTAACCCCATAATGACTGCCTCACCGCGCAAGGTCGGGATCCTGACCTTCCACCGCTGCATCAACTACGGCTCCTACTGGCAGGCGCGCTGCCTGACGGAGGGGCTGCGCTCGCTCGGCCACGACGCGCGGCTGCTCGACCATCACAGCGACCAGGTCGCGCGTGCTGAGTGGCGCTGCTCGTTCCAGCCGACCTTGCCCGAGCGCACGCCGCGTACGGATCTTCCGGCCTACAAGACCAAGGGCCGCAAGTTCGTCGCCGCCTTCGATCGCCTGCCGCAATCGCCGCGTTTCCCGCTGCACCGGCCCGACACCAGCGGCTATGACGCGATCGTCGTCGGTAGCGACGAGGTGTGGAACTTCCGCCACCCCTGGTACGGCGGCGCGCCGATCTTCTTCGGCGAGGGGCTGAGCGCGCCGCGGCTGGTCTCCTACGCTGCCAGCTTCGGCAACCATGACGCCGCTGACGGCATCTCGGACGATTGGGCCGCCAAGCTGCGGCGCTTCACCGCGGTGTCGGTGCGTGACGCCAACTCGCGCGCGCTGGTGCAGACTGCGCTGGGCGCCACCCCGCCGCTGGTGCTCGACCCCGTGCTTCAGTTCGGCGACCGCGTCCACGCCGCCGCGCCGCCGTCGGGCAAGGGCGGCTATGCCCTGGTTTACGGTCACGGCTTCCCGGAGTGGCTGCAGCGCCAGATGCGCGACTGGAGCCAGCGCAGCGGCGTGCGCCTGGTCAGCATCGGCTATCGCAACGACTGGGCCGACGAGCAGGACATCGCCGCCGGCCCCGAGGAGTTCGCGCAGCGCGCCGCCAACGCCAGCGCACTGGTGACCAACTTCTTTCACGGCTGCGTCTTTGCGCTCAACAATCGGACGCCTTTCGTCACCGCGCCGTCGCCCTACCGTTTCAACAAGGTGCGCGACCTCGCCGCGGCGCTCGACGCGCAGCGCCATATCGTCGCGCCCGGGCTCGGGGCGGCTGACTATGACGCTTTGCTCGGCGCGCCGCCCGCACCGGCGGTGTATGAACGGATCGAGGGGCTTCGAGCCGAGTCGCTCGCCTATCTGCGCCGCGCGCTTGGTTGAGCCGCTCGCGCCGCGCGACGTGGTGCGCTCGGGGCTGTGCATCGGCTGCGGCGGCTGCGCGGCCGACGCGCCGGCGGGCGCGATGGCGTGGGATCGTTACGGCACGTGGAAGCCCGCCGGTGCCTTCACGTCCGCATCCACCGAAGAATTCGCGCAGCGCTGCCCCTTCTCGCCCGACGCGCGCGACGAGGACCAGATCGCCGCCGAACGTTTCCCTGACGCGCCGCGTGTGACGCCGTTGCTGGGCCGGCACGAATCGACCTGGGTCGGGCATGTCGCCGAGGGTGCGTGGCGCGAGTCGGGCAGTTCGGGCGGCATGGTGAGCTGGGTCGCGGCCGAGTTGCTGCGCACGGGTGCGGTGGACGCGGTGGCGCATGTCGCCCCGATTGCGACGCCGCAGGAGGACGGGCGCTACTTCGCCTATCGCCTGTCACGCGACGCCGGATCGCTGCTGACCGGCGCCAAGTCACGCTATTATCCGGTCGAGCTCGCCGCGGTGCTGCGCGAGATCCGCGCGACGCCGGGGCGTTATGCGATCGTGGCGGTGCCGTGTTTCGCCAAGATGATCCAGCTCGAACGCGCGCGCGACCCGGTGTTGCGCGAGCGCGTGCCGCACGTGCTCGGGCTGTTTTGCGGGCATCAGAAGAGCGCCCGGCTGGTCGACAGCTTCGCTTGGCAGCTCGACACGCCGCCGTCGCGCGTGCGCGCGGTCGATTATCGCATCAAGGACGCGGGGCGGCCGGCAAACTGGTACCGCGCACACCTCACGCTCGACGACGGCACCGCGCGGGCCGAGGACTGGTGGCACCTCGCCGATGGCGACTGGGGCGCGGGCTTCTTCCAGAACAGCGCCTGCGACATGTGCGACGACGTCGTCGCAGAGACCGCCGACGTCGCGTTCGGCGACGCCTGGGTCGAGCCCTACTCGTCCGACGGACGCGGCACCAACGTGGTGGTGGCGCGCACGCAACTCGTCGACGGTCTGATCCGCGTCGCAGTGGCGGAAGGGCGGCTGGCGCTGGAGGAAGTAGACGCCGCGTTCGTCGAGGCGACCCAGGCGGCGGGTTTTCGTCATCGCCGCGAAGGGCTGGCCTATCGGCTGACGTGGCGGCGCTGGCGCAGCGGCGTGGCCAAGCGCAAGCGGGTCGCGCCCGCGGCGCGCGCGCTGCCGCTGCGGCGACGCTTGGTGTATCGCACGCGCGCCGGCATCGCGCGCTGGAGCCACCGGCTGGCGTGGCTGTCGGCGCGGACGGGGAGGCCAGGGCTCTACCTTCATTGGGCGCGGCCGGCGCTGGCCTTCTATCGCTCGCTCGCCTGGTCGCATGGGCGGCTCGGGGGCTGGATCGACCGGGTGCTGCCGGACGTACGGCAGCGATAGAATCAGCGAGGACGCGAGGCGACTGGGCTCGTGGCGCAGCGGCGTTCTTCACTTCGCATGGAGGAGCCGAAGCTCCTTGCGGCGACGCGGCGGCGATCTTTGCGCCTCTTGCGTTAACAGGAGCGCAACCTCGCTAAGGCGTGCCCAATCCCGGTAAAGCGCCGCGCACATTGGCTGACCGGATGATGGTCTGCGCGGAGGCGCGGAGACGCAGAGAGGGTTCACTCGCTGCTGCGCCCCGCGCGTCATCTGCTAAGGGAATGCAGCGCCGGCGCGCGCTCCCGTCTCTGCGCCCCTGCGTCTCTACGCGAGTCTTCCGCGCTGCCTAGAGGCGCTAGGCTGTCACGCTGCCAAGCGGGCACTGCGCCCCACCAGCACGGTCGCGACCGCGCCGAGCAGCATCAGCGCGCCGGCGAGCAGCAGCACCGCGCGCGCGTCGCCGCCGAGCAGGTTGTGGTAGAACAGCGGGATCGACAGGCTCTCGATCATCATCGGGATGACGATGAACATGTTGAAGATGCCCATGTACACGCCGTTGCGCGCGGGCGGGATCATGTCGGTAAGCATGACGTACGGATTGCCCATCATGCCGGCCCAGCCGATCCCGATCCCGACCATCGCGACGTACAGCCAAGCCTCCTGCCCAATCGCGGGGATCGCCAGCATCGCCGCACCCGAGGCGGCGAGGCAGCAGGCATGGACCCGCTTGGCGCCGTAGCGCCGCGCCAGCGGCATCAGCGCGAGCGCGGCGACGAAGGCGACCGCGTTGTAAAAGGCGCCGAGCTGCCCGACGGTCAGCGCGGTGTCGCGGAACGCCTGGCTGGTCGCGTCGGCGGTGCCGTGGAGCGAGCGCGCCAGCGCGAAGGCGATGAACTGCCAGTATGCGAACATGGCGTACCATTGGCACAGCATCGCCAGCGCAAGCTGGCGCATCGGGCGCGGCATCTCCACCAGCGCGGTGCGAAGATCCGCGAGGGCGGATCGCAGCGTCAGCGGCTCGGCCTCGAGTCGCGCGCGCTCCCCGGCCGGCAGCGGCAGCTCGGGCACGCGCCAAACCGACCAGAGGATCGTCGACAGCGACAGCACCGCGCCGATCACGAACGCGATGCGCGTGATGTCGGGGATGCCGTTGGCGTCGACCGCGTCCTTGTCGAGGCCGACCCACACCAGCAGGCTCGGCGCGAGATAGGAGAGCGTCTGCGCCAGCCCGGTGAAGGCGGATTGCGTCAGGAAGCCGGTCGGCCGCTGCTCGGGCGCGACCCGGTCGCCGACATAGGCGCGATAGGGCTCCATCGTCACGTTGTTGGCGGCGTCGAGCACCCACAACAGGCTCGCAGCGACCCACAGCGCGCGGCTATACGGCATTGCGAACAGACACAGGCTGCACAGCACCGCACCCACGAGAAAATAGGGCGTGCGGCGCCCGAGACGCGAGGTGGTGCGGTCGCTCATCGCACCGATCAGTGGCTGGACGAGCAGCCCGGTGACCGGCCCGGCGAGCCACAGCAGCGGCAGCGTCGCCTCGTCGGCGCCGAGATATCCGTAGATCGGGGCCATGTTGGCCTGCTGCAGCCCAAAGGAGAATTGCAGGCCGAGGAAACCGAGGTTCATCTCGACGATGCGCGCAAGCGAGAGGCGGGGGCGCGACGTCTCCCGGGCTGCTACCGTCGTCGACCTCATCGCTCTCCCTCCAGCCAGACCACGCCCCAGCCCGGCGCGATCTCGCAGGATGCGCCGGTCAACCGATCGCGGCCGGCCGAGGGAAGAGCGACAGGCGCCGCGCCGAAGTTGAGGAACACGCGGTCGCTCCCGCATGCCACCCCGAGCAGCGCCGGTGCGCCCGTGTCGATCAGCGCTGGCGCGCCCGCGCCGCCGCTCGCTACGCGCGCCGCCCGCAACGCGCGCAGGTCGCCGCTGATCCGACGTGCCGCCGCACCGTCGAGCGCGGCCCAGTCCATCTCGGGCCGATGCAGCCAGCGGCCCTCGTGCGCGCGCTCCGGATCGTCGCGATAGGAATCATCGTTGAGCAGGCCGAGCTCGTCGCCCATGTAGGTCGTCGCCAGCCCGCCGCTCGCGATCGCCAGCGCGTTGAGCAGCGCGATGCGGCGGTATGCCGCCTCGCGCTCCGCCTCGTCACGCGCTGACTCCAGTCCGGCCAGCGAGGCCATGGTGCCATTGCTGCCGTGGAGCACCGCGCCGTCGCTCTGGAACGGCGCGCCGCGGCCCCAGCCGCCGTCCGCCCCCTCGAGGAAATGCGCCGCCGTGGCGAGCCGGCGCTCGGGCGCGGGGTCGATCGCGCGGAGGTCGCCAAGCACCGAACCCCAGCCGATATCGTCGTGGCAGCGCGCGTAGCTCAGCCAGTTGGCGCCGCGCGGCAGCCCGCCGCTCGCGCCGATGATCGCCGCCGGCAAGGCCGCCGACTGCTCAGCGAGGCCGACCCAGCCCGCCACCATCAGCGAGTTGTTGTAGACGAGGTGGCACTCGGGCTCGAACCCCTCGCCCTCGTCCAGTCCGAAATAGGGCGGCACGTAGGCGGTGGGCACGATCGCCTCCGCCTTGAGCAGGGTGGCGGGTGCGGCGATATCGAGCGCGGCGCGCAGTGCGCGGACGATGTAGTGGGTCTCGGGGAGGTTGCGGCAGTCGCTATCGGGCTGCTTCCACAGGAAGGCGATGCTGTCGAGCCGGAACGCCTCGACGCCGTGGTTGCCGAGCCGCAGCGCGACGTCGAGGATGGCGAGGAAGACGTTCGGGTTGCGCCAGTTCAGATCCCATTGAAAAGGGTAGAAGGTGGTCCAGACGTGACCGCCCATCGCCGGCACGAGCGTGAAATTGCCCGGGGCGGTGGCGGGGAAGACCTGCGGCAGGGCAGCCTCGCGCGCGCGCGCCTCGGCCTCGTCGAGCACGATGTAGAAGTCGCGATAGAAGGGATCGCCCGCCTTCGCCGCCTTGGCCCAGAGATGGTCCTCGGCGGTGTGGTTGAGCGCGAGATCGACGCACAGGCTGATCCGCGCGTCACGCAGGCGTGCGGTGAGCGCCTCGAGGTCGTCGATCGTGCCGAGCCGCGGCTCGACGGCGAGATAGTCGGAGACGGCGAAGCCGCCGTCGCTGTCGCCCTCGCGGGCTTTCAGCAGCGCGAGCAGGTGGAGGTAGCGTACACCGAGCGCCTCGAGATGACCGACCTTGCCGGCGAGCCCCGCGACCGTGCCGGCGTAGCGGTCGACATAGGTGGAATAGCCCAGCATGTCGGGGCGGACGAACCAGTCGGGATCGGCCAGCCGCGCCGCGTCGAGCGCGCGCAGCGCCTCGGGCCGCTCGGCGTGGCGCTCGCGGAGAAGTGCCTCGGTCGCGGCCCACAGCGCGTCGGTGTCACCCTGCGCGCCGTAGAGCCGGTCGAGCTGTCGCCGCAGCCGCGGTGCGATCGCGGCGAGCCGCTCCTCCATCGTCATCCTTCCTGTCACATCGCGCACCATAGACGCGCCCAGTGCCGCCGCCACACCTGTGCGTCAGAAATCGAAGCGCACCGAGGCGGCAATGGTGCGACCGTTGATCGAGCGCGCGCGCACCAGCCCGTTGGCGGGGATGCTCGCGTCCTCCGCCTCGGTGATGCCCTTGACGTCGAACAGATTGTTGACGTTGAGATTGAAGCTGACGTTCTCGGCGGCGCGCACCAGCAGGAAGCCGTTGACCTGGGTGTAGGCGGGCATCTTCAGGTCGTTGATCGGCTGCGTGTAGCTCGAGGTGGTGCCGATCACGTTGGTGCCGACGCTCACGCGCCCGAAGTCGAGCTGCGGCGTCGCCTGGTAGACGAACGCGGCCTGGCGTTGCGGGCGGTTGCCGTCGAGCGTCGAGTCGGTGGCGTCGCGCTTGATCGTGGCGTCGGTATAGGTGCCCGCCGCGGTCAGCGAGAAGGGGCCGGCGCGAAAGCGGCCCTCCAGCTCGACGCCGGTCGCCTCGTAGTCGCGGCTGGTGAACTGCTGCTGCGACAGCAGGTAATTGGTCTCCTGCGTGCGCGCGTTGAACACGGTGGCGTAGAGCGCCAGCGGCCCGGTCGAGAACTTCAGCCCGCCCTCGGCCTGCTTGACGAAGTCGTATGGCTTGGCCCCCGCGACCAGCCCGCCGGTAGTGGTGTCGATCAGCGGGCCGAACAGCAGCCGGTCGGCGTTGACGCGGCCGCCGCGGCTGTAGCGCGCGAACGCCGCCAGCGTGTCGCTCAGCCGGTAGTTGATACCGGCCGAATAGGAGAGATAGCGGTAGGTATAGTCAACCGGCGTGCGGTTGGCGGGGATGAACGCCACTGCCTGCTCGGCCGAGGAGAGGAAGCCGTTGCCGTCGATGTCCTGCGCGCGCGTCGTCGTGGCGCCGGGCAGGTCGCCCGCGATCCCGCCCTTGGCACTCCCGAAATCATAGCGCAGCGAGCCGTCGACGTTGAGCCGGCCGAGCTCGAAGCCGAGCTGCGCGAACGGCGCGTTGGTGGTGTAGCGCATGTCGTAGCTGCGGCGGCAGCAATTGCCGAAGAAGGACGCGGAGTAGAGCGTGCCACCCGCGGTGCGCGCCACGCCGGTCGAGTCGCGCACGTCGACCAGCACCGAGCGGCCGTCGCCCTGCACGGTCTGGTAGAAGCTGGTCCACAGCCAGTCGGTGACGATGTCCTGGCGCGAGTTGTAGATGCCCGCCGCCAGCGTCACCGCGCCGCCGCCGACATCGACCTTGCCGTTGACGCGCAGATCGTTGGTGATGTTGTTGAGGCTCTTCAGGTCGACGTCGAACAGCACCACGCTGGCGAGCAGGCCGTTGCCGCCGAGCGTCGACGGACTCGCGATGCGCTGCCCGGCGAGCGGCCCGCTCGCGTAATAGAGCTGTGCGTTCGGACCGGCGAGCGCGTCGGCGGCGGTCTGCGCATCGCCGACGCCGGCGGGGAAGGGGGAGATGAAGTCGCCCGAGATGTCCGAATAACGGAACCGCTCGGTCACGTTCCAGCCGTCCGCGATCGCGACCTGGCCTTCGAAGCCGACCGACTTGACGTCGGGGTGCATGCCGTCGCTGATGCTGCGCCGCACGGGCTGGTTATCGCCGTCGAGTGTCAGCACCGAGCCGATGTAGCGGCTGTGCAGCGTGTCCTGGTTGATCGAGAAACCGGGCACGTTGCTGTAGCTCGGGTCTGCGCCGCTGCCGCTCACGCGCACCGGGTTGGGTAGATAGGCGATGCTGCGATCGTCGAGATACTTGCCGTACAGGCGGATGTAGCCACCCTCGAACTCGCGCGTGATATTCGCCTTGATCTGGCCGCCGCGCATCGCGTCATAGCCGACCTCGCGCGGGCCGTCGCCGAGGCGATAGTAGCCGCTCAGTTCGTAACGCGTGTTGGCGTCGATCCGGCCGCCATAAGCGAAGTCGGCGCGATACTCGCGATAGTCGATACCGGACGAGAGCTGGAACGAGCCGCCCTCCTGCTCGCCCGTCTTAGAGATGAAATTGATAATCCCGCCGGGTGAGTTGCTGGCGAAGGTGGAGGCGGAGCCGCCGCGCACCGACTCGATGCGCGCGAGCGACAGGTCGTTGCGGATGAAGATGTCGGCATTGCCGAAAATGATGTCGCCGAACTCGAGGACGGGCAGGCCGTCTTCCTGGAGTTGGAGGAATTTGCTGCCGCCCGAAGCGACCGGCAGGCCGCGCACCGAAATGTTGGCATTGCCTTCGCCGCCGGACGCCTCGACGCGGACGCCGGGCAGGTTGCGCAGGATCTCGGCGGTGTTGCGCGGCGGGATCTTGCTGGTGAGGTCGGCGTCGAGCGAGCTGACCGACACCGAGGTGTCGAGCCGGTTGCGCCCCTGTGCGACGCCGGTGACGACGATGTCCTCGGCGAGCGCGGGCGTGTCGGTTGTCTGGTCCGCCGCCGTCTCGGTGACGGGGGCCGTGGTCTGCGCCTGAGCGGCAGCGGCGAGCAACAGCGCCGGGACCCCGGCGAGCAGGCGGTAACGCGCGATCATGATATCCTCCCCAGCGGGTGAACGGTCGTCTCCGCGACCGGCTAAGAAGTTGATGCAACGTTATGCAATCGATTGCAATAACCTTTTACAAACGTTTGCGTTAGAAGTTGTGCTCTGCCGGTGTGGATGTGCCTGCCGCTTCAGAATGCGCGCGGCGTGCCGCTCAGGTTGAGGCGCGCACCACCAGCTCGGGCACAATCACCGCGTGCTCCGCCGCCTCTCCCGCGACCCGCGCGAGCAACCGTTCGACCATCAGCGCGGCGCCTCGCGCGAGGTCCTGACGGATCGTCGTCAGCGGCGGCGAGGTGTGGGCGGCGAGCGTGACGTCGTCATAGCCGATCACCGCGACTTCGCGCGGCACGTCGAGTCCCGCTTCGCTCACCGCGCGCAGCACGCTCATCGCGGCGACGTCGGAGGCGGCGAAGATCGCGTCCGGCAAGGTGCCGACCGCGAGTCGGGTCCGCATCGCGGCATGCACTCGATCAGGATCCATCGCGGTGGCGAGCACCTCGGCGCGCACCCCGGCCGCGCGCGCGGCCGCGGCGAAGCCGGCGAGCCGATCGGCGAACTCGGGCGGGGCGGGGTCGCCGACGAAGAGCAGCCGGCGGCGACCGCGTTCGAGCAGATGCTCCGCCGCGAGCCGCCCGCCTGCGATATTGTCCGAGCCGATCGCGAGGTGACGCTGCCCGTCGCGGTGGACGCCCCAGGCGACCAGCGGCCCATAGCGCGTGGCGACACGCTCGATCGTCTCATATTGATCCGACTGGCCGATGAGCAGCAGGCCGTCGACTCGTCCGGCGTCGACCAACCGATCGAGCCAGTCGCCGTTCTCGGGCAGCACGCGCGAGAGAAGCACGTCATAGCCGCGATCAACCAGCAGGTCGGCGATATAGCCGAGCAGCGAGAGGAAGAAGGGGTCGGTCAGATGCTGGGTGCGCGCGTGCCCCAATGGCATCGCCAGCCCGATCGCCCCGGTGCTGCGCAGCCGCAGGTTGCGCGCGAGCTGGTTGGGGCGGACGTCGTGCTCCCGCGCCAGCGCCTGGATGCGCGCCTGAGTCGCCTTGCTCACCGACGGGTGGCCCGACAACGCGCGCGACACGGTGGCGGTCGACACGCCCGCGAGCGCGGCAATGTCCGCGAGCTTCGTCGGCTTCGACAACAAACGCAGACCCCCTGAAATTGCTCGGACATTTAGCCGCGAGACGGGCGTGGCCGCAACCACCTCGGGGTCGTAGTCGGCGGCGGTCGGGCCTGCGCGGCGAGACGGGCGATCTCGCGGTCGACGAAGTCCATCAGCAGCGCCATGACCGCGGGCGGCGATTCCTGCTTCTTCATTACCCGGCGCTGGCAGATTCTGGCCGAAACGACGAGGATCGTCTCGGCCAGAAAGCGCAGCGGCTCGGCCGCGCTCGCCTGCGGCACGATCGCGCTCAGCGCCTGGATCAGCCGCTCGTCGACCGAGCGGAAGATCGCGGCCAGGCGGGGGTTGCGGGTGGTCTCGGCGATGATCTCGGAGACGAGCCGCTCGTCCGGCATGTCGGCGCAAGGGATGAAACGTTCGACCCAGGCGCGTACGGCGGCACAACCTACACCGGCTGTTCGACGGCGGGCGCAACGCGGCAACCTCGATGACGCCAAGGCCTCGCAGCAGGTCGCGGTGCCGACCTACGAGCGGACGATCCAGACCGCGTTCGGCGAGGTGGCGGACGCGCTCGCCCAGCGCGGCACGATCGGCGAGCAGGTGTCCACACAGGGCGCGCGCCGGGGCCGCGACCGTGGCGGCGCGACTGTCCGACGCGCTCTACCGTGCCGGGGGCGATTCGTTCCTGACCGCGCTCGACGCGCAGCGTACCGCTTATTTGGCGCAGGAGCAGCTGGTGACCACGCGACCCAACCACACCAGCAACTCGGTGGAGCTGTACCGCGTCTTCCGCGGCGGACTGCGCTGACGCGCAAACGTTTGCTTGCAGCCGGGCAGATTCGGCGTACTCTTTCCTCGAAATGACGAGGAGAGGGCGATGCTGTCGAACGAGCGCGCTGGTGACGAGAGCATCGTCATCCTTCAGACATTGCTATGCCTGATGCGCGAGAAGAACCTGCTGTCGCGCGCCGATATCGAGGATCTGTGCGACCGCGTCGCGGCGCGCGCGGCGCAGGCCGAGCGCGATCCGATGCCGTGCTGCGCCGAGGCGACGAGCGCGGCCGCACACGAGATGGCGCGGATCGGCAGTTACATCGGCCAGCGCTACGGCGGCAAGCACCGGCGGCTGTGAGGGGGGCGGCGGCGGCGTCTAGCGTCACACGGCCGGGCAAGTAGCGACACCCGAATCCTTCCCGGCACGGGGAGGGGGACCGCCGCGCGCAGCGCGGTGGTGAAGGGGGGCGCATGGCGCAGTGCTCGCGGAAGCCCCCCTCCACCAGCCTGCGGCTGGTCCCCCTCCCCGCGAGCGGGGAGGATCGATGACGAAAGCCGCCCCTTGTCACCGCCCCGCTAACCAGCGACACTCACCGCCGTGGCCAGCGTTGACATCCAGGGGCTCGCGAAGCGCTTCGGTGCGAGCGACGTGCTCCGACCCACTGATCTCCACATCGCCGACGGCGAGTTCGTCGTGATCGTCGGCCCCTCGGGCTGCGGCAAGTCGACGCTGCTCCGGCTGATCGCCGGGCTCGAGGAGCCGAGCGCGGGCCGGGTGCTGATCGGCGGGAACGACGTGACCGACGCCGCGCCCGCCGACCGCGAGCTGGCGATGGTGTTCCAGTCCTATGCGCTCTACCCGCACCTCACCGTCTACGAGAACATCGCCTTCCCATTGAAGGTGGCGCGACTCGCCAAGGCCGAGGTGCGCCGTCGCGTCGAGGAGGTGGCCGAAGCGCTCGACCTGATGCCGCTCCTCGCGCGCCGGCCAAAGGCGCTGTCGGGCGGGCAGCGCCAACGCGTGTCGATCGCGCGCGCGATCGTGCGTCGTCCCAAGGTGCTGCTGCTCGACGAGCCGCTTTCCAATCTCGACACCGCGCTGCGCGTGCGGATGCGTCACGAGTTCGCGCGGCTGCACCAGCAGCTCGGCAGCACGATGATCTACGTCACGCACGATCAGCTCGAGGCGATGACGCTCGCCAACCGCATCGTCGTGATGAGCGCGGGTCGGGTCGAGCAGGTCGCGCCGCCGCTCGAGCTCTACGCCGAGCCCGCGACGTTGGAGGTGGCCGCCGCGATCGGCTCGCCGGGGATGAACCTGCTCGCGGTGACGATCGCCGCGGCCGACCACGACGGCGCGACGGTGCGGCTGGCGGACGGCGCCGAGCTGCGCGTCGCGGTCGCGGTGCCCGCTGCCGCGGTCGGCGCGGCGGCGACGCTGGGCGTGCGGCCGGAGAACCTCTATCCCGCCGACGGCGGCGCCTTCGCCGGTGTGGTCGAGCTGTTCGAGCGGCTCGGTCCGCTCTCCTTCGCGCATCTCGGCACATTTGGCGATCACCCAGCGGTGGTGGCGCAGCTGCCCGGCGACCGCGCGGTGACCTTGGGCGAGCGGCTGCGCTTCGCGGTCGCGCCCGAGGCGGCGCATCTGTTCGACAGCGACGGCCGCGCCTATCCGCGCCCCGCCTCAGCCCTTGACGCTGCCGCCGAGTAGCCCGCTAATATAAAAGCGCTGAAGCGGCACGAAGAGGATCAGCACCGGCAGGGTGGTGACCACCGCCGCCGCCATCATCAGCTCGCCGTCGGCGGCATGTTCGCGCGAGATCGCCGCGACCGCGACCGGCAACGTGTAGAGCTGCTGGTCCGCCAGCACGATCAGCGGCCAGAGGAAGTCGTTCCAGCTGCCCAGGAACATGAACAGCGCCAGCGTCACCGTGATCGGCGCGAGCAGCGGCAGCACGATCTGCGCGAAGATGCGCCGCTCGCTGGCGCCGTCGAGCCGCGCCGCGTCGAGCATCTCGTCGGGGATCGACAGCGCCGCCTGACGCACGAACAGGATCGCGAAGATGCCAGCGAGCGAGGGCAGGATCACGCCGGCATAGCTGTTCACCAGCCCGAGCTCCTTGAAGATCAGGAACAAGGGCAGCATCGCGACCTGGCCGGGCACAACCAGCGCCGCGACGAGCAGTTGAAGCAGCCGCTCGCGTCCGCGGAAGCGCAGTTTGGCGAACGCATAGCCGGCGGGCACGGTCAGCAGCAGTCCCAGCAGAGTCGACAGCGCCGCCACGGCGAGGCTGTTCCACAGCGCCGGCACGATGCGATAGTCAAACCACGCGCCGTCGATCAGCCGGCGCGCGAGCAGCTCGTGGTAATTCTCCCACGACCAGTGGGACGGCCACAGCCGCGGCGGGAAGCGGCTCGACTCGCCGCGCGGCATGAACGAGACGAGCACCATCCACACCAGCGGCGCGGCGGTGAGCAGCGTCACCGCTACCACCGCTGCGTTGGTGGCGATCGCGCGCCAGTGGCGGCGGGTCACAGCCATTCGTAGCGTCGCCCGATGCGCGCCTGCACGAAGGTGAGCGCGAGGATCAGCAGCAGCAGGATGAACGCCACCGCCGAAGCCTGGCCGAGGTTCCACCATTTGAACCCCTCGTCGAACATGAAGTACAGCACCGTGGTCGTGCTCTGCGCCGGCCCGCCGAGCGTCATCACATAAGGCTCGGCGAAGATCTGGAGGAAGCCAGCGACGCTCATCACGGCGGCCAGCAGCAAGGTGGGCCCGATCGCGGGCAGGGTGACGTGGCGGAAGCGAGTCCAGCGCGAGGCACCGTCGAGCCGAGCCGCCTCCATCAGGTCGTGCGGCACCGCGGACAGTGCCGCGGTGAAGACAATCATGTTGTAGCCGAAGATCTTCCACGTGACGAACAGCAGGATTGCGGGGATCGAGGCATGCGGGTCGCCGAGCCAGTCGACCGGCGGCACACCGACCCAGTCGAGTGCGCGGTTGAGCAGCCCGAAGCGCGTGTTGAGCAGGAAGCGCCACACCACCGCGGTCGCCACCACGCTGGTGACATAGGGTGCGAACAGCAGCACGCGCCATAGCGGCTTCCATCGCACGCTGGCGTCGTGGAGCAGCAGCGCCGCCGCGAGCGAGGTACCGATCGCCATCGGTACGCCAAGTAGGGCGAACAGTGCGGTGTTGCCGAGCGCGCGCCAGAACAGCGGCGTGGTCAGCAGGTCGGCGAAGTTGCCGAGCCCCACGAAGCGCAGCGCGCCCCAGTCGGCGAGCGCGTAGATCGAGTAATCGGTGACGCTCAGCGCCAACGCCAGCAAGGTCGGCAAAGCGAAGACGAACAGGATGATCGCGAGCACCGGCAGCACAAATCCCCAGGCGGTGCGCTCCTGCCGGGTCACGTCAGCTGCCCCGCCTCGACCAAAGCGCGGCGCTTGGCGAGCAGCCGGTCGACGCGGTCGTCCATTGCCACCAGCGCGGCGTCGATGCCGAGCTGACCGCGCACCACGCGTTCGGCGATCAGCTGCACCTCGATGCGGATCCGCTCCCACTCCACGATCATCGGCTCACGCGTCGGATCGCGCATCTGCTCGGCGAAAGCGGCAAGTGCGGGCTGGCGCAGTTGCGGCGTGTCCCAGGCGGCGGCGCGCGCTGGCAGGGTGCCGATCAGCCGCTGATAGGTCAGCTCGCTCGCGGATGAGGTGAGGTGGCGCACCAGCGACCAGGCGGCGGCGGGCCGGCGCGAGCGTGCCGAGACGCACAGGCTCGCCGCGATGCCGGAGACGCGCCCGGGACCCTGCGGACCGGGCATGCGCGCGGTACTCCACAGCGCGGGAGGAATCTCGGCGGCGCGGCGATGCAGGTCGAGCGTCAACGTCGGGCCATAGGGATAGACCGCGAAGTAGCCCTGCGCGAAAGCGGCGACCGGATCCTGCACCTCGGTGGACAGCGCCGGCGGGGCGAGCCGCTCGCGGAACAGCGAGACGTAAAAGGCGAGCGCGTCGCGGAAGTGCGGGTCGCGGAAATTGCCGCGCGTGTCGCGCTCGCGCAGTGGCCGCGCACCGGTCTGCCCGGCGAAGGTGAAGAGCGTGTCCCACCAGTTGAGCAGCATGAGGAAGGCGTAGTTGTCGGGCGCGCGCGCCTTCAGCCGCTGCCCCATGCGGCGCCACGAATCCCAGTCCTCCGGCGGCGCGGCATAGCCGGCGCGCTCGAGTAGGTCGCGGCGGTAATATTGCACCTGTGGCGCGACTGACCAGGGCACCGCATAGGGCTGACCGTTCGGTCCGGTGGCCGCGCTCACGCCGGGGAACAAGCCGGTGAGCAGTGCGGCGTCGATGACGGGCGCGAGCGCACCGATCAGGGCGAACTCGCCGACCCAGCCATCCGGCAGCATGAACACGTCCGGCAGCGAGTCGCCGGCCTGCGCGGTGAGTAGTTTCTCGTGCGCCGCGGTCCAGGGCAGCGTCTGCACCTCGACCTGGAAGCCGGTCGCGCGCGTGAACGCGGGCATGAGCATCGGCGAATAGTCGCCCTCGTAGCTCATCGCCCACAGGCTGATCGTGTCGGACGAACGTCGCGCGGTACAGCCACCCGCCGCGGCCGTCGAAAGCGCCGCGACCAGGGAGCGCCGGGACCAACCCGCGGCACGCGCGAGCTTCCCCCCGTATGTCACGCTGCATCAACGTCTCGCCCGAAATTGGGTTGCGCTAGGTTGTTAACAATTAGAAACTTTCCGGCTCGGCGGACGTTCGAGCGGGAAAGAAGAAGCCGGCATGCAGGGCCCGGCGCGATCCGAAGGGGAACCAGGATGCCGTCTCAGCTCTCCTCGCGAGCCATGTTGCTCGCGGGCGCACTCGCCTGCGTCGCTGCCGTGCCGGCCTGGGCGCAGGCTGCGGCACCTTCCGACGCCGCGCCCGACACGTCCGGCACCGGCTCGAGCGAGGACATCGTCGTCACCGGGTCGCGCATCGCACGTCCCGATTTCGAAGCGCCCAATCCGATCGTCTCGTTCGATAGCCAGCGCATCCAGCAGTCGGGCAACACCAACGTCACCACCTTCCTCCAGCGCGTGCCGGCGCTGACCACCTCGCTCGACAATGCCGACAGCGCGGGCCCGAACCGGCCCGACAACCAGCTGTACGGCGCGGCGGGGCTCAACCTGCTTAGCCTGCGCGGGCTCGGCTCGGCGCGGACGCTCGTGCTGGTCAACGGGCGGCGCCACGTCTCGGGCCAGATCGACTCCGCCGCGGTCGACATCAATTCGCTACCGACCGACCTGATCGAGCGGGTCGACGTGCTCACCGGCGGCGCCTCGGCGGTGTACGGCGCCGACGGCGTGTCGGGCGTGGTCAACTTCATCCTCAAGCGCGACTTCGACGGCGTCGCGGGCCGCACTCAGTTCGGCATCTCGGAGCAGGGCGACGCCGGCAACCGCTTCGCCTCGCTGATGGCGGGCAAGAACTTCGCGGGCGGGCGCGGCAATGTCACGGCTTACTACGAGTATAACGCCGACGATCCGCTGCAGAACGACGATCGCTCCTTCCTGCGCCGCCAGAACCGGCTCTACACGGTGTCGAACCCGGCCTATGGCGGGCCGGGCTCGGGGACCTATCAGCAGGTGCTCGCGGGCGACCTGCGCTATCCCGGCGGCTCGCCCGCAGGCGTGATCGACATCGGTGGCACGCTCTACAACGGTGACGGCTCGCTCTACGACCCCGGTATCGATGCGGGCGGCGGGTTCGCCAGCGGCGGCAGCGCGACCTCGGTCGCAGGCTATGTCGGCGATCTGCTGCCCAAGACCGAGCGCCACGCCGTCAATTTGCTGACCCACTATGATTTTTCGGACGTGTTCCAGCTCAGCCTGGAGGGCAAGTTCGTCCAGTCGACCGCCACCACCTTCGGCGGCTTCACCGGCAATTACACCGGCGACTTCACGCTGGATAACCCCTATCTACCGCTCAACCTGCGCGACGCCGCGCTGGCGAATGCGCAGCGCGTGATCTCGTCCAACCGCAACAACACCGACTTTCCGCGTACCGGTGAGAGCGATCGCCGCCGTACCTGGCGCGGCGTGATCGCGGCAACCGGCGCGGTGAGCGACCATGCGCGCTACGACGTATCCTACACTTACGGCCAGACGGACGTACGCATCACGAAGCTCAACGACCGCTGGGAGGATCGCTATTACGCCGCGCTCGACGTGGTGACCGATCCCTCCACCGGTCGCCCGACGTGCCGCTCGAACCTCAACCCCGCCGCGGTGCAGGTGCCGACGGTCAGCTTTACGCCGGGGCCGAACAGCGGCTGCCTCCCGATCAACACGTTCGGGGTCAACGTCACCGATCCCGCGGCACTGGCCTGGGCCACCAACAACAATGTCAGCAGCGCGCGCGTCACTCAATCGGTCGCGAGCGCGGCGCTGACGGGCGACTTCGGCGCCTTGTTCGCCCTGCCCGGCGGGCCGGTGAAGTTCGCGCTCGGCGGCGAGTATAGGCGCGAGACCAGCCGCTTTGATCCCAACAGCTTCCTTACCGGGGAGCAATGGTACCAATATGACGAGGGCAACAAGTTCGACCCGACCTTCGTGATCTCGCCCTCGCGCGGCGCTTTCGATGTGTACGAGGTGTTCGGGGAGGTCGACGTGCCGCTGTTGCGCGACCAACCCTTCTTCGAGACGCTCTCGGTCGGCGCGGCCGGGCGCTATTCCGACTATTCCACCATCGGCAGCACCAAAGCCTATCAATTCAACGGCCTCTGGGCGCCCGTACGCGACATCAGCTTCCGCGGCAGCTACAGCCAGGCGGTGCGCGCGCCCAACATCGGCGAGCTGTTTGCGCCGGTCGGGCCGGCTACCAACTTCTTCTCGGACCCGTGCTACGTCGAGAATCGCAACGCCGGGACGTCGACCCGTGCGGCCAATTGCGCCACGTTGATCAGCGGGCTCGGCGCCGATCCGGCCGCCTTCACCGCTGCGGACAACCCTGATGCCGCGGTGCTGATCAACGGCTCGCGCAGCGGCAACCCGGGCTTGAAGGAGGAGACCGCGCGCACCTGGACCGCTGGCACGGTGCTACGCCCACGCTTCCTGCCGGGGCTGACGATCTCGGCCGATTGGTATGACATCCGCCTGAGCGACGCGATCAGCATCGCCGACGCCAACACCATCGCCAACCTCTGCGTCGATCAGCCGACGCTCGACAACGTCTATTGCGCCGCGATCCGCCGGCGACAGGGCACCGGCTATATCAACGGTTATACGGTGCAGCCGCAGAACGTGGCGCGCTTCGCCACCGCCGGGCTCGACCTCAATATCAGCTACGTCCTCCGCACCGCCTCGGCGGGTACATTCGATATCCGCTTCGTCGGCGGCTACCTCAACAAGCTGGAGCAGATCGCGACGCCGGGCGCGCAGGTCGAGGATCAGGTCGATCAGTTCAATCGCCCCAAGTACAATTTCGTCTTCTCGCCGACGTGGTCGCTGGGCGTCGTGACGTTGAGCTACAACCTGCGCTGGTTCGACGCGACGCGGCGCTTCGCCAAGCTGACCACCGACAACAACCCCGATTATGCGCCCGCGTCGTTGCTGCGCTACAAGGAGCTGTGGCAGCACGACGTCCAGGTGCAGGTCGCGCCGGACGAGGGCATCGGCTTCTACGTCGGCGTCAACAATCTGGCGAACCAGCGGCCCTCGGTCGACTCAGTCGATCAGCCGATCTCGTCGCTCGGGCGCTATTACTACGCGGGCGCGAAAGTGCGATTCGGGGCGTAGCTATTGTGCCCTGGCGTAGGCCGTGGCCTAGTTGGGAGAGGCTGGTGGGGCTCACAACTGACATCCCACCTGGGCCCCGGCCTACGCCGGGGCACATCGATCACAAATGCCGCTTGCCCAGCTTCCGCGCCAGGGTGCGACGGTGCATGCCCAGCCGTCGTGCTGCCTCGGAGACGTTGAAGCCACAGTCCGCCAGCGTCTGGTGGATATGCTCCCACTCCAGCGTACGCAGCGAGGTGGGGTGCGCGACCAGCTCGACCGAGGTGTCACCTTCGCCCGAGGCCTGGAAGGCGGCCTCGATGTCGTCCGAGTTCGCCGGCTTGGACAAGTAATTGGTCGCCCCCAGCTTCACCGCCTCCACCGCGGTGGCGATGCTGGCGAAGCCGGTAAGCACGACGATCCGCATCGCCGGATCGATCGCGTGGAGCCGCTCGACGCAGGTCAGCCCCGAGGCACTGCCAAGCCGCAAGTCGACGACCGCGTGGTCGGGCTTCAACTCGGCCGTTGCGGCGTCGAGCTCCTCCGGATCGGTGATGGCGCGCACCTGATAGCCGCGCCGCTCGAACGAGCGCGCCAGCGTGCGCGCGAACACCGCGTCGTCCTCGATGATCAGCAGCCGGCGCGCGCTCATGATGTCTCCTCCGGGATCGAGATCGCGGCGAGCGGCAGTGTCAGCGTCACCTCGCTGCCGCCGCGCTCGCGATTGCGCGCCGACACCGTCCCGCCGAGCGTCCGCAGCACGTTGACGGCCAGGAACAGCCCCAGCCCGGCTCCGCGCCGCGCCTTAGTGCTGAGATAAGGCTTGCCCAACCCGTCGAGGATCGACTGCGGGAAGCCGGCGCCGTCGTCGCGCACCGCCAGCACCAGCCGGTCGCCGTCCCACCAGGCGCACAGAGTGATCGTCTTCGCTCCGGCCTCGACCGCATTGTCGAGCAGGTTGGTGATCGTCTGCGCCAGCGCCTTGTCGGCGACGATGCGCGGGTCGCTCGTCATCAGATGCTCGTAGGTCGCGGTCGGTCCCTTGCTCTCGTTCCACGAGTCGACGATCCCGGCGAGGAAGGTGCGCAGCGTGGTGCGCACCGGGGCGTTGCCGCGCACCTCGCCCGAGGCGAGCAGCACCTGGCCCAGGATGTCCTTGCAGCGGGTCACCTCGGCGCGCATGTCGTCGAGGTCGGCGAGCAAAGCGGGCGAGCGCGCGATCGCGGGTTCGCGCCGCCAGTCGCCCAGCATCACCGCGATCGAACTGAGCGGCGTGCCGAGCTCGTGCGCCGCGCCGCTGGCGAGCAACCCCATGCGGACGATATGCTCCTCCTCCGCGGCGCGCTGGCGCAAGGCGGCGAGCCGCGCATCATGCTCGGAGACGTTGCGGACGATGCGCGTGACGAACAGCGCGAGCAGCGTCGCGGTGAGCGTGAAGTTGAACCAGCTCGCCGCGACATAGGGGAGCGACAGCTCCGACGCCCAGAAGTGCGGCAGCGGGAAGGGCGGGGCGGCCCAGGCGAGCCAGGCGAACAAGGTGCTGGTGATCACCACCATCGCCCAGCTGGTCCAGCCGCGCAGCAGCAGCGCCGCGATCACGACCTGGAGCAGGAAGAGCGTGACGAACGGGTTGCTCACCCCGCCGCTGAGGTACAGCTGCGTCGTCAGGCAGGCGACGTCGACCAGCAAGGTGGCAAACAGCGCGGCGTTGGTGATCGGGCGGCGCTCGACCACCTGGTTGACCGCCACGTTGAGCACCACCAGCACCGCCAGCGCGCCGAGCATCGGCACCAGCGGCAGCCGCACCCCGACGGCGAAATGAACCAGCAGGATGGCGGCGAGCTGCCCTGCCACCGCAAGCCAGCGCAGCAGCGCGAGCAGGCGGACGTTGCGTCCGCCCGGTCCGCCGCGCGCGAGCGGTCCGAGCATGTTGGCGAGGTGGGGCATGAGGTTAGACTAGCGTCTTTCGTGCGAGAGCTGAACGTCCTCGGGCATCCCGCCGTGTTCCTGCGTATGCAGGAACCAAGGGTCACACAGACCGGCGCTCGCGGCTTTTGGCGGGGTCCGCCGGAGCACAGGACCGGCGCTCACGCGTCCCGCGGCGCGCGGGCGATGCGATAGGCGAGATAGGCCATCATCGCGGCGAGCGTAAACCAGGTCAGCGCGTAGATCAGGTGCGTGTTGCGGAAGCGGACCACGGTCAGCCCGCCGCGCGGCCAGCCCGCCGCGGCGCTCGCATCGGCGTCGATGAAATAGGGCGCGACCTGACCCAGCCGCCGCGCGCGCGCGATCGCCGCTGTGTCGCGCGAGTACCAGCGGTCGGCGGCGGGGTCGTTGTCGCGGAGGAAGGCGCCATCGGGCTCGGTGACGCGGAGCAACCCGGTGACGCTCGCCTCGCCTGTCGGCGTGTGGATCGCGGCGCGATCACCGAGCGGGACGAAGCCGCGGTTGACCAGGATCGTGCCGCCCGGCGTGTCGAGCGGCGCGAGCACCCAATAGCCGCCGCCGAGGTCGGTCACCGCCTGGACGAACACCGGTGCGGCGGGGCGCCAGCGGCCGGTGGCGCGAACGCGGAGATAGGCGCTGTCGTCGTCGATTCCGCGCCACGCCGCGCGCGGCGGCGTCGTCACCGGCGCGGCGGCGAGGCGGCGCTCCACCCGATCGATCAGCGCGAGCTTCCACGCGCGCCGCTCGACCTGCCACACGCCCAGCCCGGCGAGCAGGACAGTGCCGAGCACCGCCAGCGCCAGGAAGACGTGCCGCCGGGTCACATGCCCGCGCTCGACATCTCCGCCTGCATCTGCGGCATCATGTTGAGGTTCATGTGGTACATAACCCAGAGCGAGCCCGAGATCACGATCACCACGATGATGGCGGTGAAGATCAGCGCCATCATCGTCCAGCCCGCCTCGGACTTGGTGTTCATGTGCAGGAAGTAGATCATGTGGACGACGATCTGCACCATCGCGAGCGCCATCACGATCCCCGCGGTGAGCCGCGGGTCGGTGATCACGCCGCTCATCACCAGCCCGAAGGCAGGCGCGGTGAGCAGCACCGAAAGCAGGAAGCCGATCCAATAGCCCTTGCGCGAGCCATGCGCGGCGCCGCCGTGCGGGTCGTCATGGCCGTGTCCGTGACCCCGCGCGTGATCGGCGGCGTGGCCGTGATGCGTGTCGGCGCTCATCAGCGCAGCACTCCCAGCAGATAGACGAAGGTGAAGACACCGATCCAGATGACGTCGAGGAAGTGCCAGAACAGCGACAGGCACTGCAGCCGGCGCAGGTTGGCGTCGACCAGCCCGCGGCGCGACACCTGCACCATCAGCGTCCCCAGCCAGACCAGGCCGAAGGTGACGTGCAAGCCGTGCGTTCCCACCAGGGTGAAGAAGGACGACAGGAAGGCGGAGCGCTGCGGCCCCGCGCCCTCGTGGATCAGGTTGCTGAACTCGTAGAGCTCGATCGCGAGGAAGGCGGCGCCGAACAGCGCCGTCACCGCGAGCCAGCCGAGCACCGCGCCCTGCTTGCGCTCGTCCGCGCTGATCATTGCGAAGCCGTAGGTGATCGACGACAGCAGCAGCATCGTCGTGTTCACCGCCACCAGCGGCAGCTCGAACAGCTCGCGCGCGGTCGGCCCGCCCGCGTAGCTGCCGCCGTAGACGCCGTACGCGGCGAACAGCATCGCGAAGATGAGGCAGTCGCTCATCAGGTAGAGCCAGAAGCCCAGCATGGTGCTGTGCCCCGGCGGGTGCTCGTGCTCGTCCAGGTCGTAGAAGACCGGGTTTTCCGCGCCGGGCGGGGTCTGCGTCATCGTGCTCATGTGTCTCAGACCCCCGCGCTCTGGAGCGCGCGGGTGCGCACGTCCTCGTTCTTCACCACCTCCTCGGCGGGAATGTGGAAGTCGCGGTCATAGTTGAAGGTATGGCCGATCGCGACGGCGAGCAGCGCGACAAAGGCGAGCGCGGCCAGCCACCAAATGTACCAGATCATGGCGACCCCGAAGACGGTCGACAGCCCGGCCAGGATGATCCCGGCGCCCGTGTTCTTGGGCATGTGGATCGCACGGAAGCCCTCGGTCGGCCGCTCGGCCTTGCGCTGCTTCATGTCGTGCCACGCGTCGAGGTCGTGGATCACCGGCGAGAAGGCGAAATTGTACGCCGGCGGCGGCGACGAGGTGGCCCATTCCAGCGTGCGGCCGTTCCACGGATCGCCGGTGGTGTCGCGCAGCTTCTCGCGATCGCGGATGCTGACGTAGAACTGCATCAGCATGGCGCCGATCCCCGCGGCGATGATCAGCGCGCCCACCGCGGCGATCACGAACCAGATCTGCAGGCTGGGGTCGTCGAAGGCGCGCAGCCGGCGGGTGACGCCCATCAGCCCGAGCACGTACAGCGGCGTGAACGCGACCCAGAAGCCCACCACCCAGCACCAGAAGCTGACCGTGCCCCAGAACTTGTCCAGCTTGAACCCGAAGGCCTTGGGCCACCAGTAGTTCACGCCAGCGAACATGCCGAACAGCACGCCGCCGATGATCACGTTGTGGAAGTGCGCCACCAGGAACAGCGAGTTGTGGAACTGGAAGTCGGCCGGGGGCACCGCCAGCATCACGCCGGTCATGCCACCGATCACGAAGGTCAGCATGAAGGCGACCGCCCACATCATCGGCAGCTCGAACCGGATGCGTCCGCGATACATCGTGAACATCCAGTTGAAGATCTTCGCTCCCGTCGGGATCGAGATGATCATCGTGGTGATGCCGAAGAAGCTGTTGACGCTGGCGCCCGAGCCCATGGTGAAGAAATGGTGCAGCCACACCAGGTACGACAGGATGCAGATGACGATCAGCGCATAGACCATCGACGTATAGCCGAACAGCCGCTTGCCCGAGAAGGTGGAGACCACCTCCGAGAAGACGCCGAACGCGGGCAGGATCAGGATGTACACCTCCGGGTGGCCCCAGATCCAGATCATGTTGGTGTACATCATGGGGTTGCCCCCACCGGTGTTGGTGAAGAAGTTGGTGCCGACGTAGCGGTCGAGGCTCAGCATCGCCAGCACCGCGGTCAGCACCGGGAAGGCGGCGACGATCAGCACGTTGGTGACGAGCGCCGACCAGGTGAAGATCGGCATCTGCATCAGGCCCATGCCCGGCGCGCGCATCTTGATGATGGTGGCCAGCAGGTTGACGCCGGACAGCAAGGTGCCGACGCCCGCGATCTGGAGCGCCCAGACGTAATAGTCGACCCCCACATCGGGCGAGTAATCAAGCCCCGACAACGGCGCCATCGCCAGCCAGCCGGTCCGCGCGAACTCGCCGACGAACAGGCTCATCATCACAATGACCGCGCCGCTGACCGTCATCCAAAAACTGAAATTGTTGAGGAAGGGAAAGCTGACGTCGCGCGCGCCGATCTGCAAGGGCACGACGAAGTTCATCAGGCCGGTGACGAACGGCATCGCCACGAAGAAGATCATGATCACGCCGTGCGCGGTGAACACCTGGTCATAATGGTGCGCGGGCAGGAAGCCCTCGTTGCCGCCAAAGGCGATCGCCTGCTGCGCGCGCATCATCAGCGCGTCGGCGAAGCCGCGCAGCAGCATGACCAGCGCGAGCACGATGTACATGATGCCGATCTTCTTGTGATCGACGCTGGTGAACCATTCCTTCCAGAGATAGCCCCACAAGCGGAAATAGGTCAGCGCGCCGAGCAGCGCGGCGCCGCCGAGCGCCACCATCGCGAAGGTGCCGACCAGGATCGGCTCGTGGATCGGGAAGCTCTCGATCGAGAGGCGCCCGAAGATCGTCTTTACGAGATCGTCCGACATGGTGTCCTCAAGCCTCCTGCGAGGCGTTGGCGCGCAGCGGCGCCGGAAGGTGGAGCTGGGTCATGTTGCGGTTGCTGTCCGCGCCCGGGTCGTTCTGCCCCGGCGCCTGGCCGTGCGGGGCGCTGAGATGCGGCGCGGTGCCCTTCTCGGACGGCTCGCGGGTCAGTGCGCCCTTGGCCTCGCCGGCGCGCGGCGCGCGGTCGTTCACCGCGGGACCGGCGTGCGACATGCCTTCCATGCAATCGCTGCCAGGCTTGACGCAGATGCCGACGACGCGGCGGAACAGCGTGGGATCGACGGTGCCGAAGCCGAGCGGTGGCACCTTCTCGGTCGGCTTCTCCAGCCGCAGGTAGGTGGCGGTGTCGAGCTGCCAGCGGTTGCGCTTCACGCCCGCGGCCCATTGCTCGAACCGCGCGGGCGAGACCGAGTGGGTCCAGAAGGTCATGTGCGAGAAGCCGGCGCCCGAGTAATTGGCCGAGCGCCCAGCGAACTTGCCGGGCCGGTTGAGCACCCCGTGGAGCACCGTCTCCATGCCTGGCATCGTGTAGACCATGCCCGCCATCGCGGGCACCCAGAGCGCGTTCATCACGCTGGACGAGGTCATCGTGAACTTGACCGGCCGGTTCACCGGCACGACCAGCTCGTTGACCGTGGCGATGCCCTGCTCGGGGTAGATGAACAGCCACTTCCAGTCGAGCGAGACCACCTGCACCTCGAGCGGGCGGTCGGTCGCGGCGACGGGCTTGCCCGGCGCGGTGCGCGCGAGCGGGCGATACGGGTCGAGCGTGTGGGTCGCCACCCAGGTGAGCGCGCCCAGTGCGATGATGATCAGCAACGGCGCCGACCAGATCACCAGCTCAAGCCCGGTAGAGTGATCCCAGTCGGGCTCGTAGCTCGCCTCGGTGTTGGTCTCGCGGTAACGCCACGCGAACACCACCGTCAGCGCCATCACCGGCACGATGATCAGCAGCATCAGCACGACCGACCACATGATCAGGTTCGATTGCTGAACGGCGACGTCGCCGGCCGGGCTCATCACCACGGTGTTGCAGCCGCCGAGCAGGGCGAGCGCACCAAGCGCGGACAGGAGGGGTACGGCGGACGTCGCGCGCCGCAGGAACGGCAGAAGGGCGGGCAGGGGCTTCATGGACGCGCAGCTAAGCTTTGCTGCGGCGCAGCGGAATAGGACATTTTGTCCCATCCCGGCGTTGTGGCACTTAGGCTAAGGAGCCCTGAGATACGTCCGATCGGGAACATGTAATGGCCACCGCACATTCCGCGCCGCTCGAGCGCGACGCCCGCAACGTCAACACCCGGGGCGACCATCAGGTCCGTCCCGGCGAGATCGCCATCGGCGTGATCATCGGCCGGACGTCTGAGTTCTTTGACTTTTTCGTCTATGCCATTGCCTCGGTGCTGGTGTTCCCGGCGGTGGTGTTCCCGTATATGGAGCGGATCACCGCCACCTTGTGGTCGTTCGCGCTGTTCCCGCTGGCGTTCATCGCGCGCCCGATCGGCACGCAGATCTTCATGTGGGTGGACCGTCGCCACGGCCGCGGCACCAAGCTGACCATCTCGCTGTTCCTGCTCGGCACCTCCACCGTGCTGGTCGCCTTTCTACCGGGCTATGCGCAGGTCGGCGGCTGGTCCGCGATCATGCTCGCCTTGCTTCGCATCGGTCAGGGTGTCGCACTCGGCGGCGCATGGGACGGGCTGGCCTCGCTGCTCGCACTCAACGCGCCGGAGAAGCAGCGCGGCTGGTGGGCGATGGTGCCCCAGCTTGGTGCCCCGCTCGGGCTGGTGGTGGCGAGCGCGCTGTTCGCCTTCTTCGTCTCGACGCTGCCGGCCGAGGACTTCATCTCCTGGGGCTGGCGCTACCCCTTCTTCGTGGCGTTCGCGCTCAACGTGGTGGCGCTGTTCGCGCGGCTGCGCATCGTCGTCACGCCTGAATATACCGAGCTGTTCAAGAGCCGCGAACTCACCCCGTCGCCGGTCGGCGCGACGGTGAAGGCGCAATGGCGCAACATCATCATCGGCGCCTTTGCGCCGCTCGCCAGCTTCGCGCTCTTCCACATGGTGACGGTGTTCCCGCTCTCCTGGGTCAATCTGTTCACCAAGGAGAGCATCGCCAGCTTCCTGCTGATCGAGACGATCGGCGGCGTGATCGGGATCGGTGCGATCGTGCTGTCGGGTCTGCTCGCTGACCGGATCGGTCGTCGCAGCGTGCTCGGCTACACCGCCGCGGGCATCGCCGCCTACAGCGGGTTCGCGCCGACGCTGCTGAACGGCGGGCGCGCCGGCGAAGTGTTGTTCATGGTGATGGGCTTCCTGCTGCTCGGCCTGTCGTTCGGCCAGTCCTCGGGTGCGGTGACGAGCAACTTTCCCAAGCGCGCCCGCTACACCGGCGCGGCGCTGACCTCGGACCTCGCCTGGCTGTTCGGCGCCGGCTTCGCGCCGCTCGCCGCACTGGCGCTGACGCACGCCTTCGGCCTGGTGGCGGCGGGCGCGTACCTGCTTTCGGGCGCGCTCGGCACGCTCGTGGCGCTGGGGCTCAACGTGGAGCTGGCGCGCCGGCTCGACTGAGCCGCGCCGCCGTTGCGCGCGCGAGGTTGCGCGCGCTCGCGGCGGGGAGCTGACGCTGGTGTCGCGAAGTGGCGTGAGGTTCGGGTTCGACTGACGCCAGCCGCCCCTGAAGGCGCGATCATGTATTGCGGAAAGGGGCGTTCCTCCCTGAACTTCCCCGCTCGCGGGGAGGGTTGTAGGTCGCCACGCTCCCGGACGTGGCTAGAAGTGTCCGGGGAAATTCTACCTGCGCACCAGCCGCAGGCGGGTGGAGCGCGGCATTCACAGATGCCGCGCTTCGTGGAGAGCCCCCTCCACCACGCCGCTCGGTGAGGTCCCCTCCTTGTGCCGGGGGAGGACCTCGACGCCTCCGCCCGACGGCCTCTCACGCCGCCTTGCGCTCGCCCGCGTCGTCGTTCGCCGCAGGTACGGTGAGCCCGCCATCCGCCGCGAGCTGCGCGAACGCACCGCCGCGCGCGAGCAGCTCGTCGAATCCGCCCTGCTCGACGATCTCGCCTTGGTCGAGCACGACGATCCGGTCGGCCGCGCGCACGGTGGAAAGCCGGTGCGCGATCACGAAGGTGGTACGGCCCTGTCGCAGCCGCTCGAGGCTCTCCTGCAACCGCGCCTCGGTGGCGACGTCGAGCGCGCTGGTCGCCTCATCGAGCAACAGGATGGGGGCGTTCTTCAGCAGCGCGCGCGCAATCGCGATGCGCTGGCGCTCGCCGCCCGACAAACCCGCGCCGCGGTCGCCGACCGGGGTGGCGAAGCCCTGCGGCTTGCGCATGATGAAGTCATAGGCGCCGGCGATCCGCGCCGCATCCTCGATCTGCTCCATCGTCGCGTCCGGATCGCCCATCGCGATATTCTCGGCGATCGAGCGGTTGAACAGCCCGGCCTCCTGGAACACGACGCCAGTGGCGGCGCGCAGCGACGCGAGCGTGACCTCGCGGATGTCCTGCCCGTCGACCAGGATACGCCCGCTCTCCGGGTCATAGGCACGCTGGAACAGGCCGAGCGCGGTCGACTTGCCCGATCCGGTCGGGCCGACGATCGCGACCGTCTGGCCCGGCTCGACCTCGAAGCTGAGATCGCGCACCGCGCCCGAGCCGGTGGGATAACGGAAAGAGACGTTCTCGAAGGTGACACGGCCCTCGTTGACCGCGAGCGGCTGCGCGTTCTCGGCTTCGCCGATATGGCTTTGCTGGTCGAGCACGTCGAAGAACTGCACCAGCGCCGGGAGGCGCTGCGCCTTGTCGACGATGAAGCTGGTGATCGTCTCCAGCCGCGCGATCAGCAGCGTCGCGAAGCCGACGAAGGAGACGACGTCGCCGATCGTCGCCAGCCCGCGCGACACCAGCGACGCGCCAAAGCCGAAGATCGAGACGATCGCAATCGACGAGGCACCGCGCGTCAGCACCGCCGAAACCGCCCACCAGTTGAGCACCGGATATTGCGCGTGAAGCAGGTCGTGGAGCGAGCGGCGCACGTTGCCGAGCTCGCCGGGGACCGCGAGGAAGCTCTGAAGCACGGTGACATTGCCGAACAGGTCGCCGAGGTTGCCCGAAATGTCGGTGAAGCGATCCTCCACCTGCGCCTGGCCGGTCGAGGTGTGGCGCATCACCACGACGTTGACCGCTGAATAGACCACCATCAGCGCGACCAGCACCAGCGCGAGCCGCCAGTTGGTCGCCAGCGCGATCGGCAGCAGCACCGCGACGATCGCGAGATTGGTGATCTGGTCGCGCAGCAGCGGCAGCCACAGGTTGAACAACGCGTCGCAGCCCGAAATCATGATCCGCATCAGCCGGCCCGAGCGCGCCTGGGTGTGGAACGACGGCGGCAGCGCGAGCAGGTGCTCGACAAAGCCCGACATGGCGGCGAGGCGGCGTCGGTGCGCCATGCGATCGGCAAGCAGCGAGATGACGACGCTGGCGAGGAACACCGCGACGCTGATCCCGCACCACATCGCGACATAACGCATCGGCCCGGCGCCGCTGGTGAGCCCGTTGACCGCCTTGCCGAACAGCAAAGGCTCGCTGACCTGCAGCAACGCGACGAGCAGCCCCGCGCCGATCAGCGAACCCGCCTTCAGCTTCTCTGGTCGCAGCAAGGCGAGCGCACGAAGAAAATACAGGTGCGAGCGCTTCGGCTCGGCGGGCATGGACTGGGCCATGATCGGTCTCATCGCTGGAGCTCAAAAAGCGTCCCGCCGTCGCCGCTTGCCGAACGTTCGGAACGCTTCCTTCTTTACGCCCGGGATGGTTAATACTTGATGAGGGCGCTCACCATAATGAGGCGGATCATCGATGAGGTGAGATGAGGGCGCTGAACTTTGCCGGTGCGCCATATACCACTCATTGCGTCAATCCCGCGAAGGCGGGGATCCAGAGGCATGAACGTCAGTGAACCGCGAGTGTCGTTCGTCCTAAGCGTCTAGCAAGCGGAACGATGCCGCCCGACTTGCAGCGGCAAATCGCCTAATACCCAGCAGATGATAGCGGGTCTGGAATTCCGCCTTCGCGGGAATGACGGGGAGGGGTAGGTAGGCAGTGTAACCGCACCGCCGCCCCCCTCCCATGACCCTCAATGCTCGCGGAACGAGGCCCAGAAGCCGCCAATCAGCGGCTCCACCGCATAATCGAGCGCGGTGCGCTTGCGCAGCGGGATCAGCACCTGCGCGGGCATGCCGGCGCGTAGCTGGAAGTCCTTGCCGCGGAAGCTCGACAGCAATCGCAGCTGCGACGGCGGCACCACCACCTCGCCGGTAAAATAGCTGCGCCCGGTCTTCTCGTCGGTGAAGCTGTCAGCGGACAGGCGGGTCAGCTCGCCGGTCAGCTCGGGCAGGTCGCGCTCGTGCAGGCTCGGGAATTTGACCAGCGTTTTCTGACCGACGGTGAGATCGTCGGCGTCGTCGGGCGAGATGCGCGCCTGGATCCGCAGCGGCGTGCGCTCGGGCACCACATCCATCAATTTCTGCCCCGGCGCGATCACCCCGCCGGGCGTAAACACCGCCAGCCCCACCACCGCGCCGGTCGCGGGCGAGCGAATTTCGGTCCGCGCCAGCTGGTCGCGCGCCGCGCCCAGCTTGGGGAGCACGTCGCCCAGCTTGGTCTCGACGTCGCGCAGGTCAGCGGCAGTGCGCTCGCTGAAGGTCCGCTCGGCCTCGAGCCGTTCGATCTGGCTCTCGCGCGCCGCCTCGCGGGTCTGTGCCACGCTGGCGGCATATTGGCCGCGCTGACCCTGAAGTTCGGCGCGCATCCGTTCCAGCTCGCGCAGGCGGGTCTGCGAGACGAAGCCCTTGGCTGCAACCGGCCGCAGCGCATCGAGCTGCGCGTCGAGCAGCCGCAACTGCTCCTGCGCCGAGACGACCTGCTCGCCATAGCCGCGGCCCTGCTCGCGCGACTGAGCGCCGCGCTGGCCGAGCGCGTCGCGCTGCGCGGACAGAGTAGCGGTGCGCGCGCGCAGCTCGGTCTGCTGGAGCCGCATCGCCAGCGCGATCTCGGGCTTGTCCTCCGCGGGCATTGACGCGAACTCGACCGGGATGGAGATCTGCCTCTGGCCGAGCTGCTCGGCCTGCAGCCGCGCGCGCTGCGCCAGCAACCGGATCGCTTGCGAAGCAAGCGCGCGCTCGGTGGCGCGCACCTCGGGCGAGGCGAGGCGGATCAGCAGCTGACCGCGCTGCACGCGCTGGCCCTCGCGGACGGAGATGGCCTGCACCACGCCGCCATCGCGGTGCTGCACCGTCTGGCGCTGGCCCGAGACCTGGAGCACGCCCTCGGCATAGGCCGCGGCGTCGAGCCGCGCGAAGGCGGCCCAGCCGAGGAACAGCACGAAAAACAGCACCGCGATCACGACGCCGGTGCGGATGTCGCGGCGCGGGTCGGCGGGCAGGTGGACCGTATCGGTGATCGGCAGGCTAGCCATGTCAGGCGCTCGCGGCGGGAGTGGGGAGGTCAGCGACAGGGGCAGGTGCGGGAGCGGTTCCGCCCGCTGGGACGGTGCGCAGCTTGGGCGGCGAGATGCGCTGGAGCACCTCGTCGCGCGGGCCGAAGAGCTCGACCCGGCCGCCGCGCATCAGCAGCAGCTTGTCCACCACGGGAAGGATGCCGAGCTTGTGGCTGACCACCAGGATGGTGTGGCCGGCGCGCTTGTAGTGATCGATCGCGGCGAGCAAAGCGGCGTCGCCCTCAGAGTCGAGATGCGCATTGGGTTCGTCGAGCACCAGCAGCGCCGGGTCGCCGTACATCGCGCGTGCCAGCGCGACGCGCTGCGACTGGCCGGCGGAGAGGCCGCGCCCGCCGGGCTTGAGCTGATGGTCGAAGCCGTTCGGTAGCCGCTGTACCAGCTCGCGCGCACGCGCGCGCTCGGTCGCAGCGATGGCGGCGGCGTCGAGCGCGGCGCTCTCCTCGCCCAGCTCGCCGCGGAAACGCGCGATATTCTCCTTGATCGTGCCCGCGAACAGCGTCGGCTCCTGCGGCAGATAGCCGACGTGCGCGGCGAGCCGCTCGGGATCCCAGTCGCCGAGATCGGCCCCGTCGATCCGCACGCGGCCACGGTCGGGGCGGACTGCGCCGGCGATGATGCGCGCCAGCGTCGACTTGCCCGCGCCGCTCGGCCCGATCATCGCCACCACCTCCCCGGGCGCGATCTGGAGCGTGACGTCGGAGACGATCGTGCCGTCGCGGGTGTCGTTGAGCAGCGTCACGCCCTCCAGCGCGATCGCGCCGCGGGGAGCGGGCAGCTGGGTGGCGGGCGCGGCGTGCTGTGTTTCGATCAGAAGCTTGTCGAGCCGGCGATAGCTGCCGAACGCCTGGGCGATGCCTTTCCAGCCGCCGATCAGCTGTTCGATCGGCGCTAGCGCGCGCGCGATCAGGAAGGAGGAAGCGAAGATCGCGCCCGCCGAGATCTGGTTGTCGATCGCCAGCAGCGCGCCCAGCCCGAGCGCGAGGCTTTGCAAGGCGAGCCGCACGAACTTCGTCGCGGTGAGATAATTGCCGCCGGTGAAGCCCGCCGCGGTCTGCTGCGCCAGCATGGCCTCGCGCAGCCGCAGCTGGCGCGCGACCATCGCGCGGCGCATGCCGAGCGCGCGCACCGCCTCGGCGCCGCCGAGCATCGCCTCTTGGCTGGCGTAGCTGTTGGCGGCGGAGACTTGGGCGCGCTCCAGCGCGGTGCGGGTCGCGCGCTCGTTGCGCCACGCCAGCACAGGCAGGATCGTGCCGCCGACCAGCGCGACCGCGCCGATCGCGGGATGCACCAGGAAGCAGACGAAGATGTAGATCGGGGTCCAGGGCGCGTCGAACAGCGCGAGCACGCCCGCGCCGCTCAGCGTCTGGCGCAGCGTATCGAACTCGCGCAGCGCCTGGCGCGCCATCGGCAGGTCGGGCCGGCCCAGCGTCGAGTCGAGCAGCGCCGGCGCCAGCGCGGCATCAAGCTGCACGCCGGCGCGCACCAGCAGCCGCGTGCGCACGCGGTCGAGCAGCGACAGCGTCACCAGCGCGAACAGCAGCACGAAGGTCAGAAATAACAAGGTGAGCTGACCCTGAGTCGGCACCACCCGGTCGTAGACTTGAAGCATGTACAAGGTTGGCGCGATGTAGAGCACGTTGACGAGGGCACTGAATCCGAAGGCCGCCGCAACATGGCGGCGGCACAGCGCCACGGCGCGGCGCATCGGACTATCGGCGGCAGGATCGGTCATTCATCGCGCTCCACGGGATACGCGCATCATCGCCGATTTTGGTTAATGACGCTATAACTCCGACGGCTTCACCAGGCGTAGCGCAATGTTCCCACCACCGTTCGCGACGCGCCGTAGTAACAGCTGTTGTTGAAGAAGCAGCTGGCGATATGGCGCGTGTCGAACAGGTTGCTGGCGTTGACGCTAAGGCTCAGCCCGTCCCAGCGACGATCCAGCGCGCTGAAGTCGTAGCCGAGCAGCGCGTCGGCGAGCACATAGCCCGGCGAGTCGAAGCGCTCGACGATGGTGGCGTTGCCGCGGACATAGCTGGCGGTGCCATCCGATTCGCCAACGTAGCGCACGCCGCCGCCAACCGACACGCCGCCCAGCGCGCCGGCGACCGAGTCGCCCAGATCCCAGGATAGGAAGCTCGACGCGCTCCACCGCGGCACCCCGAGCGGGCGCGTGCCGGTGACGCCGGCGAGCTGGCCGCCGCCTCCCACCGCGACGGTGCCGCTGGTGACGAGCGGGTCGGTGTAGCTCCCCGCCACCACGACGGTGACGCCGGGCGCCACCTCGCCGCGACCGTCTAGCTCAATGCCGCGTACCTTGACCTCGCCGACCTGGGTCTGGAAGTTCGGCCGCAACGGGTCGGCGACGGGCACATTCTGCCGTCGCAGGTCGAAGGCGGAGAGCGTGAACAGCGCCTCTGTGCCGCGCGGCTGGAACTTGAGCCCGGCCTCATATTGCCGCCCGGTCACCGGCACGAACGCGGCGCCCTCGAAGGTGGCGCCGGTCTGCGGCTCGAAGCTCTCGGCATAGCTGGCAAACGGCGCCACGCCCCATGTCGTCTCGTACAGCGCGCCGAGCCGCGCGGTGAAGGCGGTCTGCGACGAGCGGGTGACCGCGCCGCTGGTGCGGTTGCGCGTGAGCTGGTCGTACCAGTCCCAGCGGCCGCTCGCGATCAGGTTGAGCCCGCCGAGCGTCATCTGGTCCTGCACATAGGCGCCGGTCTGGTCGATGCGGCGGAAGTTGCGCGTCTGCGTCAGCGCGAAGCTGGGCAGGGTGCCGCCGTAGCGCGGCGCGAACAGGTCGAAGTCGCTGATGCTGGTGGTGGGGTCGCTGGTCTCCCCGGTGAGGAAGCCCTGGTCGTTGCGCCCCTCGTTGTGCGCATAGTCGAGCCCGGCGAGCAGGACATGGCGCACCGGCCCGGTGGCAAGCTCGGCGGCGAGCCGATTGTCGAGCGTGATCGTGCGGAAGCGCTCGTCCGACCCGCCGCCGCCGCGGACGATCGTCGAGAAATCGGTAGCGCGCGCCGCCCCGGTGCCGGTGGTGCGAAAGGCCGAGAGGTAGATCTGGCGATAGTGGAGGTCGACGTCATAGTAGCGCGCGTTGGTGGTCCAGGTCAGCGCGTCCGACAGGCGGTGGCGGAACAGCAACGTCGCCGATCGCTGCTTGCGGTCGAACGCCTCGTAGCCCGGCTCGGAGACGTTGAGGTTGATCGGCAGCGTGCCGAACGGGTTGGGCAGCGCCGAGCCATAGACGGGCACGCCGCTGTAGGACGAGGCCTCGGGGTCGCGCTGGTAGCTCAGGATCAGCGTCACGCTGGTTCGATCGTCGGGCGCGAAGGTCAGCATCGGGCGCGCGTAATAGCGGCGGTTATGGGTGTAGCGAAGGAAGCCGTCGCTGCGCTCGGCGCCGGCGATCACGCGGAATTGCCAGCGGCCGTCGCGGTCGAGCGGCTGGTTGAGGTCGATCGCCGAGCGCAGCAGGTCGAAATTGCCGCCGGCCAGCTCGATCCGTCCGCCCGCTTCGGCATAGGGAAGCTTGCTCGTCAGGTTGATCAGCCCGCCCGGCGTGCCGCTGCCGTAGAGGACCGAAGCGGGACCCTTGATGACGTCGACCGATTCGACGAGGTGAAAGTCGGTCTGCGGGCTTGAATAAACGCCGCCTTGCTGGCGCATGCCGTCCATGAAGACGCCGGGGGTGAAGCCGCGCAGGAAGAGCTGGTCGTAGCGCGTTGCCACGTTGCCGCGCTGGTTGGGCGCGACGCCGGCGACATAGCCGAGCGCCTGGTTGATCGACAGCGCGTTGCGACGCGTGAGTTCGTCCTCGTCGATGACGGTGACGGCCTGCGGCAGCGCGATCAGCGGGGTCTCGGTCTTGGCGCCGCTGCGCCCGTCGCGCCGCGCGCGCTCGCCGGTGACGAGGATATCGTCGCGGTCGCTCGAGTCGTCGACCGGCGCGGGACTCTCCGCCGGCGCTGGCGTCTCGGCGACGGCGATGTCGGCGAACGGTCGCGCCGCAGCCGGCGCGGCCGCCAGCGCGATGCCCCCGGCCACCGTCGACGCGAGTAGCCGCATGGCGCGCTTGTTGTTCATATCGACCCCTTATTTCGCTATTGCTAGTGACTCGCAAACGCCGCTATAAGTCATCGGGCGGCAGAGCAAGGGGAAAGGTCGAATGCTGATGCAGCGAGGGCAGATGCCGCGACGGAGGGTGCTGATCCGCCCTGCCGCGCTCGCGATGCTCGCGCGCTGCACCACCGCGCTCCTCGGCGGCTATGCCGCCACCGCGGCGCTGGTGAGCCTCGTGTCGCGGCTGTTGCCGTTGTCGCGCGCCGAGGCGACCGCCTGGGGCATGATCACCAGCTTCCTCGTCTATGCGGTGATCGGCCTGTGGTGCTTCCACGAGCCGAAGCTCGTTCGGGTCGTCGCGCTGGTATGGAGCGTTGCCGCGCTCGCGGGTGGGGCGGTCTGGCTGATCGGCGCGCGCGCGTGACTCGCTCGCTGCGGCAGTCGATGGCGTGGATCCACGGCTGGCTCGGCCTACTCGCCGGCTGGATCCTGTTCGCCATGTTCCTCACCGGCACCGCGAGCTATTTTCGCCCCGAGATTACGCAATGGATGCAACCGGAGCAGCCTGCCAACCGGGTGAGCGCCGCAGCGGCCGCGCAAGCCGCGGTGCGCTACCTGTCACGTGTCGGTGTCGGCGACGAACAATGGTATATCTACCTCCCCGACGACCGTTCCGCGGTGACGCGCGTGTTCGCCATTCCCGGAGCGAAGGCCATGCCGGCCAAGCGCCCGCGCGCGCCCGAGCTGGAACTCGACCCGCGCGGCGGCGAGCCGATTCACGCGCGTGAGACCCGCGGAGGCGAGCATTTCTACCGCTTCCACTTCCAGCTCCAGCTGCCGCACCCCTGGGGGCGTTGGCTCGCAGGGCTGTGCGCGATGTTTATGCTCGGCGCGATCGTCTCGGGTGTGGTGACGCACAAGCGCATCTTCGCCGACTTCTTCACGCTGCGCTGGAACAAGGGGCAGCGCAGCTGGCTCGACGCGCACAATGTCTCGGCAGTACTTGCGCTGCCGTATCACGCGGTGATCACCTACACCGGGCTGATGACGCTGGTGCTGATGTACATGCCCTGGCCAATCGGCGCCAATTACAAGCAGCCCGCGGACTTCGGCAAGGAAGCCTATGGCTATGTCTTCGACGACAAGGCCAGCGGCCGCGCCATGCCGCTGGTCGCGGTGGCGCCGCTGATTACGGACGCCGAGCGGCGCCTCGGCCAGCACGCACAGCGTGTGGTAATCCGCTTCCCCGGCGACGCCGCGGCGACGGTGGCGGTGGCGTCGGGCGGGGCGAGCAGTCTCAACGCGCGCGGCGGCACGGTCACCTATTCGGGCGTGACCGGGCGCGTCACTGCGGCGGACACCGGCGCGGGGCCGGCGCTCTCCACCGCCGGGGTCATGCTGGGGCTGCACACCGCGCAGTTCGCCGCGCCGGCGCTGCGGTGGCTGCTGTTCGCGCTCGGGCTGACCGGTGCGGCAATGGTAGGCACCGGGCTGCTGCTGTGGACCTCGGCACGGCGCCGACCCAATGCCGCGCCGTTTTTCGGGCTGCGGCTTGTCGAGCGCCTCAACATCGCCGCGATTGCCGCGCTGCCGATCGGCATGGCCAGCTATCTGTTGGCCAACCGGCTGATCCCGGCCGCGGCGGCGGGCCGCGCCGACGCCGAGGTGGCGACGATGTTCTACACCTGGGGTGGTGCCGCGCTGCTCCAGCTGGCGCGCCCGGCCAAGCGCGCCTGGTGCGAGCTGTTCGGATTGGGGGCGCTCCTGTTCGGCGCGATCCCCTTCGTCAACGCGGTGACGACCGATCGCGGCTTCTTCACCTCGCTACGGGCCGGCGACGGGCTGTTCGTCGGCTTCGACGTGGCGATGCTGGCGATCGCGGCGCTGCTCGCGGCGGCGGCGTGGAGCGCGGGGCGCGAGCGACAAGGCAAGACACGCAGGAAGGTGAGGGAATTGGCGCATGTGTGAGGGTTTCGTGCTGTGCGCTCTGGCGTTCGTGCTGCTCGCGGCGGCGTCGCACCGCTTCCACCGCGACGCGGGCGCGACATCGCCGGCGCAGCGGCGATGGCTGCGCGGGCTGGGCGCCGCGCTGATCCTCGTGGCGCTGCTTCGCGCCGGTACCGCGATCGACGGCGAGCGCTGGGTGCGGCTGCTGGTGTGCGCCTCGCTCGCCGCGGTCATGGTGGTGCTGACGCTGTCGGTATGCGCGAGAGCGGTGCTTTACCCGCTGCGGCGGCTGCTGACGCGCCGTAGTTGGGCGTCGACGCGCGCGCGCGACCCGGAGGGGCTGGTCGCGGCGCGCGGATAGATGTGACGCTGCCCTTCTCTCTGCCGTCATTCTGAACTCGTTTCAGGATCTATCCTTCCGCCAATCTCCGGTCGCTTGCTGCGCGGCCCGGTGGATCCTTAAACAAGATCAGGATGACGTTGGTGAGGGGTCGGCGAGCGGCAGAGGGGCGCCTCACTCCGCCGCGAGCAGCTCCGCCGCCTGAAGGTCGACCGACACCAGCCGGCTCACCCCGCGCTCCACCATTGTCACCCCGAACAAGCGGTGCATGCGGCTCATCGTCACCGCATTGTGCGTCACGATCAGGTAGCGCGTGTCGGTCTCGCGGCTCATCTGCTCGAGCAGGTCGCAGAAGCGCTCGATATTGGCGTCGTCGAGCGGCGCGTCGACTTCGTCGAGCACGCAGATCGGCGCCGGGTTGGTGAGGAACAGGCCGAAGATCAGTGCCACGGCGGTGAGCGCCTGCTCGCCGCCCGATAGCAGGGTGAGCGACTGGAGCCGCTTGCCCGGCGGCTGCGCCATGATCTCGAGCCCGGCCTCGAGCGGATCGTCCGAGTCGACCAGTGCGAGATGCGCCTGGCCGCCGCTGAACAAGGTGGTGAACAGCCGCCGAAAATGGCCGTTGACCGCCTCAAAGGCGGCGAGCAGCCGCTGCCGCCCCTCGCGGTTTAGCGTGCCGATCGAGCCGCGCAGACGGTTGACTGCCTGCCCCAATTCCTCGCGCTCCGCCGCGGTGGCGGCGCCGCTCGTCTCCAGCTCCTCCAGCTCGCGCTGGGCGACGAGGTTGACCGGGCCGAGCCGCTCGCGGTCGAGCGTCAGCCGCTCGTGCGCGTTCGATTCGTCCTGCGGCGACCCGACATCGGCCGAAGCGAAGCCGATCTTCTCCGGCAGCACCGGCGCGGGGCATTCGAAGCGCTCGCCCGACACGCGCCCCATCTCGACGCGGCGCAGCTCGTGGTTCTCGGCGCGCACGGTGGCGCCGGCGCGTGCCTCGCGCGCGGTGGCCAGCGCCTCGGCGGCGCGCGCGTGGACGGTGTCGGCGTCGCGCAGCGCGGCCTCGGCGGCGCGCTCCTCGGCTTGGGTCGAGTCGGCGGCGGCGCGCGCAGCGGTCACCTCGCGGTCGAGGTCCGCAATCTTGGCGGCGAGCGCGTCGGGGCGCGCGGCCAGCCCGGTAAGCTCGCGTTCCAAGTCGGTCGCGCGTTGGTCCATGTCGGCGGTTCGCTTCGCCGCCTCGCCCGCGCGTGTGCGCCAGCCCTGCGCCTCGCTCTTGCCAGCGGCGCGACGCTCGCGCGCGTCGGTCAGCTCGCGCTCGCGCGTGGCGCGATCCGAGCGCGCCAGCGCCACCCTGGCGCGCGCCGCCTCGGCCTCGCCGCGCAGCCGCGCGGTCTCGCCCGCCGCGGCGGCACCATCGGGGAGGGCAGCGAGCGCGTCGGCGGCGCGCTCCTGTTCCTCCAAGGCCTCGGCCGCCTCGGCGGTGACCCGCTCGGCGCGTTGCGCGAGATCGGTTCGCTGCCCGGCGAGCCGCTCGAGCTGCGCCGTGGCGCGGTCCTCGTCGCGCTGCGCCGCGCGCACGTCGACCTCGCCCTGCGCGAGCAGAGCACGCGACGACTGCGCCGCTCCGCGCGCGCGGGCGATGCGCTCGTCGATCTGTGTGCGCCGCTGGGTCGCGCGTTCCACCGCCGCTGCGGTCCCGGGGCGCTCGGCCTCGAGCGCGGCGAGACGGTTGCGGCGCTCGAGCCGCTCTGCCGCGGCGGCGCCACCACTGGTGCTGACATAGCCATCCCAGCGTCGCACGCGCCCCTCGCGGGTCACCAGTCGCTGGCCGGGCCGGAGCGGCTGCCCCGAGTCGGTCTCGACCAGGAATACCTGCGACAGGCGCCGTTCCAGTGCCGGCGGCGCGGCGACGCGCGCGGCGAGCGGCAACGTGCCGATCGGGGCGGGGGGATCGTCCTCGCCGAGCGGCGAGCCGTGCCAGTCGGCCAGCGCGGTCTCGAGCTCGTCACCCAGCGCGGCGGCGAGCGCGCGCTCGAAGCCGGGCTCGGCGCTGACCGCGTCGAGCAGTTTCTCGCCTTTCTGCTCGACCGCGCGCGCGAGCGCCGCCGCCTCGCCGTCGAGCGCTGCCAGCGCTGCCAGCGCGGCGGCGCGTGCCGCCTCGGCGGGGTCGCGCTCCTCGCGTGCCTCGGTCTCGCTCGTCTCGGCCCAGTCGAGCGCGGCGCGCGCCTTCGCCACCCGACCCTGCGCGTCGACCTGCGCCGCGCGCGCGGCATCGCGCACCGCCTCCAGCGTGGCCGGATCGTCGAGCGCCTCGATTGCCTCGGCGAGCCGCATCGCCTCGCGCCGCGCGCGCTCGTGGCGCGCGGCGGCAGCGCCGCGCGCGGCGGCGGCGACGCGACGCTCGGCCGCCTCCGCCGCTTCGGCCGACAGCGCCTGGGCGAGTGCGACTTCGACGTCGCGCGCGTGGCGCTCCGCCTCTGCGAGCGCGGCGTCGAGCACGGGAAGCGCGGCGCTGCCCTCGGCAATCCGTTGGTCGAACCGGTCGGCCTCGGCGGCGATCCGCTCCAGCGCGGCGGCCGCGTCGTGCGCGAGCGAGTCCTCGCGCGCCCGGTCATCGCCGATGCGGCGGCGTGCCGACTCCATCTCTTCCAGCCGGCGCTGGACGCCGTGGCGCTGCTCGCGCACGCGTGTCAGCTGATGCGCCAGCTCGCCGGAACGGTCGCGCGCCGCCAGCGCGGCGGCGCGCGCGGCGGCGACCTGTTCGGCGGCGGTGCGCTGTGCGGCCAGCGTCGCCTGCTCCGCCTCGGTCGCGTCGGCGACCTGCGCCGCGGCGGCGTCGGCCTCCTGCTTGGCCGCGGTGGCGGCGGCCGCGGCGTCGCGCCAGCGCGCGAAGATCATCCGCGCCTCGGCCAGCCGGATCTGCTCGGACAGCAAGCGGTAGCGCTCGGCGGCGCGGGCCTGGCGGCGCAGCGCGGCGATGCGCGCGCCCTGGTCCGCCATCAGCTCGTCGAGCCGCGCGAGATTGGCCTCGGTGGCGCGCAGCCGCGCCTCCGCGTCCTTGCGGCGGACGTGGAGCCCGGCGATGCCCGCGGCCTCCTCCAGCATCGCACGGCGCTCGCCCGGCTTGGCCGCGATCACCGCGCCAATGCGGTTCTGGCTCACCAAGGCGGGAGAATGCGCGCCGGTCGCGGCGTCGGCGAAGAGGAGCTGGACGTCCTTGGCGCGAACGTCGCGCCCGTCGAGCCGATAGGCCGAACCCGCGCCGCGCTCGATCCGTCGGACGATCTCGCGCTCCTGCGCGCCGTCGGGCGCGTCGATCTCGGCGAGCAGCGACACCTCGGCGAAGTCGCGCGGCGGCCGCGTCGCGGTGCCGGCAAAGATCACGTCCTCCATGCCGGCGCCGCGCATCGAGCGGGCGCTGTTCTCGCCCATCGTCCAGCGCAGCGCCTCAAGCAGGTTGGACTTGCCGCAACCGTTGGGGCCGACCACTCCGGTCAGCCCCGGCTCGATGCGCAGGTCGGCGGGGTCGACGAAGCTCTTGAAGCCGGTCAGCCGCAGCCGCTTGATGCGCATCGAGGGTCAGCCCCGCGCCATGCTCGGGATCAGGCGCCCGCGGACGTGAGCGCGGTCTCGATCGCCTGCCAGGTGACGCTGTTCTCCAGCTTGCGGCCGTTGAGGAAGAAGGTGGGCGTGCCGGTCACGTCCTGCTTCTCGGTGGCGTCCTGCGTCATCTTGGTCAGCGCCTCGATCGCCTTGGGATCGTTGAGGCAGGCGCGCGCCTGCGCCTCGGTGATGCCGCGCTGCTTGACGAATTCGACATAGCCCATCTTGTCCGCCCAGCCGTTCGCGACCTGCGCCGGAGTGGCGTTCTGCGTCTGCTGGAGGAAGGACTGGTCCTGCGCCGCCTTCATCTGCGCGTCGAGGAACTTGGGCTGGTCGATGTACATTTGCTCGAGAATTGGGAAGAACGGCGCGGCGCCGGCGCAGCGGCCGAGCAGCGAGGCCGCGAAATCGGGCGGCCCGTGGACCAGGAAGTCGCGGAACTCGTACGAGACCTTACCCGACTTGACGTAATTCTCCTCGAGCGGGCGCATGCCGGTCTGGCCGAAGGCGCCGCAGGTGGGGCAGGTTCGCGATCCATACTCGACCAGCTTGAGCGGCGCGTCGGGATTGCCCATGACAAAGCCGCCCTCGGGGGTCTGGCGGACCTGCTGAGTCCAGTCCGAGCCAGCCGGCGCGGCGACTGCCTTCACCGAGCCGGCGGGCGCGCTGGGTGCGCTGCCATTGCCGTCACCGCCGCTGCCGCAGCCGGCGAGCAGCGCCGCGGCGGCGAAGAGCAGGGAGGATGCGAGACGCTTCATTCGGTCACTCCGTTGATAAGACCGTGACGTAACTGGTTCATCCTCCCCTGAAAGGGGAGGTGGCGCGCGAAGCGCGACGGAGGGGTGTCGACGCTGGCGAGTGTTTCGACCATCACCACCGGGGTCACCCCTCCGTCAGCCCTACGGGCTGCCACCTCCCCTTGCAGGGGAGGATCGAAAGGCGAAATTCTCACCGCGCGCCGGCCGCGCGCAACTGCGGCTCGAGCTGCGCCCAGCCGACATTCTCGATCAGCCTGCCGTTGATCTCGAAGGCGGGCGTGCCCTTGACCTTGCTGGTCGCCTCGGAGCCAGCGATGGCGCGCTTCACCTGCGCGTCGGTGGTGAAGCAGGCGTCGATCGCCGCGGCGGGCGCGCCCGCCTGCTTGGCGATCGCGTCGAGCCCGGCGCCCTGTGCCACCGCCTTGAGCTGGTCGAGCTGCGGCCAGGACGCGATGCGCGCGCGATTGCCCTCGCTCCACGCGGCGGCGCGCTCGTACCATTCTTCCTGCTTCACGTAGAAGGCCTCGTGCAGCGCCGGGAAGGCGGCCGGCCCGGCGCAGCGCGCCAGCGTCGCCGCGGCAAGGTCGATCCCGTCGTGGATCTGGTTACGCACTTCGACGCTGGTCGAGCCCGAGCGCACCATCGCGCCGAGCGTCGCCCGCGACTCGGCGGCGAAATGGCCGCAGTGCGGGCAGGTGTAGCTGACATATTCGACCAGCTTCACGCGCGCCTTGGGATTGCCGATCAGGTAGCTGCCGGTGGCCACCGGGCTTGCCACCGCGGTCCAGGGGCGCGGCGCGGCGGCGCCGGCGGTGGTGCCGAGCGCGAGCGCGGCGAGCGGCAGCAGGAGCGAGCGGAAACGGGTCATCGTACCTTCGGCAGCGCGGGAGGGTTGGCAGCGACACCCGAGGCCAGCGCCTCCAGCACCGCCTTGAGCTCGGGGTCGGCGATCGTCTTGAGGCTGCCGCCCAGCTCGGGGGCGGGGGCCAGCGACGGCGGCGCGCGACGCTCGGGGCGCTTGGTCACCTCGCCGTGGCGGATCGCCACCTTGCACACCGCGGCATAGCCGAAGAAGCGGTTGACCCGCTCGATGATCTCGACCGTGAGGTGGCTCATCATCGGCGCGTGCGCGCCGCGGACGGTGAGCGTGAGCGTGCCGTCCTGCTTCTTGCCCACCGGGAAGCGGATCGACTCGGGCGTGCTCGCGGCGGCGAGCTTCTCGCCGACGATGTCGGGCCAGCGCGACACGATCGCGGACTGAACGAAGCCGAAGCGCCGGAACGCCGCGCCGCCGACCGACGGCAGCAGCTCGGCCACCTGGCGCGACCGGTTCTGCCGCTCGGGAGGTTGATCGGAGACGCGAGGGCGCTTGCTCATTCCCGCCCCCATGCCATAGCCGGGGCATGGACGCCAAGCGCGCGATCACTGCCGCCAAGCCCTTGCTACACTGGTATGACCGCCACCGCCGCGCGCTGCCGTGGCGCGCGCTGCCGGGCGAGACACCCGACCCCTATCGCGTCTGGCTGAGCGAGGTGATGCTGCAGCAGACCACGGTGGCGACGGTGCGCCCGCGCTTCGCCGCCTGGGTGGCGCGCTGGCCGAGCTTCGCCGACCTCGCCGCGGCGGACGAGGCCGACGTCATGGCGGCCTGGGCGGGGCTCGGCTATTATGCCCGCGCGCGCAACCTGCTCGCCGCGGCGCGCGCGATCGCGGCGGAGCATGATGGCGCGCTGCCCGACAACGAGGAAGCGCTGCGGGCGCTGCCAGGCTTCGGCGACTATACCGCCGCCGCCGTCGCGGCGATCGCCTTCGGGCGACGCGCGGTGGTGGTGGACGCCAATGTCGAGCGCGTGGTGGCGCGGCTGTTCGCGATCGACGCGCCGCTGCCGGATGGGCGCCGCGCGATCCGTGCCGCCGCGGCGACGATCACGCCCGACCAGCGCGCCGGCGACTATGCGCAGGCGATGATGGACCTGGGCTCGGCGATCTGCACCCCTCGCAAGCCGCGCTGCCTGCTCTGCCCGCTCGCCGACCAGTGCGCCGCGCTCGCGCTCGGCACGCCCGAGGCCTTTCCGGTCAAGAAGCCCAAGGCGGCGCGGCCGCACCGCTACGGCACGATCTTCTGGCTCGAGAACGACGGTCACGTGCTGCTGGTGCGTCGGCCCGAGAAGGGGCTGCTCGGCGGCATGCGCGCGCTGCCGACCGGTCCGTGGGAGCTTGCGCCGCCGGGACTGCGCGATGCGCCCGCCGAGGCGGCGTGGTGCGTGCTGGAGCGACGAGTCGAGCACGGCTTCACGCATTTCACGCTGGACCTGGACGTGGCGGTCGCCGACACCGAGCGCGCGACCAACCTGGGTGAGTGGTGGCCGGTGGCGACACTGGACGAGGCGGGGCTGCCGACCTTGTTCGCGAAGGCGGCAGCACTGGCGAGGAGCAGACAGGCATGACGGTGATCCGGTGGATCGGTACGGCGGCGCTCACCGCGCTGGTGGCGGCGACTCAGCTCTCGGCTCAATATGCTCCCGCTCCACCGCCAGCGCCGCGGCCGCAGACCGCGCCGCCCGCTCAGGGAGCGAGCGCGCTCCAGGGGCTGCCCGGTGCGCAGATCCTGCCCGCGACCCAGGCGCTGTTCGACGGCTATGTCCGCGACAGGAAGATGCCCGGCATCGTCGGCGCCTTCGGGCTGGGCGACCTGCCGACCGTGTTCGTCAGCGCCGGCGCGGTCGCGACCGATCCCGGCGCGCAACCGGCCGGCCCCGACTCGCTGTGGCGCGTCTATTCGATGACCAAACCGATCACCGGCATGGCGGCGATGCTGCTGGTGGAGGAGGGCAAGCTGTCGCTCGACGACCCGCTTTCCAAATATTTCCCCGGCTTCTCCCGGATGAAGGTGCTGACCAGCCCGGACACGTCGCTGGAGACGCGGCCGGCACGCGCGGCGATCACGATCCGCGAGCTGATGACGCACAGCTCGGGGATCGGTTATCAGATCAACGCGCAGGGGCCGCTGCTCAAGGAATATGAGCGGCTCGGCCTCGTTCCCTTTTCGGCCAACGCGCAGACCGAGGCGATGGCACGAAAGACGCGGCCGGCCTCGCTGATCGCCTTCGCCGAGCGCGTCGCGCAGGCGCCGCTCGTCGCCGAGCCGGGGACGACCTGGCATTATTCGATGGGACTCGACGTGCTCGCCGCGGTGATCGAGAAGGTCGCGGGGCAGAAGTTCGAGCGCTTCGTCCACGCGCGCATCCTCGATCCGCTCGGCATGACCTCGACCGACTTCCAGGTCGCGCCCGGCAATGTCGCGCGCTTCGCCACCAACTACGCCTTCGCGGGCGACCAGCTGATCCCGCTCGACCCCGCCGCGCGCTCGGTGTTCCTGCAGCCGCCGAGCTTCCCGTATGGCGGCGCCGGGCTGGTGGCGTCGGCGCGCGACTACGACCGCTTCCTCCACATGCTGCAGGACGCGGGCACGCTCGACGGTGTGACGATCATGAAGCCCGAGACTGCGCGGCTGGCGATGTCCAACCTGTTGCCGGCGGGCGTGAGCTATAAGAACAAGGAAGGCGTGGCGCAGGGGTTCGGCGCGGGCGGGGTGGTGTATCTCGCCGACGAAGCCGGCGGCGCGTCAAAGGGCAGCTATGGCTGGGGCGGCGCGGCGGGGACGGTGGCGATCGTCGACCCGGCGCGGCGCTTCAGGGGGACGATCATGGTCAATTATTTCCCGGGCGAGCGCTATGCGCTGGCCAAGGAGACGTTCGCGGCGCTGGCGCGCGACGCGGCGCGGCTCCACCCCGGCATGCCGCGGTGATCGCGACCGGCTTCACCGGCGGCACGCTCGACCGCGCCGACGCGCTGCGCCACGACGCCGGCGGCCTCGCCGCGGCGGCGGCAGACCCGGCGGCGCGGCTTTTGGTGCTCGACTCGTTCGAGCCGGTGGTGGGGGAAGGCGGCGCGCTGGCCTGGGCGCCGCTGTCCGCCGCGCCGGCGGGTGCCGAGCTGGTGCTGCTCGGGCTCGACGCGGGAGCGCCACGTTTCGCCGCGGTCGTGCCCGGCGCGGCTGCCCCGCCGCCGTTCCGCTCGCCCAGCCTCTTCGGCCTGCTCGACCAGCTGCGCGCGGGCGAGGCGGCGACCTTCGCCGCGGCGCGCTCGCTGCTCGATTGGCACGCGCGCCACCGCTTCTGCGCCAATTGCGGCAGCGCCACCGATCTGTTCCGCGCCGGCTGGGGACGGCGCTGCCCGAGCTGCTCGGCAGAGCATTTCCCGCGTGTCGATCCGGTCGTGATCATGGTGGCGGAACATGACGGCCGCGCGTTGGTCGGGCGGCAGCCGAGCTGGCCGGCGGGGCGCTATTCCGCGCTGGCGGGCTTCCTCGAGCCCGGCGAATCGATCGAAGAGGCGGTGGCGCGCGAGATCGCCGAGGAGGCGGGCGTGCGCGTGACCGACGTTCGCTATGTCGCGAGCCAGCCGTGGCCGTTCCCGTCGCAGCTGATGATCGCCTGCGTCGCGGAGGCGGCCGACGACAGGATCACGCTCGACGCCAACGAGCTGGAGGACGCGATGTGGGTCACGCGCGACGAGGTGCGCGCGGCGCTGGCGGGCGAGGGAGGCCGCTTCATCGCTCCGCCCTCCTATGCAATCGCGCACACGCTGCTGCGTGCGTGGGCGAGTGACCGCAGCCTCGGCTGAACCGGGCTCCGGCTGTCGCGGCGCGCGTCGGACGCCTGTCAGTCCGCGACCTTCAGCCGCTGCAGCGCGAACGCCTGCCATTCCGCGCTCTGGCGGTAGCGCTCGAAACGGCCCGACTTGCCGCCGTGGCCCGCCTCCATGTTGACCCGGTAGACCAGCGGCGCGTCCCCGGTCTTCAGCTCGCGCAACCGCGCGACCCATTTGGTCGGCTCGTAATATTGCACCTGGCTGTCCCAAAGCCCCGTGCTGACATACATCGCCGGATAGGCCTTGGCCGCGACATTGTCGTACGGCGAGTAGCTCAGCATGTAATCGTAATAGGGCTTCTGCGCGGGGTTGCCCCATTCGTCATACTCGAAGGTGGTCAGCGGGATCGAGGCGTCGAGCATGGTCGTGACGACGTCGACGAACGGCACCTGCGCGATGATCAGCGCATAGTCCCGCGGTGCCATGTTCGCGACCGCGCCCATCAGCAGCCCGCCAGCACTGCCACCCATTGCCGCCACCCGGCCGGGCGCCGCGTACTTCTGCGCCACGAGGTAGCGCGTCACGTCGACGAAGTCGGTGAAGCTGTTCTTCTTGTGCAGCAGATGGCCGTCGTCGTACCAGCCGCGCCCCATCTCCTGCCCGCCGCGGATATGGGCGAGTGCGTAGACCACGCCGTGGTCGAGCATCGCGATCCGCGCCGGGTCGACCGCCGGGTCCATCGACAGGCCATAGCTGCCATAGGCATATTGGAAGAGCGGCGCGGTGCCGTCGCGCTTGACGCCTTTGCGGTACACCACCGAGACAGGGACCTTGGTGCCGTCGCGCGCGGTTGCCCAGACCCGCTCGGTGACGTAGTTCGACGGGTCGTAGCCGGGCACCGGCGCGACCTTGAGCACGCGGCGCTCGCCTGTCCTCGCATTGACCTCATAGGTGGTCGTCGGGGTGACGAGCGAGTCGTAGGTGTATCTCACCCAGTCGGTGTCGGGCTCGGCGTTGACCGCCAGCTCCATTTGGTAGGCCGGCTCATCGGCCTTCACCGGTGCGGATCGCCCGTCGGTCAGCAGCCGGATCATGCGGTTGCCGCCCTCGCGCTGGTCGAGCGCGATGAAGCCGCGGAACGGCTTGAAGTCCTCGATGAAGACGCTGTCGCTCGCCGGCGTCAGGTCGCGCCAGGCGGTGACGCCGCGGGCGAGCTCGCGGTCGGCGACAGTGACGAGCTTATAGTTGGGCGCATCGCGGTTGGTGCGGATGATCCAACGATCACCCATGTGATCCGCGCCGTAGCGGAACTCGCGCGCGCGCGGCGCCACCAGCGCGAAGCGGGTCGGCGCCGCGGCGGGGGCGCAGCGCTGCTCGTCGCTGACCGTCGCCGAGACCGAGATGCAGAGGAAGCGATCGTCGCTGGTGCGGCTGATCCCCATCTGGAAGGTGTCGTCCTTCTCCTCATAGACGAGGCGGTCCGCGCTCATCGGCGTGCCGAGCACGTGCGCCATCACGCGATAACCGCGCAGCGTCACCGGATCCTTGGCGATGTAGAAGAGGGTGCGATTGTCGTCGGCCCAGACGAGGTTGGGCTCGACATTGGTGATCGTGTCCGGCAGCAGCTGCGCCGTGGTGAGATCCTTGACCTTCAGCACATATTGCCGCCGGCCGACGGTGTCTTCGGCATAGGCCACCAGCCGATTGTCCTGGCTCACCGACCAATTGCTCAGTGCGAAGAAGTTATGCCCCTTTGCCATGGCAGGCTGGTCGAACAGCACTTCGGCGGGCGCCTCGGGCGTGCCCTTGCGGCGTTCGGTGATCGCATAGTCGGCGCCCGGTGTGAAGCGGCTCTGGTAGTAATAGCCGCGCTCACGATAGGCGACGCTGCTGTCGTCCTGTTTGATATGGCTCACCGTCTCGCCGTACAGCTTGTCCTGTAGCGGCTTAAGCGACGCCAGCGTCGCGTCCGCGTACGCGTTCTCGGCGGCGAGATAGGCGAGCATGTCGGGGTTCTTGCGGGTGTCGTCACGCAGCCAGTAATAATCGTCCTCGCGCGTGCCGTTGGGCGAGGCGACCTGATGCGGCTTCTTCGCCGCGCGCGGCGGCTGCGAAGCGGTCTGCGCCCAGGCGGGCGAACCCGCGACGGCCAGGAGCGCGGCGCCGGCGAGCAGCAAGGTCTTCATCACGCGTCTGTCCCCACCCATGTCGTCGCGTTGCACGATAGGACCGGGCGCGGCGCGTGCAAGGGGGTGGTCAGCCGCGTTTGCGCGCCTGGCGGTAGGAGCCGAGCACGCGTAGTTGCTTGGCGTGGAAACCCAGTTCGGCCATCGCGCGGTCGAAGCCGGGATCGCCGGGACGACCCTCGACGTCGGCGTAGAATTCGGTCGCGGCGAAGCTGCCGCCGCGCTGGTAACTCTCCAGCTTGGTCATGTTGACGCCGTTGGTCGCGAAGCCGCCCATCGCCTTGTAGAGCGCGGCGGGCACGTTCTTCACCGCGAAGATGAAGGTCGTCATCCACGGCCCGTCACCTTCCGGCGGGACGCCCTCGCGCGCCAGCGTGACGAAGCGAGTCATGTTATGGTCGGCGTCGGCGATGTCGGTGGCGAGCAGCTCGAGCCCGTAGATCGCCGCCGCGCCGGGTGGGGCGAGCGCCGCGACGCTCGGGTCGCCCAGCTCGGCCACCACCGCGGCGGCGCCGGCGGTGTCGGGGTAACTCACTGGCGCGATGCCGTGCGCCTTGAGCCAGTGGCGGCACTGGCCGAGCGCCTGGGGATGGCTCATCGCGCTGGAGACGGCCTCGCGCGGGCCTAGGCCGATCAGCGCGTGGCGGATCGGCAGGAAATGCTCGCCGATGATCACCAGACCGGATTCGGGCAGCAGGAAGTGGATGTCGGCGACACGGCCGTGAAGCGAGTTCTCGATCGGGATCAGGGCTCGTGCGGCGCGACCCTGCTTCACCGCGTCGAGCGCGTCGTCGAAGCTGAAGCAGGGCAGCGGCAGCGCCTCCGGGAAGGCCTCGCCAACCGCGACATGGCTGTTGGCGCCGGGCGCGCCCTGGAAGGCGACGGCGTTCTCGGGCGCGCGCGCGGCAGCCTCGCTCAGGCGCGCGACGATCGGTAAAGCGGGGGCGGCGTAGCTGTCCATCTCGGCTCCGGCGCGTAGAAGAGCGCGGCGTGCCGCTCAAGCGCTTGCGGTGCGGTGGCGGCTTTTCTATGGATCGACCTAATTAGAGAGGGGCACACGGGCGACATGGACGATCGTAGCAACACGATTTTCGGCTGGGTCTTGGCGGGTGCCGGAGTCGCGCTGGGGCTGTCGATCGTCGGCAGCCAAGTCTTCCACGGCGAACGTCCGGAGAAGATGGGCTATGCGATCGAGGGTGTCGAGGAGGCCGGCGGCGGCGCCGCCGCTGCCGAGGTGCCGATCGCCGCGCTGCTCGGCAGCGCCGATCCGGCCAAGGGCGCCGAGGTCTTCAAGAAGTGCGCCGCCTGCCACACGATCAACCAGGGCGGCGCCAACGGCATCGGCCCGAACCTTTACGCCACGCTGGGCGAGGGGATCGCGCAGGGCAAGGCGGGCTTCGCTTTCTCGGATGCGCTCAAGTCGGTCGGCGGCACCTGGGACTTCGACAAGATGAACGCGTGGCTGACCAGCCCGCGGAAATTCGCCAACGGCACCAAGATGACCTTCGCCGGCCTGGGCAACCCGCAGGACCGCGCCAATGTCATCGCTTATCTGAACCAGCAGGGCTCGAACCTGCCGCTGCCCGCGGCCCCCGCGGCCGGCGCCGCGCCGGCGGCGGGTGACCAGGCGGTCGCCAACGTCACCGAGAGCGCGAAGGGCAACACCGCCGATCTGTCGAACACCGGCACGCCGGCCTCGGGGGCGCCCTCGGTCGATCCCGCTGCCAAGGAGAACAAGTCGCTCGGTGCCGAGCCGCCGGCCAAGCCCTGAACCGACGGGCGCGGCGGGAGCAGCCCCGCCGCGCCGCCGCGATCACCCCAGCGCGCTCCACTTCACGTCCGACTGGGCGTTGCCGACCACCGCCTCGACGAAGGCCATGGTGCGCACGCCGTCGTCAACGCCGGGATACCACATCGCCGGCGCGGCGCCGCGGATGGCGCCCGCGAAGCCGCGATAGATGTTGGCGAACGCCTCGATATAGCCCTCCGGGTGGCCTGCCGGCGTGCGTGTCCGCGCCGCGGCGCCGTCGCTCAGCGCGGGGCCGCCGGTGCGCAGCACCTCGACCGGCTTGTCGAGCCAGCGCAGCGTCAGCGTGTTGGGCTCCATCTGCGCCCAATCGAGCCCGCCGAGTTCGCCGTGGACGCGCAGCCGCAGACCATTCTCGTCCCCGGCCGCGACCTGGCTCGCCTTGAGCACGCCGCGCGCGCCGCCGGCGAAGCGCAGCAGCACGCTGACGTCGTCGTCGAGGCGGCGGCCTGGTACGTGCGTGGTCAGCTCGGCGCAGAGCGACTCGACCTTCAGCCCGGAGACGTGCTCGGCGAGCTGGAAGGCATGGGTGCCGATATCGCCGAGGCAGCCGCCGAGGCCGGCGCGCGCCGGATCGGTGCGCCACTCGGCCTGCTTGTTGCCGTCACGGTCGATGGCGCGCGCCAGCCAGCCCTGCGAATATTCCACCTGCACGAGACGGATCGTGCCGAAGTCGCCGCGCTCGACGCGCGCGCGCGCCTCCTCGACCAGCGGATAGCCGCTGTAGGTGAAGGCGAGGGCGTAGTGACGCCCGCTGCGCTCCACCGCGGCGGCGATCGCGTTCGCCTCCTCCAGGTTGAGCGACATCGGCTTCTCGCAGATGACGTGGAAGCCGGCGTCGAGCGCGGCGATCGACATCGGCGCGTGGAGATGGTTCGGCGTCACGATCGCGACTGCCTCGACGCGCTCGTTCTCGGGCAGGGCGCGCTCGGCGTCGAGCAGCTCCTCGAACGTGGCATAGACGCGCGCCGGGTCGAGCCCGAGCGACTCGCCGCTGCGCATGTTGCGCGCGGCATCGCTGCTGAACGCGCCCGCGACCAGCCGCCAGTCGCCGTCGACGCCCGCCGCCATGCGATGGACCGCGCCAATGAAGGCGCCCTCGCCGCCGCCCAGCATCGCGAGCCGAAGTGCTTGTCGTTGCGCCATCGTTCATCTCTCCTGTCGCATTGTCCCACGGTGACGCAGCGTCACCAAGCGGGTTGATCCCCGCTTGTTTAGCGCTAAACATACGACAAACAACCAATTGGAGAGAGTCGCGATGAAGCTGATCGCCGGACTAGCCGCTCTTCCGGTCGTCGCTGCCGCGGCGATCGTCCTGATGCCTGCGCCGCTGGCGGCACAGGCCACCACGCCGCCGGCCTTCGCCGCGTGCAAGGCCTGCCACACGGTCGAGAAGGGCGGTCCCAACCGCATCGGTCCGAACCTGTACGGCGTCGTCGGCCGTCCCGCCGGCACCGCGCCTGGCTTCAACTATTCGGCCGCGCTCAAGGCGTCGAAGCTGACCTGGGACGAGAAGTCGCTGAGCGAGTTCATCGCCGGGCCGAGCAAGAAGGTGCCGGGCACGCGCATGCCGATCGGCATGGCCGACCCGACGAAGCGCGCCGCCGTCATCGCCTATCTCAAGACGCTCAAGTGAGCGGCGCGCCGGCGATGCGCGGGCCGGGGGTGTTCCTCGCCCAGTTCATGGGTGAGGCGCCCTTCGACACGCTCGACAGCGCCGCGCGCTGGATGGCGGACGCGGGCTATGCCGGCGTGCAGATTCCGACGTGGGACGCGCGCTGCATTGACCTGGAGCGCGCCGCCGAGAGCCAGACCTACGCCGACGAGCTGATTGGCCGCTGCCGCGAGGCGGGGGTGGAGATCACCGAATTGTCGACTCACCTCCAGGGGCAGCTCGTCGCGGTCCATCCCGCCTATGACGAGCTGTTCGACGGCTTCGCGCCGCCCGAGCTGCGCGGCAAGCCGGCCGAGCGCCAGAAGTGGGCGGTCGAGCGGCTGCGGCTCGCCGCCAAGGCGAGCCGTCGCCTCGGGCTGAGCGCGCACGCGACCTTCTCGGGCGCCTTTGTCTGGGGCTTCGTCTATCCCTGGCCGCAACGTCCCGCCGGGCTGGTGGAAGAGGCGTTCGCCGAACTGGGCCGGCGCTGGACCCCGATCCTCGACGCCTTCGAGGAAGAGGGGATCGACCTCTGTTTCGAGCTGCACCCCGGCGAGGACCTGCACGACGGCATCACCTTCGAGCGCTTCCTTGACCAGGTCGGCGGCCACCAGCGCGCCAACATCCTCTACGACCCCAGCCACATGGTGCTGCAGGCGATGGACTATCTCCAGTTCATCGACATCTATCACGAGCGCATCAAGATGTTCCACGTCAAGGACGCGGAGCTCAACCCGACCGGGCGCGCTGGCGTGTACGGCAGCTACTCGGACTGGGTCGATCGCCCTGGCCGCTTCCGCTCGCTCGGCGACGGGCAGGTCGATTTCGGCGGCATCTTCTCCAAGCTCACCCAGTACGATTACTCGGGCTGGGCGGTGCTGGAGTGGGAATGCGCGCTCAAGCACCCGCAGGACGGCGCACGCGAGGGAGCGCCGTTCATCGCGGCGCACATGATTCGACGCCCCGAGCACGCCTTCGACGATTTCGCCGGCGGCAGCGATCCGAGCGCCAATCGTCGTCTGCTCGGCCTCGGCTGATCCCGCACCGCCTACGATAACGACAGAGAAAAAAGGGAGAGGACCGAGTGGAGCAGGCAGGAGTGAACCGAAGCCGATTATTCTGGCTCGGCGTGCTGGCACTGGCCACCGCCGCGATCAGCGCCTCGTTGCGCGCCGCGGTTGCGAGCAGCCTCAAAGCGGAGTGGATCGATCCCATCGCGCCGGTTCAGGCGGGTGAACTGATCGGCGCGGCCCTGGGTTCCGCCTTTCTCGGTTTCGCGATCACGGTGTTCATCGTCAGCGCCTTGCTCGACAAGATCGGCGCCAAGCGCGTGCTGATCGGTTGCGGTATCTGCTTCCTGCTGGGCACCGGGCTGATCGTCGGCGCCGGGCATCTCGCCACCGGGATGGCGGTCTACAATCTCGTCTGGTTCGGCATGCTGCTGAGCGGGATCGGCTGGGGCCTCGCCGAGGCCTCGATCAACCCGCTGACCGCACGGCTCTACCCGGACGAGACGACGCATCGGCTCAACGTGCTCCACGCCTGGTACCCAGGCGGGCTGATCATCGGCGGCCTGGCCGGGGTTTTTCTCGCCAACGTGCTGCCGTGGCAGGCGATCATGGGCTCGGTGCTGATCCCTGCGGTTGGCGTGATCGTGATCGCGGCCACCACCACCTTCCCGGCGCCGCCGGCCGAGGTGGAGGGCGCCGGCTTCGGCGACATGATCGGCGAGGTGTTCCGCCGGCCGAGCTTCTTCGTGTGGTTCGGCGCGATGTTCCTTACCGCCTCGTCCGAGCTCGCGCCGGGTCAGTGGCTCGACGTCGCGCTGACCAACCGCGTCGGCATGCGCGGCATCCTGCTGCTGGTCTATGTCAGCGCGCTGATGTTCGTGTTTCGCCACTTCGCGGGGCGGCTCGCGAACCGCCTGTCCAACCCCGGGCTGCTGTGGATCTCGAGCCTGCTCGCGGGCATCGGTCTGTTCCTGCTGTCGCTGGCGCAGTCGCCGGTCGCGGCGATCCTCGCCTCGACCGTCTGGGGTCTGGGGGTCTGCGCGATGTGGCCCACCATGCTGGCCTCGGTCGCCGAGCGCTACCCGCGCGGCGGTGCCTGGGCGATCGGGCTGGTCGGCTCGGCCGGCGCGCTGGCGAGCTTCTTCGTGCTGCCGCTGCTCGGCGGGATGTTCGACGAGGCCAAGGTGGCGATCGCCGGCGGGCCGGAGGCGTTCAAGCAGCTGACCGGCGCCGCGCTGCGCCAGGTCGAGGATGCGGCGGCGTCGCAGTCCTTCGCCAAGCTGGCGCTGTTTCCGGTGGTGCTGCTGTTCGTGTTCGGCGGCATCTGGCTGTCGGAGCGGCGCGCACGCGGCGCCACGCTCGCGCGCGGCGACGCCGCGTGACGCCGACGCGCCGCGCGCTGATCGCCGCCGGGGCGGCGCTGCCGCTGGCGGCGTCCGCGGCCACGGCGCGGCGCGGCGCGACGTCCAACGCGGCGCATTTCTCGCTCGGCTTCGCGCCGCACGAGGGCAGCTTCAAGAGCCGCGGGGGCCTGCTCGAGCAGATCGCTTTCGCGGCGGATCAGGGTTTTCGCGCCTGGGAGGACAATGAGGCGAGGGGCCGGCCGGTCGCGCAGCAGGAGGCGATGGCCAAGGCGCTGGAACAGCGCGGCATGGCGATGGGTGTGTTCGTCGCGAGCATGCCGAGATGGTCGGAATTCCGCCCGATCTTCGGCAGCGAAGACGGCGCCGAACGCGAGGCCTTCCTCGCCGACGTGCGCGCCTCGATCGAGGTGGCCAAGCGCCTTAATACGCAACGCGCCACCGTCGTCACCGGCTTCCTCGACCCGCGCGTACCGGTGGAGATCCAGACCGCGCGCGTGATCGACCTGATGCGCCGCGCCGGCGACATCGTCGCGCCGCACGGGCTGGTGCTGGTGATGGAGCCGCTCAACACGCGGGTGAACCACCCGCACGTCTACATGCAGAGCTGGTCGGCCGGCTATGCCGTGGCGCGGGGGGTGAACAGCCCGGCGATCAAGATCCTCGCCGACTGCTATCACGAGCAGATTCAGTCGGGGAATTTGATCAACTCGCTCGCCACCTGCTGGGACGAGATCGGCTACATCCAGTTCGGCGACAATCCCGGCCGCAACGAGCCGGGCACGGGCGAGATCAATTACGCCAACGTCGTCCGCTGGCTGCGCGACAAGCGCTACGCCGGCGTGATCGGCATGGAGCACGGCAATGCGCGCGAGGGGCGCGCGGGCGAGGAGCGGCTGATCGCCGCCTATCGCGCGATCGATCGGGTCGCAGGGGAGGAAGCATGACCAACACGAGCAGCGGCGCCCGCGCGGGCGCACGGAACGGAGAAACCAAGTGATCGACCGCAGAGACGCGCTCGCGGGCATCGTCGCGATGTTCGGCAGCCAACTCTTCGCCCCCATCGCGCGCGCCGCCGGCGCGGCCTCGCAGCAGGCGTTCGGGGTAATCAACACCGGGCCGCCCTCGGTGCAGGTGTTTACACCGGCACAGAAGGCGCTGATGACGGCGCTGAGCGACCGCGTGATCCCCGCCACCGACACGCCCGGCGCGATCGCCGCGGAGGTGCCTCAATATATCGAGAAGCTGCTCGCCGACTGGTCCGAGCCGAGCGACCGGGTGCCGATCATCGCCGGTCTCGACGCGATCGAGGCACGCAGCCGCGCCGACTTTAAGAAGAGCGCCGCCGCGGTCACCCCGGCGCAGCAGGACGCGCTGCTGACGCTGGCGATGAACGACACGATCCCGGGCGGTGCGGCCTTCTTCGAGCCGTTTCGCCAGATGGTGGTCATCGGCTATTACACGTCCGAGATCGGCATCACGCAGGAGCGCGAGTATCTGCCGGTGCCCGGCCAGTATGACGGCGCCTTCCTCTACTCCAAGGTCAATAAGGTCTATTCCTCATGATGACGGATCGTCGCACGTTCCTGGCCGGCAGCGCCGGTCTCGCCGCCCTCGGTGTCGCGGGCGCGCTGCCCGCGTCGGCCGCGCAGCTCGGCAAGGTGGGCATCCAGCTCTACACCGTCCGCGAGCTCTTCCAGAAGGACCCGGTCGCCACGCTCGCGCAGATCGCGAAGATCGGTTATCGCGAGGTCGAGTACGGCGGCGGTGGCTATGACAGCATGGATCACGCCATGCTGCGCAAGACCATGGACCGGTTGGGCCTGACCTCGCCCTCGATCCACGTCGGCTACGACCTGCTGCTGAACAAGTTCGACGACAGCGTGAAGATGGCGAAGACGCTGGGCGCCGACACGATCGTGCTGCCGTTCATGACGCCGGAGCATCGCACCGCCGAGGGGTGGGAGGCGGCGCTGCCGAACTTCAACAAGTTCGCGCGCGAGCTGGCACAGAACGGGCTGGGCTTCGCCTATCACAACCACGATTTCGAATTCACCACCAAGCCGGATGGCATCAGCCTTTATGACCGCTTCATCAAGGCGACCGATCCCAAGCTGGTAAAGGTCGAGATCGACCTCTACTGGGCGATCCACGCCGGTGAGGACGCCGCTGCGCTGATCAAGCGCATGGCGGGGCGGATCTACGCCTATCACGTCAAGGACCAGCGCCCCGACGGCAACATGACCTCGGTCGGGCTCGGCACGATCGATTTCGCCAAGCTGTTCAAGCTCAACAGCATGGCCGGCGTGAAGCATTTCTACGTCGAGAACGACGAGTCGCCCGCGCCCTACATCCCCGACATCACCACCAGCTTCCAGACGCTGCGCAAGCTGCGCTTCTGACGACACTTATCCCGGGAGGGGATCATGGCTGCTACCAACAAATACGACGCGATCGTCATCGGCTCCGGTGTCAGCGGCGGCTTCGCCGCCAAGGAACTGACCGAAAAGGGCATGCGCGTCCTGATGCTCGACCGTGGTATCATGGTCGAGCATCAGACCGACTATACTTATGACGGCAAGCCCGCTTATGAGATCCCGGCGCGCGACATGATGCCGCCGGAGCTGGTGAAGAGCGACTATTTCATCACCACGCACGGCTATGTCTCGCCCAGCACGCAGAAATATTACAACAACGACCGGCTGAACCCCTATGCCTATGACGAGGGCAGCAAGTTCTACTGGATCCGCCCCGCCGCGGTCGGCGGCAAGTCGCTGATCTGGGGTCGCTGGTGCTTCCGCTGGAGCCCGGCGGACTTCGAGGCGAACAAGAAGGAGAATGTCGGCGGCGACTGGCCGATCCGCTACGACGACGTGTCGCCGTGGTACGACTACGTCGAGAAGTATATCGGCGTCTCCGGCTCGCACGAGAACCTGCCCTACCTGCCGGACAGCCAATTCCAGCCGCCGATGCCGATGAACGTCGCGGAGAAATGGTTCAAGCAGCGGCTCGAGGGTGAGTTCCCCGGGCGCAAGCTGATCAACACGCGCCTGTCCAATATGACCGAGGACAAGCCCGACCAGAACCGTAGCAAATGCCAGGTGCGCAACCAGTGCGGGCGCGGCTGCTCGTTCGGCGCCTATTTCTCGACCCAGGCGGTGACGCTGCCGGCGGCGCGCGCCACCGGGCGCTTCACGCTGCGCTCGGACGCGGTGGTGACCAACCTCGAATATGATCCGCAGCGCAAGCGCGTGACGGGCGTGCGGTTCGTCGATGCCAAGACCGGGCAGGCCGAGACGGTCAACGCCGACATCGTCTTCCTCTGCGCCTCGGCGATGGCGTCGACGCAGATCCTGATGAACTCGCGCGCACCGGGCAGCACCAAGAGCTATTTCGACAATAGCGGCACGCTCGGCCGCTACGTCATGGATCATATCTTTCGCGTCAACATCGCCGGCGAGATCCCGGGGATGCAGGAATACATCGAGTTCGGCCGTCGCCCCGGCGGCGTCTACATTCCGCGTTTCCGCAACAACAACGGCGACGAGGGGCTCGGTTTCAAGCGCGGCTACGGCTACCAGGGCAGCGCGCGGCGCGATCCCGCGAAGCCGCAGGGCTTTGGCGCCGCGATGAAGCAGGGCATGCGCCAGTACGGCCCGTGGCAGTTCTCGATGGGTGCGTTCGGCGAGTGCCTGCCGTACGAGGACAATCACGTCTCGCTTCACGCGAGCAAAGTCGACCGCTTCGGCGTGCCGCTGATGCGCTTCGACGTGCGCTTCCGCGACAACGAACTGAAGATGATGGCGGACGCGCGCGTTCAGGGCGAGGAAATGCTCAAGAAGGCCGGCCTGCTCAACGTCCGCAGCAGCGAGGACGAGCATGTCCCCGGTGACGCGATCCACGAGATGGGTGGCGCGCGCATGGGGCGTGATCCGCGCGCGTCGGTGCTCAACGGCTTCAGCCAGGCGCACGACGCGCCCAATCTGTTCGTCACCGACGGTGCGCAAATGGCCTCGATCTCGTGCATCAACCCGTCGCTGACCTTCATGGCGCTGACCGCCCGCGCGGCCGATCACGCGGTGAACGCCAAGAAGGCGGGGTTGATCTGACGACGTGCCACCCCGCGCCCGGCGGCTGAGCCGATGCGGCGCCCGCCCGTGACCGGCCGCGCGCGATGAGCGAGCGGCGCGGCGAGCGCGGGGTCACGATGCGCGCGGTTGCGGCGCGCGCCGGCGTCTCGCCGATGACGGTCTCGAACGTCATCAACGGCGCCGGCCGCGCTGCCCCCGCGACGGTTGCGGCGGTGCGCGCCGCCATCGACGAGCTGGGCTATGTCCCCAACGTCAGCGCGCGCCTGCTCGCGCGTGCGCGCGCCACGACAGTGGGGCTGATCTACAGCGGCGCGCGCACACCCTTCCTCGATGCCATTCTCACCGGCTCGCTGCGCGCCACCAACGCGCACGGGTTGCAGCTGCTGTTGCGCGAAGAGCAGCGGCTCACCCACGATGCCGCGGAGGCGGCGGCGCGCGCGTTGGTGCGCGGCGGCGCCGATGCGCTGCTGCTGATCCCGCCCTTCGCCGAGCTGCTGAGCGAGGCGGGGGTGGTCGATGCGCTCGGCGTGCCCGCGGCCGCGATCGCGACCGGTGCGACGCTACCGGGCACTGCCACCGTCAGGATCGACAATCGCGCAGCGATGAGGGCGCTGACGGGGCGCCTGATCGAGCGCGGCCATTACCGCATTGCGCTCGTGTCAGGCCCGCCGAACCACTCCGACAGTGCCGACCGGATCCACGGTTATCACGATGCACTCGCCGCGGCAGGGATCACGGCGGACGCGCGGCTGCTCTTCGAGGGCCGGTTCGACCATGAATCGGGTATCGCCGCCGGCTCGGCACTGCTGTCGCCCGCCGATCGTCCGAGCGCGATCATGTGCAGCAACGACGACATGGCGGCGGGGGTGATCGGCGAGGCGCATCGCCGCGGGCTGCGGCTGCCGCGCGACCTGGCGGTGACCGGGTTCGACGACACGACGATGGCGTCGCTGATCTCGCCCGCGCTCACGACCGTGCGCCAGCCGATCCAGCTTATGGCCTATCGCGCCGCGGAGATGCTGATCCGCGCGGGCCGCCGCGGCGAACTCGCCGAGGCCGAGGACGAGCTGGTCGACTATGAGCTGATCGAGCGCGAGTCGACCGCTGGGTGAGGTAGGTTCGGGAGTTCCCGTTTCATGGCGTTCGTTGACGCGGCTGCTCACAGAGGCGAGGCGCTTTAACCTTCGGCACCAGTTACAAACGCCCGTCATCCCGGCCTAGCGCCGGGATCCGTCTCATCGCGAAAGTCGAAGCCGTTGCTTTCGCGGAACCACGGATCCCGGCGCAAGGCCGGGATGACGATCATCGTCGTCGGAAACCTCGTCCGCTCGCCGTTCAGGCCTTCAGCTTGGCCGCGGTCTCGGCGATGCGCTTGCCCTGGTAGCGTGCGCCGTCGAGATCGACCTGGCTCGGCTGGCGGCTACCGTCGCCATCGGCCAGCGTCGAGGCGCCATAGGGCGTCCCGCCGTGCACTTCCTTGACGCCCATCTGGCCCTGGAAGCCATAGTCGAGCCCGACGATCGTCATGCCGTGGTGGAGCAGGTTGGTGATGATCGAGAAGAGCGTCGTCTCCTGCCCGCCGTGCTGGCTCGCGGTCGAGGTGAAGGCGCCGCCGACCTTGCCGACCAGCGCGCCCTTCATCCACAGCCCGCCGGTGGTGTCCCAGAAGGCCGCCATCTGGCTCGGCATGCGGCCGTAGCGCGTCGGCGCGCCGACGACGATCGCGTCATAGCCGGCGAGCGCGTCGGGGCCCTCGATTTCGGGATGCGCGGTGTCGGTCTTGAAACCGGCCGCGGCGACAACCTCGGCGGGGGCGGTTTCCGCCACGCGGCGGATGTCGACCTCGGCGCCGCCGGCCCGCGCGCCCTCGGCGACCGCGTCGGCCATCTTTTCGATATGGCCGTAGGACGAATAATAGAGGACGAGGACCTTGGTCATGTCAGTGGCTCCTGGTGCGGGTTGGGGCAGGGCGCGCGCCGTTGACGCGCTCGGGTCGGATCAACCTAGGTAAGCGAAGGCCTGAACGGAACGCGCCCGATTGAAACGGATCGTTTCGGCCTCTAGGCCAAGCTGTGATGCGGCTCCCCGATCTTGAGGCCTGGGCGATCTTCGCCGCGGTGGCCGAGCATCGCTCGTTCAGCGCGGCGGCCGACGCGATCGGGCTGAGCAAGGCGACGGTCTCCAAGGGTGTGTCGCGGCTGGAAGCGCAGCTGCAGGTGTCTCTGTTCCATCGCACCTCGCGCCGGCTCGCGCTGACCGAAGCGGGGCGCCCGCTCGCCGACCATGCCGCACGGATCGTCGCCGAGGCGCATGCCGCTGAGGAGGCGGCGCGCGACGGCGCGCTCGCGCCGGCCGGGCGCGTGCGGTTGGCGGCGCCGATGAGTTTCGGGCTCAAGCATGTCGCCCCCGTCGTCGCCGATTTCCTGGCGGCACATCCTGCGATCGAGATCGAGCTCCACCTCGCCGACTCGCGCGTCGACATCGTCGCCGAGGGATTCGACGTGGCGCTGCGGATCGCCGACCTGCCCGACAGCTCGCTGCGCGCGCGGCGGCTGTGCACGATCACGTCGCATGTCGTCGCCGCGCCCGCCTATCTCGCGGCGCACGGAACGCCGACCCATCCGTCACAACTCGGTGAGCATCGGCTGCTGGGCTATACCAACCTCACCGGACCGTGGCGCTTCCGCTCGCGCGACGGCAGCGAGGTCTCGGTCAAGGCGCGGGGGCCGCTCGCGGCGAACAGCGGCGACGCGCTGGTGCCCGCGCTGGAAGCGGGGCTGGGCATCGCGCGGCTGCCGGGCTTCATCGTCGGCGCCGGGATCGCTGCGGGGCGGGTGGTAGAGATCATGCCGGACTGGGCGCCCGCGCCGATCGGGCTGCACCTGCTCACCCCGCCGAGCGCGCTGCGACCGGCGCGGGTCGAGGCGCTGATCGCCTTCCTCAGCGAGCGGCTGCGCGACTGACGGCTGCGATCGACCGCAGCCCTCTTCCTTCGCCGTTTGAACTCGGCCATCGTGCCGGGAAACAAGGGGAAACTGACATGAGACTGACCGTCCTGCCGCGCGTCGCCGCGGCCTTCGTCGCGCTCGCCGGCGCGGCGTCCGCGAGCGCGGAAACCGTTGTCGTCACCGCGGCGCGGATGCTTGACGTCGATAAGGGCGCGATCGTGTCCGACCCGGTGATCGTCGTCACCGATGGCCGCATCGCCGCGGTCGCCGCCGGCGGGGCGAGCCGACCCGTGATCCCGGCGAATGCGCGCCGGGTCGATCTCGGCGACGTCACGCTCGTCCCCGGACTGATCGACATGCATGTCCATCTCACCAGCCTCGCCGAGATCGGCGGCTATCAGACGCTCAAATACACCGACAGCTTCTGGGGTGCGGTGAGCGTCGCCAACGCGGCCAAGACGCTGCGTGCCGGCTTTACCACGGTGCGCAACGTCGGCGCCGGCGACTTCCAGGACATCGGGCTCAAGGAGGCGATCGACGGCGGCTGGGTGATCGGGCCGCGCATCGTGCCCGCGGGCTACGCCATCGGCGCGACCGGCGGCCATTGTGACGACAATGCGCTGCCGCCGTCCTACGACAAGAAGCTGCCCTCGGTGATCAACTCGCCCGAGGAAGCGCGCGCCAAGGTGCGCTGGCTGCACAAATATGGCGCCGAGGTGATCAAGATCTGCGCCACCGGCGGCGTCTTCTCGCTCGGCGACTCGGTCGGCGGGCAGCAGCTCAGCGAGGAGGAGATGCGCGCGATCGCGGACGAGGCGCACATGCTCCACCTCAAGGTGGCGGCGCACGCGCACGGCGACGAGGGGATCAAGGCCGCGATCCGCGCCGGGATCGACACGATCGAGCACGTCAGCCTCGCCTCGGACGAGGCGATGAAGCTCGCGATCGAACACAAGATCTGGTTCGACATGGATATCTACAACGACGACTACATCCTGGCGACCGGCACCAAGAACGGCACCGAGCAGGAGAGCCTCGACAAGGAGCGGGTGATCGGGCTCAAGCAGCGCCAGACCTTCCAGCGCGCCTTCCGCATGGGCGTGGCCATGACCTTCGGCACCGACGCGGGCGTCTATCCGCACGGTGATAACGCCAAGCAGTTCGCCAAGATGGTGCAATGGGGCATGACCCCGCTCGACGCGATCCGCGCCGCCACCACCAGCGCCGCGCGCGCATTGGGACGTGAGGGCGATGTCGGTGCGATTGCGGTCGGACATTATGGCGACATGGTCGCGGTGCGCGGCGATCCGCTGCGCGATGTCTCCGTGCTGGAGCATCCGGTGGCGGTGGTGAAGGGCGGTGTCGAGGTGCAGTGAAACCCTTCGTTCTCCTCGCGCTTTCACCGTGCGAGGAGAACGACATGGCCGAGCGGCACGACGATCACGACCAGGTCGCCAAGGACTTCAACGAGGCGGTCAACATGGCGCCGGCTGAGCTGGAGGGCTTCCTTGACAGCGACGACAGCAAGCGCGTCGGCTGGAAGGGCGAGGACGGCAAGGGCGACGGCGAAAGCGTCGGTCATCGCTCCGGCCGACGCATCATCGAGCTGAAGCGCACGAAAAGAGCGGATCTCACCGACGAGGATTACGCGCACATGAAGAAGGTGGTCGGCTACGTCCATCGCCACCTCGCGCAGGGAGGCCCGGCGAAGGACAAGGAACAGTCGGACTGGCGCTACTCGCTGATGAACTGGGGACACGACCCGCTCAAGTGAGCGGGACGGCGGGCGATTGACCGAGGCGCCCGGCGCGCGTATAGGCGCCTCCGTTCGGGTGGAACGCAATTTCTGCCCGGCAGCTTGAACATTGCTGGATGCATCAAGGGCCTGAGGCCGCCGAGATCGGCTGCCGCACGGTCCTTTTCGTATTCCAAGTCTTGTCAGGGCTCCAGCAAAGTAACCTCCAGATAAGGTGAAGGCTTCATGCCGACGATCAACCAGCTGGTCCGCAAGGGCCGCGAGCCGCAGAAGGCCAAGTCCAAGGTCCCTGCGATGGAGCAGAACCCGCAGAAGCGCGGCGTCTGCACCCGTGTCTATACCACGACCCCGAAGAAGCCGAACTCGGCGCTGCGCAAGGTGGCCAAGGTCCGCCTGACCAACCAGCGCGAGGTCATCAGCTACATCCCGGGCGAGGGCCACAACCTGCAGGAGCACTCGGTGGTGCTGATCCGCGGCGGCCGTGTGCGCGACCTTCCGGGCGTGCGCTACCACGTGCTGCGCGGCGTGCTCGACACACAGGGCGTCAAGGACCGTCGCCAGTCGCGCTCGAAGTACGGCGCCAAGCGGCCGAAGTGACCGGAGGGCGGCGCCTGGCCGCCCGGTACGTCAACTCGGCGCAGGCCGGGACCCGGAGCCGCAAGCGGCTCGGTTGATCTAAGAAGGAAATCCACATGGCGCGTCGTCGTCGTCCCGAGAAGCGGGAAATCCTGCCTGACCCCGTGTACGGGGATGAGGTTCTCTCCAAGTTCATGAACTCCGTGATGTACGACGGCAAGAAGTCGGTCGCGGAAGGCATCGTCTATTCGGCGATGGAGACCGTCGAGACCCGCGCCAAGCGCGAGCCGATCGGCGTGTTCCACGACGCGCTGAACAACATCAAGCCGGGTATCGAGGTCCGCAGCCGCCGCGTCGGCGGCGCGACCTACCAGGTCCCGGTCGAGGTCCGTCCGGAGCGCGCGCAGGCGCTGGCGATCCGCTGGCTGATCACCGCAGCGCGCGGCCGCAGCGAGAACACCATGTCGGCACGTCTTTCAGGCGAGCTGCTCGACGCCGCGAACAACCGCGGCAACGCGGTGAAGAAGCGCGAGGATACGCACCGCATGGCCGAGGCGAACCGCGCCTTCTCGCATTATCGCTGGTAAGCGACTATATCGGGTGCAGGAGGCCGAGAGATGGCGACTGCACCCGATCCCTCCGTCGACGAACTGAACCGGGAAACGGCGCGGATCGAGGCGGAGGCTCGCAAGCTGCGAGCGGAAGCGGAGAAGCTGAGCGCCGAGCAGTACAAGCTGGTCGCCGAGCAGTACAAGCTTGAGGCGGAACGCTTCAAGCTGGAGCGTGACAGGATGCTGTCGCCGTGGCTGCTTCTCGCTCAGGGGCTGATCGGTGGTGCCGCGCTGTTCGGTGCTGCTCTGGCGCTCCTCAAATATCTCGCCCCGTAGGCGAACCGTCTCACGTCCGACCCCTAGTCCGAAGGACCACCTGTCATGGCCCGCAGCCATCCGCTCGAACTCTACCGCAACATCGGCATCATGGCGCACATCGACGCCGGCAAGACGACGACGACCGAGCGCATCCTCTACTACACCGGCAAGTCCTACAAGATCGGCGAGGTCCACGAGGGCACCGCCACGATGGACTGGATGGAGCAGGAGCAGGAGCGCGGGATCACGATCACGTCGGCCGCCACCACCTGCAAGTGGAAGGCCGAAGAGGGCAACGGCCCCGAGCATCTGATCAACATCATCGACACGCCGGGCCACGTCGACTTCACCATCGAGGTGGAGCGTTCGCTGCGCGTGCTCGACGGCGCGGTCGCCTGCTTCGACGGCGTCGCCGGCGTGGAGCCGCAGTCGGAGACGGTGTGGCGCCAGGCCGACAAGTACGGCGTGCCGCGGATGTGCTTCGTCAACAAGCTCGACCGTACCGGTGCCGACTTCTACTTCTGCGTCCAGTCGATCATCGACCGCCTCGGCGCGAAGCCGGCGGTGCTGTACCTGCCGATCGGCATCGAGGGTGGCTTCAAGGGTCTTGTCGACCTGGTCGAGAACCGCGCGATCATCTGGCTTGAGGAATCGCTCGGCGCGAAGTTCGAATATCAGGCGATCCCGGACGACATGGCCGAGAAGGCGGCGAAGTATCGCAGCGAGCTGATCGAGCTCGCCGTCGAGCAGGACGATGACGCCATGGAGGCGTATCTCGAGGGCAACGAGCCCGATGCCAAGACGCTGAAGGCGCTGCTCCGCAAGGGTACGCTGAGCATGGCGTTCGTGCCGGTGGTCTGCGGCTCGGCGTTCAAGAACAAGGGCGTGCAGCCCCTGCTCGACGCCGTGGTCGACTATCTGCCGAGCCCGCTCGACGTCCCGGCGATCAAGGGCGTCAAGCTCGACGGCGAGACGCCGGACGAGCGCCCGTCGTCGGACGAGGCGCCGTTCTCGGCGCTGGCGTTCAAGATCATGAACGATCCGTTCGTCGGCTCGCTCACCTTCGCACGGATCTACTCGGGCGTCCTCACCAAGGGCACCTACATGAATTCGGTGAAGGACAAGAAGGAGAAGGTCGGTCGCATGCTCCTGATGCACGCGAACTCGCGTGAGGACATCGAGGAGGCACGCGCGGGCGACATTGTCGCGCTGGCAGGTCTCAAGGAGACCACCACGGGCGACACGCTGTGCGATCCGGCGCATCCGATCATCCTGGAGCGCATGGAGTTCCCGGAGCCGGTGATCGAGCTGTCGGTGGAGCCGAAGACCAAGGCCGATCAGGAGAAGATGGGCGTCGCGCTCAACCGCCTCGCCGCCGAGGATCCTTCGTTCCGTGTGTCGACCGATCACGAATCGGGCCAGACCATCATCAAGGGGATGGGCGAGCTCCACCTCGAGATCCTGGTCGATCGCATGAAGCGCGAGTTCAAGGTCGAGGCGAACGTCGGCGCGCCGCAGGTGGCGTATCGCGAGTACCTCAAGAAGCCGGTCGACATCGACTATACGCACAAGAAGCAGTCGGGCGGCACCGGCCAGTTCGGTCGCGTGAAGGTGAAGCTGACGCCGGGCGAGCGCGGCGCGGGCATCATCTTCAAGGACGAGGTCAAGGGCGGTAACATTCCGAAGGAATATATCCCCGCGATCGAGAAGGGCTTCCGCGAGACCGCAGCGACCGGCTCGCTGGTCGGCTTCCCGATCATCGACTTCGATATCGTGCTGTACGACGGTGCCTATCACGACGTCGACTCGTCGGCGCTGGCGTTCGAGATCACCGCGCGCGGCGCGATGCGCGAGGCTGCCCAGAAGTCGGGCATCACGCTGCTCGAGCCGGTCATGAAGGTGGAGGTCGTCACCCCCGAGGATTATCTGGGCGACGTCATCGGCGACATGAACTCGCGTCGCGGCCAGATCCAGGGCACCGACACGCGCGGCAACGCGCAGGCGGTGACCGCGATGGTGCCGCTGGCGAACATGTTCGGCTACGTGAACTCGTTGCGTTCCTTCACTCAGGGGCGTGCGAGCTACTCGATGCAGTTCTCGCATTATGACGAAGTGCCGCAGAACGTCGCCGACGAGGTCAAGGCGAAGCTGGCCTGAGGCGCACGGGGCGGAGGCGACTCCGCCCCGAGACGCCGCAGGCTCGGCCCGCCGGTTCCGGCCCTGACGGGGCTAGGGATTTGCGCAACCCGAATTGAGCCGCTATGGGGCCGCCTTCACGGCGAGTCCTGAGTGCGGCTCCAGTGGAAATCAGAAGGTAGGGAAACAATGGCTAAGGCTAAGTTTGAGCGGACCAAGCCGCACCTGAACATCGGCACCATCGGTCACGTCGACCATGGCAAGACCTCGCTGACGGCAGCGATCACGAAGGTGCTGGCGGAGAACGTCGCGGGCAACGCCGCGGTCGATTTCGCGAACATCGACAAGGCTCCGGAAGAGCGCGAGCGCGGCATCACCATCTCGACCGCGCACGTCGAGTATGAGACCGCCAACCGTCACTATGCGCACGTCGACTGCCCCGGGCACGCCGACTACGTCAAGAACATGATCACCGGCGCGGCCCAGATGGACGGCGCGATCCTGGTCGTGTCGGCCACCGACGGCCCGATGCCGCAGACCCGCGAGCACATCCTGCTCGCGCGCCAGGTCGGCGTGCCGGCGATGGTCGTGTTCATGAACAAGGTCGATCTGGTCGACGACGAGGAGATCCTCGAGCTCGTCGAGCTGGAAGTCCGCGAGCTGCTCAGCTCGTACGAGTTCCCGGGCGACGACATTCCGATCATCAAGGGTTCGGCGACCTGCGCGCTGTCGGGCTCGAACCAGAAGCTCGGGCCGGATGCGGTCATGGAGCTGATGAAGGCGGTCGACGAGTACATTCCGCAGCCGGAGCGTCCGCTCGACAAGCCGTTCATGATGCCGATCGAGGACGTTTTCTCGATCTCGGGTCGCGGCACCGTCGTTACCGGTCGTGTCGAGACCGGCATCGTCAAGGTCGGTGAGGAAGTCGAGATCGTCGGTATTCACCCGACCGTCCGCAAGACCACCGTCACGGGCGTCGAGATGTTCCGCAAGCTGCTCGACCAGGGCCAGGCCGGCGACAACGTCGGCGCGCTGATCCGCGGCGTCGCCCGCGACGAGGTCGAGCGTGGCCAGGTGCTCTGCAAGCCGGGCTCGATCAAGCCGCACACCGACTTCCAGTCGGAAGTGTACGTGCTGTCGAAGGACGAGGGTGGCCGTCACACGCCGTTCTTCGCCAACTATCGTCCGCAGTTCTACTTCCGCACCACGGACGTGACCGGCACCGTTGAGCTGCCCGAGGGCACCGAGATGGTCATGCCGGGCGACAACGTCGCGCTCGGCATCAAGCTGATCGCGCCGATCGCGATGGACGTCGGCCAGCGCTTCACCATCCGCGAGGGTGGCCGCACCGTGGGTGCGGGCGTGGTGAGCGCGATCTCCAAGTAAGTCGTACCGGGCCGGTTCGCCGGCCCGTCACGAAAGCTGCCGCCCGATGCGCCGAATGGTGCGTCGGGCGGTTGCCTTTTAATGGAAGCGCGGTTATGGCCGCGCCTTCGCTTTGGGTTCGAGAACAGCAAGAGGTGCTCTCGTCCCGTCAGCCCGGTCTCGGCCGGGGTCTTGTGGCAGCGTAGCGCTAGCGTAGCAGGGCTTCGGTCTCGGCCGGAGTGACGGGGGAGGAAGTGCCCCGCTCTTTCGCATTGGTAGGGATCATGGACAGCAACATCCGCATTCGCCTCAAGGCGTTCGATCATCGCGTGCTCGATCAGGCGACCGGCGACATCGCCGACACCGCGCGCCGCACCGGCGCGCTCATCCGTGGTCCTATCCCGCTGCCGACGCGCATCGAGAAGTTCACGGTCAACCGTGGCCCGCACATCGACAAGAAGTCGCGCGAGCAGTTCGAGGTGCGCACCTATAAGCGCATGCTCGACATCGTGCAGCCCACCCCGCAGACGGTGGACGCGCTGATGAAGCTCGACCTCGCCGCCGGTGTTGACGTCGAGATCAAGCTCGCGTAAGCGCGCCTCTTCTCGCGAGAGGTGAGTCATCCCTCTCGCGTCATCCCGACCCAGGTCGGGATCTTTACGGAGAGGGTGGGGCGTCTGCCACCATCCCTCACCAGAAGGTGCCGGCACCCGCCGGCATGACGACAGGACAGAGATACCGCCGGCCGCTCTCGGGTGGCCGGGTCAGCGTCTCCCGTCTGCTTCCCCTTGGGGAAGCGCCCAGCCCGGGACGGGGGCACGCTTCGCACATTCCGGGCTGACCGATCCGCGCCGTGAGGCGAGGGTCACAAGCACCGTGGGGATGGGCCTCGCGGTGCCTCTGTCAAGGAGCTAGGGATCATGCGTACTGGCGTGATCGCGAAGAAAATGGGGATGACCCGCCTGTTCCAGGACGACGGCCGCCACGTGCCGGTCACCGTCCTGCAGATCGAGGCGCTTCAGGTCGTCGCCCGTCGCGAGAAAGACCGTGACGGCTACACTGCCGTCCAGCTTGGCGCCGGTGTCGCCAAGAGCAAGAACGTCGCCAAGCCGCAGCGCGGCCATTTCGGCAAGGCCGAGGTGGAGCCCAAGGCGGTCTTGCACGAGTTCCGCGTGACCGAGGACAATCTCCTCGATGTCGGCGCCGAGCTCGCCGCTGACCATTATGTCGCCGGCCAGCTGGTCGACATCCAGGGCCGCACCCAGGGTAAGGGCTTCGCGGGTGCGATGAAGCGCTGGAACTTCGGCGGTCTGCGCGCGACGCACGGCGTGTCGGTGTCGCACCGTTCGCACGGTTCGACCGGTAATCGCCAGGATCCCGGCCGCGTCTTCAAGAACAAGAAGATGGCGGGCCACATGGGTGACCGGAACCGCACCCAGCAGAACCTCGAGATCGTCGGCACCGACGTCGAGCGCGGCCTCATCTTCGTGAAGGGCTCGGTGCCCGGCTCGAAGGGAGGCTGGCTGTTCGTCAAGGACGCGGTCAAGCAGGATCGCCACGAGAGCGCGCCGTTCCCGGCGTCGATCAAGTCGGCGGCCAACAACAACAGCGCGGCGAACACGCCGGCCGACACGTCGGCCGATGCCCCCGCGACCGACGGCCAGGAGGGCTGAACGTGAAGGTCAAGGTTTCCTCCTTCGCCGGCACCGACGCAGCGGACATCGAGCTCAACGACGAGGTCTTCGGCCTCGATCCGCGCGCCGACATCCTGCACCGCGTCGTGACCTGGCAGCTCGAGAAGCGCCGCGCCACCGCGCGTGGCACGCGCGAGCGCGCCGACGTCGCCCGCTCGGGCAAGAAGCTCGGTCGCCAGAAGGGCGGCGGTGTCGCCCGTCACGGCGATCGCCGCGCCCCGGTGTTCATCGGCGGCGGTAAGGCGCACGGCGCCCGCGTCCGCGACTTCAACCCCGGGCTCAACAAGAAGATTCGCGCGCTCGGTCTCAAGATGGCGCTCAGCAGCCATGCCAAGGCCGGCTCGCTGATCGTGCTCGACGCGTTCGAGGTGCAGAAGACGAAGGAGCTCAAGGGCCACTTCGCCACGCTCACCACGGGCAAGCGCACGCTGGTGATCGACGGCGAGGCGGGCGAGAGCTTCCGCGCCGGTCGCAACCTGCCGGGCGTGGACATGCTCCCGGCGGTCGGCGCGAACGTCTACGACATCATCAAGGCAGACACGCTGGTGCTGACGCGCGCGGCGGTCGAGAAGCTGGAGGCGCGCTTCAATGGCTAAGCCGGCAGAGGCGATCGACAACCGTCACTATGACGTGATTGTCGCGCCGCACATCACCGAGAAGGCGACCCTGCTCTCCGAGCAGAACGCGGTGGTCTTCAAGGTCGCCACGAAGGCGACCAAGCCCCAGATCAAGGCGGCCGTGGAGGCGCTCTTCGGCGTCAGCGTCACGGGCGTGAACACGATCGTCCAGAAGGGCAAGACCAAGCGCTGGAAGGGTGCGCCCTACCGTCGCTCCGATGTCAAGAAGGCGATCGTGACGCTCCGCGAGGGGCAGTCGATCGACGTCACCGAGGGGGCCAAGTAAGATGGCACTCAAGCATTATAATCCGACGTCGCCGGCGCAGCGCGGCCTCGTCCTCGTCGACAAGTCGTCGCTCTGGAAGGGCAAGCCCGTCAAGGCGCTGACCGAGGGCAAGCGCAAGTCGGGCGGCCGCAACAACAAGGGCCATGTGACCTCGCGCGGTATCGCCGGCGGTCACAAGCAGCGCTACCGCTACGTCGACTTCAAGCGTCGCAAGTGGGACGTCGAGGGCATCGTCGAGCGGCTCGAGTATGATCCGAACCGGACCGCCTTCATCGCGCTGGTCAAGTATCCCGACGAGGAGCTGGCGTACATCATCGCACCGCAGCGGCTCGCGCCGGGTGACAAGGTGATCGCGGGTCGCAAGACCGACGTGAAGCCGGGCAATGCCATGGAATTGGGCCAGATCCCGGTCGGCACCATCGTCCACAACGTCGAGATGAAGCCGGGCAAGGGCGGTCAGATCGCACGGTCGGCCGGCACGTACGTGCAGGTCGTCGGCCGTGATCGCGGCATGGTCATCGTCCGCCTCAACTCGGGTGAGCAGCGCTACATCCACGGCGAGTGCATGGCGACGATCGGGGCGGTGTCGAACCCCGACAACCAGAACCAGAACCTCGGCAAGGCTGGCCGCTCGCGCTGGATGGGCAAGCGCCCGCTGACGCGCGGTGTGGCCAAGAACCCGGTCGACCACCCGCACGGCGGTGGTGAAGGCCGGACCTCGGGCGGCCGTCATCCGGTCACGCCGTGGGGCAAGCCGACCAAGGGTGCGCGCACCCGCCACAACAAGTCTACGGACAAGATGATCATCCGTAGCCGCCACGCGAGGAAGAAGTAATGGCTCGCTCTGTCTGGAAGGGCCCGTTCGTCGAACTGAGCCTGCTCAAGAAGGCCGAGGTAGCGCAGGACGCCGGTGGGCGCGCGCCGATCAAGACCTGGTCGCGCCGCTCCACCATCCTGCCGCAGTTCGTCGGCCTGACGTTCTCGGTCTACAACGGCCGCAAGTTCGTGCCCGTCTCGGTCAACGAGGACATGGTCGGCATGAAGCTCGGCGAGTTCGCGCCGACCCGGTTCTTCCCGGGTCACGCGGCTGATAAGAAGGGCAAGCGCTGATGAGCAAGCCTGCATCCCCCCGCAAGGTCGGCGAGAAGGAAGCCCTCTCGGTCGGCACGCAGATCCGCGGTTCGGCGCAGAAGCTGGGCCTCGTCGCGGCGCTGATCCGCGGCCGTTCGGCGGCCGACGCGATGAACATCCTCGCCTTCTCGCGGAAGTCGATGGCGATCGACGCGCGCAAGGTGCTGGCCTCGGCCATCGCCAACGCCGAGAACAACCACAACCTCGACGTCGACGCGCTTGTCGTCGCCGAGGCCTCGGTCGGCAAGTCGATCACCATGAAGCGGTTCGCCACGCGCGGCCGTGGCAAGTCCACCCGCATCCTCAAGCCGTTCTCGCGGCTGCGGATCGTCGTGCGCGAGCAGGAAGAAGCCTAATGGGTCACAAGAGCAATCCCATCGGTCTGCGCCTGCAGATCAACCGCACCTGGGACAGCCGCTGGTACGCCGAGGGCGACGATTACCGTCGCCTGCTGCTGGAGGATCTCAAGATCCGCCAGTACATCATCAAGACGCTGCCGCAGGCGGCGATCTCGAAGGTGGTGATCGATCGTCCCGCCAAGCTGTGCCGCATCTCGGTCTTCGCCGCACGCCCCGGTGTGATCATCGGCAAGAAGGGTTCGGACATCGAGAAGCTGCGCAAGACGCTCGGCGCGATGACCAGCTCGGACGTGTCGCTGAACATCGTCGAGATCCGCAAGCCCGAGGTCGACGCCAAGCTCGTCGCGCAGGGCATCGCGGACCAGCTCGAGCGCCGTATCGCCTTCCGTCGCGCGATGAAGCGGGCGGTGCAGTCGGCGATGCGTCTGGGTGCCGATGGCATCAAGGTGTATTGCGGCGGCCGTCTCGGCGGCGCCGAGATCGCGCGCTCGGAGAGCTATCGCGAGGGTCGGGTGCCGCTGCACACGCTGCGCGCCAACATCGATTATGCCGATGCCGAGGCGCACACCGCGTATGGCGTCTGCGGCGTCAAGGTGTGGGTGTTCAAGGGCGAGATCCTCGGGCACGATCCGATGGCGACCGATCGCCTCATGATGGAGGCTCAGACCTCCGGCGTGCGCCCCGCGCGCGATGACCGCCGCTAAGGAATAAGGCAATGCTGCAACCGAAGCGCACCAAGTTCCGCAAGGCGTTCAAGGGCCGTATCCACGGCGATGCCAAGGGCGGCACCTCGCTGAACTTCGGCTCCTATGGCCTCAAGGCGATGGAGCCGGATCGTATCACAGCGCGTCAGATCGAGGCGGCCCGCCGCGCGATCACGCGCCACATCAAGCGCCAGGGCCGTCTCTGGATCCGCATCTTCCCGGACGTGCCGGTGTCGAGCAAGCCCGCCGAGGTCCGCATGGGCTCGGGCAAGGGTTCGCCCGAGTTCTGGGCCGCGCGCGTCAAGCCGGGCCGGATCCTGTTCGAGCTCGACGGCGTCGAGGGGCCGCTCGCCGCGGAAGCGTTCGAGCGCGCCGCGATGAAGCTGCCGATCAAGACCAAGGTCGTGGCGCGTCTCGGCGACACCTCGCACCTGGGAGGCGAGTAAGATGGCAAATACCACTGACTTCACCGGCCAGAGCGACGACCAGCTCGCCGAGAGCCTGGGCAACCTGAAGCGCGAGCAGTTCAACCTCCGCTTCCAGGCGGCGACCAGCCAGCTGGAGAAGCCGAGCCGCGTGCGCGAGGTCCGCAAGGACATCGCCCGCATCAAGACCCTGCAGGCGCAGCGCACCGCTGCGGCTGCGGCCAAGTAAGAGGACGACGCACATGCCGAAGCGCGTGCTGACCGGAGTGATCGTCTCCGACAAGGGCGAGAAGACGGTGATCGTCAACGTGGAGCGCAAGGTGAAGCACCCGCTCTACGGCAAGATCATCCGCCGCTCGAAGAAGTATCACGCCCATGACGAGGCGAACGAGTATAAGCAGGGTGAGACCGTGCGCATCGAAGAGACCGCGCCGATCTCCAAGCTGAAGACCTGGAAGGTCGTCGACCGCGTGAACACGCATGTCGCGCCCGATCGGGTTGACGTCGACGCGTAAGCGTCGCTGAACGCGCCCGCGCGCGTTTCGGGAAGGGTCCGCGACCGTCGTGTCGCGGAGACCAGCCGAGCGCGGTGGGATGACGTAGGGCGCGGGGCACTTGCCTTTCGCCCGCGGAGCGGCTAACCGGCCGCTCCCCTCGGTTGGCGCGCGCGCCTGCCGGGGGTCGTTTTTTTAGGCGGGGCTGGGTCGGAATCCACCCCAAGGCGAGAAGGAAGCGGATCAATGATCCAGATGCAATCCAATCTCGACGTCGCTGACAACAGCGGCGCGAAGCGGGTGCAGTGCATCAAGGTGCTCGGCGGGTCCAAGCGCCGCACCGCTGGCGTGGGCGACATCATCGTCGTGAGCGTCAAGGAAGCGCAGCCGCGTGGCCGCGTGAAGAAGGGCGACGTTCACCGCGCGGTGATCGTGCGTACCGCCAAGGATATCCGCCGCGCCGACGGCTCGGTGATCCGGTTCGACGGCAACGCCGCGGTGCTGGTCAACAAGAACGAGGAGCCGATCGGCACCCGTATCTTCGGCCCGGTCGTGCGCGAGCTGCGCGGCAAGAAGCACATGAAGATCATCAGCCTCGCGCCGGAGGTGCTGTAATGGCCGCCGCGAAGATCAGGAAGGGCGATCAGGTCATCGTCCTGTCCGGCAAGGACAAGGGCAAGACCGGCACGGTCACCCAGTCGATGCCGAAGGATAGCAAGGTGATCGTCGGCGGCGTCAATGTCGCGACGCGCCACCGCAAGCCGACGCAGGCGAACCCGCAGGGCGGTCTCGAGAAGATCGAGGCCCCGATGCACGTGTCGAAGGTGGCGCACGTCACGGCCGACGGCAAGCCGACCCGCGTCCGCTTCGAGACGCAGGATGGCAAGAAGGTCCGCGTCGCCGTTAAGACGGGGGAGAAGATCGATGGCTGATGCCTACAAGCCCCGTATGAAGGCGATCTACGAGGATCGCATCGTTGCGGCGATGACCGAGAAGTTCGGTTACAAGAACGTCAACGAGATCCCGCGGATCGACAAGATCGTGCTCAACATGGGCGTCGGCGAGGCGACCCAGGACAAGAAGCGCGTCGACCAGGCTGCGTCGGAGATGGAGCTCATCGCCGGTCAGAAGCCGGTCGTCACCAAGGCGAAGAAGTCGATCGCACAGTTCAAGCTGCGCGAGGGCATGCCGATCGGCGTGAAGGTCACCCTTCGCCGCGAGCGCATGTACGAGTTCCTCGACCGCTTCATCACCATCGCGCTCCCCCGTGTCCGCGACTTCCGCGGGCTGAACCCGAAGAGCTTCGACGGTCGCGGCAATTACGCCTGCGGCATCAAGGAGCAGATCGTGTTCCCGGAGATCAACTATGACCGCATCGACAAGGTGCGCGGCATGGACGTGATCGTGACCACGACCGCGAAGACCGACGACGAGGCGCGCGAGCTGCTCCGTCTGTTCGGCTTCCCGTTCCCGATCGAGGACGAAACGACCGACGCGAAGAAGGCGGCATGACCGTCTCGCTGGTCTGATAAAGAGAGCTTAAGTCCATGGCGAAACTGAGTTCCGTGAACAAGAACGAGCGTCGCAAGAAGCTGGTGGCGCAATATGCGCCCAAGCTGGCGAAGCTGAAGGCAACCGCGAACGACCAGTCGCTCGACGAGACCGAGCGTCTCATCGCGCGGCTGAAGATGGCCGAGCTGCCCCGCAACGCCAATCCGACGCGGATTCGCAACCGCTGCGCGCTGACCGGTCGTCCGCGTGCTTACTACCGCAAGTTCGGGCTTGCCCGTGTGATGCTGCGCGATCTGGCCAACAAGGGCCTGATCCCGGGTCTCACCAAGTCGAGCTGGTAAGGACGTACGATGGCAGTGACCGATCCCCTGGGTGACCTGCTCACCCGCATCCGCAACGGCCAGCGCGCGCGCAAGGACAGCGTGCTGTCGCCCGCGTCGAAGCTGCGCGTCCGCGTGCTCGACGTGCTCCAGCGCGAAGGCTATATCCGCGGCTATTCCGAGGAAGAGCTCGCGCTCGGCAAGGGCACCTTCACGAAGGGCGTCCGCATCGAGCTCAAGTATTTCGAGGGCCAGCCCGCGATCAAGCACGTCGCGCGCGTCTCGAAGCCGGGCCGTCGCATCTACTCCGGCGCCACCGAGCTGCCGCGCGTGATGAACGGCCTGGGCATCACCATCGTGTCGACGCCGAAGGGCGTTCTGTCGGACGCCGAGGCGCGTGAGCAGAACGTTGGCGGCGAAGTGCTCGCGGAGGTGTTCTGATGAGCCGCATCGGCAAGAAGGCGGTCCCGATCCCGTCGGGCGTCACCGCCACCCGCAGCGGCAACGAGCTGTCGGTCAAGGGCCCCAAGGGTACCCTGACGATGCCGCTGTCCGACCTGATCAGCTACGACGTGCAGGGTGACTCGATCGGCGTGCAGCCGGCCAACGACACCAAGCGCGCGCGCGCCTTTTGGGGCATGCAGCGGACGCTGGTGCAGAACCTCGTCACCGGCGTGACCGAGGGCTTCACCAAGAAGCTGCTGATCACCGGCGTCGGCTACCGCGCCGCGGCGCAGGGGCGCAACCTGCGCCTGCAGCTCGGCTACAGCCACGACGTCAACATCGAGGTGCCCGAGGGCATCGAGGTGAAGACGCCGGACGCGACCACCGTCGAGATCAGCGGTGCGGACAAGCAGCGCGTCGGCCAGCTGGCCGCCGAGATCCGCCGCTGGCGTAAGCCCGAGCCGTACAAGGGCAAGGGCATCAAGTACGACGGTGAGTATATCTTCCGTAAGGAAGGGAAGAAGAAGTGACCAAGGGTCTTTCGCTTTTTGACAAGCGGCGCCGCCGCAACCGCACCGCGCTGCGCGCCCGTGCCGGCACGCGTCCGCGCCTGTCGGTACATCGCTCGGGCAAGCACATCTACGCCCAGGTCATCGACGACGCCAACGGCCACACCGTGGCCGCGGCCTCGACGCTGGCTGGACACGAGGGCAAGACCGCTACCGTGGCGGCTGCGACCGAGGTGGGCAAGCGCGTCGCCGAGGCGGCCAAGGCCGCCGGTGTCACGCAGGTCGTGTTCGACCGCGGTGGCTTCCTCTTTCACGGCCGGGTGAAGGCGCTGGCCGAGGCCGCGCGCGAAGCCGGACTGGAGTTCTAAGACATGGCTGACGAGAACCAGCAGACCCCGGCGCCCGAGGGCGAGGCGCCCGCGGCAGCGGCTCCGGCGGCGTCGCACGACAACGGTCCCCCGCGCGGCGCGCGCGGCGGCCGTGGCGGCGGCGGTGGCCGCGGCGGCAACGATCGTGGCGGCAACCGTGGCCGTGACGGCAACCGTGGCCGTCGCGACGATCGGCGCAACAACGACGACGGCGGCGAGGAGCTGATCGAGAAGCTCGTCCACATCAACCGCGTCTCGAAGACGGTGAAGGGTGGTAAGCGCTTCGGCTTCGCGGCGCTGGTCGTGGTGGGCGACGGCAAGGGCCGCGTCGGCTTCGGTCACGGCAAGGCGCGCGAGGTCCCCGAGGCGATCTCCAAGGCGACCGCCGCGGCCAAGAAGAAGATGGTCCGCGTGCCGCTCAAGGAAGGCCGCACGCTGCACCATGACGGCAACGGTCACTTCGGCGCGGGTCGGGTGACGCTGCGCTCGGCGCCGCAGGGCACCGGCATCATCGCCGGCGGACCGATGCGCGCGGTGTTCGAGAGCCTCGGCGTCGCCGACGTGGTGACCAAGTCGGTCGGCACCTCGAACCCGTACAACATGATTCGGGCGACCTTCGAGGCGCTGGGTACGCAGACCTCGCCGAAGGCGGTGGCGCAGCGTCGCGGCAAGAAGATCGCCGACCTGCTCGGCCGCGCGCACGGCGCGGACGCGGCGACCGCCGAGGCGGATGCCGCGGCAGTGGTGGAGTGAGCGACATGGCGACCATCAAGGTGAAGCAGACCGGTTCGCCGATCCGGCGGACCAAGGACCAGCGCGCGACGCTCGTCGGCCTGGGCCTCAACAAGATGCACCGCGTCGCGGAGCTGCAGGACAGCCCCGAGGTGCGCGGCATGATCCGCAAGGTGCAGCACATGGTCGAGGTGGTGGAGGGCTGAGCCTTCCCCGCCTGACTAGTGACAAGACAAGGGAAGGGGGCTAACCGGCCCCCTTCCTGTTTTTCAGCGCGACAGAAGCGAAAGCGAGTGCATATCATGAAGCTCAACGAACTCAGCGACAACCAGGGCGCCCGCCACCGCAAGATCCGCGTTGGCCGTGGCATCGGCTCGGGCAAGGGCAAGACCGGCGGCCGTGGCGTCAAGGGTCAGAAGAGCCGCGAGGGCGTCAGCATCGCCGGCTTTGAGGGCGGCCAGATGCCGCTCCACATGCGGCTGCCGAAGCGTGGCTTCAACAACATCTTCGCCAAGGATTATGCCACGGTGAACCTGGGCGAGATCCAGAAGGCGATCGAGTCGGGCAAGCTGACCGGCACGGATCTCGACCATGCGGCGCTCAAGGCCGCCGGCTTGGCGCGCGGCGGCAAGGACGGCGTGCGGCTGCTCGGCAAGGGCGAGCTGACCACCAAGCTCAACTTCACCGTTGCGGGCGTGTCGGCGTCGGCGCGCGAGGCGGTCGAGAAGCTCGGCGGCTCGGTGACAGTGCCGGAGGTCGTTGCGGCGGCCGACAAGCACAAGGCGAAGCACCGCACCGCGCAGACCGCGCGCAAGCAGGCGCAGACGCAGGCGTAAGCCGCTCCGCTGACCCTGTCCGTCATCCCGGGCGTGCCCGGGGATCCATGCCGACGCGCCTGCAACGTCAGTTGTCGCTCGTGGCGAGATCGATCCCGGATCAGGCCGGGATGACGGACGGGGGGCGATGCATGATGCTCGCGCCGCGCCTGATCCGGTCAGACCGGGTTAGACAAGGCGCCTGATGCGCCTATATGAGCGGCGGGGCGGTCCAAACGCATCCCGCCGTTCTTCGTTTCCAGGATACACCGATACGATGGCATCCGCAGCCGACCAGATGGCGCAGAGCATCAGCCTCGCGAAATTCGCGCAGGCGACCGACCTCAAGAAAAGGCTTTGGTTTACGATCGGTGCGCTGATCGTCTTCCGACTGCTGAGCTACGTGCCGCTCCCCGGAATCGACCCGACCCAGCTTGGCGTGCTCGCCGAGCGGATGAAGGGCGGCGTGCTCGATTTCTTCAACACCTTCTCGGGCGGGTCGCTGTCGCGCGCGTCGCTGATCGCGCTGGGGGTGATGCCGTACATCACCGCCTCGATCGTGGTGCAGCTCGCCACCTCGCTGAGCCCGCAGCTCGCCGCGATCAAGAAGGAAGGCGAATCGGGGCGCAAGAAGCTCAACCAGTACACCCGCTACGGCACGGTCGCGCTGACCGCGGTGCAGGGCTATTTCATCGCGCGCGGGCTCGAGGCCGGCGGCGCGGTGATCGAGCCGGGCATGGTGTTCCGCGTCGGCGCGGTGATCTCGCTGATCGGCGGCACGATGTTCCTGATGTGGCTGGGCGAGCAGATCACCAGCCGCGGCATCGGAAACGGCGTCTCGCTAATCATCATGGCGGGTATCGTCGCGCATCTGCCGACCACGCTGGTCAACCTGCTCGAGGGCGGCCGCTCGGGTTCGATGAACCCGATCTCGGTGGTGCTGATCATCGCGGTAGTGGCGGGCCTGATCCTGCTGATCTGCTTCATGGAGCGCGCGCAGCGCCGCATCCTGATCCAATATCCCAAGCGCCAGACCCAGCGCGGCATGCAGGCGGATCGCAGCCACCTGCCGCTCAAGATCAACACCGCGGGCGTGATCCCGCCGATCTTCGCCTCGTCGCTGCTGCTGCTGCCGCTGACGATCACGCAGTTCGCGGGCAACCGAGTCTCGGGCGAGAGCCGCTTCGGCGACATCCTGATCGGGCTGAACCAATACCTCCAGCACGGCTCGCCGGTGTACATGGCGCTCTATGCCGCGGGCATCATCTTCTTCTCCTTCTTCTACACCGCGGTGGTGTTCAACCCGGAGGAGACGGCGGAGAACCTCAAGCGCTACGGCGGCTTCATTCCGGGCATCCGCCCCGGCAAGAACACCGAGAGCTATTTCGACTATGTGCTGACCCGGATCACGGTGATCGGCGCGGCCTATCTGACGTTCATCTGCGTCGTACCCGAGTATCTGGTGTCGGCGCTGTCGATCCCCTTCTATCTCGGCGGCACCAGCCTGTTGATCGTGGTCAACGTGACGATGGACACCGTCACGCAGATCCAGTCGCACCTGCTGGCGCACCAATATGGTGACCTGATCAAGAAGGCGAAACTGAAGGGCGCGCGCCGCCGCTAAAACGCGGGGCGCGGGACGACGCGACAGGGAGGCGTTATCTCGTGAACATCATTCTGCTGGGGCCGCCGGGGGCGGGCAAGGGCACCCAGGCGCAGCGGCTGGTCGAGGAGCGCGGCATGGTCCAGCTCTCCACCGGCGACATGCTGCGCGCCGCGGTGAAGGCGGGAACCCCGGTGGGGCTCCAGGCCAAAGCGGTGATGGAGGCGGGCGAGCTTGTCTCGGACGCGATCGTCTCGGCGCTGATCGGCGAGCGGATGGACGCGGGCACCGGCACCGGCGCAATCTTCGACGGCTATCCGCGCACCGCCGCCCAGGCCGACGCGCTCGACCTGCTGCTGGACGAGCGCGGCCAGACGCTCGACCATGTCATCGAGCTCGAGGTGAATGAGGACGCGCTCGTCGAACGGATCGTTGGTCGCTTCACCTGTGCGGTCTGCGGGACCGGCTATCACGACACGTTCAAGCGGCCCAAGGTCGAGAATGTCTGCGACGTCTGCGGCGCGAGCGAGTTCAAGCGTCGCCCCGACGATAATGAGCAGACGGTGCGGACTCGCATGGCAGAGTATCGCGCCAAGACCGCGCCGATCATCCCGATCTATGAGTCGCGCGGGCTGGTGCGCCGTGTCGACGGCATGGCCGAGATCGGCCAGGTCACCGCGGCGATCGAGTCGATCCTCGGCGGTCGCTGAGGCGCGGGGCGGCGGGCGCACGGCGCGCGGCGAGTACGATCGCCGCGCTGCCTGCCAGCACCGCCGCAACCATCGCACCGACCGCGAGCAGCCCCGCGGGCGTGACCTCCACCGCCGCTTGCGCACGCAGATGCGACGTCTCGAACGAGGCGTAGGCGCGCTGAAGTTCCTCCATCCCGGATCAACGCATCGACGCGCGGTGGGATGCGCGGGTGCGTACGACGTCCTGCCCCGTAGCGGCGACGCCTGGCCTATGCGGTCGTATTATCACATACATGACCGAAAGTTCATGCGGCTGACACGCTGCGGCAGCGCCGCGGTGGGTAGGAAGCGGGCACGGGCAGCGATGGTCGCCGCCCGATCGCCGAAGACAATACGAACTCGTCACCTTCTCTCCCGGTGGTGACGAGGCCGGCGGAGGGTTCCCTGTCCTCCGCCGGCTCTTCGCGTGTTTGGCAGACGCCGTCGCGGTGCGACCCGCTCGGTTCGTCATTCTCCCGACAGCCGTCATCCTGAACTCGTTGCAGGATTCACCGCTCCGCCGGTATCGCGGCGCGTGGGTAAGCGGCACCGTGGATCCTGAAACGAGCTCAGGATGACGACCGGGGCCAGGGGTGGCTTGCGGCCCATGGTCGTGGTTCGCGCCCGCGCCCAGCACTAGCGCTCTGGCTCCAACGCCCGCGATGCGCCACACCTGCGGCATGGACGCCGTGACCCTCTTCGGCCTGTTCGCCGTCACCTTCATGCTATTGTGCTATATGATGGAGGAGCGCGCGCCGTTTTGGACGCTTCTGTTCGCCTTGGGATGCCTGATGGGCTCCGCGTACGGCTTTCTCCAGGGCGCGTGGCCGTTCGGGCTGGTCGAGCTCGCCTGGGTCGTCGTAGCGCTCCGCAAATGGGCCGCGTTGCGGCGCTTGGCGCGGCGCGACTCGGAACCGCTTGCTTGACAGTGCGTTCCCGCGCCCTTATCCGCCCTTCCTTCCAACCTCTCACTCGTCGGCGTCGCACTCGTGCGCACGTCGCGTTTCCTGCGTTCGGCGGGGAGCGACTCGGGCAGGCGGGGGCGCGGAAGGCAATGCGTTGAGATGGGATGCGTGCAGCCATGCCGCTTCCCGTGGAGCACAGGAGACACATAGCACATGGCACGTATCGCGGGTGTTAACATCCCGACCAACAAGCGCGTGGTGATCGCGCTGACCTACATCCACGGCATCGGTCCGGCCAAGGCCAAGGAACTGACCGAGAAGCTGAACATCACGCCGGAGCGGCGCGTGCAGGACCTGACCGATCAGGAAGTGCTGCAGATTCGCGAGGCGATCGATGCCGGCTACACCGTCGAGGGCGATCTTCGTCGCGAGACCGCGATGAACATCAAGCGCCTGATGGACCTCGCCTGCTACCGCGGCCTGCGTCACCGCAAGGGCCTGCCGGTCCGCGGCCAGCGCACGCACACCAACGCGCGCACCCGCAAGGGCAAGGCGAAGCCGATCGCGGGCAAGAAGAAGTAAGAAAATCGTCCGGGGGACGGTTCTCATCTTCTTCTCCGCCGGAGGCGGGCGCGAGGCTGACAGCCCGCCGGCCTCCGTCTTGGAAATACTGGTCAGGAACACCATATGGCTCAGGCACCGCAGCGCATTCGCCGGCGCGAACGCAAGAACATCACCGCGGGCGTCGCTCACGTGAACGCCAGTTTCAACAACACCATGATCACCATCACCGACGCGCAGGGCAACGCCATCAGCTGGTCGTCCGCGGGCATGATGGGGTTCAAGGGCAGCCGCAAGTCGACCCCTTATGCGGCGCAGGTCGCGGCCGAGGACGCGGGCAAGAAGGCCGCCGAGCACGGCGTCCGCACGCTCGAGGTCGAGGTCAAGGGTCCGGGTTCGGGCCGCGAGTCGGCGCTGCGCGCGCTGCAGGCGGTCGGTTTCCAGATCACGTCGATCCGCGACGTGACCTCGATCCCGCACAACGGCGTGCGTCCGTCGAAGCGGCGTCGCGTCTGATCTGATGTTCTTCGCGTGGCCGCTGACGAGCGGCTGCGTCCATTACCCGGTCGGCGCCCGCCAGCGCCGGCCCAACCCCAGGGGACGAGAGCTTGTCTGTCAACGCAAAGAACTGGCAAGAACTGAAGAAGCCCAACCAGCTCGAGAAGAAGAGCGGTGACGGCAAGCGCAAGGCGACCTTCGTCGCCGAGCCGCTGGAGCGTGGCTTCGGGCTGACGCTGGGCAACGCGCTGCGCCGCGTCCTGCTCTCCTCGCTGCAGGGTGCCGCGGTGACCTCGATCAAGATCGAGAACGTGCTGCACGAGTTCAGTTCGCTCGCGGGCGTGCGCGAGGACGTCACCGACATCGTCCTCAACGTCAAGCAGATCGCGATCCGCATGCAGGGCGAGGGGCCGAAGCGCCTCCAGCTCTCCGCAACGGGCCCGTCCGAGGTCAAGGCGGGCGACATCGCGGTGTCGGGCGACATCGAGGTGATGAACCCCGAGCTGGTGATCTGCCATCTCGACGAGGGCGCGACGCTCAACATGGAGCTCACCGCCGACGTCGGTAAGGGTTATGTCGCCGCGGTCAACAACCGCCCGGCCGACGCGCCGATCGGCCTCATCCCGGTCGACGCGCTCTACTCGCCGGTGCGCCAGGTGTCGTACAAGGTCGACCCGACCCGCGTCGGGCAGGACCTCGACTATGACAAGCTGACGCTGACGATCGAGACCGACGGCACCGTCACCCCCGAGGACGCGGTGGGCTATGCCGGCCGCATCCTGCAGGACCAATTGGCGCTGTTCGTCCACTTCGACGATTCGTCGGTCACGCGCTCGGCCCCGGTCGGCGTCGCGGCCCCGGCGGCGTCGGGCGGCGAGGTCGCGAGCGACACCGCTCAGATCAACCGCTACCTGCTCAAGAAGGTCGACGAACTCGAGCTCTCGGTTCGTTCGGCCAACTGCCTCAAGAACGACAACATCATCTATATCGGTGATCTCGTCGGCAAGACCGAGGCGGAGATGCTGCGGACCCCGAACTTCGGGCGCAAGTCGCTCAACGAGATCAAGGAAGTGCTCTCGTCGATGGGGCTGCGGCTGGGCATGGAGATCCCCGGCTGGCCGCCCGAGAACATCGAGGAAGTCGCCAAGAAGCTCGAGCAGGAGATCATGGGCTGATCCGCTCGCGCATAGCGTGAGCTATGCGCGAAAGGAATAGCCTTGGCCGGCGGGTGCCGCGTCCGGCACCCGACCGACGCCGCGGCTGAGCCGCGGTGCCACCCGGTCTCCTATATCATAGAGGCTCCTGCAGGAGTGACGTGACAACGGTGGGCTCAAACGTCCCCACCAGGCCCGGGGTACCTGAGGGCACCCATCGAAGCGCGACTTCGATGGGACCCGCTCACGGCCCCCTGACGAACGAAAGGAAAGACCCATGCGTCATAGAGTTGGCGGTCGTAAGCTGCAGCGTACCTCGGCCCATCGCCAGGCACTGTTCCGCAACATGTCGGCCGCGCTGATCAAGCATGAGCAGATCACCACTACCGTCGCCAAGGCGAAGGAGCTGCGCCCCTACATCGAGAAGCTGATCACGCTCGGCAAGAAGGGCGGCCTCAGCAACCGTCGTCTCGCCCACGCGCGGCTGCTCGACGACGCGCAGCTGGTGAAGCTGTTCGACGTGCTCGCGCCGCGCTACGCGTCGCGCAACGGCGGCTACACCCGCGTCATCAAGGCCGGCCTCCGCGCCTCGGACGCGTCGCCGATGGCGATCATCGAGTTCGTCGACCGCGACGTCGCCGCCAAGGGCCAGGATTCGGGTCCGGTGATGACCGACGAGGATTTCGACGTCGCCGCCTGATCCAGGCGCGCCGCGAGGCTGACAGCAGGGCCGTCCCGGGAAGCCGGGGCGGCCCTTCTGCCGTTTAAGGCCGCGTCGCGCCCTTTCCTTTTGGCGCGACGCGGGATAGCCGCCGAGCCATGACCGAGCTCGCCAAGACCTTCGACCCCGCCGCAATCGAGCGCCGCTGGTACACGCACTGGGAAGACAAGGGCCTGTTCCGCCCCGATCGCCCCAACGCCGAACCCTGGACGATCGTCAACCCGCCGCCCAATGTGACCGGCTCGCTCCATATCGGCCACGCGCTCGACAACACGCTGCAGGACATCCTGACGCGCCACGCCCGGCTCAGGGGCAAGGACGCGCTCTGGGTGGTCGGCACCGACCATGCCGGCATCGCCACGCAGATGGTGGTCGAGCGCCAGATGGCGGCCCAGGGCGAGAAGCGCACCGACCTGTCGCGCGAGGAGTTCGTCGCGCGCGTCTGGGAGTGGAAGGCGGAGAGCGGCGGCGAGATCACGCGCCAGCTGCGCCGGCTCGGCTGCTCGATGGATTGGGCGAACGAGCGCTTCACCATGGACGAGGGCTTCTCGCGCGCGGTGCTCAAGGTGTTCGTCGAGCTGCACCGGCAGGGGTTGCTCTACCGCGACAAGCGCCTGGTCAATTGGGACCCGGGCCTCGGCACCGCGATCAGCGACCTGGAGGTCGAGACGCGCGAAGTTCGCGGGAGCTTCTGGCGGCTGCGCTACCCGCTCGCCGACGGCTCGGGGGCGATCGAGGTGGCGACGACGCGCCCCGAGACGATGCTCGCCGACATGGCGGTGGCGGTGCACCCCGAGGATGCGCGCTACACCGCGCTGGTGGGCAAGCAGGTGCGGCTGCCGATCACCGGACGGCTGATCCCGATCGTCGCCGACGAGCACGCCGATCCGGCGCTCGGCTCGGGCGCGGTGAAGATCACGCCGGGGCATGACTTCAACGACTTCGAGGTCGGTCGCCGCGCCGGGATCGAGGCGCGCGACATGCTCAACATGCTCGATGCGAAAGCGCGGGTGGTGCAGACCGCGGACGGGCTGATCCCCGAGGCGCTCCTCGGCCTACCCGGCAACGACGCCAAGGCCGAACAGGATGCGCGCCGGCTGGTGGTGGCGCAGCTCAAGGAGGCGGGCGTGCTCATCCCGCACGTCGACAAGGAAGGTGTCGCGCACGACGCCGAGCCGCGCGTGATCCAGACGCCGTTCGGCGACCGCTCGGGCGCGGTGATCGAGCCGTGGCTGACTGACCAATGGTATGTCGACGCGGCGACGCTCGCCAAGCCCGCGATCGGGGCGGTGCGCTCGGGTGCGATCCGGCTGGTGCCCAAGTCGTGGGAGAAGACCTTCTTCAACTGGATGGAGAACATCCAGCCGTGGTGCGTGTCGCGCCAGCTCTGGTGGGGCCACCGGATCCCGGCATGGTTTGACGCCGACGGCCGCGCCTATGTCGCCGAGACCGAGGAAGAGGCGCAGGCCGAGGCGGGCGCGGGGGTGGCGCTGACGCGTGACCCCGACGTGCTCGACACCTGGTTCTCCAGCGCGCTGTGGCCGTTCGCGACGATGGGCTGGCCCGACGCGGCGGATCGCACGCTCGGCGGCCGCTACCCCAATGACGTGCTCGTCTCGGGCTTCGACATCCTGTTCTTCTGGGACGCGCGGATGATGATGCAGGGCATGCACTTCATGGGCGAGGTGCCGTTCCGCACGCTCTACCTGCACGGGCTGGTGCGCGCCGCCGATGGCGCCAAGATGTCCAAGTCCAAGGGCAACACCGTCGACCCGCTGGGACTGATCGACCGCTACGGCGCCGACGCGCTGCGCTTCTTCATGGCGGCGATGGAGAGCCAGGGGCGCGACATCAAGATGGATGAGAAGCGCGTCGAGGGCTATCGCAACTTCGCCACCAAGCTGTGGAACGCCAGCCGCTTCGCCCAGGCCAACGGGATCGGCGGCTCGACCACGCTGGAGCCGCCGCTCGCGGCTAATCCAGTGAACAAGTGGATCGTCGCGGAGACGGTCGCGACGGTGCAGGCGGTCGACCTCGCGCTCGCCGACTATCGCTTCGACGCCGCTGCCAACGCGATCTACCAGTTCGTGTGGAGCCGCTTCTGTGACTGGTATCTGGAGCTGATCAAGCCTGTCTCGAGCGAGGCGGAGAGGGGACAGATCGACGGCGAGACCAAGGCGATCGCGGGCTGGGTGCTCGATCAGATCCTCGTGCTGCTCCATCCCTTCATGCCCTTCATCACCGAGGAGCTGTGGCACGCGCTGGCGCCGCGCGAGCACGAGCTGATCGTCGCGCACTGGCCAATGGCGGACGCGCGCGCGCTCGATCCTGCGGCGAAGCAGGAGGTCGAGCGGCTGATCGAGCTGGTCGAGGCGGTGCGCGGCGCGCGCGCCGAGCTCAACGTTCCACCGGGCACGCGCATTGCGCTCCACACCGGGGCGGGCAGCGTGCCGGCGACGATCGCTCCCTATGTCGAGCGGCTCGCGCGCGTTTCGCTGACGCCCGGCGAGGCGAGCGGTGCGCGCGCGCCGATCCTGTGGGGCGCGGAGACGTTCGCGATCGCGCTGGACGGCGTGATCGACCTGGAGGCGGAGCGCCAGCGGTTGCAGAAGTCGCTGGCGGCCGCGGAGAAGGAGCGCGACTCGCTGGCGGGGCGGCTCGGCAATGCCAGCTTCGTCGAGCGCGCCAAGCCCGAGGCGGTGGAGAAAGCGCGCGCCGACCACGCCGAGAAAGCGGCGGACGCGGAGCGCTTCGCCGCGGCGCTGGCGCGGCTGGGGTAAGGGGAGGAGGCGGGGCCGGCCGCTCCTGCCACCCTCTCGGTGTTATCCCGGCGCAAGCGGAGATCCAGAGACGCTGACGTCACGGCTCTGTTGCGGGCGTCAGCGCGTCTGGATTGCTGCCTTCGCAGGCGATGACGGATGGGGCGGGTACACCTGCTCTCCCCGCATCCCACCGTCGTTCCGGACTTGGTCCGGAATCTACTGCGCCGCGCCCTCAGCAGCCGTGAGGCACGTGGACAGGTGGATCCCGGAAGTCCGGGATGACATTGAACGGGTAGGGAGAGTGGCTGAGCCACGGACGAGAAGTGAGTGGCTAGAGCGGTCACGACTCACGGATAAGCCACTCGTCGGGCGCCGCGCTCATCGTCCGCACCTATCTTGCATCCTGCGCCCACTTCCTCTAACAGCCGCAGCACGTTCCACCGTTGAACGCGATCGACAGGCGCCCATGTGGTGCACGCTGGCCGGCGAGGTTTCGCCCGCCGGCGCTTTTGTGTTTGGCGGCGGATGGGAAGGATACACGATGTTCGATAGCCTCAGCGATCGTCTTGGCGGCGTCTTCGACCGGTTGCGTGGCCGCGGCGCGCTGACCGAGGCGGACGTGCGCGCGGCGATGCGCGAGGTGCGCGTCGCGCTGCTTGAGGCCGACGTCGCGCTGCCGGTCGCGCGCGCCTTTGTCGACGAGATCACTGCGGAAGCGGTCGGGCAGAACGTCCTGCGCTCGGTCACGCCGGGGCAGCAGGTCGTCAAGATCGTCAACGACGCGCTCGTGCGGATGCTCGGCGGCGACGATCCTGCCGGGGCCGAGCTCCAGCTCAACGTCGCGCCACCTGCGGTGGTGATGATGGTCGGCCTTCAGGGCTCGGGCAAGACGACCACTACCGCCAAGATCGCCAAGCGTCTGTCGAGCAGCTCGATGACCGGGCGCTCGGCCAAGAAGGTGCTGATGGCGTCGCTCGACGTCAACCGCCCGAACGCGCAGGAGCAGCTCGCCACACTCGGCACGCAGGTCGAGGTGGCGACGTTGCCGATCGTCGCGGGCCAGCAGCCGGTCGAGATCGCGCGGCGCGCGCTCCAGGCGGCGAAGCTGCAGGGCTTCGACGTGCTGATGCTCGACACCGCGGGCCGTCTCCACGTCGACCAGGCGTTGATGGACGAGATGAAGGCGGTCGCGGAGGTGGCGGCGCCGCAGGAGATCCTGCTCGTCGTCGACTCGTTGACCGGCCAGGACGCGGTCAACGTCGCGCAGAACTTCTCCGAGCAGGTGCCGCTCACCGGCGTGGTGCTCACCCGCATGGACGGCGACGCGCGCGGCGGCGCCGCGCTGTCGATGCGCGCGGTCACCGGCAAGCCGATCAAGTTCGCCGGCGTCGGCGAGAAGCTGGACGCGCTCGAAGCCTTCCACGCGTCGCGCGTCGCGGGTCGCATCCTCGGCATGGGCGATGTGGTCAGCCTGGTCGAGCGTGCCGCCGAGTCGATCCAGCAGGAAGACGCCGAGCGCATGGCGAGCCGGCTCGCCAAGGGCCAGTTCGACATGAACGACCTGCGCGGTCAACTCGCGCAGATGAAGCGTATGGGCGGGCTGGGCGCGCTCGCGGGCATGCTGCCGGGCATGAAGAAGGCGCAGGCGGCGATGGACTCGGTGCCGGGCAGCGACAAGATGCTGGTGCATCTCGACGCGATGATCGGCTCGATGACGGTCAAGGAACGCGCCAAGCCCGAATTGATCAACGCCAAGCGCAAAATCCGCATCGCCAAGGGCTCGGGGACGACCGTGCAGGAGGTCAACAAGCTCCTCAAGATGCACCTCGAAATGTCCACCGCCATGAAGAAGATCAAGAAGATGGGCGGGCTCAAGGGCATGATGGCGATGCTCGGCAAGGGCGGTCTTGGCGGGCTGGGCAATGCCATCGGTGGCGCCGACATGGGCGACATGATGGGCAAGCTCGGTGGTCCGGGCGGTGGTCCGGGGCTGCCCGGACTGCCCGGTGGCGGTCTGCCCGGCAACATCCCCGGCGGCCTGCCGCCCGGGTTCCGGTTCAAGAAGTAACGGTGCGCGTCGCTGCGGCGGCGCCGACGTGACGACATTTACCTAGACGATCCCGGCGCAGGCCGGGGCACAGACAGACAGAAGGAAGACGAACACCATGGCACTCAGCATTCGCCTGTCGCGCGGCGGCTCGAAGAAGCGTCCTTACTACCGCATCGTCGTCGCCGACGCGCGCAGCCCGCGCGACGGCAAGTTCATCGAGAAGATCGGCAACTACAACCCGCTGCTCGGCAAGGACGACGAGAAGCGCATCGTGCTCGACGCCGAGCGCGCCAAGCACTGGCTGGGCATGGGCGCGCAGCCGACGGACCGCGTCGCCCGCTTCCTCGACACCGCTGGCGTGAAGGAGCGCACCGTGCGCAGCAACCCGAAGAAGGGTGAGCCGGGCGAGAAGGCCAAGGAGCGCGCTGAGGAGCGTGCCGAGAAGCTGAAGGCGCAGCAGGAAGCGGCCGCCGCGCCGGCCGAACCCGAGGCGGCGAGCGCCGAATAAGCTGGCCGGGAAGCCGATCGTCCGCTCGTGCGTTTCCTCCGCCTCCATCGAGAGCCGAGAGGATTGCACGATGACGATCGATCCCGACCCGCGCACCGCGCCCGACGACAATGACGACTCGACCACCCAGGACGCCACCAACCAGGGCGTCTCGAGCCAGCAGCCCGCCGAAGGGGACGACGACGCCCCCGCCGGCGGCGCCGGCTCGCCCGACCAGGCCTGATCCGGCGCCGGTCGACCCCGACGCGGTGGTACTCGCCGCCGTGGCGGGGGCGCACGGCATCGCGGGCGAGGTGCGCCTCAAGGTGTTCGCCGAGGCGCTCGACGCGCACCGCACGTTCAACGGCGGTGCGCTCACGCTGATGAAGCTGCGCGACGGCACGATCGCGCGCTTCGCCGAAGTGACCGACCGCACCGCCGCGGAACAGCTCCGCGGCACCTTGCTCACTATCGCGCGCGCGGATTTGCCGCCGCTCGGCGAAGGTGAATATTATCACGCGGACCTGCTCGGTCTCGCCGCGGTCTCGACCGCGGGCGAGACGGTGGGGCGCGTCGTCGCGGTGGAGAATTTCGGGGCGGGGGACGTCATCGAGATCGAGCGCGACGGTGGCAAGCGCTTCATGGTGCCGATCAGCGCAGTGCCCGAGTGGGATCGCGAGCGGCTGGTGGTGGAGGCGGCGTTCGTCGAGTGAGGGGAGGGGGCGTCGTGCTCCTCCTCTTCCTTCCTTCTGCCGTCATCCTAAACTCGTTTCAGGATCCACCGTCCCGCAGGCGCCGTCGCACCTGAGTACGTGGCGCGGTGGATCCCGAAACGAGTTCGGGATGACGGGAGATGGGAGGCGCCTCTCCAAGCACACCGTGCTCCTGCGCACGCAAGCGCCCAGAGCGAACGACGTGCCGCCTCACCACCGTACTGTCCTGCGTTCGCAGGAACACCGTTCACCGCCGCAGCGGCCGCTGCTCCGCGAGCAGGTTGCGGATCGTCGTCGCCGCGACGCCGGCCTCGCCCATGGCGTGGCTGATCTGGTCGAGCCCTTTCACCACGTCCCCTGCCGCGAACAATCCCGGCACGCTGGTGCGCTGATGGTCGTCGACCTCGAGGCATCCGTCCTCGCTCGCGCGCGCGCCCGCCTCGACCGCAAGGTGCGAGCGGATGCGCGAGCCTAGCGCCGGGTAGACGCTGTCGAACGCCATCCGCCCGTGCGCGGTGTCGAGCGCGAACTCGTCGCCCTCGATCGCATAGCCACCGCACGGGCCGTCGACGCGTACCACCCCCGCGTCATCGAGCGCATCGGCGCAGGCGGAGTCGAGCAGATGCTCCGCCTCGGGCGCGATCAGCGTAATGTCGCGCGTGAAGCCGCGCAGGAACAGCGCCTCGCGCATGCCGCGATCGCCGGTGCCGATCACCGCGACGCGCTTGTCGGTCACCTCATAGCCGTCGCACACCGGGCAGTAGCGCAGCAGCCCGCGCGCCAGCGCCGGGTCGTGCACCTCGGGGAGAAGGCCGTGCGGGCGGTGGTTCACCACCCCCGTCGCCAACAGCACGGTGCGCGCGCGGTGGGTGCCGTGATCGGTGGTGGCGACGAAGCCGTCGCCATCTTGCGCCAGCCCGGTGACCTTCGCCGGCTCGCGCCGCGCACCGTACTTCTCTGCCTGGGTAAGCATCAGCCGCAGCAGCTCGGTGCCCGCGATGCCGTCGGGATAGCCGGCGTGGTTGTGTGTGCAGGGGATCATCGCGGCGCGGCTCGACCCTGAGTCGAGTAGCCGGATCGAAAGATGATATCGCGCCAGGTAGATCGCCGCGGTCAGCCCGGCGGGTCCGGCACCAATGATGAGGCAGTCGTCCATCTTGCTGTCGTTCCCGCGTGTATATACATCCCGTGCATACGGGAGATCGGCGATGAGTAACGAATATCGCGCCAAGGTGTTCAAGTCCGGCAATTCGGTCGCGCTACGCCTGCCCAAGGCAATGGGCTTCGAAGAGGGCGACGACGTGACGCTGGTGCCGCACCGCGACGGCTCGTGCACCGTGTGGCGCGACGATCAGGCGGCGGCGGTGCTGGATAATCTCTACGGCGCCTTCTCGCCGGGTTTCATGGCGGAGGGGCGCGGCGAGATCGAGCAGGACGAGCGTGACTGGCGCACCCCCGCCCGCGACACCGCCGCCTGACGTATGTACCTCCTCGACACCAACGTCTGCATCGACTTCGCGCTCGCCCGGAGCGAGCAGCTGCGCGCACGGATTCGTGCGCAGAACGGCCGAAATCTCGCCCTGTCCGCCATCACGTTGGCGGAACTGCGTTTCGGCGCCAACCGCCCCGGCGTGGATGCTGCGGACGAGGCCCGGCTCGACATCTTCGTCGGAGTGCTCGGCGTGCACGACTTCGATTGCGCCGCGGCGGAACGCTACGGCGCGCTCGCGGCCTCTACCCCGCCGCGACGTCACAGCTTCGACCTGCTGATCGCGGCGCACGCGCTGTCGCTCAGTGCCATCCTCGTCACGAACAACGAGCACGACTTCGCCGGCATCCCCGGCCTCGCCGTCGAGAACTGGACCCGATGACCTTTCGCGCCACGATCCTGACGCTCTATCCCGAAACGTTCCCTGGCCCGCTCGGCACGTCGCTCGCCGGGCGCGCGCTGCGTGAGGGGCGGTGGACCTGCGACCCGGTCAACATTCGCGACTTCACCGAGGACCGCCATCGCACCGTCGACGACACGCCGGCGGGCGGCGGCGCGGGGATGGTGCTGCGCGCCGATATCGTCGGCCGCGCGGTCGACGCGCACGCCGACGGCCGCCCGCTGATCGCGCTCACCCCGCGCGGCGCACCGCTGACGCAGCGCCGCGTTCGCGACCTTGCCGTGGGCCCGGGGGCGGTGCTGCTGTGCGGGCGGTTCGAGGGATTCGACGAGCGCTTGTTCGAGGCGCGCGACATCGAGCAGATCTCGATCGGCGACTATATCCTCTCGGGTGGCGAGATGGCCGCGCTGGTGCTGCTGGACGCTTGCGTTCGGCTGATTCCAGGGGTAATGGGCGCGGCTTCGAGCGGGGACGAGGAGAGCTTCGAAAGCGGCCTCCTCGAATATCCGCATTATACCCGACCTGTCGAATGGGAAGGGCGCACGATCCCCGAGGTGCTGCGATCGGGGGATCATGCGAGGATCGCGGCGTGGCGTCAGTCACAGGCCGAGATCGACACACGGCTACGGCGGCCGGACCTATGGGAGCGTCACGAGGGCGCTCGGGTCGGCTCGCCCTCTGGCGCGCGGCACGGAAGTAAGGATTGACGCGATGAACCTGATCCAGACGCTCGAGGCCGAGCAGATCGCCAAGTTTCACGAGACTAAGAAGCTCCCCGACTTCCGTCCCGGTGACACGCTGAAGGTCGGCGTGAAGGTGGTCGAGGGCGAGCGCACCCGCGTCCAGAACTTCGAGGGGGTGTGCATCGCGCGCGCGAACCGGGGCATGGGCTCGTCGTTCACCGTCCGCAAGATCAGCTTCGGCGAGGGCGTCGAGCGCGTCTTCCCGCTCTACTCGCCGAACGTCGATTCGATCGAGGTGGTGCGCAAGGGCGCGGTGCGTCGTGCCAAGCTTTATTATCTGCGTGGCCGCACCGGTAAGTCGGCGCGTATCGCCGAGCGCCGCGACAACCGCCCGCAGGCGCAGGCCGCCGAGTAAGCGACGCCCGGTCCCGACCGGAGCGCGAGGGGCGCGGTGGGAGACCACCGCGCCCCTTTCTCGCTGGTGGGCGCTGGTTCGCCGGCTTGCCGTCGGCGGCGTCATCCTGAGCTTGTCTCACGATCCACCCGTCCACTGGCATCGCCGGCACTTGGGTGCGCGGCACGGTAGATCCTGAGACGAGCTCAGGATGACGGCAGAGTGGAGAGCGCGCCCGTGCCTCTGCCTGACCCCCCGGCGAACGCCGGGGCCCAGGTGGGGAACGCTGCTGATTGCCGCGCGGGCCTTCCCAACTGGACCCCGGCTCCCGCCGGGGCGGGACTCTTCTACCAAGGGAGCGCTCCTCTCGTCGGCGACGGTCCTCCGGGCAAAGAGCCCCCACCACGACAGCAAGGGTGACGCTTTACCTCGCCGCCTCCCGCCGCAATAAGGGCGGCGCGCCCGGCCTTGGGTCGCGATCCCGGAGGAATGGATGCGTTCATGGTTGGCGGTGTTGGCGCTCGCGACGGTAGCAACAGGAGCGCTCGTGGCTGACGCAGCGCACGCGCAGGCGAGCGCAACCAGACCCGCGCCGCAGCGGCTCACGCTCGAGCGCATCTTCGCCGCGCCCGATCTCGGCGGACAGCAACCGCGCTCGCTCAAGCTCTCGCCCGACGGCCGGCTGCTCACCTTCCTGCGCCCACGCGCCGACGACCGCTTCCGCCTCGATCTCTGGGCCCGCGACACTGCCAACGGGCAGGAGCGGATGCTGGTGGACAGCACGCGCGTCGGCAGCGGTGCGGCATTGTCCGAGGCGGAGAAGATGCAGCGCGAACGCGCGCGGATTGGCGCGCTGACCGGGATCATCCGCTACGACTGGTCGCCCGACGGTCGCCAATTGCTCGTCCCCGCCGACGGCGACCTCTATCTCGCCGGGATCGACGGCGCGACGCGGCGGCTCACCGAGGTGAAGGGCGGAGTGCTCAACGGCGAGGTCTCGCCGCGCGGCAGCTTCGTCAGCTACGTGCGCGAGCAGAACCTGTGGCTTCAGCCGCTCGCCGGCGGCGCCGCACGCGCGCTCACCCAAGGTGGGGGCGGGACGGTCCATTTCGGCGAGGCCGAGTTCGTCGCGCAGGAGGAGATGGACCGCCGAACCGGCTACTGGTGGAGCCCGGACGACCGCTATGTCGCGGTCGAGCGGTTCGACGAGGCACCGGTGCAGGTCTTCACCCGCGCTGCGATCGGCGCCGCGGGCACTCAGATCTACCAGCAGCGCTATCCGGCGGCGGGCACGCCCAACGTCGCCGTGGAGCTCCACGTGATGCGCGCCGATGGCAAGGGGCAGGTGAAGGTCGATCTCGGCAACGACCCCGACATCTATCTCGCGCGGGTCGACTGGTTGCCCGACGGCTCGGCGCTGCTCGTCCAACGCGAGAACCGCGCGCAGACCCGGCTCGACGTACTCCGCGTCGACCCTGCCACGGGGAAGGCGACCCCATTATTCAACGAGGCCGCCGCGCCGCGCAGCTGGATCAACCTCACCGACAGCTATCGTGCGCTCGGCGACGGCGGGCTGCTGTGGCGCTCCGAGCGGGACGGCTATGGGCATCTCTGGCTGCTGCGCGGCGGCCAATGGAGTCAGCTGACCAAGGGAGCGTGGGTGGTCACCGGGCTGGTCGCGGTCGACGAGGCTGCGGGCAAAGTCTATTTCATGGCCAACAAGGACGACGTGCTCGAGCAGCAGCTCTACGTCGTCCCGCTCGCGGGCGGCACGCCCGAGCGGCTCACCGAGCGCGGTTGGCAGAACAGCGTCACCGCCGATGCCGCGGCGCAGCGCTTCCTCGTCACCCGCTCCAACCCGAACCAGCCGCCGCAGGTCTATCTCGCCGACGCCGCGGGCAAAAGGCTGGCCTGGGTCAACGAGAACCGGATCGAGGGTGACCACCCTTATGCGCCCTATCTCGCCGCGCACCGCCCGGTGACGTTCGGCACGGTCAAGGCGGAGGACGGCACCGATCTGCATTGGCAGATGGTCACGCCCAAGCTCGAGCCGGGCAAGCGCTACCCGGTGTTCTTCCAGCATTACGGCGGGCCGGGGCCGCAGAATGTCGCGCGCGACTGGAAGAACCCGCTGATCCAGCACATCGTCGATCGCGGGTGGATCTATTTCGAGCTCGACAACCGCGGCTCGGCCAACCGCGGCGTCACATTCGAGAGCGCGATTTGGCACGCGATGGGCACGGTCGAGGTCGCCGATCAGCGCGCCGGTGCGACCTATCTGAAGACACTCGGCTACGTCGACCCGAAGCGGATCGCGACCTACGGTTGGTCCTACGGCGGCTATATGTCGCTCAAGATGATCGAAGCCGATCCCGGCCTCTACGCCGCGGCGATCTCGGGCGCGCCGGTGACCGACTGGCACCTCTACGACTCGCATTATACCGAACGCTACATGGGCGATCCGCGCACCGATGCCGCCGCCTATGACGCGTCCCGGGCGGTGCGCGACCCGAAGCGCATCACCACGCCGCTGCTGCTGCTCCACGGCATGGCCGACGACAACGTCTTCCTCGACAACAGCACGAAGGTGGCGGCGGCGCTGCAGGGCGCGGACATGCCGTTCGACCTGATGTTCTATCCCGGCAAGACCCACTCTGCGGTGCGCGACATCCATGTGTGGACCACGATCGAGCGCTTCCTCGACGCGCACGTCGGCAGCGGACCCAAGTAAAGCTTGCTGTCGCGCGCGCGGCGGGCGCATTAGGGCCGCCGCGGCAGGAGAACGCGCGCACGGAGCGCGCCGGGAAGGACGGACAATGGGTTATCGGGTGGTGGTGGCGGGGGCCACAGGCAATGTCGGGCGCGAGATGGTCAACATCCTCGCGGAGCGCGAGTTTCCCGCCGACGAGATCGCGGTGCTGGCGTCGTCGCGCTCGGTCGGCGATCAGATCGAGTACGGCGACACCGGCCGCATGCTCACCGTCAAGAACATCGAGCATTTCGATCCGACCGGTTGGGACATGGCGCTGTTTGCGATCGGCAGCGAGGCGACTGCGGTGTATGCGCCCAAGTTCGCGGCCGCGGGCTGCACCGTGATCGATAATTCGTCGCTCTATCGCATGGACCCCGACGTGCCACTGATCGTGCCCGAGGTGAACGCGGCGGCGATCGACGGGTATCGCGCCAAGAACATCATCGCCAACCCGAACTGCTCGACCGCGCAGATGGTGGTGGCGCTCAAGCCGCTGCACGACGCTGCGACGATCAAGCGCGTGGTGGTGGCGACCTATCAGTCGGTCTCGGGCGCGGGCAAGATCGGGATGGACGAGCTGTTCGAGCAGAGCCGCAACATCTTCGTCGGCGATCCCGCCGAGCCGAAGAAGTTCACCAAGCAGATCGCCTTCAACGTGATCCCGCACATCGACAGCTTCCTTGACGACGGTTCCACCAAGGAAGAGTGGAAGATGGTGGTCGAGACCAAGAAGATCCTTGGCACCAAGATCAAGGTGGTCGCGACCTGCGTGCGCGTGCCGGTGTTCGTCGGCCATTCCGAAGCGCTCAACGTGGAGTTCGAGAACGAGCTGTCGGCCGAAGACGCGCAGCGCATCCTGCGCGAGGCGCCTGGCGTGATGCTGGTCGATAAGCGCGAGGATGGCGGCTACGTCACCCCGATCGAGAGCGCGGGCGACGACGCCACTTATGTGAGCCGCGTGCGCGAGGACCCGACCGTCGAGAACGGGCTGGCCTTGTGGTGCGTCAGCGACAACCTCCGCAAGGGTGCGGCGCTCAACGCGGTGCAGATCGCCGAGCTGCTCGGCCGCCGCCACCTTAAGAAGGCGGACGAGACGGATGACGCGGCGTTCGACGCGGTGTTCGCCGACGACGAGTGAGCTGATCCGGCGCAAGCTCCTCCCCTGAAGGGGAGGGGGTTGGG
>NZ_JAPYKH010000012.1 GCF_029623345.1 Sphingomonas phyllosphaerae
GGATCGAGAAAGTATAGGTCAGTGCGATTCCCGCCGACAGTTGGTCCTGCGAGTTCACCCGCCGGATCACCGGTGAGCGTGCGGCGTCGTCGATCAGCCGCTGGTACACCGCCTGCGCCTGCACGCCCCAGCGCGGCGTCAGCGCGTAGATCACGCGGCTGGTCGCACCGAGCGACTGGATCCCGCCGCCGGGCGAATAGGCCGCCAGCCCGGTTCGCGCCGCCGCTTCGGGCGAGACACCGAACCAGGCGCGCTGGTAGCGCGAGTCGGTCACCACCACGCGTGGGCCGAGCGAGACGAGCCAGGCGTCGCGGTCGCGGCGGACATAGTCGACGCCGAGCTGGCTGATCCAGCCCTCGTGCCCGCCCAGGCCCTTGCGCACCTCGCCGTGCCAGCGCCAGCGGTCGTCGCTCCAGGTCTGCGCATAGCCGCCCAGCTCGACGGTGCGGCCGACCGCGGGCAGGCCGGGAACGATGTCGTCGGTGCGGCGCCGGCCCTGCAGCTCCACCGTTGGGCCGAACTCGATGCGGCCGTGGCGGATCAGCGCGATCGTCGTGCCGTCGTCGGGCGCGCCATAGCCGAATGGCGTGTCGCCGCGCGCGCGCGCGACGCTGATCATCGGGGTGAGCCGCAGCGCATCGTTGCCGGGGAAGCCGGGCACCAGTTGCGGCCCGAGGCCGACGCGCACGCGCAGCGGCTCGCGCCGCTTCTCCTGCCCCGGTTCGGTCGGGATCAGCGGCTGGCCGGCGAGGACGTCGGGCGCGGCCTCCTTGGGCGCGGCAGCGTCCGGCGGACCGGCGGGCTGCTGCGCGACGGCGGGCGGCGCGGAGACGCCCCCGACGATCGTAGCGAGAACGAGCCCGGCCAGAATGCGGTACGACATGCGACTCCCCTCAGCGCCGCGGTGGACCCACGTCAACGCGCGATCGGCGCGCCGGCTCCGGCGCCTGCCGCGCCTGCCTATCATAGAGGATTTCCCCCGTCCGCCCGCGCGCTCTACAAGCCGCGCATGAAGCCCGTCATCTTCGGCCTGTCCGGCCTTGAGCTCAGCGCGTCCGAGCGCGCCTTCTTCCGCGCCGCGCGCCCCGCTGGCTATATCCTATTTAAGCGCAACGTCGCGGATCGCGCGCAGCTGCGCGCGCTGACCGACTCGCTGCGCGCGCTCGAAGGGCGCGACGACGTGCCGATCCTGGTCGACCAGGAGGGCGGGCGCGTCGCGCGCCTGGGGCCGCCCGAATGGCCCGCCTTTCCGGCCGGCCCCGTGTTCGACCGGCTGTACGATCTCGCCCCCATCTCCGCGATCGAGGCGTCGCGCGCCAACGCGCACGCGCTGGCGCTGATGCTCGCCGAGGTGGGGATCACGGTCGACTGTCACCCGATCCTCGACGTCGCTCGTGCCGACACCACCGAGGCGATCGCGTCGCGCGCCTTCGGCGGCGAGCCGATGCGGGTCGCCGCTCTGGGCCGCGCCACGCTGGAGGGGCTGGCCGCGGGCGGCGTCGTCGGGGTGGTCAAGCACATGCCGGGGCACGGCCGCGCGCTGCTCGACACGCACTATCACCTGCCGACCGTCACCGCCTCGGCCGAGGAGCTGGAAGAGGATCTCGCTCCGTTCCGCGCGCTGGCGTACGCGCCGATGGGGATGACGAGCCATATCGTCTTCGAGGCATGGGACCGCGAGCGGCCCGCTACGCTCTCGCCGGTGGTGATCGAGCAGGTGATCCGCGGCGCAATCGGCTTCGACGGGCTGCTGATGACCGACGACATCGACATGAAGGCGCTGTCGGGGACCGCGGGCGAGAAGGCAGCGGATGCGATCGCGGCGGGCTGCGACCTGGTACTCGACTGCTGGGCGCGGATGCCCGAGATGGAGGAGATCGCCGCGCGGCTCGACGACATCGCGCCGGCGTCGCTGGCGCGACTCGAGCGCGCGATGGCGACGCTGACCCCGCCCGCCGGCGACATGGCGGCGCTGCTGGATACGCGCGACCGGTTGCTGGCGCTGGTATAGGCGATCGAGCCCGGTCGAGCCGCTCGAACGACGCTGTTCCCGGGCGAAAGCCGGGGTCCAGGAGGGAAGGCTGTCGTGGATCTCACGACCATTCCCCACCTGTTCCCCGACTTTCGCCGGGGAACAGCTTGCGCATTCGGAGGAGTGGATCCGGACCGAGTCCGGGATGACGGTGTGGGCGGTCGCGAGGGTCGCGCACGCGGCAGAGCGCTAAGCCCGCTGCGACGCTCGTCCGCTCCGCCGCGCCGCCGTCATCCTAGCGCGCGCGCCGCCTCCAGCACCTCTTCGGCGTGGCCCGGCACCTTCACCTTGCGCCACGCGCGCACCAGCCGGCCGTCGGTGCCGTAGAGGAAGGTCGCGCGCTCGATCCCCATATAAGTGCGGCCGTACATCTGCCGCTCGCCCCACACGCCGAACGCCGCGGTGACGCTGCCGTCGAGGTCGCTGCCGAGCGGGATGCCGAGCCCGTGGCGTGCGATGAACTTGTTGTGCTTGGCCACGGTATCGCGCGAGACGCCGATGATCGTCGCGCCCGCGGCGGCGAAGCGGCTGGCCAGCGCGGAGAAATCGAGCGCCTCATGGGTGCAGCCGGGCGTGTCGTCCTTGGGATAGAAATAGACGATCAGCGGGCGCGGCAGCTCGCGCAGCCGCAGCGGCGCGCCGTCGGTGCCGGTCACGGTGACGTCGGGGATGGTGTCCACGCGATACTCTCCTGCCACTGGGCGGCGACGCTCTCGCGCACCCGGTCCAGCGTGGCAAGCAGCGTTTCCCAGTCGGGCAGCATCACCGCGCGCGCGATCAGCGCTCGAGTCGCCGCCGCGCCGGGCTCCTGCGCGTCGGGCGCGACCAACCGCCCGGTCACCAGCAGCCGGGCGAGCAGCGCGTAGGCGTCGCGCATCGCCGGCGCGAGCGCACCCTCCGCCACCAGCGCGTCGATCGCGACGTTCAGCCGCGGGTCGAAGCCGCACCGCCGCGTCAGCTGAGTGACGTGCACCGCGAATTCCAGGTCGACCAGCCCGCCGGGCAGCAGCTTGGCGTCGAGCCGACCGTGCGGCGGCTTGTGCCGCGCCATCTCGGCGCGCATCTCGGCCGCTTCGGCGGGGACGTTGCGCGCCGGCCGCTCGCCTGCCAGCACCGCGGCGACGATCGCCTCCAACGCGGCCCGCGCCTCGGCCGAGCCGAAGACCGCACGCGCGCGGGTCAGCGCCATATGCTCCCAAGTCCACGCTTCCTCACGCTGGTAGCGCGAGAAACTGTCGAGGCTGACCACCAGCGGCCCCTGCGCGCCCGAGGGCCGCAACCGCGTGTCGACGGGATAGAGCGGTCCCGCCGCGGTCGGAACCGACAAAGCCGCGGTGACTCGCTGCGCCAGCCGGGTGAAGTAGAGCGTCGCGCCGAGCGGCTTGGCGCCGTCCGACTCGGCGGTGAAGTCGCCGGTGAACAGGTAGATCAGGTCGAGGTCGGAGGCGTGGGTCAGCGCCATCCCGCCCATCCGGCCGAGCGCGAGGATGACCAGCTCACCGCCGGGAACGCGGCCGTGTGTGCGCTCGAACTCGGCCGCGGCGGCACTCGCCAGCGTCTCGATCGCGGCCTCGGCGACACGCGCGTAGCCCGCCGCCACGTCAAGCGAGTCGGCCGCGCCGGCGACGATCTGCGCGCCGAGCGCGAACCGCTTGTCGCCCACGACCCGGCGGACGTGATCGAGCAGCGCTTGATAATCGGCTCCCTGTTCCATCGCGCGCATCTCCGCGACCAGCGCCGCGATCCCGCCAACGGGCGCGAAGGCGCTGGCGTCAATCAGACCGTCGAGCAGGTCGGGTCGGCGCGCCAGCTCGTCGGCCAAGGTCGGCGCATGGCTGAGCAGCTCGGCGAGCAGCGCGGTCAGCGCGGGGCGCGCCTCGAGCAGGCGGAAGACATTGACGGCGCTTGGCAGGCGCTCGAACAGCCGGTCGAGCCGGTTGAGCGCGACCGCAGGCACCGGCGCCTGCGCCAGTGCGCCGAGCAGCACGGGCAGCACCGCCTCGAGCGCGCTCTGTGCCGCCGCGGAGCGCAGCGCGGGGTAACGCGCCTCGCGCCAGGCGCCGACACGGCGCACCGCATCCTCGGCGTCGGCGAAACCGCTCTCGGCCAGGGTCTGGCCGAGCCGCGCGGAGTCGAACGGCAAGCCCGCGGCGGCGACGGGGGCGAGCCGATCGAACGCCGCCGCGACGCGCTCGACCTGCGGCGCGAGCAGCGCGAGCAGCGCCGCGCCGTCGTCAACTCCGTGCAGCCGCGCGACCCGGTCGAGCTCCTCGCCCGCGGGCAGCGCGTGGGTCTGGCGGTCGTCGATCATCTGCACGCGGTGCTCGATCGTGCGCAGCAGCGTATAGGCCTCCGCCAGCGCGGCGGCGTCGGCGGCGTCGATCCGCCCCGCGGCGGCGAGCGCGGCGAGTGCGTCGCGCGTCGCGGGCGCGCGCAGGGACGCATCACGGCCGCCGTGGATCAGCTGATGGACTTGCGCGAAGAACTCGATCTCGCGGATGCCGCCGCGGCCGCGCTTAAGATCGTAGCCGGGGCCGAACGCCTGGCCCTGCGCGTAATGGTCGCGGATACGGCGGGTGATGTCGAGGATCTCGCCGACCGCGCCGAAATCAAGGCTGCGGCGCCACACGAACGGCCGCACCGCCTCGAGGAAACGCGCGCCCAGCGCACGATCGCCCGCCGCGACGCGCGCGCGGATGAAGGCGGCGCGTTCCCACGGCAGCGCCTGCGACTCGTAGTAACTGATCGCGGCGTCGACGGGGATCACGATCGGCGTCGCCTCGGGCGAGGGGCGCAGCCGCAAGTCGACGCGCAGCACATAGCCGTCGGCGTCACGCGCCTGCAGCAGCTCGAGCACGCGGCGGCCGATCCGCACCGCCGCGTCGGCGACGTCCTCGCGCGCCCGGCGCGGCAGCGTGGCGGGATCGTAGAGGAGGATCGGGTCGATGTCGGACGAGTAGTTGAGCTCGCGGCTGCCCTGCTTGCCCAGCGCGATCGCGACGAAGCCGCGCGGCGTGGCGTCCGGCGTGCGCTCGGCGATCGCGCCGGCGATGGCGCGGTCGAGCGCTGAGTCGGCGAAGTCGGTGAGTCGGGCGGTGACCGCGGTAAGGTCGAGCGCGCCGGCGAGGTCGCCGAGCGCCACCTCGAGCGCGAGCGCGCGCCGCTCCAGCCGAAGCTGCCGCGCGAGCGGCAGGTCGGGCCTGTCCAGGGCGCTCGCGGTCGCCGCCTCACGTTGAAGCAAGGTGTTCAAGAACGGAGCGAATTGTTCCGCCCGCCGGCGCGCCTCGTCGAACCGGTGGGTCATCATGGCGAAACCTAAGCCGAGGTCACACGTTGCCGCAACATGGTAGCAGATCATCCCTCTTCTTCTGGCGGCCCGCGCGGCGGTTATGTCGTCCAGGCGCCGCAGGCGGGGGATGTGCTCGCGGGATCGCTGCGGGCGGCGTACCGGCGCGACAAGGCGCTGCCGAGCGACATGGCAGGGCTGCTAGCGAAGTTGGGCCGCGGCGGGCACTGACGGTCCGCGTTCGCCGTCGCCATGCGTTGACGACGAAAGTGCTGACCTGAAGCACGGCATCATCCCGAACTCGTTTCAGGATGGAGGCTTGAGGCGACAAAGCGCCCGGACGCGTCGCATGCAAACCTTCGCGGATCGCTCCGCGCGAGCAAGAAGGGGCGCGTGCCGATCACCACGGTACGCCATCTCGCTCGCGCGGCACGGTGGATCCTGAGACGAGCTCAGGATGACGGCGTGGTAGGCTGACGCGTCACCCCGCCACCCTCAACTCCGCTTTCACGCGTCGCGGTCGCGGCTCAGCTCGTCGACTTCGTTCATGATCGAATCGAGCGTCGTGCGATCGCCGCTCACTTCATGGTCGCGGCGGGACGACAGCGCGCCGTCGGTCATCAGCGCCTCGAGCGCGACGCGGCCGCGCGCGACACGGCTTTTGATCGTCCCCACGGCCACGCCGCAGATCTCGGCGGCTTCCTCATAAGCGAAGCCACCCGCGCCGACCAGGATCAGCGCCTCGCGCTGCGGCTGCGGCAAATGCATCAGCGCGCGTTGCATGTCCGCGAGCTCGACGTGCTTGTCCTGGCTGGCAGGCGCGGCGAGCACGCGGTCGGCGACCAGATCGTCCCACTCGCCCTTGAAGCGCGCGCGGCGCATCTGGCTGAGGAATAGATTGCGCAGGATGATGAAGGTCCAGGCGCGCATGTTGGTGCCCGCCTGGAAGCGCTTGCGCGCCGCCCAGGCCTTGAGCAGCGTCTCCTGCACCAGATCATCGGCAAGGTCGCGGTTGCCTGAGAGGGAGCGGCCGAACGCACGCAGGTGCGGGATGACGAGCGCGAGCTGTTTCTTGAACTCGGGATCCGACAGCGCGACATATTCCGTCGGCGCCGGGGCCGACGCCTCGTCCGCATGCGAGGTTGATTGGGTCATGCCGCTCCGTCGTGCTGGCGCGGCGCCATCTTGGCGCTCGTCCGAAGCTGGAAGATAGGTATCGGCCGGCCGGTTGGCCAGCCCGTCACGCACCACTTGTTCGAGCATCGCGTCAGGACAGGAGGATGGCGGCGAAGGCCACGACGATGAGCACCAGCGACGCCGCGAGAATATAGCGAGTCATGCCCGGCGTGCTGCCGGCGCGAGCCTCGTCGGTCTCGAGATGAACTCGATCGTTGTCGTCTGCCATGAGGCTCCAACGCGGCTCGACCGTTTTGGGTCCGTAAGGATGGGAACAAGTCGCGGGGACGGTGCGGTTTTGTCAGGCGTTGCGCCGCGACCGGCCGTTAGTGCCTTTCGTCCTCCACCGGCAATGCGTCGACGACGAACGTTTGTCGTAGGTTCTATGCCGGCGTCCCATGCCTATCACTCCCGCAAAGCCGGAGGCCAGACGCACTGACGTCAGCAATGGGGTCGACACGTCCGCGCCGCTGGATCCTTGCCTTCGCACGGACCTTGGTGGAGGGGTGAAGCTGTCGGTACCCCCACGCGCCACGATCGTTGCGGACACCGGCATGCCGACGGGGAGCGCGGCCTCGCACACGCAACGCCCCCCGGCCGCCTTCACCCTTACGCCGGTACGGTGGTCTCGTCGAAGAACAGTGCCTGGCTGATCGCCGCCTTTACCGTCGAGCGCTGGAACGGCTTGGTGATCAGAAAGGTCGGCTCGGGCCGCTCGCCGGTGAGCAGCCGCTCCGGGAAGGCCGTGATGAAGATAACGGGCACGTTGAACTCGGCGAGGATGTCCTTCACCGCATCGATGCCCGAGCTGTCGTCGGCAAGCTGGATGTCGGCCAGCACGAGCCCGGGGCGATCCTCCATCGCCAGCGCTACCGCCTCGTCGCGCGTCACCGCCACGCCGGTGACCTCATGGCCGAGGTCGCGCACGATCGACTCGATGTCCATCGCGATGATCGGCTCGTCCTCGATGATCAGCACGCGCGCTCGTGTCTGCTTCTCGATCTCGGCGAGCGCCTCGGCCACCAGCGAGTCGACCTCGGACGAATCAACCTCGATCAGATAGGCCGCATCTTCCGGCGTGAAGCCCTCCATCGCGGTGAGCAGCAGCGCCTGGCGTGACAGCGGCGTCATCCGCGATAACCGCGCGCGCGCCACCGCTTCCTGCTCCTCGGCGGGCTCGGTGCTCTCGACCTCGTCGAAATTGGCCGAGTTCCAGATCGCCTGAAAGGTGCGATACAGCCCCAGCCGCGGATCGACGTCGCGCGGGAACTGGTCAGGCGCCGCGACGATCGCCTCCAGCGTCGCGCGAACGTAGCGGTCGCCCTGCGCCTGGCTCCCGGTCAGCGCGCGGCCGTAGCGCCGCAGGAACGGAAGATGCGGCGCGAGTTGTTGTCCGAGCGACATGTGTAGAAAGCCCTCCCTCACGGCCCCGCGCGAGTGCGCCGCCGTGCGTCGTGAAACCGATCGTGGACGGTGCGCAACCGTGGCAATAAGTTCCCCCCGGCCGCCGATTTCGTCGCACGGCGGGGGAACCATCGAAGAGCTATTTGGTTTCATCCAGCGAGCGCGGCCAACCGTGCCAGCAGCATATGGATGTTCCATCGTGTTCCCGCTCGACCCGCCCAGCGGTCGCTAGGGCCGGGTTGTCTTGGGGGGTAAGCGTTGACGTCGGACAAGAAAGCGCCGGAAAAGCCGAAGAAGGGCACCGTCGCGCACTCGAAGAATCGGGATATGGGTTCGGCGCTGCGCTCCGTCTATCAGAAGACCGTCGAGGAAAGCGTGCCGGACGATCTGCTCTCCCTTCTCGGCAAGCTTGACTGATCGACGTGGCGGCGTCCGCGGCCGCTGACGTCCCGCGTTCGCCCGCGGGGCCGGGCGAGTTCGTCGGTCATTGGCCGACGGGCGCCAAACTCTTCCTCATTCTCAGCATCGCGCTGCTGCCGCTGGCGTTGATCGCGATCTTCGCCACGCTGCGCGTCACCCAGATCGCCGACACCGAGCTTCGCTCGCACCTGCGCGTCGCCGCGGCCGAGTCGAGCCGCGCCATCGCCATCGAGCTGGTCGGCGACATGACGGCGCTGCGCGTCGCGGTCGACGCGCTGACCGCCGACCGCGGCGACGCGCCGAGCTGCGCGCGCGCGCAGGGCGTGTTCGCGCAGCAGTCGGCCGCGGGCACCAGCTTTGTCATCCTCGATCGCCATGGCCAGCCGATCTGCGGTGAGCCCTTCCCGGGCGCTGCCGCCTTTGCGCGCCAGTCCGACCCCGCGGTGGTCAGCGCGCGGCTCATCGAGGGTGCGGCGGGCGGTCGACGCGGGCTGATGCTGCGTATCGCCGGGCGCAGCAACGGCGTGAGCGCGGCGGCGTATTTTCCCGCCGCCTTCCTCCAGCAGCTGAGCCGGCCGAGCGGCTTCGCGGTCGATTATGGCTCGACGCTGACGCTCGGCAACCAGCGGCTCGAGCTCGACCCGCTGAAGCGCGAGAGTGCGTTCGAGCGGCGTGAGGCGGCGCGCAACGATCTCGTCGTCGCAGGGCTGGCGCTGGAGATGCAGGTGCGCAGCGCCCCGATCAGCTCGCCGCTGCTGATCGCGCTGGCGCTGCCGCTGCTGATGTGGGCGCTGGCCGCGGCGATCAGCTGGTTCGTGGTCGATCGCCTACTGATTGCGCCGCTGCGCGCGTTGCGCGGCAGCATCGCCGCTTACGCCCCCGGCGACCAACCCGACCCCGCGATGCTGCGCGCGCTGCCCGCGCAGGAGATCCGCGATCTGGGCGACACGTTCCGCGCGCTCAGCCGCACCGTCGCGCTGCACGAGGCGGGCCTCGCCGAGGGGCTGGTGCGCCAGACCAAGCTGACGCGCGAGGTGCACCATCGCGTCAAGAACAATCTCCAGGTGATCTCGAGCCTGATCAACTTTCACGCGCGCGGCGCGCGCAGCGTGGAGGCGACCCAGGCCTATGCCTCGATCCAGCGCCGCGTCGACGCGCTCGCGGTGGTGCACCGCTATCACTTCGCCGAGATGGAGGAAAATCGCGGCGTCGGATTGCGCTCGGTGCTGGGCGAATTGGCCTCGAGCATCCGCGCCACCGCACCCGAGGGCACGCGGATCGGCATCGTGCTCGACATCGACCCCTTCTACGTCACGCAGGACGTCGCGGTGGCGGTCGCCTTCCTCGTCACCGAGCTGGTCGAGCTGGCGATGACCTGCGCGCCCGAGGCACAGCTGCGCATCTCGCTCAAGCCGGTCGCGGGCACGGCGGAGAAGGCGATGCTGCGATTGTCCTCGCGCGCGCTTGTCGACAGCGACATCCTGCGCGACGGGCTCGGCCATCGCTACGGTCGCGTGATCGAGGGACTGACCCGGCAGCTGCGTTCGTCACTGCAGCACGACCCGCTCTCGGGCGCCTATGAGATCGCGGTGGCGGTGACCGGCAGCGAGTGAAAACATCCTTTTCAGGGCTTTGGAAAATAATGACGCTGCAGCGGAACTGATCGCGGGAAGGCCCGTTCACCCATTCGGACAGCGACCTTATGCCCCCCGCTCTCGCTGTCCGCGACATAGGCCCGGAAGCGTCCACCCCTCCCCCCCCCCGGTGACGCTTCCGGGCCTTTACCATTTCAACCGCATCGCCGATGACGCTCCGCAAGCTATTGCAGTGGCGGAACGATCAGGGCCGCCGCGCATTGTTGGCATGATCTTCGAGGAGGCGGTTCGATGCGTAAGGTTATGATGGTTGCGGCACTGGCCGGCGCGATGCTGGTGGCGGCGTGCAACACGGTCGGTGGCGTCGGCAAGGACGTGTCCTCCGCAGGCGACGCAGTCAGCACCGCGGCGGACAAGTCGAAGTAATCTAATCCCTTCGGGGTCGCACGGGAGGCGGGTCGCGGCGACGCGGCCCGCCTTTTGCTATGAGGCGGACGCGAATGGGTGAACCATCGCGCGGTCGATCGGCACGAAATCGCCCGACCCGCGCGTTTCGCGACCCTGCTCCGGCAAACGCCGGCATCCAAGGCCAAGCAAAAAACAACGTCTCACGATAATCGCGGCCCAGGCTCCTGCCTCCGCAGAACTCAGAGGGGGAGACTCGTAACGATCCCTCAAAAGCGAGGATCGAACGTCGTCCCGCCCTATTCCGCCTCGGCTGCCTCGACCGCTGCGGCGGTCTCGCGCGCGCGCTTGCGCTCGGTGAACCAGATGCCGACGATCGCCAGCTCGTAGAGGATTACCAACGGGATCGCCAGCAGCAGCTGCGAGCCGACGTCGGGGGGCGTCAGCACCGCGGCGATGGCGAAGGCGCCGACGATCGCGTAGCGCCGCGCGCCGATCAGCTGCTTGCGCGTCACGATTCCGGCGCGCTCAAGCAACATCAGCAGCACCGGCAGCAGGAAGGCCGCGCCGAAGCCGAACAGGAACTGCATGACGAAGCTGAGATAATAGCCCATTGCCGGCAGCGCCTGCTGGTGCACGCCGCCGACGTCACCCGAGAAGCCGAGCAAAAAGTGCAGCGCCATCGGGATGGCGACATAATAGGCCATGGATGCGCCGAGCAGAAACAGCAGCGGCGTCGCCAACAGGAACGGCAGCAGCGCGCGCTTCTCCTTGCGGTACAGGCCGGGCGCGACGAACTGCCACAGCTGCATCGCGATCACGGGGAAGGAGATCATCATCGCCGCGAAGAAGGCGACCTTCACCTGGACGAAGAAGGCCTCGAACAGCTGCGTGTAGATGAGCGTCTTCTGCCCCGCGCTGAGCAGCGGCTGGACCAGGAACGCGAAGATATTCTCGGCGAAATACCAGCACACGCCGAACGACAGCACCACCGCAGCGATGCAGTAGAGCAGGCGGCGGCGCAGCTCGAGCAGATGGTCGAGCAGCGGCGCGCGGCTGTCCTCCAGCTCGTCGACGACCTCGCTCACGACGGTGCCTTGTTATCGGCCGCGGGCATCTCGTGCGGCGCGCCCGGCACAACGCGCGGCTGCTCCACCATCACCGGCGCGTGTTCCGCGTGCGACGTGTCATCGTGCGAAGGCGCGAGCGACGAGTCAGCGGGCGCGTGCTCGCCCGAGGGTGGCTCGGGCGGCGGCGGCGGGATCATCGGGTGCTCACGCATGATCCGCTCGTTCTCCGCCTTCCACTTCTTTTCCATTTCCTCCAGCTCGGCCTCGCGCACCATCTCGTCGAAGCCGGCACGGAACTGGCGCCCGACCGCGCGCGCGCGGCCGACCCAATAGCCGACCACCCGCATCGCCTTGGGCAGGTCCTTGGGGCCGATCACCACCAGCGCGACCAGCGCGACCAGCAGGAACTCGGACGAGTCGATGTTGAACATTCAGCGTGCCGGCCGGATGCGAGGGATCAGCGCCGCTCCTCGCGGACTCGGTCGGCGTCGCGATCGAACGCGGGCTCGGCGCTCGACTGCGCCTCGATGCGCGGCTTGGGCGTGCGATCCTCGGCATCCTCCTCGGCCATGCCCTTCTTGAAGTTCTTCACGCCCTTGGCGACGTCGCCCATCAGATTCGAGAAACGCCCGCCACCGAGCAGCAGGACCGCGACGATCGCGAGAATGAGGATATGCGGAAGACTGAAGCTGCCCATGGTGGAATCTCCTAATTGTGTGTCATCTAGTCGTCGTCGGCGTCTTTTTCCACCGCGAGTTGCTCGAAGGCGAGATCGACCGGATCAAGCAGCCCGGCGGCGCGCAGATCGTCGAGGCCGGGCAGGTCCCGCCGGCTCGTCAGCCCGAAATGGGACAGGAACTCGGGGGTCGTTGCGTAGGTGAGCGGGCGACCGGGCACGTCGCGCCGCCCGGCGGGTCGGACCCAGCCCGCCTCCATTAGTACGTCAAGCGTCCCCTTGGCGACCTGGACGCCGCGGATCGCTTCGATCTCGGCGCGGCTGACCGGTTCGTGATAGGCGATGATCGCGAGCGTCTCGATCCCGGCGCGGCTGAGCCGGCGCACCTCCTCGCGATCGCGGCGCAGCAGATGCGCGAGATCGGGCGCGGTCTGGAAATGCCAGCGTCCGCCGCGCTCCACGAGCTCGACGCCGCGGCCGCGGTAGCGCTCGGCGACGGCGGCTATCGCGGCCCGTACGTCGCTGCTGCCGTCACCGTTGCCGACATAGGCGCGCAGCGAGTCGAGCGAGAGCGGCTCGGCGCTGGCGAACAGCACCGCTTCGACCGCGCGCTCGATCGCGGCGCTCACGCCGCCGGCCGCCGCAAGTACAGCGGGGCAAACGGCGCCTCCTGCCGCAGCTCGACGCGCCCCTGGCGCGCCAGCTCGAGCGCAGCGAGGAAGCTCGACGCCAGCGCCGAACGACGCAGCGCGACGCTCGCCTGCTCCGGCAGAAAAGCCTCGATCGAGCGCCAGTCGATCGCGCTGCCGACCAGCGCCGCGACGCGCGCGATCGCCGCCTCCAGCGTCATCACTTCGCGGTCGTGGACGACATGCATCACCGGGCGCGACCGCGCCGACACGCGGCCATAGGCGGTCATCAGCTCGTAGAGATCGGCCGTCCACTGCGCCTTGCGCACCACCCGCAGTCCTTCGGGCGCGGCGCGTCGGAACACGTCGCGCCCGAGCCGGTCGCGCGCCATCAGCCGCGCGCCGGCGTCGCGCATGGCGTCGAGCCGCTCGAGCCGCAGCTGCAACCGCATCGCCAGCTCGTCGGCGTCGGGCTCCACCTCGGGGTCGCGCGGCAGAAGCAACGCCGACTTGAGATAGGCCAGCCACGCCGCCATCACGAGATAATCGGCGGCGAGCTCGAGCTGGAGCACGCGCGCGCGCTCGACGTAGCGGAGATATTGCTCGACCAGCGCGAGGATCGATATCTCGCGCAGATCGACCTTCTGCGCGCGCGCGAGCGACAGCAGCAGGTCGAGCGGACCTTCCCAGCCCTCGAGATCGAGCGTCAGCTGCTCGGGCGCGTCGCTCATCGGGCGCGGCCCCGAGCGCGAGAGGGCAAGGTGCTGACGCGGCACATGGGACGCACCGTGGCACGTGGCGCCTGGTGGGGCTAGGGGTGGCGGTGGCTCGGGCTGCCCTATCAACACGCTTGCTGAGCAGGCGGGACGGTGGATCCCGGACCTAGTCCGGAATGACGGGTGAGCTATGGCGAGCCCTCTGCCATCGCATCGACGAATCCAGACACACCTTCCCGCGAACTTGCGGGAGCCAGATGACAACCGCAGCCGCCTTGAGACACGTTCGGGATAACAACAAGAATTGTCATGCCTCTGCCGCGTCCGATCACCGCAGCATCCGAAGGCGCGCTACCGCTCCACATTGGAGCAAACCCGCCGTCGTGCGCCAGTCACTCGCGCCGATCCGCCACCAAGAATCACTCGCAACCCACGTAAATCACGCGATCGCTCCCTACTCGACTCGGCGAATTACAACGACTCGCCGCGTCTCTCCGTCGATCGGGCGCGCTCTGACGCCGCTGCTCTTGCCCGATTAACCCTGCTCAGGTCACAAACCTTTGTGCCTGGGAGGCTTCGTCTCCGGGGTGGCAGTACGAGAAAAGGGGAAGGCCGCGCGGCAGCCCGCCGCCCGGTCGCAGTCTTTGATCTGGGGTTCGATGAACGACACCGCTCTCACGCCGGCCGCGCGCCCGCTCGATCGCCTGCGCGTCGCTGATGGCACACGCCGCCTGATGGTACGCGGTGGCGCCGCGATGGTCCTGGGCCTCGCCGGCTACGGCGCCGTCGCCGCCAGTCAGCAGGTCGCGGTCGCGACCGGGCTCAAGCCGGTGCCGACCAGTGAGCACAAGCTGGCCAAGATGGAGCAGAAGGTCACCCAGCTCCAGAGCCGTGTCGCCACGATCCGCCGTACCGCCGAGCTTCACGCCAGCCGCATCGAGCAGCGCCAGGCGCTGCTCGCCGCCGCGCTGACCGGCGAGGGCGAGAGCCGCGAGCTGGCGCGCGCGACGCTGGCGATCGACCCCGACGCCACTCGCCTCGCTGCCGACACGATCAAGCCCTTCCTCCGGGTCGAGACGCGCCAGGCCGAGCTCGCCGCGGTAGCGCAGCGTGAGCTTGACCAGCGCTACGCCGCGACTGCCAAGACAGTCCGCAAGCTGGGCATCTCCACCGCGCGCCTTGCGAAGAGGGGCAGTGCGATGGGCGGCCCGCTGGTCGACGCCAGCAGCGCCGAGGCCCGTGCCGATCTCGCCGCCGACCAACAGTTCCGCTCTTTGTTCATGAGCTGGAAGAAGCTTGACCGGCTCGAGCAGGGCGTGATCGCGATTCCGTCGGTGCAGCCGGTGCAGAAGCTGCAGTTCACCAGCAATTTCGGGATCCGCAGCGATCCGTTCCGCGGCACCGCGGCGATGCACGCCGGGGTCGACATCCCCGGGCCGAGCGGCACGCCGATCTACGCCACCGCCGACGGCGTGATCAGCCACGCCGGCCGCCAGGGCGGCTATGGTAACATGGTCGAGATCAACCACGGCAAGGGCATCGCCACGCGTTACGGCCATCTGTCGAAGATCCTCGTCTCTGACAATACGCGCGTGAAGCGCGGCCAGCTGATCGCGCTGATGGGCTCGACCGGGCGCTCGACCGGCCCGCACCTCCATTACGAGGTACGGATCGACGGTCATGCGGTGAACCCCGTGCCGTTCCTGACCACCGCCGACTATCTGATGGCCGCGCAGGACCGCGCCGTCGGCCAGATCCCCGTGTCGACCTCGGGTCCCGTGCCGCAGGACTAATCGCCTCGCTTGAGAGGGGAGGGGGGCCGGCGCCGCGCCACGCGGGCCGGCCCTTTGTCGTGGTGTGGCGGCGGAGAGCCTTTCCACCGAGGCAAATTCCCGTCAGCCGGGGCTTTATCCGGAAGCCAACGCCCCGCCCCTGCTGAAGGCGTTGTTTTCGCGGGATCATGGATCCGGGCGCAGGGCGGGGATGACGCGTGTGGGCGTTGCGACGTGAGCGTGGCGACGACGCCCGAAGCGAGGTCGGGAAGACGTCGTCCGCCGCGCCCCTTCCCCCCGCCGCTGCCCACGCCTATCTTATGCGCATGGCCACGCTTGCACCCGATATTGCGCTCACCTCCGCCGCTGCCGCGCGCGTCGCGGCGATCGCGGCGCGGCAGAACAAGCCCGCGATCCTGCGCCTCGCGGTCGAGGGCGGCGGCTGCTCGGGGTTCCAGTACCGCTTCGGCTTCGCCGACGTGCCGGAGGCGAGCGACCTGGTGGTGGAGACGGACGGGGTGCGGCTGGTGGTCGACGACGTCAGCCTCGATCTCGTCCGCGGCGCCAGCGTCGACTATATCGAGTCGCTCGGCGGCGCCTCGTTCAAGGTGGAGAATCCGCAGGCTGCGAGCGGTTGCGGCTGCGGCACCAGCTTCTCGGTCTAAGGCACGCGCGGGGCGAGACAAAGCGATCGCGGCGCGATAGATCGTCGCGGGTGAAGATCGTCACTTACAACGTCAACGGCATCAAGGCGCGGCTGCCGCGGCTGCTCGAGTATCTCGAGGAGGCGCAGCCCGACGTGGTGTGCCTTCAGGAGCTCAAGTCGAGCGACGAGACCTTCCCCGAGGCGGAGGTGCGCGGCGCCGGGTATGGCGCGGTGTGGCACGGGCAAAAGGGGTTCAACGGCGTCGCGGTGCTCGCGCGCGGTGCCGACCCGGTCGAGCGCCAGCGCGGGCTGGAGGGCGAGCCCGAGGACGAGCACAGCCGCTACCTCGAGTGCGACGTCGCCGGGCTGACCGTCGCGTCGATCTATCTGCCCAACGGCAATCCGCAGCCCGGTCCCAAGTTCGACTACAAGCTGCGCTGGATCGAGCGGCTGCGCGCGCGCGCGGCGCAGCTTCTCGCCAGCGAAGTTCCCGCGGTGTTGGCGGGCGACTATAATGTCATACCCAATGACGACGACGTCTTCTCCGTGCGCGCGATGGCAAGCGACGCGCTGATGCAGCCCGAGAGCCGCCAGGGTTATCGCGCGCTGGTCGCGCAGGGCTGGACCGACGCGTTGCGCGCGCGCCATCCTCGCGGCGGCGTCTGGACCTTCTGGGACTATCAGGCGGGCGCGTGGCAACGCGACGCGGGCTTCCGCATCGATCACCTGCTGCTTAGCCCGGCGGTGGCCGACCGGCTGGTCGAGGCCGGTGTCGACAAGGAATATCGCGGGCGCGAGAAAGCGAGCGACCACGCGCCCACCTGGGTGCGGCTGCGATGATCCGCGCGGGCCTGCTCGCCGCCGGGCTGCTGCTCGTGGCCGCTCCTGCGTCCGCGCAGGACGAGCCGGTCACCGAGCGGTTCTGCCCCAACCGGCCGTCCCTCGGCGCGAGCGGCTGTGTCACCATGCCGGGGCAGGTGCAGGTGGAGCTATCGGGCGTGGACTGGCAGCGCGACGACAGTGGTGACGCACGCGAGGACCTCACGCTCTTCGGCGACGTCACGGCACGGATCGGCGTGACGCGCGACAGCGAGCTGCAGGTCGAGTTCACGCCGCTGGGCACGCTGCGCACGCGCGACAAGGTCACCGGCGCCGTCTCACGAAAATGGGGGGCTGGCGACACGACGATCGGCTATCGCTACGCGCTGAGCCACCCTGACGGGCGCGCGCTATCGTCCGCGATCCAGCCCTATGTGACTCTCCCGACCGGCCGCAGCGGCATCGGCGACGGCGACTGGTCGGCAGGGGTGATTGCGCCGGTGTTCTGGCAGATGAACGAGAAATGGAGCCTCGACTTCACCGGCCGCGCCACCGCGGCCGCCAACGAGGAGGGCGGAGGCCGGCATTTCGACGCGAGCGGCGTCGTCGGCCTGGGCTATGCGCTCACCGACAGTCTCACCACGGTGGCGGAGTTCTCGGTCGAGCGCGACGACGATCCCTCGGGCCATGTCACGCAGACGCTCGCGGCGGGGTCGCTGGCGTGGCAGCCGACCAAGCGGACGCAGATTGACCTGCTCGCGGTCGCGGGGCTGAACCATGACTCGCCCGACGTACGACTGGTACTGGGCGGCGCGTTCCTGTTCTGAGCAGGGGCGACCTCTCTCTTTTTTTCGGCGTTATCCTGAGCTTGTCTCAGGATCCACCGATCTGCCTCCATCGCGGCCTCTGAGTGGTGATCCGCACGGTGGACCCTGAAACGAGTTCAGGGTGACGCCGGGAAATGGAAACGCCTACGTCGCCGAAGCTATGCCGCCGCGTCAGGCTCCTGCACCGCGATCAGGTCGAGCACCTGCCGCGCACCCTCGTCGCTCGCCGCGGCGAGCTTGAGCGGGCGAGCACCCAGTCCGACATCGGCGTTGAGAAAGGCCATCGCGCCGGCGAGGCCGAGCCGCTCGGTCGCCGCGCGGACCACTTGGCTCTCGCGCGCCGCGCTCTCGGGCGACAGCTTCGGGACGCTGCTGGCGGGCCGAAAATAGGGGCGGCGCGGCGGGCGCGGGGCGGGCTGCGGCTGGTCGCTCACGCGCCGACCACCACGGTCGGGCGGACCACGCCGGCGAGCCACTGCACGTCGGCGATCCGCGCGGCATAGCCTTTGGCGCAGATCCGATAGGCGTCGCGACCGTTTGCGCTGCCGGTGTCCGACGCACGCGCGATCGATATCTGATGATGTGAGTAGAGTTCGTTAAGGTCCATGTCGGTCTCCCTGCGTGCAAGCGGGAGCGCGTTCGGTCTCTCAGCTATCCAGGCTCGCATGGTCAGATCTGAATAGTGCATATGAGATGGGGTCGACGCGCCTATTCACAAGGGCTCGCCATTTTCTGGCGTAATCCGCCGGATGTCGGCGGCGGCCCTCGCGCCGCAGCCCGAGCGAAACAAGTAAGCCGTTGATAAAGCGGCAAAAAAACCGAATGGCACGGTGTCTGCAAAGCATTGGGCGTCCCCGATCAACGGGGCAGGGAGACACCGCCATGAACGTCACGATCGTCGCCGCTCTCACCAGCCTGACCCTCGTCGCCCCCGCGCAGGCCGAGCCGACCAGCCCGGCCGCAGTCGCCACCACCACGAGCGCCGCCACGGTCGCGACCCAGGGCGAGGGCGGCGTCAAGGTGCGCAACCCCAACACGCGCTACTGCTACAACACCGAGGCGACCGGCTCGCACATCATCCAGCGCGTCTGCCACACGCGCGCCGAGTGGAAGGAGCTGGGCGTCAAGGTTCCCGAGAAGCTGTGACCGCCGCCAACGGGCGGACGGGAGGGGGCGGCGCCGCGCCGGCTGAGGCGCGCGGCGCCGCCGGCTCGCGTCGAATCAGAGCGTCCGCTCGTAGACCTGATAGACCTTGTTGACGCGGCTATCGATCGCCGTGGCGATCGAGTTCATTCCCTGGTTGTCGTCAAGGATCCAGCCGATCTCGCCGCGCGAGGCGCCGTAGTTCGCCACCGACGCCTTGCGGATCGCCTCGATCATCATGAAGGCTAGTTGGCTGGCCAGCCGCGAGGATTGCAGCTCTTTGCGCACCCCCATCAGCGGCACACGCATCGTGCGCACGCGCGGCTTGCGCAGCCACAGGAGCAACTTGGCCCAGCCGAACGGGAGCAGGCTGCCGTTCAGCGGGCGGATTGCCTCGTTCAGGTCGGGCAAGGTGATCATGAACGCCACCGGCCGGCCGTCGACCTCGGCGATGCGGATCAGGTCGTTGAACACGATCGGCTTGAGCTTGACGCCAACGTCCTTGATTTCGGGCGGGGTGAGCGGCACGAACCCCCAATTGTCCGACCAGGCGTCGTTGAGGATCTCGAGGATGATCGCGGCTTCCTCGTCGAACCGCTTCTTGTTGACCTCGCGCACGACGATGCTCTTGTTGTTCTCGCCCGAGCGGATGATCCGCTTCACGATCGGCGGGAACTCCTGGGTGATGTCGAGCTCGTAGGTGACCAGCTGCTTGACCGGCTGGTAGCCGGCGCGCTCGATCCACTCGCGGTACGCCGGCTTGTGATGCCCCATCATCACCGTCGGCGCCTGGTCGAAGCCCTGGATCAGCAGTCCCGGCTCCTCCCAGATCGACATGCTGATAGGACCGAGCGCGCGCACCATGCCCTGTTCGCGCAGCCACGCCTCGGCACGTTGCAGCAGCGCGCGGAAGATGTCCTCGTCCTCCGCGTCCATCAGGCCCCACTGCCCGACACCGGGGCCGAAGCCCTGCGCAGCAGGCATCTCGAGCGCGAGCGTGTCGATATGCGCCGAGATGCGCCCGACAACGCGGCCGTCGCGCCGCGCCAGGAAGAGCTGCGTCTTGGCATGGCTGAACCAGCCGTTCTTCTCCGGCGTGATCAGCCCCAGCGCCTCGCCTTTCAGCGGCGGCACCCAGTGAGGGTCGTCGGCGTAGAGGCGGAAGGGAAGGTCGACGAACGCCTTGCGCTCGCTCTTGGTGGTGACCGGGGTGATGGAGAGATCGGACATGGCGCTCGCCCGTAAACGGAGAAACCGATCATAGCGAGCGAGCTTTTACTGGCAACGGGGAGTGCGCGCGTCCTGTAAAGGTCACGCTGTCGCCACTATGTTGGGGCAATGAACAGCGCCATGGACACGATGACCTTCGAGAGCCGGGGCGAGAGCGCGGCTGCCGCGCCCGTCGCGCCACGCGCGGCAATCGCGGACGACAAGGCGATGCTGCGTGCCGCCGCCGAGCTCACCCGGGACCTCGTGCAGCCGCGTCCCGCAATCTACTGGGCCGACCTGATCGGCTCCGCGGTGGTCGGCTACGCCGCGCTCGCGGTCGCGACGACCGTCGCGTCGGCCGGCCTGGCGGTGCTGGCCGGGGTCGTCGCGGTGCTCGCCTTGTATCGCGGCATGAGCATGATCCACGAGATCAGCCACATCAAGCACGCCGCGGTGCCGGGCTTCCGCGCCGGCTGGAACGCGTTGGTCGGGGTGCCGATGATGATCCCGTCCTTCATGTACGAGGGCGTCCACAACTTGCACCACGCCAAGACGCGCTACGGCACCTCGGAGGATCCCGAGTATCTTCCGCTGGCGCTGATGCGGCCGTGGACCCTGCCGGTCTTCATCCTGGTGTCGGCGCTGGCGCCGATTGGTCTGCTGATCCGCTACGCGCTGCTCGCGCCGCTGTCGGCTTTGTTGCCGCGGCTGCGCGAGGCAGTGGTGGCGCGCTACTCGGCGCTGTCGATCAACCCGCATTTCCGTCGCCGTGCGCCGCAGGGCGAGGAGAGGGCGCGCTGGACCCGCTGGGAGATCGTCACCAGCCTCTGGGCGATCGCGTTGCTCGCGTTGACCGCGACCGGCGTGGTGTCACTCAAGGCGTTCGCGATCTTCCTGGCGGTCGGCTCGGGCGTCGCGCTGATCAACCAGGTGCGTACTTTGGTCGCGCATCTGTGGGAGAATGAGGGCGAGCCGATGAGCGTCACCGCCCAGTATCTTGATACGGTCAACGTGCCGCCGCCCGCGCTGCTGCCGGTGCTGTGGGCGCCGGTGGGGCTGCGCTACCACGCGCTGCACCACCTGCTGCCGGGCCTGCCGTATCACGCTCTGGCGGAGGCGCACCGGCGCATCTCCAAGGTCCTCGAGCAGGATTCGCCCTTTCACAAAGCGAATTACGCCGGCTTGCCGGGACTTGTGGGCAAGTTGGCCGCGGCGACGATGCGGGGGCGGTGAGGAAAGCGGGCGGCAGCGCGACCTGCCGCCTTCTTTCTTCCGGCACCCTGAACTTGTTTCAGGGTCCACCCACTCCCGTACTCAACGGCCCCGGCGCCTGCGGATCCTGAAACGAGTTCAGGATGACGCCAGTGGAGAGGTAAGAGCGCCATCTTGATCGCGCGTCCCTGCGACGCGGGGCGCAGGCCCACGGAGCCCATCGTTCGCCGCCCTAGGCTCCTGCCTTCGCGGGAGCACTGGCAAGCGACCGCGCCTCCTACTCCTCCGTCCTCAACAACACCGCCTCGCCGATCAGCAGGAACAGCAGGAACGGCGCCCAGGCGGCGAGAAAGGGCGGGTAGGCCCCGAGGTTGCCCATTGCCAGCGCGAACTTGTCCGCCATGAAATAGGCGAAGCCGAGCGCCATGCCGATCACCGCGCGGACGAACAGCGCGCCCGATCGCGCGATACCGAACGCCGCCACCGCGCCGAGCAGCGGCATCAGCACCGAGGACAGCGGCCCCGAGAGCTTGTGCCACAGCACGCCTTCGAGCGACTTGGTCGGCCGCCCCGCCTCCTCCAGGTCGGAAATGGCAGCGCGCAGCCCGGTGAAGGACAAAGCGTCACCATCGACGTTGGCGAGCGTGAACTGGTCGGGCGTGACGCCGCGCGCCACCACCATTGTCCCGAGCGGGGTGAGCGCGCCCGAGGCGACGTCGAAGCGCTTGGCCGGCCACACCTTCCAGCCGTCGCCCTGGCGCAGGCCGTTGGGCGCGGTGATCAGCCCGCGCAGCCCGCCATCGGGGTTGCGCTCGTAGACGGTGACGCCACCCAGCCGCGCCGCCTCGCCGCGTCCGCTGATCCGGTCCGCCGAGATCAGGTTGTTGTCGGCGCGAACCCAGACGTTGGCGCGGTCGCCACGGTCGAGCGGCATCGCGCCGTAATTGACCTTCTGCCACGCGCTCAGCTCGGCGGTGGCGCGGCTGACGATGCGATCATTGAAGGCGAAGGTGACGAGCGCGATGCCGACGCTGGCGATCACCAGCGGCGCCAGCACCTGGTGCGCCGAGAGGCCCGAGGCCTTGAGCGCCACCACCTCGCTGTTGGCGTTCATCGTGATCAGCGTCAGCACGGTGCCGAGCAGCACCGAGAAGGGCAGGAAGGTCGAGATGATCTGCGGTGCGCGCAACGAGACGTAGCGCCACACCTCGGCATCGCCGTTCCCCGTGGTGGCGAGGATGCGGCCGCTCTCGCTCAGCAGATCGAGCGTCTGCAGCACCAGTACCAGCCCGAACAGGATGCCGAAGGTGCGCGTGAGGAACAGCCGCGCCATGTAGACGGCGACGGTGCGCGAGGGAAAGAAGGCGCTCACGCGCGTGCCTCCTTGCGACGGCGACCGGGCAGGTAGCGCGCGATCATCGCCCAGCCCTTGCCGAAGAAGCGCTCGAGCGCGCCGATCGGCTGGCCGCCCGGGACATAAGCGAGCGTGTAATACATCCACAGGATCAGCGCGCCGAACAGCAGGAATGGCGCCCAGAGCGCGATCAGCGGGTCGACCGCGCCGCGCTCGCCCACCGCGGCGGCATATTGGTTGATCTTGTGATAGGTCACCACCATCACGATCGACAGGAACACGCCCAGCGCCGAGCTGGAGCGCTTCGGCGGCACGCCGAGCGACACCGCGAGCAGCGGCAGCAGGAACATCATCGCCACCTCGACGACGCGGAAGTGGAACTCGGCCCGGCTGCCGTCGCGCTGCGCCTCGCTGGCGTTGCGCGCATGGCCGAGCTGGGCGAGCTGGGGCAGCGTATATTCCAGGTTCTTGCCACCGCGGGTGCGGAAGCTCTCGAAGCGCGGCAGGTCGATCGGCAGGTCGTGCGAGCTGAAGGTCAGCACGCGCGGCGTCGGGAAATCGGGACGGTTGTGGATCAGCGTGCCGTCGGTGAGCCGAAAGATGATCACGTTGGGATCGTCGGTGGCGAGGAACTGCCCGGTCTCGGCGGTGACGCCGGCCCAGTCGTTGCGCGGAGTCAGCGCGTGGAGGAAGATGCCCGAGAGCCGACGCCCGCTGTCCTGGCTGCGCTCGATGCGGAGCGTGATGCGATCGCCGAGATGAGTGAACTCGCCGACCTTGATCGAGGCGCCGAGCGCGCCGGTGCGTAGCTCGAAGCGCAGCTTCTCGTAATTGTAGCGCGCCAACGGCTGGACATAGCCGACGATCGCGATGTTCAGCGCGGCGAGAATGATCGCGTACATATAGGGCACGCGCAGCAGCCGCGAGTAGCTCATGCCGACGCCGCGCATCACGTCGAGTTCGCTCGAGGTGGCGATGCGGCGGAAGGCGAGCAGTACGCCCAGCATCAGCCCGATCGGGATACCCAGGCCGAGATATTCGGGCAGCAGGTTGGCCAGCATCTTCCAGACGACGCTGACCGGGCCGCCCTGCGTGATGACGAAGTCGAACAGGCGGCCGATCCGGTCGAGGATCAGCAGCATCGAGGCGATCAGCAGCGTGGCGAACAGCGGGAGCGCGATCAGCCGGGCCATGTAGCGGTCGATCGAGGTGAACAAGGTGCGGCGCTGCCCCGTGGCGTCGGGCGGTGAAGGCCCTGGTGAGGCTGCGGCTATACGGGCCCGCGGCGCGCGCGTCAGCCTCGAAAAGCGTGGCGGTGCACGGGAATGTGGGGCGGGGCTAACCGTAAGATCCTCCCCGCATGGCGGGGAGGGGTGCCACCGGCGAAGCCGGTGGTGGAGGGCGCTCCGCGCAGGGAGGCTTCCGTTTGGGTCACCTAGAAGCAGCATGGCGTCTGCGGAGAGCCCTCTCCACCAGCCTTCGGCTGGTCCCCTCCCCGCTGAGCGGGGAGGATCTTGCCGATTCACGCCGCCGCGAGCGTTTCCCTCCGTGCGACGGCGGCTTGCGCCACCGCGCGCTCCAACCCCGCAAGGGTGAACGGCTTGCGCAGTACCGGGCGGCCGCCGAGGTCAATCGCCTCGTCGGCGCCTCCCGCGAAGCCGGTGACGAACAGCACCGGCACGCGCGCGTGGGTCGCCGCCAGCTCGGCGACCATCTCGGGGCCGGTCAGCGTCGGCATCAGCACGTCCGAGAGGATCAGGTCGACCTGGTCCATCCCGGCGAGCAGCGCGGCGGCGCGGGTCGGGTCGTCGCACGCGCGGGGATGATGCCCCAGCTCGCTGAGCGCATCCATCGTCGCGGGCAGCACGCGGGGGTCGTCCTCCACCACCAGGATGTGCAGGCCGGCCGGGTTCTGCATGGGCGCCACCGGCGGCACGGCGACGGGGGTGGACGGCGCCGCCGCCGCGGTCGACGCGCGCTCGCGCGGCAGCAGCAGCGTCACGGTGGTGCCGAGCCCCACCACCGAATCGACCGACACGTCGCCGCCGAGCCCGCGCGCGAAGGAGAAGACCTGGCTCAGCCCCAGCCCGGTGCCCTTGCCCACCGGCTTGGTGGTGAAGAAGGGCTCGAACACGCGCTCGACCACCGCGGGCGTCATGCCGCAGCCGGTGTCGCTCACCGCCAACGCGAGATAATCCTCGCCGGCGACGGTGCGGCGCAGCGCGCGCACGGTGAGCGTGCCGCGCCCCTCCATCGCGTCGCGCGCGTTGACCGCGAGGTTGACCAGCGAATTCTCGAGCTGAACCCGGTCGGCGCGCGTGCACCAGCCGTCGCTTTCGTCGCCGAAGCGGACGGTGACGCCGTCGCCCAGCGTGCGCCCGATCAGGTCGGCGAGCCCTTCGAACAGCGGCGCGGCGGTGATCGGCTCGGGATTGATCGCGGTCTCGCGGGCGAAGGCGAGCAGCTGCTGGGTGAGCGCGGCGGCGCGCTGCGCGCCGTCGTGCGCGCTCGAGAGATGGCGCGCGGCGGTCTTCGGATCGATCGTCACGGCGCGCTGCGCCAGCTCGATCCCGCCCAGCACTACCGCGAGCATATTGTTGAAATCGTGCGCGATGCCGCCGGTCAGCTGGCCTACCGCCTCCATCTTCTGAATCTGGCGCAGGCGCGCCTCCTGCACGCGCAGCTCCTCGGTGGCCTGCGCCACCGCGCTGGCGAGTTCCTCCGCACGGTCGCGCTGCGCGTCGGCCTCGGCGCGAGCCACCGCATGCTCGGACAGCGCCAAGACGACCGCCCAGCCGAGCCAGATCACCCCGACCACCAGCAGCAGCCCGAAGGCAGCGAGCACCTTGGCGATGATGCTCGATCGCCTCACCGAGGCCTGGGCGTGGCTGGTGCGCGCCTCGAGCAACGCGCGCTCCTGCGCCACCAGCGAATCGAGCCCCTCGTTGATCCGCGTCAACGAGTCGGCCTTGCTGCTGCGATAATAGCGCGCGAGCGCCTGGTTGTTCTTGCGATAGTTGGTGTTGAGCGCGATCAGCGCGAGCTCGTCGCCGCGTTCGCCGAAGGCGTTGCGGATTTCGGCGAGGTGACGCGACTGGATGGCATTGTCGTGCGTCAGCTTCTCGATCCGGTCGATCGTCTCGGCGGCGCGGCGCCAGTCCTCGAAGTAGAGCCGGCCGAGCTGCTGATCGCCCGAGATGACGTAGCGGCCGAGCGACGCCTCGGAGCGCGCGATCGTGCCCTGCAGCGTGCGGACCAGGATCATCACGTCGTAGCTGTGGCGCTGCGCCGCCAGCGCGTCGTCGCGGCGGTGATTGGCCTCGCGCAACGTCAGCAGCAGGGCGGCGAGCACCGCGACGCCCAGCAGCCCCATCACCCACAGGGCGATCGTGCCCCAGGTGGAGGTCGGGCCCCCGCGCTCGGCGTCGTCGTCGGTCACCGGCGGCTATTTACCGCCGTTTACCTTACCAAAGGTTAAAGCACCTCGTTCAGGCCGCCGCGATCGCCCCCACCTGCTGACCCGCGGCGGCGAACATCGCGATCACACGTTCGATCTGCTCCGCGCTATGCTCGGCGCAGATCGAGCAGCGCAGCAGGAAGGTGCCCGCAGGCGTCGCCGGCGGTCGCGCGACGTTGACGTACAGCCCGGCCTCAAGCAGGCCCTGCCACATCGCCACCGCCTGCTCCTGATCCTCCAGGATCACCGCGACGATCGCCGAATCAGGCGCCTCGGTGCCGAGCCGGAAGCCCAGCGTCTTCAGGCCGCCGTGCAGTCGCCGCGCATTGTCCCATAGCCGCGCGCGCTTGTCGTGCGCGTGCATCAGCTTGCGCACGGAGGTGGCGGCGGTTGCTACCACCGAGGGGGGCAGCGAGGCAGTGAAGATATAAGGCCGGCACGACAGGCGCAGCGCCTCGAACTTGGGATGGTTCGAGATGCAGAAGCCGCCGACGGTGCCGACCGACTTGGAGAAGGTGCCGATCACGAAATCGACGTCGTCGCCGAGCGCGAGGCCCAGCTCCTCGTACACGCCGCGGCCGTGTTCGCCGAAGAAGCCCATGGAGTGCGCCTCGTCGACCAGCACCATGCAGCCGTGCTTCCTCGCCACCGCGACCATCTCGCGCAGCGGCGCGATGTCACCCAGCATCGAATAGACGCCCTCGAGCACCACCAGCTTCCCCGGCGCCGCGGGCAGGCGGCCGAGGCGCTTGTCGAGATCCTCGACCGAATTGTGGCGGAAGCGGACGATCTCGGCGTCGCCCATCTTGCAGCCGTCGTAGATCGAGGCGTGGCTGTCGGCGTCGAGGATGACATATTCGCCACGCCCCGCGATCGTCGAGATCACGCCAAGATTGGCCTGATAACCGGTCGAGAAGACCATGGCGTGCTCGGCGTCGTAGAACTCGCGCAGCGCGTCCTCGGCGTCGACATGGTCGCGGAAGGTGCCGTTGAGCATGCGGCTGCCGTTGGTGCCGCTGCCGAACTGCTCCAGCGCGCGCTTGCCCGCCGCGATCACGTCGGGGTCGAACGTCATGCCCATGTAATTGTAGGTGCCGAGCAGGATCGTCTCCTGCCCGCGGATCACCGCGGTGGTGGGCGAGCGCACCTCTTCCATGACGATGCCGAAGGGATCGCGAACGCCCGAAGACATCAGCTTGTCGCGCTCGGCGATCAGCGGATCGAACTTGGCGAACAGATCGTGCGCGGTGGGTGCGGGCGCGACGGTTTCGGGCAATGCCTCGGGCTGGAGGCCGGTCTCGGTCATCGCGATCAGCCCCGCAGCTTCTCGACCGCGTCAGCGAGCTGCCCGACGGTCTCGATCTCGGCCTGCATGTTCATCGTGATAATGATGTCGAACTCGTCCTCGATCGCGGCGACGAAGTCCATCACGGTGAGCGAGTCCCACTCCAGATCGCCCTGGAAGGTGGTCGCCTCGGTGATCCCGATGCCCTTCTTGTTGAAGGGTTCGATCTGCGTGCGGAGCGTGTCGAGGATCGTGCTGCGGTCGGTCATGGGCTCGGCTGTGGCCTTGAAATGCGGCGGATGTCGGGCCGCGCTATAGCAGGCCCTGGGCACGATACCATCGCGCCGTGGCGGCCAGCCCGTCCGCCGCGCCGATCCGCGCCTGCCACAGCTCCCACGGAGGTGCCTTGGCGGGATCGGCGGTCCAGTCGGGGTGGACCATATAGGCGACGCGGTCGGCGGTGAGCTTGGCCCTCACGCCGCGGACCAGCGCGTCGCCGCGCGCGGCGAGCCGGAGCAGCGCGGCGGGCAGCGGCAGCGGCAGCGCGCGGCGGCCGACCGCGGCGGCGATCGCGCGCGCGAAATCGGTGTAGCGCAGCGCGCCGTCGGGACTGGCGGGCTCGTAGATGGCGTGCGCGCCCGCGCCCGGCTGCTCGGCAAGCGTCAGCAGCAGTCGCGCGAGGTCGTCGACGTGGATGATCGAGAGCCGCCCGTTTGGCGGCAGCGGCACCACGCCGCGACGGGCGGCGCGAAAGAGGTCACGCTGCTCCATGTCGCCGGGGCCATAGACGCCGGGCGGCCGGACGATCGTCCAGTCTAGCCCGCTGGCGGCGACTTCGGCCTCGGCGCCGGCCTTGGACCAGCCATAGTTCGAGAGCGTCGGCTCGCGCGCGGCGAGCGAGGAAACGTGGACGAAGCGGGCGACACCCCAGACCTTGGCGGCCTCCACGACGGCACGGGTGCCCTCAACGTTCGCGGCGGCGAAACCGGCGCGATCGGGCGCGTTCACCGCCCCGGCGACATGGACCACCGCGTCCGCGGTCGAGACCAGCGCCGAGAGCGCCGCCGCCTCGTCGAGCGCGCCGGCCACCCAGGTCACGCCCTCGCGCTCCGGCTGTGTCCGCCGCGCCAGCGCGCGTACCTGGTGCCCCGCGGCGAGCGCCTGCTCCAACAGCGCCCCCCCGACGAAGCCGGTCGCCCCGGTAAGCGCCAGGATCACAGCAGCGCCATGTGGTTGCGGTGTACCAGCGCGGCGCGCGGGGCGTAGCCGAGGATCGCCGCCTGCTCGTCGCTGCGCCGACCGAGCAGCCGCGTTGCCTCGCTCGCGTCATATTCGGCGAGGCCGCGCGCGATCGTCCCCGCGGGTCCCTCGATGGTGACGAGATCGCCGCGCGCGAACTCTCCTTCCACCCGCGTAACGCCGGCGGCGAGCAGGCTGCGGCCCTCGCTCAGCGCGCGCACGGCGCCGGCGTCGACGTGGAGCGCGCCGCGCGCGGTCAGCCCGCCGGCGAGCCAGGCTTTGCGCGCGGGTGCGGCGCGCTCGGCAACGAAGAGCGTGTGGCGCGCCGCGGCCGACAGCGGCGAGTCGGCGCGGCCCGAGGCGATCGCGAGCGCCGCGCCCGCGGCATTGGCGATCCGCGCCGCGGCGATCTTCGAGACCATCCCGCCCGAGCCCATGCCCGAGGCCGAGCCGCGATCCGCCATCGCCTCGATCGCGGCATCGATCCGCTCGACCCGCGCGATGTGCTGCGCGCCGGGCAGCGCGGGGTTGCGGTCGTACAAGCCATCGACGTCGGACAGCAGCACCACGCCTTGCGCACCCGCCGCCTGCGCGACGCGCGCGGCGAGCCGGTCGTTGTCGCCGAAGCGGATCTCCTCGGTGGCAACCGAGTCGTTCTCGTTGATCACGGGCACGACGCCGAGCTGGAGCAAGCGGTTGAGCGTCGCGGCGGCGTTGAGGTAGCGGCGCCGCTCCTCCAGGTCGCCGAGCGTCACCAGCATCTGCGCCGCAGTCAGCCCGCGCGCGCCCAGCACCGCGGCCCACACGCCGGCGAGCGCGATCTGCCCGGTGGCGGCGGCGGCCTGCGCGTCCTCCAGGCTGGCGCGTCCGCCCTTGGCGAGCCCGAGCCGGCGTGCACCGAGCGCGATCGCGCCTGACGAGACCACCGCCACCTGCTGTCCCGCCGCGACGCGCTCGGCGATGGCGACGGCGATCGTCTCGAGCCAGGCGCGGCGCACCCCGCCGACGTCGTCGACGAGCAGCGCCGAGCCGATCTTGACGATCAGGCGCGGGCAGGTGGCGGGCGGGAACAGCGACATGGCGCGGCGAGCGGTAGCGCGCGCGTGCGCCGGGCTCAATCGCGCGCGAAGATCTCGGGGTGGGGAAGGGTGAGGTTGAGCGCGGGCAGCGCGAGGTCGGCGGGCGCGTCGTGCGCGACGTCGCTCCACGCGCGCGGCCCGGTGCGCTGGAGCACGCGCCGGCGCTCGGCCGCGATGTCGACGAACACGATCGTGTCGACGCTCGGCAAGGCTCTGTACTCCTCCAGCTTGACGGTGAGATCGGTGCGCGCGGTGCTGCCGGAGAGCACCTCGAACAGAACGCGCGGGTCGGTGAAGGCGCGTTCGTTGTCGTAGGCTTGGCCACTTTTGCCGGGGAAGATCGCGACATCCGGCCGGCGTACCGAAAGGTCGCCGGTGCGCGTTGCCAGCTGCGAGGAACAGGCCGTAAAGCCCGAACCGCGTAGGCTGGTCGCGAGATGGGTCAGGACGTTTCCCGCCACCTCGACGTGGCGCTTGGTCGCGCCGGTGATGATCCGGATGACGCCGCGGCCAGTTCCGTCTTTTCCTCGCCGAATTCGATCGCGAGGAAGCGCTCGGCGGTGAGCGAGGCGTAGATCGGCATGATGCGCGGGGACATACCTTCCCCATCATAGCGGCATAAACGCGGCGCGTTATCCTCACGAACAATCGACCCACCACTGCCGTCATCCCGGGCTTAATTCGGGATGACGGCAGGGAGGCGGACGATGACCGCTAACGTTCCAGCCTCACCCCCGCAGCGGCGACCATTCCAGCGTTTCCTCCTCGCCGTCGTCATCGACCGGCGACTCGCTCGTCGGGATCGCCTCGAGCAATTTGTCGAGCGCCCAGTCGACGCCAACGCCGCTCGCGCCCGAGAGCGGGATCACCTCGGCGCCGCTCGCTTCTTCCAGCTCCGCCGCCAGCGCCGCGATCAGCTCGTCATCGAGCGTGTCGATCTTGTTGAGCGCGACCACCACCGGCTTGTCCTCGAGCCCGCCGCCATAGGCCGCGAGCTCGTCGCGCACGATGCGATAGCTCTCCGCCACGTCGTCGTCATTAGCGTCGACGAGATGGAGCAGCACGCGGCAGCGCTCGATATGGCCGAGAAAGCGGTCGCCGACGCCCGCGCCCTCGGCAGCGCCTTCGATCAGCCCAGGGATATCGGCGACGACGAATTCGCGCTGCTTGTGGCGTACCACGCCGAGCTGCGGGCGAGTCGTGGTGAAGGCATAGGCGCCCACCTTCGCCTGGGCGTTGGTGACCTGGTTGATGAAGGTCGATTTGCCCGCATTGGGCAGCCCGACCAGCCCGGCATCGGCGAGCAGCTTGAGCCGCAGCCATACCCACGCCTCGTCGCTCGGCCAGCCGGTGCCGTGCTGGTGCGGCGCGCGGTTGGTGGAGGTCTTGTAGCTGGCGTTGCCGCGACCGCCGTCGCCGCCGCGCAGGAACACAATTCGCTCGCCCACCTTGGTGAGATCGGCCAGCAGCGTGCGCTCCTCGTCGTCGGCGAGCACCTGCGTGCCGACCGGCACCTTGATGACGAGGTCCTTGCCGCCGCCGCCGGTGCGGTTGCTGCCCGAGCCGCCGGTGCCGCGCGGGGCGCGGAAATGCTGGGTGTAGCGGAAGTCGATCAGCGTGTTCAGCCCGGCAACCGCCTCGAAGATGATGTCACCGCCCTTGCCGCCGTCGCCGCCGTCGGGGCCGCCATATTCGATGTACTTCTCGCGCCGGAAGCTGACCGCGCCGGGGCCGCCCGCGCCCGAGCGCACGAAGATCTTTGCCTGATCGAGGAAATGCATGGCGCGCTCCGTACCGCGTCGCGCCGGCTAAAGCGACAGTCGCGTGGCAGCGGCGCGGTGGCGGCGACTCGTCCAGGCTGAGCCGTACTCCGGCGAACGCCGGAGCCCGGTGCCGCCAAGAAGGTGCTCGCGGCGCCGGGCGCCGGCGTGCGCAGGAGCACGGCGGGGTTCAAACGAGCGGCGTCCTGCCGTACGAGCGGACCGCGGCGCGCGAGGCGCCGGTGGAGCGAGTATTGGTCGACAGCAGCTGGAACCTCGGCGGAGCAGCGGGCGGACGCCGCGACGCCGCCACCCGCGCCGACGAGCGCGCGGGGTCGAGCGAGGCGCGCGCGGCCGAGCGGGCGGAAGCGATGTCGGCGCGGCTCGAGTCGCGCGCTGCCACGCGCGCGGCGCAGGCGCAGGAGCGCGAGGCGGCGCGCCGCACGCGCTCCGACGCCGCGGCGGCGCTGGCCGAGCGCGACCCGCATCGCGCCGCGGCCGAGCGCAAGCGCGGTTCGGGGCGGCGCGACGTGGTGCGGCAGGACCGCGACGTCAGCGGCTATGCCACGCTGGTCGACGGCGAGCGGATTCGCACGCTCGCGGCGCGCGGTGCGAGCGTCGCCGGTCTGGCCGCCGTGTTCGGCCTGAGTGAGGACGAGATCGCGCGCGTGCTCGTCGCGAACACGGAGGTGGCGTGATGGCGGCGGCGTGGGACGGCGCGGCGGTGCGCACCTGGCTCGAGCGCCGAGTCGCGGCGGCACGCGCCGACCAGGTCACCGCCGAGCGCCACGGCCGCGTTGGCCATGACGATTGCGACCAGGCCGCGGCCGAGGAGATGGTGTGCGCAGCGCTGCTGCGCGGCGCGGCGAGCGACACCCAGGACTCGCTGACCGCCGCGCTCAAGGCACTGCAGGACAAGGACGAGTTCATCTGGCGCGGCGTCTACGACGATCGCAAGTTCGACCGTCACGCGCGCGGGCAGATCCGCAAGCTGATGAGGATGGCGAAGGCCAACACGGGGTTCGAGCGGCTCGGTCATTATCAATAAGGTGGCCGCCACCATAAGACTACGGGTCCGGCACCCGAAGGTACCGGACCCGCGCCCTCCTACTCTACGCGAGGGAACTCGTGGCGGTCTGGACGGCGAGGCCGCTCGGCCACGCCCGCCCCAATAACCGCAAGAAGTTAACGGCAGTACCGCGGGTTGTTCGACTTCTCGATCGCATTGCCCGCGACCGCGCCGCCGACGCCACCCAGCACCGTGCCCAGCGTGCGGTCACCGCGCGAGTCGATCACCCGACCGAGCAGTCCGCCCGCAATCGCACCGACCACCGTCCCGGTGGTGCCGCCCGAGCAGCGCTGGTTGTAATTGTACCGACGCGAGTCACCGCGGCGGTCATAGTCGCGGTAGCTGCTGCGTTCGTAACGATTGTCCCGATAGTCGCGATCATAACGGCTGCCATAGTAACGCTGTGCATCGGCGGCAGTTGGCGCGATCGCGGCGGTACCCATCGCGAGCGCGGCGCCAGCCAGAGCGAGATTCTTGAACATCTGTCATCTCCCGTTTGCTTGTTCCGGTCGGCGGGGCTCCCCGTCGATGATGTGGTTATGCTCGAGTCGCATTGAGCCGACCCTGAATGCGTCCGTTATCGAAGGTTCATCCTCCTTTCCCCGGCGGCGTGCGTCCCGTAGAGCGCCGCGATGCGCTGGTTTCTCTCCCTGCTGGCGGTGCTGCTGCTGGTGCCGGGCTGGGCCGGCGAGGCGCGGCTGCCGCTGATCGCGCCCGGCGCCACGCTGCGCGCCCGGGCGATCGTCCCCGCCGGCGGGTTACCGCGCCGAGTCGGTCTCTTGGCACCGATCGGGGCACTGTCGCTCGAGTCGGACGATCGCGATTTCGGCGGCTTCTCCGCTCTGGCGCTGCGCGGCGACGAGGCGGTGTTGCTCAGCGATGGCGGCCAGTTCCTGCGCCTCAGCATCGCCGGTCGCCGGATCGAGCGGCGCGCGATCATCTCGCTCCGCGACGGGCCCGGCACCGGTTGGATGAAGCTCGACCGCGATACCGAGTCGCTGGTGCTCGATCGAGCCACCGCGGTCGCCTGGGTGGGATACGAGCGAGTCAATGCGATCTGGCGCTACGCCCCCGACCTCGAGCATGCCACCGCGACCGTGGCGCCGACAGCGATGCGGCACTGGGGGGACAATACCGGTCCCGAGTCGCTCGTCCGGCTGAACGACGGTCGCTTCCTCGTGATCCAGGAGGGCTGGCGCAACATGCGCGAGCCGCGCGGCGCGCTGCTGTTCGACGGTGATCCCACCGCGCCCGGCGCCGTCGGTGCGGCGCTGCGTTATCAACCCCCCGCGGGCTTCGCGCCGAGCGACGCGACGGTGCTGCCGAACGGCGACCTGCTTGTGCTCAACCGGCGGTGGCACTTCCCGCCGCTGCGATTCGACTCGGTGCTGGTGCGGATCGCGCGGGAGTCGATCCGGCCGGGCGCGCTGCTCAGCGGACCCGTAGTGGCCGATATCAGCGCAGTGATGGCGCACGAGAATGCGGAAGGGATCGCCGCCACGGTCGAGCAAGGCGTGACGATGCTGTGGCTGGTGACCGACAACGACACCAATCGCTGGCGCCCGACCGTGCTCGCCAAGTTCCGCTGGCTCGGCTGAGCCGCGCACGCGAAGCGGCCCGCCGTCACGGGTACGGCGGGCCGCGATCGATCGGACCGGAGAAGCGGATTAGGCCGCGACGGCGGCGGCGAGCTTCTTCACGACATCGCGCTTGAGGCGGCGCGCCTTGAGCGACAACTTGTCGTCCGAGGTCTTGACCAGCCAATTGTCCAGCCCGCCGTTGTGCTCGACCGAGCGCAGCCCGTGGGTCGAGACGCGCAGCGACACCGAACGCTCCAGCGCGTCCGACAGCAGCGTGACGTTCTGCAGGTTAGGCAGGAACGTGCGCTTGGTCTTGTTGTTGGCGTGGGAGACGTTGTGTCCCACCTGCCGGCCCTTGCCGGTCAGCTCGCAGATGCGCGACATGTGATCGATCCTGAATATCGGTTGCCCGGAAAGTGGGGCGCGATAGCCCGCGGCGGCCGATCGGTCAAGCGATCACGCGATCGGCCATCCCGGGCCAGCGGCAACCTCGCTCCCGACGGAGCGTTGTAGCGGCAAGAACGTTGTTGCGGTAACGTACCGACCGGGAGGATATTACATGCGCATGTTGCTCGCTCTGGTGGGGATCGCGGCCCTGGTGCTGCTCGCCGCGATGATGCTGGGTTTCGTCAAGTTCGATCAGACGCAGACCGCGCAGCTGCCGCGGCTTGAGGGTGGGCAGGCACCCAAGTTCGAGGCGGACGTCGCCAAGGTCAGCGTCGGAACCGAGAACAAGACGGTCGAGGTGCCCAAGGTCGACATCCAGAAGCCCGGCGAACAGCATTGAGGTTTAGCGGCGTCAGGCCGCTCGGGCTGGCGGAGGTGCGCGCAGCACGCTAGGCGCGCCGGCATGTTTCCGCTGCCCCCCGCTATGCGTCAGGCGCTCGATGCCGCGCGCGACGCCGCGGCGCACGGCGAGGTGCCGGTGGGTGCGGTGGTGGTGCGCGGCGACCAGGTCGTCGCCGTGGCGGCCAACGCGCCGCGCGCTTTGTGCGACCCCACGGCCCACGCCGAGATGCTCGCGATCCGCGCTGCCGCGCGCGCGCTCGGCCGCGAGCGGCTGGAGGATTGCGACTTGTGGGTGACGCTCGAGCCCTGCGCCATGTGCGCCGGTGCGATCGCGCATGCGCGTATCGCGCGGCTCTATTATGGCGCGGATGACGCCAAGGGCGGCGCGGTGGAGCACGGGGCGCGCTTCTTCGCGCAGCCGACCTGTCACCATCGCCCGGAGGTCTACACGGGTATCGGCGCGGGTGAGTCGGCGGCACTGCTCCGCGGCTTCTTCTCGGCGCGGCGCGCGGGCTGAGCGATCGGGCGTGGACCGCCCAAGCGCGCTCGCCACCTAGACGTCCGATGAATGCCACATTCCGGCACGGTTCACCGCGACTCGGCTAACTACCGCAACAGGCTCGCATCACTCTGCGTTGGACCCATCATGCGAACCGAGTTGAGGAGGTCTTGAGATGTCGGGACTGTGGAAGAAGGCGGGACTCGCCACCGTTTTAGCGGCGACCGCGCTGACCAGCGCCGCGCCGGCCGAGGCGCAGCGCTACTGGCGCCATCGCGATCGCGGCGGCGACACCGCCGCGGGCGCGCTGATCGGCGGCGTGATCGGACTGGGGCTGGGCGCGGCGATCGCGTCGAGCAACAACCGCGATCGGTACTATGACCGCTATGACCGCGGCTATTACGCCGATCGTGGCTATTACGATCGCGGTTATTACCCGGCGCCGCCGCCGCGCGTCTATTACCGCGAATATGCGCCGCCGCCCCGGGCGTATTACTACGAGCCGCGCGGCTATTATCGCGATTACCGGGCGCCCGGCTATTACGGCTACGGCTACTGACCCATCGCGCGCGGCGCGGGAGCGATCCCGCGCCGCTTTTTTGTTGGCCTGCGCGCGTGTTCTGCGGCATGGCGCCGCGCCATGACCGACACGCCTCCCGACCACCTCTCGATCGATCCGTCGAGCCCGCATTTCGACCAGGCCGCGCTCCAGCGCGGGGTCGGCATCCGCTTCAAGGGCGTGGAGCGCCGCGACGTCGAGGAATACAGCATCTCCGAGGGCTGGATCCGCGTCGCGCTCGGCAAGAAGGTCGATCGCCACGGCCGCCCGCTGACGATCAAGCTCACTGGCCCGGTCGAGGCATGGTTCGAGCGCGGCGGGGAGGCCGAGGGTGCGGAGGACGCGGGCGCGGACGAGTAGGGCTACGGCCGCTCGGCCCTCTTAAATCCTCCCCTATAAGGGGAGGGGGACCGCGCCGAAGGGCGTGGTGGAGGGGTGTCTCCCGCGGTGAGCCGAGCGACACTCACCACCCGGGTCACCCCTCCGTCAGGCCTGAGGCCTGTCACCTCCCCGCAAGGGGAGGATTGAAGTCGCTCAGTTGGCGCTCTCCAGCGTCTCGCTCGCCTCCATCCAGCGCAGCTCGACCGTGTCGAGCACCGCCTGCACGTCGCCGCGCATCCGGCTCAGCTCGCCCATCGGCTTGCCGCGCCAGCGCGGGTCGGCGCCGCCCGGGTCGGCCATCGCGCGCTCGATGCCGGAGCGCTCCGCGGTGAGCCGTGCCATCTCCGCCTCCAGCTCGCGCACGGTCTTGCGCAGCGCGGCGTCGCGGTCGCGCCGCTCGGCCGCCGCCTTCTTGTCGGCCTTGCGCTCGGCCTTGCTCATCCCCGGCTTGGCGGGATCGCCCTTGAGCACGAAGGCGATGTAATCGTCGAGGCTGCCGTCGAACTCGCGCGCGGTACCGTCGTCGACTAGCACCAGCCGGTCGGCGGTGAGCTCCAGCATGTGGCGATCGTGGCTGACCAGCACCACCGCGCCCGAATATGCGTTGAGCGCCTGCACCAGCGCCTCGCGGGCGTCGACGTCGAGGTGGTTGGTCGGTTCGTCGAGGATCAGCAGGTGCGGCGCCTCGCGCGTGATCAGCGCCAGCGCCAGCCGCGCGCGCTCGCCGCCCGAGAGCTTGCCCACCTTGGTGGTCGCCTTGTCGCCCGAGAAGCCGAAGCGGCCGAGCTGCGCACGTACCGCCGCGGGCGTGGCGCCCTTCATGATCCGGGTCATATGTTCGAGCGGCGTATCGTCGGTGTCGAGTTCTTCCACCTGGTACTGCGTGAAATAGCCGACCTTCATCTTGGGGGTCGCGTTCATCGCGCCATCCAGCGGGGTCAGCTGTGCCGCGAGCAGCCGCGCCAGCGTGGTCTTGCCGTTACCGTTGCGCCCGAGCAGCGCGATGCGATCGTCGGGATCGAGCCGCAGATTGAGCCGCTTGAGGATCGGCGTGGCGTTATAGCCGACGCTGGCGAGATCGAGCGTGATCAGCGGCGGGCGCAGCTCGGTCGGGTCGGGGAAGCCGAACGACAAGGTCGGGTCGTTCGCCATCTCCGCGATCGGCTGCATCTTGGCGAGCATCTTCTGCCGGCTCTGCGCCTGCTTGGCGGTCGAGGCGCGGGCCGAGTTCTTGGCGATGTACGACTGCAATTTCTCGCGCTGCGCCGCCTGGTTGGCGCGCGCCGCCTCGATCTGCGCCATGCGCTCGGCGCGCTGGCGCTCGAACGCGTCATACCCGCCCGGGTAGAGCGTGATCTTGCCGCCCTGGAGATGGAGGATGTGGTCGACGACATTGTTGAGGAAGTCGCGCTCGTGGCTCACCACGACGATCGTCGCCGGATAGCTCTTGAGGAAGTCCTCCAGCCACATCACCGCCTCTAGATCGAGGTGGTTCGAGGGTTCGTCGAGCAGCAGAAGGTCGGGCTGCGAGAAGAGCAGGGCGGCGAGCGCGACGCGCATCTTCCACCCGCCCGAGAAGCTGTCGAGCGGGCGCTGCTGCATGTCCTCGTCGAAGCCGAGCCCGATCAGGATCTGTGCCGCGCGCGCTGGGGCGGTATAGGCGTCGATCGCGATCAGCCGCTCGTAGACGTCGCCGAGCCGGTCGGGATCCTCGCAGGTCTCGCTCTCGATCATCAGCGCGGCGCGTTCGAGATCGGCGGCGATCACCGTGTCGAACGGCGTGGCGTCGCCGGCGGGCGCTTCCTGCGCGATATAGCCGAGCCGCGCGCCTTTGGGCATGTCCGCCGAGCCGTCGTCGGGCTCGAGCTGGCCCGCGATGACACGCACCAAAGTCGACTTGCCCGCGCCGTTGCGTCCGATCAGGCCGACGCGGCTGCCGGGCGGCAGCGCCGCGGTCGCGCCGTCGAGGATCGTGCGCCCGCCGAGGCGCACGGTGATGCCGTTGAGGTTGAGCATGCGCGCGCGTCTACCGCATCGCAGCGCGGGCGGGAAGGTGGGTTGGTGGTGTCGGGTGGTGCGGTGCGTGAGCCGCGGCGCACCTCCTTCTGCCGTCTTCCCGGCGACGGCCTGGCTCCACTGTCCCGCAGGCGCCTCCCGCGCGGGGAATGCGGCACGGTGGGTCCCGGCCTGCGCCGGGATGACGGAGGCGAGTGGGGGGGGCGGAGCGGAGCGGCACCTTGCTCCTGCGCACGCAGAAGCTCAGGGCCGAGGGCGGGTCGCTACATCACCCTGGGTTCCTGCGTCCGCAGGAACACGGCTAGCCCTCGAACTGCCGCCCGACATGCTCCTCGCCGCGCGCCTCGGCGAGCCGCTGCTGGCGGTGGCGCTCGGCGTAGCCGGCACGCTGCGCGTCGTCGCGCGAGTCGTGGCAGGCGGGGCAACTTACCCCTTCCACGTACAGCGGGGAGGTGCGATCCGCGGCACTCACCGGCATGCGGCAGGCGTGGCACAAATGGTGCGTTCCCGGCGCGAGACCATGGCCGACCGCGACGCGCTGGTCGAACACGAAACACTCGCCCGACCAGCGGCTCTCCGCCGCCGGCACCTCCTCGAGGTAACGCAGGATGCCGCCGTCGAGGTGGTGGACCTGCTCGATGCCCTCGCGCTTCAACAAGGCGGTCGACTTCTCGCAGCGGATCCCGCCGGTGCAGAACATCGCCACGCGCGTCTTGCCCGCCAGCAGCGAGTCGCGGTGGGCGCGGAACCAGGCGGGGAAGTCGGCGAAGCTCGCGGTGCCGGGGTCGACCGCGCCGGCGAAGCTGCCGACGCGCACCTCATAAGCGTTGCGCGTGTCGATCACGAGCGTGGCGGGATCGTCGATCAGCGCGTTCCACTCGGCCGGCGCGACATAGCTGCCCGCCCCGGTGAGCGGATCGACCTCCTCGCCCATCGTGACGATCTCGCGCTTCACCTTCACTTTGAGCCGATGGAACGGCGAGGCGGCGGCCCAGCTGTGCTTGAGCGACAGCGCCCCCCCGGGCAGCGCGCGAATAGGCGCGAGCAGCCGATCGAGCGCGTCAGGTGCGCCGGCGACGGTGCCGTTCACCCCCTCGCTCGCGAGCAGCAAGGTACCGCGCACGCCGCCCGCACGCGCGATCTCCAGCAGCGGTCCGCGCAGCGCGTGCGGGTCGTCGAGCCGCGCGAAGCGGTAGAGCGCGTCGACGCGGACGGGCGCGTTGCTCAATGGACGAAGCGCGCCACCACGTCGCGGTAGCTGCGGCTCACCTTCACGCTGGCGCCCGAGTCGAGCACCAGGAAACACTCGCCGTTGGTGTGCGGCTTGACCTGCTTGACGAGATCGAGATTGACGATCGTCGAGCGGTGAATGCGCTGGAACCGACGCGGGTCGAGCCGCTTCTCCAGGTCCTTCATCGTCTCGCGCAGGATCAGCGTATTGTCGCCGGTGTAGATGCACATGTAATCGCCCGCGGCGTCGATCCGCTCGATCGTGTCCACGTCGACGCGGAAGATCTGGCCGCGATCCTTGATGTTGATCATCTTCTCAAAGCGGCTGGCATTGACCGAGTCGCCGCTGCCGTCGGCCATGTCGGCGGCCGCCTGCGGGGCATGCTCGGCGAGCACCTCCTTGAGCTTCTCCGCCTCACCCGCGCTCTGCCGCTCCGACAGGCGCTGGCGCACGCGGTCGAGCGTGTCGGCCAGGCGGGCCTCCTCGACCGGCTTCATCAAATAGTCGGTCGCCTGCGCCTCGAAAGCGCGGATCGCGTGGTCGGAGTAAGCCGTGACGAACACGAAGAGCGGCGGCTCGACGTCCATCAGCCCCTGCACCACCGAGAAACCGTCGAAGCCCGGCATCTGGATGTCGAGGAAGACGAGGTCGGGCTTGTGGGTCTTGATCGCGCTGATCGCCTCGCGCCCGTTCTGGCACTTGGCGATGATCTCGACGTCGTCGTGCGCCGCGAGGCGGAGCTCGAGCCCCTGGATCGCGAGCGGCTCGTCGTCGACGAGGATGGTACGAATGCTCATCACACCTCTCTATTCGGTACTTCGCGCTGATACGGGATCTCAATCTCGACCCCGAATCCGCCCGTCGGCATGGCCCGCACATCGAAGCGGTGGTCAGGCCCGTAGGCCTGTGCCAGCCGCTCCCTGATATTGGCGATGCCGACGCCGGTGGAAAGGCTTGGACGCGATTTGGTCGGCATCAAGCCCGGACCGGTGTCGGATACGCCGAGCAGCACCCTGTCGCCGACGAGCCGCGCGGTGACGCAGATCTCGGCGCCATCCTCCTGCGGCGTGACCGCATATTTGATCGCATTCTCGACCAGCGGCTGGAGCAGCAGCGACGGCAATCGCGCCTTCTCGACCCCCGGATCGACCTCGAATTTGGGGCGGAGCCGCTCCTCGAAGCGCATCTTCTCGATTTCGAGGTACAGCTTGAGCGTCTCGACCTCCTGCGCGACGGTGACGTGCGCGGTCGGCTCGTTGGCGAGCGTGTAGCGCAGGAACGAGGCGAGCCGCGACAGCATCGCGTTGGCGCGCTCGGTCTGCTTGAGCAGCACCAGTGTCGAGATCGAGTTGAGCGTGTTGAACAGGAAGTGCGGGTTGAGCTGGTAGCGCAGCATCGCCAGCTGCGCGCTCGAGGCCTGGTTTTCGAGATGCTCCATCTGATCGATCTGGTCCTCGACGATCAGGTAGAAGTTGATCCCGAAATACAGCGCGGACCAGCCCGCCAGCACGGTGAAGTTGAGGAACAGCGTGGCCAGCAGCACCGACAGGTCGATGCCGGGCGCGGCGAGCTTGATCAGGCTGAACGAGAAGGCGTCGAGCGTGGCGTAGAGGAAGGTCGCGGCCGAGAGCGTGAAGATCGAGAGCATGATGCCCGTCACGCGCGGCAGCCGGCGGTAGAAGCCGTACAGCGTCGAGAGCAGCAGCGTGATGCAATAGCCCACGATCGACTCGATGATCACCGGCACGATCGACTTGAGCGTGAAGCTGACCGACAGCGACGAGACCGAGCGCAGCAGCATGTAGCCGGTCCAGCCCGCCGCCTGCAGCTTCCAGAAGGCGGCGCCCTTGTCCTCGAAGAAGGGGCGCACGAACAGCTGGCGCGCCGGGGAGGCGACGCTGGTCGCGGTCGGGACGGGGGCGGTGGGCGCGGAAGGCGCGTGGGTCGCGGAGGTCGCCATCGCGGCCCCCTCTACACCCGCGAACCGCTTGGCGCAAAAGGAAGGCCGCCGCCCCCGGGGTGGGACGACGGCCTGGTCAGGTCAGATCGGGCGACGCGCTTAGAAGGTGAAGCGCGCGCCGACGCGGATCGTGTAGAGCGACTGCGACGCGTAGATCGTGTCGCTCGGCGTCGCGTTGGGCAGCGAGTAGCGATACTGGGCGCAGGTGTTGCTGCCCACGGTCACGCAGCTCACCCGCGCCGCCACCGCGGTGTAGGGGAACTGGTATTCGCGGATCTGACCCCAGTTCTTGTTGAGCAGGTTGGTGAAGTTCTCGATATCCGCGAACACCTCAAAGCGCGAGTTGCCCACGAAGGTCGGGATCTCCTGACCGACGTGCAGGTCGATCCGGGTGAACCACTTCGAATTGAACGCGTTGCGCGGCGCGATCTTGCCGCGGTACTTGGCCAGCCCCGAGTCCTCGAAGAACTGGTTGAGCGTCGCCGCGGTGGTCGGGTTGTCGTAGGTGACGAGCGGATCGTCGATCCCGGTCGGCACGTACATCAGGTAGCGCGTGTTCGAACCGGTGGTGCCGAAGATCGCGCTGCGCCCGCTCGACGTGTCCTGCATCGTGTAGCTGTACGGGCGACCGATGCGGGTCTCGCCGAACAGCGACAGGCGCGTCTTGTAGTCGCCGACGAAGGCGTGATCGAACGTCACGTCATATTTGAAGTTATGCTTCACCTCGTCGTTCGACGTGCCATAGGCCGCGCCATTGGCGTCGAGGAAGGCGCCGTTGGCATAGTTCGAGCCAGCGGTCGACGAGGTCGCCGGGGTGCGATCCTTGATGTTCTGGTAGGTGTAGCTCGCGCCCAGGTAGAGCCCGAAGTCGAACTGCTTGTTGATCCGCGCGACGCCGACGTAGCTGCGGCCGCGCCCGGTGTTGGTCAGCAGGATGTCGTTGAGCGTGTCCGACGACGTCGTCAGCGAGGTGTAGCGGATGCGGCCGTCCGGGGTGCGCGCCGCGGTCGGGACCGAGCGGATGTCGGTCCAGAACACCTGGTCGCGCACGTCCGACCAGAAGAAGTCGCCACCGAAGGTCCAGCCGCCACCGAGGAACTGCGGCGTATAGTCGAGCGACAGCGTGCCGCGCCACTGCGACGGCAGGCGGAAGTTCGGCGCCACTGCGTTGGTCGCCGCGGCCGAGACGCCGCCGGCCAGATAGGTGTTGGCCGCGGTCGGGATGGTGCCGCCGTTGACGTTGCTCAGGATCGCCTGGCCGACCGCCTGCGACGGCAGACCGGTCCCCTCGTACGTGCCGTTATTGATCTGGCGCACGTCGATCACGTTCGACGCGATGCCGGTGTTGGAGAAGCTGTTCGACGTGTAGACGTCGGGCGCGCCGCCGCCGAAGATGCCGATGCCGCCGCGCAGGCTGATCTCACGCACCGGCTTCCAGTCGAACCCGAAGCGCGGCTGGAACAGCCCGCGGCCGGACATGAATTCGCGGTTGGTGAAGCCGTAGCGCTGGGTGAAGGCCGGGTTGAGCGGCGGGCGGCTGTGGCTGCCGTACAGGTCGTAGCGCATGCCATAGGCGAAGTTCAGCGTCGGGGTGATGCTCCAGACATCCTGCACGCCGAACGCATATTGCCAGTAGTTGAACTGCGCCGCGGCGTTGTTCGGGTCAAGCGTCGGTACCGCGTTGGTGTAGCCGAAGCGCTGCGCGTTGCCCGCCTGGAAGTCCGCCAGCGAATCGAAATAATAAGAGCCGGTGGTGCCGGCGCGCGGGTTGGACGAGCTGAGGAAGGCGTTGAACACGTCGACATGCTGGATGTCGGTGAAGATGCGCAGGTCATGGCCCTCGCGGGTCACGCGGGCCTGCAGCGTGCCGCCCCAGGTCTCGGTGCTGAGCGCGTTGAACTGGCGCGACACGTCCGGACCGAACGAGACCGTGGCATAGCCCGGCGCGCAGTTGAGCGAGGCGCCGGCGCCGGCGGCGCCGGGGTTGGTGCGGTCCGAGGTCGGTGCGGTGCAGACGCGCATCTCGGCGAAGCCGCGGCCCTGCAGCGGGTCCTGGATGCGCGTGTACTTCTTGTAGAAGCCGCGCGCCTCGGTCGAGAAGCTGTCCGACCAGTCCGAGTTCAGCTGGATCACACCGGTGTGCAGCTTGTTGCCCTGGAGATAGGCGTTGGACGCGAGTCCGAGGCTGGGCGAGCTGGGGTTGGCGCTGGTGTTGTTGGTGAGGACGATCGAGTCCTCGGCGTAGCTGTAGGTCAGCGCCAGCCGTTGCGTGTCCGAGAGATTGGCGTCGATGCGGGCGACGAGGCGGTCGTCCTTGTCCTGGTTGCTGCTGACGACACCGCCGGTGTCATAGCCGTAGCGCGACTGCGCGATCGCCGAGACGTTGTTGATGTCGGCGAGCGACAGGTTGGGGATCGAGGTACCGGCATTGTTGTCGCTGGGACCCTCGGCGATCGGGCGCGGCGCGCGCAGGCGCTCGCCGGCGACCATGAAGAACAACCTGTCCTTAATGATCGGGCCGGAGAGTTCGGCGCCGTAATTCTCGTACTTGTAATTGGGCAGGATCACCTCGCCGGTGGGCACACCCGGGCCCGCCTTGGTCTTGGTGCCGCTCAGCTCGTCCGCCGAATAGGAGTAGAAGCCGGTGCCGTGGAACTCGTTGGTGCCGGACTTCAGGATGACGTTGACGACGCCGCCCTGGAAATTGCCCTCGCGCACGTCATAGGGCGCGACCTTGGTCTGGAATTGGCCGATCGCGTCGAGCGGGATCGGCGAGCGGCGGCTCGGCAGGCCGTCCGGGTTGAGGCCGAAATTGTCGGTGATCGGCACGCCGTCGACGGTGAAGCGGTTGAAGCGCGCGTTCTGGCCGGCGAAGCTGACGGCGCGGCCGCCGCTGGGCGTGTCGTCGAGACGCGCCAGCGGGTCGCGGCGCATCAGATCGCGGATGTCGCGGTTGACCGAGGCGATGGTGCCGATCTTCTCGGCGTTGAGCACGGTGGCCGGGCCCTGGCTGACGGTGCGCGCGCTCGGGATCGAGGCTGCGGTGACGACGATGTCGGTGCCTTCGGCGGCCAGCTCGATCGGCAGGTCGAAGGTCTGCGCCACGATCGTGGTCACGTCGGTGACGGTGGTGTCGGCATAACCGGTCGCGCGAACCGTGACGGAATAGGGGCCGCCCGGCCGCAGGCCGGTGGCGTTGAAGCTGCCGCGCGAGTCGGTCGTGGCGGTCGAGCGCGTGCCCGAGGGGACGTTGACGACCTCAACCGACGCGCCGGCCACCGGTGCGCCCTCGGCCGTGACGGTGCCGCGGATCGTCGAGGTGGTTTCCTGCGCCATGGCGGCGGCAGGCGCGACGAGTGCGACCAGCGCCGCGCCTACGAGAAGGTTGTTTCGCATCGGATGATGTCCCCTATGGCGCCTGGCCTGGTGCGCGACGGAATTCGTCGTCGTTGGGCGCGCCGATGACGTCCGATTATGTCTCTTACATGACAGCGGAAAGCGCTTTCGTCCTGCACTGCAACACAGTCGCCGAGCGTTGCAAAAAAGCGACAGCGAGGATGCCGTATACGGTGCCGCTTGACGCTTCTCAGCGGCGTCTGAACAGCCGCTTCCACACCGGTGTCGGGCTGCCCGACTGGAGCACGCCGCGACGGAACAGCCGCGCGCCGACGGTGATGAAGATCGCCACCCACAAGGCCTGCCACGCCAGCGCGGCGGCGTGCGGCCACAGTGCCGCGTCGCTCGCCGCGCGCCCCGCCATCGCGAACGGCGAAGACAGCGGGAACAGCTCGGCGAACGTCGCCACCCAGCTGTCCGAATGCGACACCGCCGCCGAGGAGAGCGCGAACATCGCCACCTGGATGATCGTGATCGGCAACGACAGCATCTGGATCTCGCGCATCGTCGCCGCCTGCGCGCCGACGCCGAGGAAGACCGAGCCGAGCAGCAGATAGGCCATGGTGAAGTAGCCGCCGAACAGCAGCGCGAACCAGCCGCCGCCGACCGCCGGCGCGAGCGTCCGCAGCGAATCGCCGACGTCGCCGGGCAGCAGCGCGCCGAGCTGGCTGATCACCACGCCCCAGAACGTGACGAACAGCACCGCCACCCCGAACATGCCGACCAACTTGCCCAGAAACACGCTCTCCAGCGGCACCGCCGCGGCGAGCACCTCGATCACCTTGTTGTTGCGCTCCTCCGCCATCGTCCCGGCGACCTGGCCGGAGAGGAACAGCGTGAGAAAGAAGATGCCGAAGACCGCGAAGAAGCCGGTCGCCTTGCGCACGCCCTGCGACGGCGCGCTGGTCTGCACCGCGGTGAGCCGCGCCGCCGCCGGTGCGGCGCCGGCGCGCTCGGCCAGTGCGGCATCGCGCGCGAGGCCGGCGAGGTAGCGCGCGCCGCCGCGGTCGCCCGCGGCATAGAGCACCGCCGGGCGATCGAGCGGGCCGTAGAGCACCGCGGCGACGTCGACCGAATCGTGGCCGTGCGCGCCCGCGGCGAGCGTCGCGGCAGCCTGGCGCGCGGGGTCGGACGCGGGGGTGCGCGCCTCGACGCGCGGCTGGCGCGAGTCGCCTGCGAGCAGCGGCCGCCAGCGCGCGTCCGCGTCGAGCACGCGCCGCGCCGCCGCCGCGGGCAGCAGCACCACCAGCCGGGTGCGCGCGGCCGAACTGTCCGACGCGCTCGCCGCCCCCATGCCGCCGACCGCGCCGAACGACGCCATGATCAACGGCGCGAACAGAAACAGCAGGAAGATCGGGGTGAAGACGGTGGCGACGAAGTCGCGGCGCGCGATCGTCAGCGTCTGGCGGAGATGGCGGCGAAGCTGGGTCACGCGCGCGCCTCCTGCTCGCCGACGACTCGCACGAACGCCTCGTGCAGGCCGGGTCGCTCGATCGACAGGCCGGCGATACCGTGCCCGGCCGCGATCAGCCGGGTGAGCACCGCCTCGATCCCGTCGCTCGGCAGCTGGAAGCGCCAGCCCTCGCCGTCGCCGCGCGCGTCGGCGGGGAGCAGCGCGGCGATCGCCGGGTCGGCGCGGTGCGGCACGTAATGGACGTGCTGCGGCAGCAGCGCGCGCGCCTCGTCGACCGTGCCCTCGAAGCGGCGCTGCCCGCGCGCGATGATCGCGAGCCGGTCGCACAGCCGCTGCGCGTGCTGCATGACATGGGTGGAGAAGAGGATGGTGGCGCCGCGCGCCTGCTCGGCGCGGATCAGCGCTTCCAACCGCTCCTGGTTGACCGGGTCGAGCCCGGAGAAGGGCTCGTCGAGCACCAGCAGGTCGGGGCGGTGGACGACCGCGCCGAGCAGCTGGACCAGCTGCGCCATGCCTTTGGAGAGCTTGCGGATCTTGCCGTCGATCGCGTCGCCCAGCCCGGCCGCCTCGAGCAGCTCGGCGGCGCGCGCGCGGCCGGTGCGCCACTCCAGCCCGCGCAGCGCGCCCATGAACGCGATCGCCTCGCGCGCGGTCATTGAAGGGTAGAGCCCGCGCTCCTCGGGCAGGTAGCCGACACGGTCGCCGACGTCGCGCGGGGCGTCGCTGCCGAGCAGGCGACGCTTGCCTGAGTCGGGCTCGATGATGCCAAGCAGCATGCGCAGCGTCGTGGTCTTGCCGGCGCCATTGGGACCGAGCACGCCGTAGATCGCGCCCGCGGGCACCACGAGGTCGACCCCGTCGACGACGCGCCGCTCGCCGTAGCGTTTCACCAGCGCCTCGGCGCTGACCGCGATCCCGTTATCCGCCACCCGACGCCCCCTTGTCCTGGCCGAGCCTAGGCGAGCGCGCGCGCCGGGGCTAGCGCGGGATGGCTGGGCCCATCTCAATCCTCCCCGCCGAGCGGGGAGGATCTGCGTGAGTCGGAACGGCTGGTAAGCCGTTGCTGTCGCGCCAGACCGCCAATCCCTGTTATTTCCCCCCGTCGCGCCGTGCCAGCGCCGCCACGCAGCTGGCGCGATCGATCGAGCGGCCGTCGCGCTGGCGCGAGTCGACCCAGGTCACCTTGGCCTCGCCGCTGCCCCCGCTGGGTGGGTAGAGATAGGCGTCGAGGATGCAGATCGCACTGGAGAATTGCAGCTTGCGCGCCGTCCCCTCGCGCACGTCGGCGTCGGGCGGACCGAAGCTGCGCACCAACGCGGCGGCATCTTGCCCGATCACGCTTTGCAGCCCGAGGCTCGGCAGCGCCGCCGCGACGGGTTGCGGACGCGCCGCGGTGGTCGGTGCGGTGGCGGCGGTACAGCCCGCGATCGCGAAGACGGGGAGCAGCGCGGCGACACGGCGGGACGGGATCATCGACGGGCTCCGTGATACAGGTGGGTCGCCATCGCCGCGCCGAGCACGGGGGCGAGGACGTTGAGCAGCGGAACCACGAACAAAGCGGTGCCGGCAAGCCCCAGCGCGAAGCGCCGCCCCGCGGTCGCCGCGCGCCAGTCTCGCATCGCCGCGCGTGGCAGGTGGCGCGCCGCCACCATGTCGCCGAGATCGCGCCCGAGCAGCCAGGCGTTGACGAGGAAGAACAATGCCGCAGTGCCGACGCCGGTGACGAGCAGCGCGAGATAGACGGGCAGCAGCAACAGGTTGACCAGGACGAAGCGCGCCGCGGAGCCGAGCCCCATCGCCAGCCCGCGCGCCGGCGGCACCTCGCGCGCGCTTGCTGCCGCGTCGGGATAGTGGCGTCGCTCGACCGCCGCGACGATGCGGTCGGCGAACAGCCCGACCACCAGGATCGCGATGGCGCGGAACAGCAGCCAGAAGGCGAGCGCGGTCACCATCACCGCCGCCAGCCCCGCCATCGCGCCGTGATAGGCCCAGCCCGCCAACGCGGCGTCGACCAGCCACCACAAGCCGAGCGCCAGCGCGGCGAACAGCGCCAGCGTCACCGCGAGCGACTGCGCCAGCACGCGGAGCACCGGAGGGTCGCCGAGCTGACCGATCGAGAGCAGCAGCGCGCGCAGCATCGTCGCGCAGCGATGCGCCCTGCGCCGCGGTTGCGCAAGCCGCGGGCGGCGGATAGGCGGGCGCTTTCCCGGACAGCAGGACCAACCCCTTGACCGAACCCCGCTACGACGTCGTCGCGATCGGCAACGCCATCGTCGACATCCTCTCGCCCGCGAGCGACGCTTTCGTCGCCGAGAACGGCATGACCAAGGGGGCGATGGCGTTGGTCTTCTCGCCGGAGGAGGCGGACACGCTCTACGCCAAGATGGGGCCGGGGCAGGAAGTGTCGGGCGGCTCGGCGGCGAACACGATCGCGGGCATGGCGGCGCTGGGCGCGTCCTGCGCCTTCATCGGCCAGGTCGCCGACGACCAGCTCGGCGACGTCTTCGCGCACGACATCCGCGCGGCGGGCATCCGCTTCGACACGCCCGCGCGCGCCGGCGCGCCGACCACCGGCCGCTGCCTGATCTTCGTCACCCCCGACGGGCAGCGCACGATGAACACCTTCCTCGGCGCCTCGCACTATCTGCCCGAGGCGGCGCTAGACCGCGCGCTGATCGCGGACGCGCGCTACCTCTATCTCGAGGGCTATCTGTGGGATCCGGAGGAGCCGCGTGCGGCGATGCGCGCCGCGATCGATGTCGCGCGCGCGGCGGGCCGCAAGGTGGTCTTCACGCTCTCCGCCGAGTTCGTGATCGACCGCCACCGCGCCGCCTTCCACGACCTGATCGACGCCGGGCTGATCGATCTGCTGTTCGCCAACGAGGCGGAAGTGATGTCGCTGACCGAGACGGGCGACGTCGAGGCGGCGATCGCGGCGGTGAAGGACAAGGTGCCGCTGGTCGTCGTCACGCTGAGCGAGCGCGGCGCCACCGCGATTGCGGGCGACGAGCGCGTGACGGCGCCGGCACAGCCGATCGACAAGGTGGTCGACACCACCGGCGCGGGCGACCTGTTCGCGGCGGGCTTCCTGTTCGGCCAGGCGCGCGGCAAGTCGCTTCAGGCATCGCTGACGCTCGGCGCGATCTGCGCCGCCGAGGTGATCCAGCATTTCGGCGCGCGCCCGATCGTCGACCTGAAGGCGATCACCGCGACGGTGTGAAAGGGGGTTCGTGGGCCGCGGCCTGCGCGGGCCTTCCCTTAGCTTCTTCCGTCATCCCGGACTTGTTCCGGGATCCACGGTGCCGCTGTTGCCGAGAGCGTTGCTCGCGCGGAACGGTGGATCCCGGACCAGTCCCGGATGACGAAGGTTTGCGGCGGCCCGCTCCGGTGACGTCGGGGCGGCGCATCTTGGACGTGATGACGCAGCCTTCACCACCACCCAGCGCACCTTCCACCGCATGTCATTGAACTGACCCAGTAACGTCATCGCGCCGCAAGATCGCGCTCGCACAGCGCAGCGCAGACGGGCGGATCAGCGCCCGCTGGGGAACGATCACATGAACCGTAGGATGCTGCTCGCCGGCGCGGCCGCACTCGCCCTCCCGGTGGCGCCCGCCGCGGCGCAGGACTCGCAGATCGTGCGCGACGGCACCGGCGCCGCGTCTGCGACCGCCGCCGCCGCGCCCGCGGATCCCGCACCCGGCGCCGACCCGGCGACGACCGACGACACCGCCGCCACCGACGTCGTCGTCACCGGCGCGGTGACCCGCTCGGTCACGCAGGTCGGCAACGTCGAGATCCAGAAGATCCTGCCCGGCATCAGCCCGCTCAAGGCGCTGCAGACGTTGCCCGGCGTGACCTATCTCACCGCCGATCCGTGGGGCAACAACGAGCAGAACATTTCGCTCTTCATCCACGGCTTCAACGCGCAGCAGCTCGGCTACACGCTCGACGGCGTCCCGCTCGGCGACCAGCAATATGGCAATTACAACGGGCTAAGCCCGCAGCGCGCGATCATCTCGGAGAATGTCGGCCGCGTCACCCTGGCCTCGGGCGCGGGCGACCTCGGCACCGCCTCGACCAGCAATCTCGGCGGCACGATCGACACCTTCTCGAGCGATCCGCGCGCCGACTTCGGCCTCACCGCGGCGCAGACCGTCGGCAGCTATCAGGCGACGCGCTCCTATCTTCGCCTCGACAGCGGCGACATCGGGCAGAACACGCGGCTCTATGTCTCGGGCGTGCGCCAGCGTGCGCGGGCGTGGGACTTCAACGGCTATCAGAACGGCTGGCAGGGCAATGCCAAGCTGGTGCACGAGGACAGCCGCGGCAAGCTGAGCGTCTATTTCGCTTATTCGGACAAGACCGAGCCCAACGAGGACGCGACGGTGGTCTCCGCGACGCAGACCTATCAGCCCTACATTCGCCCCTTCCTCTATTCCGACCTCGCCAACACGCTGAAGTATTTCAACAATCAATATGCGTACAACGGCGCGCCGAGCTATGCCGCGGCAGGCAGTAACTACAGCAACTATTACGGCGGCGCGCTGCGCACCGACTATCTCGGCTATGCCAAATACGACTGGCGCGCGACCGACCGGGTGACCTGGTCGAACCAGGTGTATTTCCACCACAATGACGGTGTCGGCATCATCGCCGGCCCGATCACCGCCGCCGGCCTGCCGCTGCTGTTCTCTTATTATTACCCGGGCGCCGCCGGCAGCAGCCCCACGTCGCCGACCAACCTCGCGCGGCTGTCGACGATCTTCGGCAACTCGGGGCTGGCGACGCGCACCACCGAATATCGCATCGACCGCTACGGCGGCCTGTCGACGCTCAAGGTCGAGCTGGGCAATCACCAGATCGAGCTGGGCGGCTGGTACGAGCGGCAGAGCTCGTCGAGCTATCGCCGTTGGTACGCCTTCGACATCAACGACCCCAGCTCGGTCTACCGCCGCCCCAACAGCTACGCCGACCCGCTGATCACGCAATATGGCAGTGAGGTGCGCGTTGAGGAGATCCAGACGCATATCCAGGACGCGTGGCAGGTCGTACCGACGTTGCTGGTGCAAGCCGGCTTCAAGAGCACGTTCCAGAAGGCGCGCCAGGCGGTGCCGGTGCAGCCGATCCCGGGCTCGTTCACCGGCTCGCGCGAGTTGCCGGTCGGCCGGCTCAACACCGACGAATGGTTCCTGCCCCAGGCCGGTGTGCTCTGGGACATGACCGCGAGCGAGCAGGTGTTCGTCAACGCGCAGAAGAACATTCGCCAGTTCCAGACGAGCGCGGCGGCAGGCCTGTCGCCCTTCGCGCTGGGCAGCCAGACGCTGTTCGAGGCGTTCAAGGATCAGACCAAGCCTGAGACGAGCTGGACCTATGAGGGCGGCGTGCGTACGCGCCGCGCGCTCGATCTCGGCCCGATTACCGGCTTCGAGGGGCAGATCAGCTACTACCACGTCGACTTCTCGAACCGGCTGCTCGGCGTCAGCCCGACGCAGACGATCAGCGCGGTGGTGAGCGGCGCGTCGATCCTGGCGAACGTCGGCAGCGTGACCACCGATGGTGTCGACGTCGCCGGCACACTCCGCTTCGGCGACACCTTCTCGCTGTACAACGCGCTGTCATACAACAATTCACGTTACGACGACGATTATACCGTCGGCGCGGCGCAGACCGTGGTGCCGACCGCGGGCAAGAAGGTGCCCGGTTCGCCCGAGTGGCTCAACAAGACGGTGGCCACGCTGCGCACTGACGGCGTCGAACTGCAGTTGATCGGCGACTATATCGGCAAGCGCTACGCCACTTATACCAACGACTTGAGCGTCAAGGGCTATTTCACGCTCTCCGGCCGCATCGGTTTCGACATGCCGCTGTCGGGCGAAGGGCTGGCGAAGAAGCTGGGCGTGAGCCTGAATGTCACCAATCTAACGGGCCAGCGCGGCGCCAGCACGATCAGCATCGCCGCGGCGAGCGGGACCTACAACTTCTTCCCGGTCGCGCCGCGCCAGGTGTTCGCAACGATCAGCGCGGGGTTCTGAGGCGTAGCGACTGCGTCCGGACCCTCCGTCACCCCGGATTGACCCGGGATCCTTCGTGCCGCGCACGCTCCGCGCGATGTTTGCGCGACACCATGGATCCCGGCGCGAGGCCGGGATGACGGGACAAGATGGGATCACTGAAGCGCCCCATCGACGGCCGGCCCGGCATCGCCTAACGCCGCGCGCATGATCGCGCATCTCAAGGGGCTGGTCGCGTCGACCGGGATCGATCACGCGGTGATCGAGGTCGCCGGCGTCGGCTATCTCGTCGGCGCCTCGGCGCGCACGCTGGCCGCGCTGCCGCCCGCGGGCGAGGCCTGCCTCGTTCACACCGAGCTGCTGGTCGGCGAGGATTTCCTGCGGCTGGTCGGCTTCGCGAATGCCGCGGAGCGCGACTGGTTCCGGCTGCTCACCGGGGTGCAAGGGGTGGGCGCCCGCGTCGCGCTGGCGATCCTCTCCGCGCTCGAGCCCAACGATCTGAGCCGCGCGGTGATGGCGCAGGACAAGGCGACGGTGGCGCGCGCCAATGGGGTCGGCCCGAAGCTGGCCGAGCGGATCGTGCGCGAGCTCAAGGACAAGGTCGGCGGGGTGGCGCTCGGGCCGGCTGCGGCGGCGCAGGTGGTGCCCGCGGGGGCGAGCGCGGACGCGGTGTCGGCGCTGCTCAACCTCGGCTTCCGTCCCGCCGAGGCGAGCGCCGCGGTCGCCGCGGCGGAGGAGGAGCTGGGCACGGGTGTCGGGCTCGACGCGCTGGTGCGGCTCGCGCTGCGCAAGGCGGCGAAGTAGCGGGAGCGGGATGCGGCGCTCGTCGATCCTCCCCTCTCGGGGGAGGATCGACCCACCTCTCAGACCGTCGATCGCACTCTCACCGGCTCAGCGGCCGGCGGGCGCTCCCGCACCGCCGCCGGCACCGCGGCCGCGGCCGCCGCGACGGCGGCGGTTGCCGCCACCGTTGCCGCCGGCCGCCCCGGCGCTCGCATTGGCGTAGTTGCGGCTCTGCGGCGAGCCAGCGCTCGGGCGCGGCGCGTGCGTCGCCTTGGGACGCGCCGGCGGGCGGGCGCCGCGCGGACGGTCCTCGCGCGGCGCGGGGTCCGCACCGATCGCCTTCACCCGCTCGCTCTTGAGCTGCTCGGCGCGGCGCAGGAAATCCTCGGGCAGCTCATGCTGCGCCACCTTCTGGCGCGTCAGCTTCTCGATATCCTTGAGGTACGGCCGCTCGTCGTCCGCGCAGAAGGCGATCGCCTCGCCGCTGCGCCCGGCGCGCGCGGTGCGGCCGATACGATGGACATATTGCTCGGGCACGTTGGGCAGCTCGAAGTTGAACACGTGGCTCACCCCCGACACATCGATGCCGCGCGCGGCGATGTCGGTGGCGACCAGGATCGGCACTTCGCCCGCCTTGAACGCCGCCAGCGCGCGTTCGCGCTGCGGCTGCGACTTGTTGCCGTGGATCGCGTTCGACGCGATGCCATTGCCCGCGAGCAGCTTCACGACGCGATCGGCGCCGTGCTTGGTGCGCGTGAACACCAGCGCGCGGTCGATCTTGGTCTCTTGCAACAGGATCGTCAGCAGCGCCTGCTTCTCACTCTGGTTGCAGAAGATGACCGACTGATCGACGCGCTCCGCGGTGGTCGCCTGCGGCACCACCGAGACGGTCGCCGGATCGGTGAGGAACTGGTCGGCGAGCTGGCGGATCGACGGCGGCATCGTCGCCGAGAAGAACAGCGACTGACGCTTGCGCGGCAGCATGCGCACGATCTTCTTCAGCGCGTGGATGAAGCCGAGGTCGAGCATCTGGTCGGCCTCGTCGAGCACCAGGATCTCGAGCATCGACAGGTTGAGGAAGCCCTGCTCGATCACGTCGATCAGGCGACCCGGCGTGGCGACCAGGATATCGACGCCGCGCGCGACGTCGTTGCGGTTCTTGGCGATGCTGGTGCCGCCGAACACGGTCGCGACCGACATCTTGGAGAATTGGCCGTAGCCGCGCGCCGATTCGGCGATCTGGCTGGCGAGCTCGCGCGTCGGCGCCAGTACCAGCATGCGGCAATGCGTCGGCAGCACGCGCTTGTTCGCCTCGGACAGGCGCTGGATCGACGGCAGCACGAACGCCGCGGTCTTGCCGGTGCCGGTCTGCGCGATGCCGAGCAGATCCTTGCCCTCGAGCAGCAGCGGAATGCTGTCGCGCTGGATCGGGGTCGGCTCGCTATAGCCTTTGGCCTCGAGCGCACGGACGAGCGGCTCGGCGAGGCCGAGATGAGAGAATGACATGTGAAAATCCTGCGAAACAGGCCCACCGCGCGCCGCGAGGACGCACGGGTGGCGGGGGAGAATGACGCCCCGCGTGACTTGGGAAGCCCTGAAACAACAACCGAAACGGAGCCTGAGCCCGCGAGGGCCCGATCACGCTGCATACGTCTCGATGCGGCGCAGATGGCGCAAGTGCAGCAAAAAGTCAAGGTCGCGGCGTTGAACCCCTGGCCCATGATGGTGTTTGGACGGGGTGACATTCTCCGAGCAGCCTCTCTGACATGACCGAACCGTCCGCTCCGACGCCGCGCCCGCGCGCGTCCGCCGACGCGCCCAGTATCGGGCGCTGGAACTGGGACATTCGCGCCGATCGGGTCACCTCCGACACGGGCTTCGCCGCGCTATATGGCGTAGACCCCGAGTTGGCGCGCGACGGCGCGCCGATCACCGACTTCTTCGGCGGCATCCATCCCGATGACCTGCCGCGCGTGCGCGAGGCGATCGATCACAGCATCGTCAGCGGTGCGCCGTTCGATTCCGAGTACCGCCTCGTCGACGCGGAGGGGCGCACGCGCTGGGTCGCGGCGCAGGGGCGGGTCGACCGCGACGCCGAGGGTGCGGCCGTCAACTTCCCCGGCGTCAGTTTCGACATCGACCAGCGCAAGCGCGCCGAGTTGCGCCTTGCCGCGCTGGTCGAGCTGGGCGACCGGCTGCGCGAGCCCGGCGACGCCGGCGACCTCGCGCTCGCCGCCGCCAGGGTACTGGGGCGCGCGCTCGACGTCAGCCGCGCCGGCTATGGCATCGTCGATGCCGCGGCGGAGACGATCACCACCGAGCGCGCCTTCTGCGGGCCGGGCATCGACCCGCTGCCGGCGGTGCTGCACTTCCGCGACTATGGCTCGTACATCGAGGATCTGAAGCGCGGCGTCACCGTCGCGATCGAGGACGTGCGGCTCGACCCGCGCACGCGCGACACCGCCGAGGGCCTGCGCCAGCTCGCCGCCATGTCCTTCATCAACATGCCGGTGACCGAGCAGGGCGGCTTTGTCGCTTTGCTGTACCTCAACCACGCCCAGCCGCGTCGGTGGACCGACGAGGAACAGGGATTCGTCCGCGAGGTGGCCGAGCGGACGCGCGACGCGGTCGAGCGCCGCCGCGCCGAGCGCGAGCTGGCCGATCTCACCGCGCATCTCGAGCAGGAGGTGGAGGCGCGCACCACCGAACTGATGCGCGCCGAGGAGCAGCTGCGCCAGGCGCACAAGATGGAGGCGGTGGGCCAGCTCACCGGCGGCCTCGCGCACGATTTCAACAATCTGCTGACCGGCATCTCGGGCGCGCTGGAGATGATCCAGGTGCGCGTGGCGCAGGGCCGCGTCGCCGAGCTCGATCGCTACGTCACCGCGGCGCAGGGCGCGACGCGCCGCGCCGCGGCGCTGACGCACCGGCTGCTCGCCTTCTCGCGCCGGCAGACGCTCGACCCGCGCCCGACCGACGTCAACCGGCTGGTCAGCGACATGGAGGATCTGGTCCGCCGCACCGTCGGGCCGGCGATCACGCTGGAGGTGGTCGGGGCGGGCGGGCTGTGGGAGGCGCTCGTCGATCCCAACCAGCTCGAGAACGCGCTGCTCAACCTGTGCATCAATGCGCGCGACGCGATGCCCGAAGGCGGCCGTATCACGATCGAGACCGCCAACCGCTGGCTCGACGAGCGCGCCGCGCGCGAGCGCGACCTGCCGCCCGGCCAATATCTCTCGCTGTGCGTCAGCGACACCGGCACGGGCATGACGCCTGAGGTGCAGGCGCGCGCCTTTGATCCTTTCTATACCACCAAGCCGCTCGGCGAGGGGACCGGGCTGGGCCTGTCGATGATCTACGGTTTCGCGCGTCAGTCGGGCGGGCAGGCGCGGATCTACAGCGAGGTCGGGCAGGGGACGACATTGTGCATCTACCTGCCGCGCCATTATGGCGCGGCAGGCGGCGACGAGGAGGCGGCGCTGCCGCTCGACCAGGCGCCGGCGGCGCAGGGGACGTCGGTGGTGCTGGTCGTAGACGACGAGCCGACGATCCGGATGCTGGTGGTCGAGGTGCTCGCCGGGCTGGGCTATGCCACGCTGGAGGCGGGCGACGGTGCGGCGGCGCTACGACTGCTCGGCGCGGGGGCGCGGCCCGACCTGCTGGTGACCGACGTCGGCCTGCCAGGGCAGATGAACGGCCGCCAGGTCGCCGACGCCGCGCTGGCGCTGATCCCCGCGCTGAAGGTGCTGTTCATCACCGGCTTTGCCGAGAATGCGGTGATCGGCGGCGGCCAGCTCGCGCCTCATATGGGGCTGCTCACCAAGCCCTTCGCGATGGAGGCACTGGCGGGCAAGGTACGCGCGTTGCTGGCGGGCTGAGGGGCGGCGGCAGGGTGGCGCGCCGCGCGCTTCCGCGTTACGCCTGACGCGGAGAGGAGCAGCGCATGAAACTCGCCAGCCTGAAAGAGGGGCGCGACGGTCGCCTCGTCGTGGTCTCGGACGACCTCGCCTGGTACGCCGATGCGGCGCATCTCTGCCCCACGCTCCAGGCCGCGCTCGACGATTGGGAGCGCATCGCGCCCACGCTCGAGCTGCTCGCCACCGACCTGCGCAACGAGGCGATCCCGCGCGCGCGCTTCCACGAGCATGATGCCGCCGCGCCGTTGCCGCGCGCGTACCAATGGGCCGACGGCTCGGCCTATGTGAACCATGTCGCGCTGGTGCGGCAGGCGCGCGGCGCCGAGCTGCCCGAGAGCTATTGGCACGATCCCTTGCTCTACCAGGGCGGCTCGGACTCGTTCCTCGGCGCACGCGACCCGATCGCGCTCGCGGAGGAGGGTTGGGACGCCGACTTCGAGGCCGAGGTGGTGGTCGTGACCGGCGACGTGCCGCAGGGCACGACGCGTGACGACGCGCTCGGGCTGATCCGGCTGGTCGGGCTGACCAACGACGTGTCGCTGCGCGGGCTGATCGCGGACGAGGTAGCGAAGGGATTCGGCTTCTTCCAGTCCAAGCCCGCCTCGTCCTTCTCGCCGGTGTTCGTCACGCCCGAGTCGCTCGGCGCGTGGTGGCGCGACGGCAAGCTGCACCGCCGCCTGGCGGTCGAGCGGAACGGCCAGCCGTTCGGCCGCGCCGATGCGGGCACGGATATGACCTTCGACTTCGGTGCGCTGATTGCGCACGCGGCGCGGACGCGCCGGCTCGGCGCAGGCACGATCATCGGCTCGGGCACCGTCTCCAATCGCGACCCCGATGGCGGCCCCGGCCGACCCATCGGCGAGGGCGGGCTGGGCTATTCCTGCATCGCGGAGCAGCGCGCGGTCGAGACGCTGCGCGGCGGAGAGGCGAGCACGCCCTTCCTGCGCCGCGGCGACACGGTGCGGATCTGGGCCGAGGACGATCGCCACCACACGATCTTCGGCGCGATCGAGCAGGTGGTGGAGTGAGCGGTCCGAACGTTGGCGCGTCGGCGGTGCGCGGTTCCCGCCGGAGCGCCGACGTTCCCCCTGCCGGCGCCGTGCTCCTGCGAAGGCAGGAGGCCCGGGCCGAACAGTGCCGCGCGCCGCGACGGGCGGATCGCCCGGACTCCCGCGTGCGCGGGATCACAATGGGGGCCACGGTGCTGCTGCTCGCGCTGCTGCCCGCCGGTGCTGCGGCCCAGACGGTTGCCGCGATCTCCGAGCCCGCCGCTCCCACCGCGACCGCGCGCGCCTACCCCGCCTCGCCCGTCGAGCTGTTCGGCGCGTTGTTCGACCAGGTGCAGCGCCGCCGGCTCTTCCCTGACGGGAAGACCTTCGCCGACGCCACTCCCAAGCGCAGCCCCGCCGCGATCATGGCCGACTATGCCCGCGCCGGGGCGCTCGACGATGCCGGGCTGCGCGCCTTCGTGCTCGCCAATTTCGACGTGCCCGAGCCGGCCCGCACCGCGCCTCCCAGCACGGCGCGGCCGCCGCTCTCCGATCACATCCGCGCGCTTTGGCCGCAGCTCACCCGGCCGCCGCTGAGCCCGCCGCCGGGCTCCTCCGCGCTCGCGCTGCCGCGGCGCTACGTCGTGCCCGGCGGGCGTTTCCGCGAGATGTATTACTGGGACAGCTATTTCACGATGCTGGGCCTGGAGGCGGACGGCCAGCGGCCACTCACCCGCGACATGATCGAGAACTTCGTCTCGCTGGTCGAGCGCTTCGGCCATGTTCCCAACGGCACGCGGACCTATTACGTCAGCCGCTCGCAGCCGCCGTTCCTCTATCTCATGATGGGTCTGGTGCGCGACGTCGATCGCGCCACCCAGGCGCGCTGGCTCGACGCCTTGCTCGCCGAGCATCGTTTCTGGGTCGAGCAGCGCTCCGCGACCATGCCCGACGGCGCGCGCCTCCAGCATTACGGTGACGGCAAGTCGACCCCGCGCGACGAGAGCTATCGCGAGGACGTCGAGACCGGAAAGGGCGACGCGCGAGTCTACAACGACCTGCGCGCCGGCGCGGAGAGCGGCTGGGACTATAGCTCGCGCTGGTTCGCCGACGGGCGGACGCTGGCGACGATCGACACGACGAAGATCATTCCCGCTGACCTTAACAGCCTGCTCTACGGCATGGAGCGCGCGATCGCCGCGCGCTGTCGGACGCTCGCGCGGCCCTGTGCGGCGACGTTCGAGCGCGCCGCGACGACCCGCCGCCAGGCGATCGAGCGCTGGCTGTGGAGCGAAGGCGACGGCCGCTACGGCGACTATGACCTTGCCGCTGCGCGACTGCGCGCTGGCGTCACCGCGGCGACCGCTTATCCGCTGTTCACCGAGGTGGCGTCGCGGTCGCGCGGCACGCGCGTCGCCTTGACGATCGAGCGAGACCTGCTCGCCGCCAACGGACTGCGCACCACCGCGGCGGCTACCGGGCAGCAGTGGGACAAGCCCAACGGCTGGGCGCCGCTGCAATGGGTTGCTGTCGAGGGGCTGCGTCGCTACGGCGCCGAGCGCGTGGCGCGGCAGATCGGCACGCGCTTCCTCGCCACCGTGGAGCGCGAGTATCGCGCCTCGGGCAAGCTGCTCGAGAAATATGACGTCGAGGAGAGCCGCGCCGGCGGCGGCGGCGAATATCCGACTCAGGACGGCTTCGGCTGGACCAATGGCGTCACGCGTGCGCTGCAGCAGCGCTACGGGCAGGTTACGCGATAGGCGTCGGCCTCAGCCCGCAGTCCCGCAGGGCCATTCGACCAAGACCCGGCCGTTCGGGAAAGTGGTGATGCAGCCGCACTCGCTGCCGTCACAGATCAGCTCGACGGTCTGGAGCCGGCGCTCGCCATGCTTCACCGTCTTGGCCTCGAACTTGAGCGCGCCTTCGGGCAGTTCGCCGAGCCCGACGGCGCCGCGGAAGATCGTGGCCAATTCGTCGAGCCGCTCCTTGATCTCACTCGACAAACGCGTGACCCGCGCCGATTCGGCATCATCGAGTTCGTGTTGACGCTGTTCGGTCATGATCGCCTCCAGTGTTGACGCTGGAACGAGCATGACGCTGCGCTTTCAGATAAGGCGAGTCAATCAGCAAAATCCGTTGGATCGGCCGGTAAATCTTACACTATACTGCGCCGCCAAAGCTGAGCGCGGTACTTTTCTACAAAGGTGTTGTGACAAAATTCGGTCGACCCGTCGCCGTCGCAATCGCGGCGAGCATGTCGGCGCGCAGCGCGACGCGCATGCGCCGGCGGCGCCGCGTGCGCGAACGGTGCTTGCCTGAAACCTCGCCCTCCTCGGCTTCCTCGCGGCGCGGGTCGACGAGGTAGAAGTCGGCGGCGGTGAGCTCGCCGTCGAGCTTGGCCCAGAGCTCGTCATAGTCGAGCGTGCTCGACCGCCCGTCGACGACATAGCCCGCTGCCACCTGGGTCCGGTTCGATGGCCCCGCCAGCAGCGCGGCGCCGAGCGCCTCCGCCAGCGTCGCCGCGGCAAGCAGCAGCAGCGTCGGCGCGGCGATCTCGCCATTGGCGCGCGCGGCGTAGCGCAGCTCTTCGCGCACCTGATAGCCGCCCTGCAACCCACCGACGAGCAGCACCGGCACATCCGCCGCGCCGATCAGCGCGCCGCTCACCAGCGCGAAGGTCAGCGTGAACAGCCGCTGCCCGTCGAGCAGGAAGGCGAGTTCCGCCTCGCCCTCCATCGGCGCCAGCCGCGCGGGGGTGAGCAACAGCGCGTGGTGGCGACCCTCCTCGTCGTGCCGCTCCCACAAAGTGAACGGCGCCCGCCACAGCGTGTCGCCGTGCGCGGCGGCGTGGCGCGCAACAAAGTCATGGTGGTGGATCAGCGCGGCGAGCCGCTGGCGGCGGCTGAGCGGGGCGGCGAGATAGGCGCCGACATATTTGAACGACCCATGTCGCGTGCCAGGACCCCGTGCCGCGGCGACGCCGGCGCGACGCGCACGCGCCATGGCGCGCCGCAGCCGCACCTGCTCGATCGGGTGACGCAGCAGGCCGAGCAGCTGCCGCGCGCGACGCGATGGCTTAAGTGCCAGCATGCGTGCCTCGACGATCGGAGCCCGTGCTCATCCGTTCTGTTGTCCTGCGTTCCGGCTGCGATTGCGTCCGCGGCGGCCACGGGCCGGGGTCGCGCCGCCGGGCGATGTTGCAAAGCACCGGAAAGTTCAAGCTAAATTGCTGTGGGTTGGAACGGTCGTCCGGAAGCGGCACGCACCGCCGTCTCAGCGCGGGACAAAGCCGCGGAGCAGCAGGCCGGTGAAGCGGGCGCCGCGGTTACGCTCGGCGGCGGAACGGCACAGCGCCGCCGCTGTGTCGTCGGAGAGCGGCGCGGTGGCACGGCTGATATAGACGATCTGGTGCAGGGAAGCGGTCATTAGCGAGTCGTCCAGCGAGAGGGCAGCGCGCGTCGGCCGACGGCAAGATCGCGGCAAATGCTGACGATGGATTGTAGATTGTTGCAGCGATGGCGTGACTTAGCGTGATGCCCTGATCCGAGCCGCCGTGCTCCTACGCAGGTAGGAGCCCAGCGTCGCGTGTGTCATCCGCGTGCCCCTGGGCTCCGGCGTTCGTCGGAGCACGATCGCGCACTGACGATTCAACCTCTAGTGGAAGTCGTGGCTGGCGATCGGGATCACGTCGTCGCGCCGCTCGCGAAAGTGATAGTCGGAGCGCGGGCGCGGCTGCCATCCCTTATCGCCGCGGTCGGGCGCGCCGGGATAGGTGGCGCCGTCGCCGCGTGCCACCAGCCGCGGCAGGTCGACGTCACCGACCGAGCGCAGCATCGCGGTGAGATCGGTGACGCGATCGACGATGACGTGGATCACCGCGCCTTCCTGCTGCACGCGCCCCTTCAGGCTGACCATCGCCGAGGACATCACGGTGCGGCGCTGCGCCTCGAAGCGGTCGGGCCAGAGGATGCCGTTGGCGATCCCGGTCTCGTCCTCGATGGTGATGAACAGGACGCCCTTGGCCGAGCCGGGGCGCTGGCGCACCAGGATGATGCCGGCGACCTCGACCATCTTGCCGTCTCGCCCGGCGAGGTCGCCGCAGCGAGTCACGCGCGCGTCGGTGAGCCGCGGGCGCAGGAATTCGAGCGGGTGCGCGCGCAGCGACATCTGCGTGGCGCGATAGTCTTCCACCACCTCGCGCCCCTGGGTGAGCCGGGCGAGCGTCACCGGCTCCTCGCGCCGCTCGATCCCGGCGAGCAGCGGCAGCGGCGTCTCGCCCAGCCCGCGGATCGCCCACAGCGCCTGGCGCCGGTCGAGCCCGAGCGCGTGGAAGGCGTCGGCGCGCGCCAGTTTCTCAAGCGTCGCCAGCGGCACGCCCGAGCGGCGCCACAGGTCCTCGACCGAGGTGAAGGGCGCGTGCGCGCGTGCGGTGAGGATCCGCCCGGCGTCCTCGCCCGAGAGGCCGTGGATCACGCGCAGCCCGAGGCGTAATGGGGCGAGTGGTGCGACGACGCGTCGTGGCGGGTTGCCGGTGGGCGATGACGTATGATCCAATTCGTTCGAGCGGCCGTGCTCCTGCGCACGCAGGAGCCCCGTGCCGCGCGGGTCACGCTCATGGCCCTGGGCTGCGGCGTCGGCCGGGGCACGATCGCGCCCTGACGGGGCAGACCCTGCATCCGCGTCACTGCGGTGCAGACCGTGGTCCGGTAGCGAAGGCCGTTGCGGCGCTAGCGTCATTCTCCCCCAGCCGCCGTCCCGGACTCGTTCCGGAAGCCAGCCCTCAGCAGGTGCCTCGATCACTGCGTGCGCGGCACCCTGGCCCCCGGAACAAGTCCGGGATGACGGAGGAGCGGGTGGTGATGAGGGCGCCGTTCTCCGGCCGTCCGAGTTCGCCCCACACCGCACGCTCCCCCCGCGCGCCGCCGACGGCTCCCCCTCCACCAGCGCCGTGTCCCACTCGCTCTCCAGCACGCAGGGCGGGCGCACTGCCACGCCGTGCGCGCGCGCGTCGCGGACGATCTGGGCGGGCGCGTAGAAGCCCATCGGCTGCGCATTGAGCAGCGCCGCGCAGAACACGTCGGGATGGTGGCATTTCATCCACGACGAGGCATAGGCGATCTTGGCGAAGCTGGCGGCGTGGCTCTCGGGGAAGCCGTAGCTGCCGAAGCCCTCGATCTGCGCCACCAGCCGCTCGGCGAAGGCCTCGCTGATGCCGTTGCCGCGCATCCCCGCGATCAGCCGCTCGCGGAAGCGCCCGACCCCGCCGGTCAGCTTGAACGTGGCCATCGCGCGGCGCAGCTCGTCCGCCTCGCCCGGGGTGAAGCCGCCGCCGATGATCGCCACCTGCATCGCCTGCTCCTGGAACAGCGGCACGCCCAGCGTCTTCTCCAGCACCGCGCGCAGCGCCTCGTTGGGATATTCCACCGTCTCGCGGCCCTCGCGGCGCTTGAGATAGGGGTGGACCATGTTGCCCTGGATCGGCCCCGGCCGCACGATCGCGACCTGGATCGCGATGTCGTAGAAGGTCCGGGGCTTCATCCGCGGCAGCATGCTCATCTGCGCGCGGCTCTCGATCTGGAATACGCCGAGCGTGTCGGCCTGCTGGATCATCTTGTAGGTCGCCGCGTCGTCGCCCTGCAGCGCCGGGCTGGCGAGGTCCATGGCGATGCCCTTGTGCGCGGCGAGCAGGTCGAAAGCGCGGCGCATGCAGCCCAGCATGCCGAGCCCGAGGATGTCGACCTTCATGAAGCCGAGCTCCTCGATATCGGCCTTCTCCCACTCGATCACGCGCCGGTCGACCATCGCGGCAGGCTCGATCGGGACGAGCTGGTGGAGCGGCTCGCGCGTCAGCACGAAGCCGCCGGGGTGTTGCGACAGGTGGCGCGGCGTGCCGATCAGCTGCTTGGCGAGATCGAGCGCGAGCGCCAGCCGCGGCTCGGCGGCGTCGAGGTGGAGCGCTTCGACATGCTGGGTCGGCACGCCCTCGTTCGACCAGCCCCAGACCTGGCTGGCGAGCGCGCCGGTCATGTCCTCGGGCAGACCGAGCACCTTGCCCACCTCGCGGATCGCGCCGCGGGTGCGGAAGCGGCTGACCACCGCGGTCAGCGCGGCATGGTCGTGGCCATAGCTTTCGTAGATCCACTGGATCACTTCCTCGCGCCGCTCGTGCTCGAAGTCGATGTCGATGTCGGGCGGCTCGCTGCGCTCCTCCGAGATGAAGCGCTCGAACAGCAATTGGTGCTTGATCGGGTCGATCGAGGTGATGCCGAGCACGAAGCAGATGATCGAATTGGCCGCGCTGCCGCGCCCCTGGCACAGGATCTGCTGCCCGCGCGCGAAGCTGACGATCGAATTGACCGTGAGGAAATAGGGCGCGTAGCCCATCCGCTCGACCAGGGTCAGCTCGTGCGCGAGCTGCTCGGCATAGCGTGGCGGGGGTGCGCCGTCGAACAGTCGCGCCAGCGCGTCGCGCGACAGCCGAGCGAGCGCCTCCTGCGCGCTGCGCCCGCTCATCACCAGCTCGTCGGGATATTGATACTGCAGCTCGCGCAACGAGAAGGTGCAGCGTTCGGCAATCGCCTCCGTCGCGGCGAGCGCGTCGGGCCGGTCGCGGAACAGTCGCGCCATCGCCCCCGGCGGCTTGAGGTGACGGTCGGCGCTGCGCTCGCGGCGGAGGCCGAGTTCGTCGATCGTGCATTTCTCGCGGATCGCGGTGACCACGTCCTGGAGCATGCGCTGCTCGGGCGCGTGGTACAGCACGTCGCCGGTGGCGAGCGGGGTGAGCCCGTGCGTGCGCGCCGCCTCGCTCAGCCGGTGGAGCCGCAGCTGCTCGCCGGGGCGGCGGTAGTGGGTGAGGCAAACATGGCCGGCGTCGCCGAACAGGTCGGCCATCCAGCGCATCTGCTCGGGGTCGGGCTCATGGCCGGGGACGAGCGCGGCGACCAGTCCCTGCGCGTGCGCCGCGACGTCCTCCCAGTGGAGGAAGCAGCGCCCCTTCTCGCCGCGCTGCGCGTCCGCGCGCGCCTTGCCGCGGCTGAGCAGCGAGGTGAGCCGCGACCAGCCCGCGCGGTCCTCGGGCCAGACCAGCAGCGAGGCGCCGTCGACCAGATCGAGCCGACAGCCAGGGATCGAGCGCACCTCGAGCCCGCTGTCGCGGCGCACCTGGTCGCAGGCGTAAAGCGCGCGCACCACGCCCGCGACCGAGTTGCGGTCGACCACGCCGAGCGCGGGCATGCCCATCGCCGCCGCCATGGCGAACAAATGCTCGCACGACGAGGCGCCGCGCAGGAACGAGAAATGCGTGGTGACCTGGAGCTCGCTGTACGTCACGGGGCCGCGCGCCCGTGTCGCAGGGAGCGAGGTGGCATCGTCCCGCTCACCCGAACGTCCCGTGCATGTACCAGCTGAGGTCGCCGGTCTCACCGCGCTCGCCGTCGCCGCGGCGGAACAGCCAATAGCGTCGCCCCGCCTCGTCCTCGACCTGGTAATAATCGCGCACCGCGTCGCGCTCGCCGCGGCGCCGCCACCACTCGCCAGCGATCCGCTCGGGCCCGTCGCCGCGCACCACCACATGCGACTCGCCGCGCCAGGTGAAGCGCTTGGGCGGCTGGTCGGGCAGCTCGGCCAGGACATGGTCGAGCGGCTCGGGGCGGCGCAGCAGCCGCGTCGGGCGCGGCCAGCGCGGGTGCCACGGATGGTCCGCGTCGCGCGTGTCGAGCCGGCGCACGTCGTCGCGGCGCAGCGCAGGAGCGGTGCGCTCGGGTGGATCGAGCGGCGCGGCGCCCGTCACCGAGCGCTCCGGCACCTCGCTCTCCACCGCGCGCGCGCGCCACAGCCGCGCCGCGCCGATGCGGTTGACGATCGCGTCTACCAAGGGCGCGAGGTCGGGGCGTTCGCCGTCCGCCAGGTCGCCGTCGCAATATTCGGGCGCGAGCGGATCGGCGCGCTGGACGTGGAGCGTCAGCGCCTCGATTCCGAAGCCGGGATCGATCCGTTCGACCCGCCGCACCAGCAGTCGCAGCAGATGATCACGCGCGCGCGTCGGCCGCGCGAAGCCGACGCGCAGCGTCTGCACAGCGGCATCCACGCGGGTGGCCGCCAGCAGCAGCGCGCGCGCGCCGCGGCCCGTTCGCGCCAGCTCGGCGGCGAGCCGGTCGACCAATTGCCCGATCCAATGCGCGATCGGCTCGGCAGTGAGCAAGGGCTCGGCGAAGCGCTGTTCCACCGTGATCGCTACCGGCGGCACCACCGGCGCGAGCGGCTCGGGCGCGCGCCCGCTCGCCTGGTCGAGCCGCTGCGCCAGCGCGGTGCCGAACCGTCGCGCCAGCGGCGCGCGCGGCAGCGCGGCGAGCTGGCCGACGGTGTCGACGCCGAGCCGGCGCAGCAGCTCGAGCGCACGCTCGTCGACGCGGAGCGACGCCACGGGAAGCGGCGCGAGCGCGTCCAGCGTCTCGCCCGGCGGCAGGATCGTCACGCCGCCCTGCTCGGGCTCGGCGTGGTGCGCACAGGCCCAGGCCGCGCCCGCGGTATCGGCGATCGCGACGCGCGCGGTGATGCCGATCCGCGCGAGCAGCCGCACCAGCCGCTGCGCCAGCCGCGACTCGCCGCCGTGGAGATGCGCCACGCCGGTGAGGTCGAGCAGCAGCGACTGCGAGTCCTCGATCGCCACCACCGGGGTCCAGCGCCGCGCCAGCGCGACCGCGAGCCGATGCAGCGCGCGCTGGTCGCCCGCTGGGTCGGCGTCGCGGACAACAATCTCGGGGGTGGCGGCGCGCACCTGGGTCAGCGCCATGCCGGGCTCGACCCCGATCGCGCGCGCCGCGGACGAGGCGGCGGCGATCTCGACCCGACTGCCCACCTTCTGCACGGTGACGAGCGGCGCCGCGGTGTCGCGGGCTGGGCCGGGAGCGACGCCGGTCGAGGCAGTCGCGGCGGGGTCGCGGCAGACGCGCGCGACCGTGCCCGCGGTGGTGCGGCCGGTGTCGAAGAAGGCGGCAACCTCCTTCACTGCGGCGCCGGGGTCGTTGGAGCCGGGGCGGCGCTCCTTGGCGTCGGTCTTGTCCGGGTGCGGCCCGTCGCCGGGGTAGCGGATCGCGGGCATCGCGTTCCACGCGCCGCTCAGCGCGGGGGAGACATGGGGGGGGTGGCGCTGCTCGGGCGCGGTGAGGGCGTCCGTGGTGGAAGCCGAAGGGCCGCCGGCTGCGGTGGAGCCGGGTACGACGAGGCGAACGGTGGGGCTCGCCCCTTCTCGGCCCCTCCCGTGTTGAGGGATCCGGCCTTCCGCCGCCGCGTGCACGGCACCCTGGACCCCCGAACTGGTTCGGGATGAGAGTGGGGGTAGGGCAGAGGCGCGCGCCTCGTCACCACGACCTTGCGGCCGGGCCGCACCCCCGCCGCGCTCGCGCTGCCGCGACGTCGGCCGTACGCCCTCGCCGCCGGTGCGCACCGGCGCCATCACCGGTTCGGGCCAGCCGCTGGATTTCCCCCCATCGTCGCCGGGCAGCCGCTTGAACGGATGCTCCGCCGCCTCGCTGCGGCGTCCCATTTCGCGCATCGGCGGGCGTTGGTGCGGCGCGATCGCGGCGACGCGGCGCGCGACGTCGGCGCGGGTCTCGCCCGCCCAGCACGCATCCGCGCCGCCAGTCGCGTCATCGACGCCGCGGAGCGGACCGGGCAGATAGTCGCCGTCGTCGCGCGCCCAGCGCGCGCCCGGGCGCCAGCCCGAGTTCCTGGGTGCGTCGCACTGCTTGCCGCCCTGCTCGGCATCGCCCGCCGCCTTGAGCGCGGCAAGGTTGAGCGCTGCGCGCTCAGGCGGCGGCGCGAGCGCCGGCTCTGCCCGCCGCAGCCGGTCGATCGACCAGTCGGGCAGGTAGAGCGATGCGACCCGTTTCATCGCATGCCTCCACGATTGTCTGAAAAGGTTCGCCGTTGCGTTGCCGCACCAGCGCGAGGTCCCAGCGCGCGCGGCCCACGCCCGCGACCGGCAGCGGCGCCGAGGGGGCGGAGCCGACGCGCCAGCGCGTCACCGCCGCGGAGGGCACTGCGAGCGGGTCCGCCCCCTCGCGCGCGTGGCGCTTGAGCAGCAAGGCAATGGTGCGCCCGCCCTCGGCGGCGAGCTGGAGCCGGCGCGTCGAGGCCATCGCCGCGCGGCGGGTCTCGCCGATCACCGCGCCGAGCGCGCGGTGGCGCAGGCCCTCCTCCATCAGCGCGAGCACCTCGGCATCGTCGCTCGCCTCGGCGTAAAGCACGCGATCGGGCGCGAGCCCCGACTGGTAGAGGCCGGGCGCGAACAGGTCGCGCCGCCGCACCACCCACAGCACCGGTCCCCAGGCGCGCGCGGCGACTCCGGCGAGGAACAGCGTGGCCGAGGCATCGTCGCCCAGCGCTGGCGTGGCGGCGGCGACCTCGTGCAGCGCGTCGAGCCGCAGCCCGCCATTGGCGAGCCGCTCGTCGACCGCCGGCACACCGAACGGCAGCACCGGGCGACGGCGATGGCCGTCTCCCTCGATCGCGCTGAGCGTGTCGCGCAGGGACTGGAGGACGCTCGACTCGGACACAGGGGACGACTCGCTGGTGAAGTGACGTTCTTAGTTTGTTCTTATAGGTTGAGTCGAGTCGGTATGCGACTGGCGCGCGGCACAGCGATAGCTGCTCTCCACTGGCGCCAGCCCAAGCCGCCACCCCAGCGGACGCCGGGGTCCAGTTGGGTGACGTAAGTGAGTCTGATGACGGCTTTCCCACTTCAACCCCCGGCGTTCACCGGAGCGGGATGAGAACGCGCACGTCATTTCCGTAGCAGTGACACGAAGGCTTGCGTCCTCGTCATCACCAAGGGGCTTCCGCTTCGCTTGAAATATAATTACAAGCCGACCCAAAGTCGTCCCAAGCCAATCGGGCGGCGAGGAGAGTGGACCTTGGGCGACGCCCGCAACCTGAAGCCGCTGACGCTGCACGTCCCCGAGCCGCGCTTCCGCCCCGGCGACGCGGCCGATTTCGGCGATCTCGAGGTGCCCCCCGCCGGCGCCGCGCCGCGCCCCGACACGGCCGCGCACCCGCGCGACTTCACCGATCTGGCCTATACGATGGTGCGCGTACTCGACGAGCAGCACCAGGCGGTCGGCCCGTGGAACCCGCGACTCAGCCCCGACACGCTGCGCCGGATGCTGCGCCACATGGCCACGGTGCGTGCCTTCGACGAGCGCATGTTCCGTGCGCAGCGCCAGGGTAAGACCAGCTTCTACATGAAGTCGCTCGGCGAGGAAGCGGTGGCGGTGGCCGCGGCACACGCGCTCGACGCCGAGGACATGTGCTTTCCGTCCTATCGTCAGCAAGGCCTGCTGATCGCGCGCGGCTGCCCGCTGGTCGACATGATGAACCAGATCTACTCGAACACCGGCGACAAGCTGCAGGGCAAGCAGTTGCCGATCATGTATTCGGAGAAGCGCTTCGGCTTCTTCTCGATCTCGGGCAATCTCACCACGCAATATCCCCAGGCGGTGGGTTGGGCGATGGCCTCGGCCTCCAAGGGCGACACGCGCATCGCCGCCACCTGGTGCGGCGAGGGCAGCACCGCCGAGGGCGACTTTCACTCCGCTTTGACCTTCGCCACCGTCTATCGCGCGCCGGTGATCTTCAACGTCGTCAACAACCAATGGGCGATCTCGAGCTTCTCGGGCTTCGCCGGGGCGGAGGCCACCACCTTCGCGGCGCGCGCGATCGGCTATGGCATTGCCGGGCTGCGGGTGGACGGCAACGATCCGCTCGCGGTCTACGCCGCGACGTTGTGGGCGGCGGAACGCGCGCGCACCAACGTCGGGCCGACGCTGATCGAGCATTTCACCTACCGCGCCGAGGGTCACTCGACGTCGGACGATCCGTCGCAATACCGTTCAACGGGCGAGCCGACGGCCTGGCCGCTAGGCGACCCGGTGCGACGGCTCAAGGACCATCTGGTGGCGATCGACGAATGGGACGAGGCGCGGCAGGAGGCGATGGACCGCGCGGTCGCCGAGGAAGTCCGCGCCGCGCAGAAGGCGGCGGAGGCCAACGGCATTCTCGGCCACGGCCTGGCGCAGCCGCTCGACTCGCTGTTCGACGGCGTGTTCGAGGAGATGCCCTGGCACCTGCGCGAGCAGCGCCAGATGATGATCGACGAGGAAGCGGCGAGCGGCCGCCCCTGGGATCGGAAGTGACGATGGCTTTCGAGATCCTCCCCGGAACGGGGAGGGGAACCAGCCGCAGGCTGGTGGAGGGGGCTCTCCACCAGTGCTGTCGCCCGCGGAGAGCCTCCTCCACCACCACGCTGACGCGTGGCGGTCTCCCTCCCCGTGCCGGGGAGGAATGATGGACGCGACTATGACCGACGTGATCGACACCCCCTCCACCACCCGCATGAACATGATCCAGGCGATCAATTCGGCGATGGACGCGACGATGGCGCGCGACCCCGATGTGATCGTGATGGGGGAGGACGTCGGCTATTTCGGCGGCGTCTTCCGCGCCACCGCGGGATTGCAGGCGAAATACGGCAAGACCCGCGTGTTCGACACGCCGATCACCGAGTGCGGGATCATCGGCGTCGCGGTCGGCATGGGCGCTTATGGCCTGCGCCCGGTGCCCGAGATCCAGTTCGCCGACTATATCTACCCCGCGCTCGACCAGCTCGTCTCCGAGGCGGCGCGGCTGCGCTACCGCTCGGCGGGCGACTTCACCGCGCCGATCACGGTGCGCTCGCCCTATGGCGGCGGCATCTTTGGCGGGCAGACTCACTCGCAGTCGCCCGAGGGCATCTTCACCCATGTCTCGGGGATCAAGACGGTGATCCCGTCCACCCCGTATGACGCCAAGGGGCTGCTGATCGCCGCGATCGAGGACAATGACCCGGTGCTCTTCCTCGAGCCCAAGCGCATCTACAATGGCCCGTTCAACGGCCACTGGGACCGCCCCGCGGAAAATTGGTCGAAGCATCCCGGCGGCGAGGTACCGACCGGCCATTACACCGTGCCGCTCGGCCAGGCGAAGGTGGTGCGCGAGGGCGAGGCGGTGACGATGCTCGCCTATGGCACGATGGTGCACGTCTGCGCGCAGGTGGTGGCGGACACCGGCGTCGACGCCGAGATCATCGACCTGCGCACACTCGTCCCGCTCGACATCGAAGCGATCGAGCGCTCGGTGAAGAAGACCGGGCGCTGCATGGTGGTGCACGAGGCGACTCGCACCGGCGGTTTCGGCGCCGAGCTCGCCGCGCTGGTGCAGGAGCGTTGCTTCTACCACCTCGAAGCGCCGGTCGAGCGAGTCACCGGCTTCGACACGCCCTATCCGCACAGCCTGGAATGGGCCTATTTTCCCGGCCCGGTGCGGATCGGCCAGGCGCTCAAGAAGATTCTCAAGGACTAGACGCACATGGCGCGCTTCACCTTCAAGCTGCCCGACATCGGTGAGGGCATATCCGAGGCCGAGATCGTCGCCTGGCACGTCCAGGTCGGCGACCGCGTCGAAGAAGACCAGCAACTCGCCGACATGATGACCGACAAGGCCACGGTCGAGATGGAGAGCCCGGTCGCCGGCGTGGTGGTCGAGCGCGCGGGCGAGGTCGGCGACCAGGTCTCGATCGGCGCGCCACTGGTGGTGATCGAGACCGAGGAGGAGCGGGGCGGTACTGCTGACGTGCCGCCGCCGGTCGAGGAGGACACGCTCGGGGCGGAGAACCCCGGCGTGGAGGAGACTCAGATCCTTCCCGAGATGGGGAAGGGGCGCGAGGGCGGAGCCGGTGGTGGAGGTGGGGCGCCGCGAACGCTGCCGGCGGAGGAGCTCCTTGCAGCTGCCGCTCCGCCCGCGGAGCCCCCCCTCCACCACCCGGCTGCGCCGGGCAGTCCCCAGCACCGGGTTGACCACGCCTCGCATGGTCAAGGATCGTCCGGGGGACGATCCGACCCGATGCTCCGTGCCGGGGAGGAGCTCAGAGTCCTCGCCTCTCCCGCGGTCCGGGCCCGCGCGCGCGATCTCGGCGTCGACCTCGCGCAGGTTCGCGTCGCCGAGGGCGACCGCGTCCGTCACGCCGATCTCGACGCCTTCCTCCGCTACGGCGGCGGCGAGGGTTACCACCCGCCGCATGCCAGCCGCGCGCGCGAGGACGAGCAGGTCCGCGTCATCGGCATGCGTCGCCGCATCGCCGAGAACATGGCCGCGGCGAAGCGCCACATTCCGCATTTCACCTATGTCGAGGAGATCGAGGTCACCGCGCTCGAAGCGCTGCGCGCGCAGCTCAACGCACGCCGCGGCGAGCGGCCCAAGGTGACCCTGCTCCCGCTGCTGATCGTCGCGCTGTGCCGCACCTTGCCCGACTTCCCGATGCTCAACGCGCGCTACGACGACGAGGCCGGCGTGGTGACGCGGCACGGCCGGGTGCACCTCGGCATGGCGGCGCAGACCGACGCCGGGCTGACGGTGCCGGTGATCCGCGACGCGCAGGACCGCAACGTCTGGCAGCTCGCCACCGAGATCGCGCGACTCGCCGCGGCGGCGCGCGCGGGCAAGCTGCGCCCCGACGAGCTCGGCAACGGCACGATCACGCTCACCTCGCTCGGCCCGCTTGGCGGCATCGCGACCACGCCGGTGATCAACCGACCCGAGGTGGCGATCATCGGCCCCAACAAGATCGTCGAGCGCCCCGTCTTCGTCGCGCCGGAGGAGGCCGGGCGTGGCGACGCGATCCGTCGGGCCAAGCTGATGAATCTCTCGATCAGCTGCGATCACCGCGTGGTCGACGGGCATGACGCGGCCAGCTTCGTGCAAGCGTTGAAGGGGCTGATCGAGGCGCCGGCGCTGCTCTTCGTCGACTGAGCCGCGCGGGGCGGCTAGGGGCGGGGCCATGCACCTCGACCTGCTCCAGTCGCTCAGCCTGTGCGGCGATCTCGCCACGCCCAACGACGACCGCGCCGGCGCGAGCGCGCGCTGTGCCTGGGTGATCGATGGCGCCACCGACCTCGCCCCGCCAAGCTTGCTCGGCGATCGCGGCGGTGCGGCTTGGCTTGCCGCGACCGCCGACGCCGCTTTCGGGTTCGGCGAGGCCGCCGACCTGCGCGCCACCTGCGCGTCCGTGTTTGAGACGGTGGCGGCACGGTTCGCGGCCGAGCGGCGGCGCGATCCCGCGGGCGCGTGGGAGCTGCCGAGCGCCTCGTTCGCGGCGGTTCAGCTGGTCGGCACCGCGCTCGAGGTGGCCTGGGCGGGCGACTGCGCGATCCTGCGCGTGGGTGCCGACGGCGCGGTCGACTGGCTCACCCCTGCGCCCGACCGCGCGGGGGAGAGCGCCGAGGCGGCGGCGCTGGGTGACGCGCTCGGCGGCCTGCGGACGCCAGCGGTGATCGCGGATCGTCGCGCCGCGCGTGAGCGGCCGGGTCGGCGCGTGCTCGGCGTGGATGCGGCAGCGTCATCGGTGGCGACCGACCATGCCCGCGTTATGGTCGCGCCAGGTGATCGATTGCTGCTGATGAGCGACGGCTTCGCCGCGCTGGTCGACAGCTACGACGCGTATGACGCGCAAGGGCTGATGGCGGCGGTGGGCGAGCGGGGCGTGGCGGCGCTGGCCGAGGAACTGCGCGCGATCGAGCGCGGCGACGCGCTTTGCCGGCGTTTTCCGCGCTTCAAGTGCAGTGACGATGCCACCGCCTTATGGATGAAGGTGGGGCCGCGCCCTTACTCATAAGGAAGGGCGATAGGAACGAGGCGACTCATACCATTACCGTCGCCCCGCTTTAAGACGGGATCCGTGGCGCCGAGCGAGGTGTGCGGGTCAGGATAAATCCCGGGTCAAGCCCGGGATAACAAGGGATTCCGTTGCCGTGAGTGTAGCGCCTATACCCGGCGGCCGCTGAACAGCTGCACCAGCCCGACGATGATCGCCACCACGAGCAGGATGTGGATCAACCCGCCGGCGACGTGAAGGCTGAAGCCCAGCAGCCAGAGCACCAGGAGAATAACGGCAATCGTCCAGAGCATCGAGGTAACCTCCCCAGTAGGAAGAGGAAAACACTCGCTGTCCGGCGCTGTTCCATGCCCGGGCAACATTTCGTTACAGGCGGGTGCGGGTGCCTTCCTCAGCGGCGGCCGGTGAACAGCTGCACCAGCCCGACGATGAGCGCGATCACCAGCAGCAGGTGGATCAACCCATGGGTCAGGTGGAAACTGAAGCCGAGCAGCCACAGGATCACCAGGATGACGACGATCGTCCACAGCATCGCTCACTCCGCGCTCCGCCCGCACTCATTATAGCGCGGGTGGGGCGCGGTTCGGATCAGCGCGCCGCGGTGACTCGCCAGATCGCGTTGCCGACATCGTCCGCCACCAGCAGCGCACCGGTGCGATCGGTGATCACGCCGACCGGCCGGCCGTGCGCGTCACCGTCAGGCGTGACGAAGCCGGTCAGCACGTCGACCGGCTTGGCTGCTTTCACCGGCCAGCCCGCCGCGTCGAAGGGAACGAACACGACCTTGTAGCCCGACAGTGGCTTGCGGTTCCACGAGCCATGCTCGCCGACGAAAGCACCCTGCGCGAACTGGCCGCCGAGCTTGGCGTCGCCCGCAAAGCTCAGCCCGAGCGCGGCGACGTGCGGGCCCAGCGCATAATCGGGGCGCTTCACATATTGCTGCAGCTCGAGGTTCTTCGGCTCGACCCGTGTGTCGATGTAGCCGCCCCAATAATACCAGGGCCAGCCGAACTGGTCGCCGAGCTCCACCGCGGTGAGATAGTCGGGAACGAGATCGGAGCCGAGCATATCGCGCTCGTTCACCACGGTCCACAGCCGGTTGGTGCCCGGCACCAGCGCCATGCCTTGGGGGTTGCGCAGCCCGGTAACGAAGACGCGGAAGGTCTTCTCCTTGGGATAAACCTGGAGGATCGCGGCGCGGAATTTCTCGCGCTCTAACCCGCCCTCGGCGACGTTCGAGGACGAGCCGACCGAGACGTACAAGGTGCGCCCGTCCTCGGCCGGAATGACGTTGCGCGCCCAGTGGTTGCCGCCGCCGGGCAGCTTCACCACCAGCTCGGGCTTGGCGGTGATGCTGGTCGCGCCCTCGGTATAGGGCACGCGCACCAGCGAGTCGGTGTTGGCGACGTAGAGCTGGCCGCCGAACAGCGCCATACCGGTCGGCGAGTTGAGCCCCGTCATGAACACGGTGCGAGTCTCTGCGCGGCCGTCGCCGTCGGCATCGCGCAGCAAAGTGATGCGATTGGCCGAGGGGCCGCCCGCCCCGACCTTGCCGAGCAGGTGACGCATCACCCAACCCTGGATCCCGCCGCCCTCGCGCGGCGGCGAATTGGTCTCGGCCACCAGCACGTCACCGTTGGGCAGGCGGTAAAGCCAGCGCGGATGGTCGAGCCCGGTCGCGAAAGCGGCGACGCGCAGCCCCGCCGCCGGGGTCGGCGCCTCGCCCGCCTTCCAGCCGACCGGGTCGGCGGTCTTGACCGTGGGCAGCATCTGCTCGCGCGGCGGCGTGATCGTCGGCCTCGCGCCGCTCACCGCGGCAAGGTCGAGCCGCGCGCTGTCAGGCCAGGCGAGATAGGCGACAACGCCGACCGCGGCGAGAACGAGGAGGCCGAGCACGGCGAGGATGTGTCTGCGCATGGTGGCAGATGTAGGGCCAAGCCGCGGGCTTCGCCACCGTCGCGTGTCTCACCCCGCGTCGCCGGAGGCGCTCGGTAGGCGAGCAAGCACGTCGGCGACCTGATGTCACCGGAAGATGGTTGGTCGGGACGATGCTGCGGCGCCGGCGTCGCGCCGCGGCCATGATCGCGCCGGCCTGAACATAGCTCGGCGTGACGTCGCGCCGACGCCTGTGTAAGCTTTGTCATTGCCCGACGATGAGGAGCTTTATGCACGGTGGATCGGTCAGCGCCGTCACGCTCGGGGCAGCAGGGGCGGACGCGCTCGCGGCGCGCCCAGGGCGCGCGCCCGACCATGGCACCGAGGCGGCGATCCTCTCGGCACTCGCGCACGACCTGGCCGACCATCCCGGCGAGCTGCTCCAGCGGCTGACCGACCTGATCGTCGCGCATGGGATGGCCGGCTCGGCCGGTGTCAGCCTGCGCGAGCCACACGGCTTCCGCTGGGATGCGCTGTCGGGCGCCTGGGCAGGCTATCGTGGCGGTGGCATGCCGCTTGACGCGAGCCCGTGCGGCGTCGCGATCGCGCGCGATGCGGCGCTGCTGTTCGAGCAACCGCAGGAGCTGTTCGCCGGTCCCGCGCTCAACCCGCCGGTACGCGAGCTGCTGCTGGTGCCGTTCCACCGCCAGGGCCGCGCCGCCGGCACCTTGTGGCTGCTGGCCCATGAACACGACCGCGCCTTCGACCGCGAGGACGCGCGCTTGCTCGCCAGCCTCGCGCAGTTCGCCGCGAGCGCGCTGGTACTGCGCCAGCGCACCGCCGAGCTGGCGCGCGGGCGCGACCTGTTGCAGGCGACGATGGATGCCTCGACCGACATGATCCAGGTGTTCGAGGCGGTGCGCGACGAGCATGGCGAGATCGTCGACTTTCGCTGGCTGCTCAACAACCACACCTCCGAGAGCAACTATGGCGAGGTGCGCGGCCAGAGCCTGCTGGAGCGCAATCCCGGCGTGATCGAGGAGGGCATTTTCGCCACCTTCAAGCACGTCACCGAAACGGGCGAGCCGCGCCAGGATGAGCGCCACTATGTCCACGAGCAGTTCGATAGCTGGTTTCTCCAGACCGTGGTCAAGCTCGACGACGGCATTGCCACCACCACCAAGGACATCGGCGCCTGGAAGAACGCCCAGGAGGAACTGCTGCGGCTGCGCGACGCGGCGGCGCAGGACAAGGTGCGCCAGAGCGAGGAGCGGCTGCGTCAGTTCGGCGAGGCCTCGCACGACGTGCTGTGGATCCGCGACGCGGCGACGCTGCGCTGGGAATATCTCACCCCGGCGTTCGAGACCGTCTACGGGTTGAGCCGCGATCGCGCGATCGCGGGTGATGCGGCGCAGAGCTGGCTCGATCTCGTCCACCCCGAGGATCGCGCCCTGGCTGAGGCGGCGATGGCGCGCGTGCGCGGCGGCGAGCATGTCGGCTTCGACTATCGCCTCCACCGTCCCGTCGACGGCGCGACGCGGTGGATCCGCGACACCGCCTTCCCGATCCGCGACGGCGGCGGCGCGGTGACGCTGATCGGCGGCATCGGCGAGGATATCACCGAGGTGCGCCAGGCGGCCGAGGCGGTGCGGCGCAGCGAGGAGCGGTTGCGCAGCGCGGTCGAGGTCGGCCGGCTGGGCCTGTGGGACTGGGACGTCCGCACCGGGGAGGTGCACTGGTCCGACGAGCATTTCCGCATGCAGGGTTACGAAGTCGGCGAGATCCGGCCCAGCTACGAGGCCTGGCGTGACCGGCTTCACCCGGAGGATCGCGCCGGCGTCGAGGCGGCGCTCCGCGCGGCGATGGACGGGCACGGCGAGTATAGCCGCGAGTTCCGCATTGTCCGGCGTGACGGCACCGTGCGCTGGCACGACGCGCGCGGTCGCTTCTTCTACGACGCTGACGGCGCGACCCGGATGGTGGGGGCGATGGTCGACGTCACCGACCGGCGCGAGTGGGAGGAGCGCCAGGCGGTGCTGATCGCCGAGCTCCAGCATCGCACGCGCAACCTGATGGGGGTGGTGCGCTCGATCGCGGACAACATGGCGCGCACCAGCACCGACCTCGCCGACTTCCGCGCGCGCTTCACCGACCGGCTCGACGCGTTGGCGCGCGTGCAGGCATTGCTGTCGCGGCTCAACGACGTCGACCGGGTCACCTTCGACGACCTGCTGCGGAACGAACTGGTCGCGATGGGCGGCATCGACCGGACAACGCTCGAGGGCCCTGCCGGGGTCCGGCTGCGCTCCTCGACGGTGCAGACCCTGGCCATGGCGCTGCACGAGCTCGCCACCAACGCGGTGAAATATGGCGCGCTGGGGCAGCCGGGCGGGCGCCTTACGGTGACGTGGCGGCTGGAACCGGGGCGGCTGGAACCGGGGCAGCCGGAGCCGGCCGCGCCGGGCACGCGGCCGTGGCTGTACATCGACTGGCGCGAGCGCGGCGTGGCGATGCCCGCGGCGAGTGCGGCGACGAGCGGGGGCGGGCAGGGGCGCGAGCTGATCGAGCAGGCGCTGCCCTATCAGCTCGGCGCACGCACCGCGCTGACGCTCGAGCCCGACGGCGCGCATTGCATGATCGCCCTCCCGGTCTCGGCGAGTTCCGGCGAGGGATGAGCCGGCGCGCGTCCCGGCTGGCCTAAGCCGCGCGCGCGCGCTAACCGCCGGCGCCGTGGCCACGCCCCGATTCCTTCTGCCGCCCGAAGGCAAGATTGCCCCCCGGCTCACCGCGCTGCTGGTGCCGGGCTTCCTCGCGCTGCTCGCCGCCGGCGGCGGCGCCGCCTGGGTGACGCGGCAGAACCAGGTCCATACCCGCGCCGTGGTCCATACCTACGAGGTCGAGAAGGCGGTGCTGGAAGTGCGCCGCGTGATCGAGGAGGTCGAGGCGACGCGGCGCGGGGCACTGCTCGCCCCCGCCACCGCGGCCTATCGCGACGGCTACCACCGCGCCACCGCCGAGCTGCCGCAGCGACTGGTGACGCTGGCGCGGCTCACCGCCGACAATCCGCGCCAGCGCGACAATCTCGCCGGGCTTCAGCTTCAGCTCGGCGCGCTGTCGCAGCGTCGCGCCGAGACGATGGCGCTGATCGAGCGCGGCGACCAGCGCGCTGCCCTCAGCGCCTTCCGCGCCGACACCGAGGCGAGCAGCATGCGCGCGGTGCGCTTCCTGATGAACCGCATGGCGCGTGAGGAACGCCGCCTGCTCGCCCTCCGCGATCAGGACCTGCGCGTCACCGAGCGCGCCTTCTACGCGGTGCTGGTGCTCGCCGCGGTGCTGCTCGCCGCGCTCGCGGTAATCGCGCTGCTCACCGTGCTCGCCTATACGCGCGACCTGGCGCGCTCGCGCGACGCCACCCAGGGGTTGGCGGACAGCCTTGAGGAAATGGTGGCCGAGCGCACCGAGGATCTCACCCGCGCCAACGAGGAGATCCAACGCTTCGCCTATATCGTCAGCCACGACCTGCGCTCGCCGTTGGTCAACGTGATGGGCTTTACCGCCGAGCTCGAGGCGGCGACGGGACAGCTCGGCGCGCTGGTCGACGCGGTCGAGGCCGAGGCGCCGCAGCTGCTCAGCGAGGACGCGAAACTGTCGGCGCGCGAGGACCTGCCCGAGGCGATCGGCTTCATCCGCGCCTCGACGCAGAAGATGGACCGGCTGATCAACGCGATCCTTCAGCTCTCGCGGCAGGGCCGGCGCCAGCTCGCGCCCGAGCGGATCGACGTGGCGCAGCTCGTCGGGCAGATCCGCGACACGCTCACCCACCGCCTCGCCGACGCCGACGCCACGTTGGAGGTGGACGGCGCGCTGCCCGTGGTGATCAGCGACCGCTTCTCGCTCGACCAGGTGTTCTCCAACCTGATCGAGAATGCGGTGAAATATCTTCGACCCGGCGTGCCCGGGCGAATCACGGTGAGCGGGCGGCGCGAGGCGCAGCGCGTGATCTACGCCGTCGCCGACAACGGCCGCGGCATCGACCCGCGCGACCATGCGCGCGTGTTCGACCTGTTCCGCCGCTCGGGCGCGCAGGACAAGCCGGGCGAGGGGATCGGGCTCGCCACGGTGCGCGCGCTGGTGTTTCGATTGGGCGGCACGATCAGCGTCGAGTCCAACCTGGGACAGGGCGCGACCTTCACGCTATCACTACCACTGACGCTGGAATCGCAACGTCCTGAAGGGCAGGGTAAAAACGAATGAACGCGCATCAGTCGGTCGGCATCGTCATGATCGAGGACGACGAGGGCCACGCGCGCCTCATCGAGAAGAACATCCGGCGCGCCGGGATCCTCAACGAGATTCGTCACTTCACCGACGGCACCAGCGCGCTCGACTATATCTTCAACGATCCGGTCGGGCCCGCACTCAGCGGCCCGGCGCTGATCCTGCTCGATCTGAACCTGCCCGACATGAGCGGCACCGACATCCTGACGCGGATCAAGAACAGCGACGGCCCGGTGAAACGCACCCCCGTGGTGGTGCTGACCACCACGGACGATTCGCGCGAGATCCAGCGCTGCTACGATCTCGGCGCCAACGTCTACATCACCAAGCCGGTGAACTATGAGAGCTTCGCCCAGGCGATCCGCCAGCTCGGGCTGTTCCTGTCGGTGATCCAGGTGCCCGACCTCGACGGGGCGAACTGAGCGCCGCCGTGACCATCGCCGCGGGCACCCGCATCCTCTACGTCGACGACGATGCCGGTATCCGCCGGTTGGTGGCGCGCGCGCTCGAGCGGCGCGGCTATCAGGTCACCACCGCCGATGGCGGCGAGGCGGGCGTGGCGGCGGCGGCGGCCGAGCATTTCGATCTGGTTGCGGTCGATCATTACATGCCGGGGATCGACGGGCTGGAGACGCTCGAGCGGCTCCACGCGCTGCCCATGCCGCCGGCGGTGGTCTATGTCAGCGGCTCGGAGGACACGCGCGTCGCGGTGGCGGCCTTGCGCGCGGGCGCGGCTGACTATGTGGTGAAGACGCCGGGCGACGACTTCTTCGACCTGCTCGACGCCACCTTCCGCCAAGTGCTGGCACGCGCCGAGGTGGAGGCGCTCAAAACCCGCGCCGAGGCCGAGCTGCGCGCCAGCAACGCGCGGCTGGAGGCGCTGCTCGCCGAGGTCAACCACCGCGTCGCCAACTCGCTCCAGCTGGTGTCGGCGATGGTGCGGATGCAGTCGTCCGCACTGGAGGATCCGGGCGCGCGCGCTGCGCTGGAGGACACGCAGCGCCGCATCAGCGCGATCGCGCAGGTCCACCGCCGGCTCTACACCGGCGACGATGTCGAGCACGTCGAGATGCGCGACTATCTCGCGCAGCTGATCGAGGAGCTGGGCGCGACCTGGTCGACCAGCGAGGCGCCGCGCCGGCTGAGCCTCGCCGCCGAGCCGTTGCGACTGCCAACCGACCGGGCGGTGTCACTCGGCGTGATCGTCACCGAACTGGTGAGCAACGCGTGCAAATACGCCTATCCCAACGGCGACGGCGAGGTGCGCATCGCGCTGGCGCGCGACGGCGAACTGCGCTTCCGCCTGGTGGTGGAAGACGACGGCATCGGCATCGGCGACGACGGACCGAAGGGCACCGGCGTGGGCTCGCGGCTGATCCGCGCCATGGCGCAGAGCCTCGACGCCGCGCTCGACTATGACGCCGCGCACCCCGGCACGCGCGCGGTGCTGGCGGCGGCGATCCGGTAGGAAGCAACGCTCCCCCAAGCGGGGAGGATCTTGCGCCGCCACCCGCCGCAATTGTCAAATGACTGCAACAACAGCCTGTTCTAGGAAGCCCCACGCGCCGCGCGCAGAGGTGGCGCCGTCAGGGAGATCACCGAATGTCGCGTCTCATCAACTTGGTCGCGGGTGTCGCCGCGATGCTCGCGCTGCCCGCCGCCGCGATTGCCACGCCCGCCGCCAACCCGGCGTCGTCGCTCTCGGTCGCGCATTCCGCCCGCGCCGCCAGCGGCAGCGGCAACGCCAGCAAGATCGGCGCGGAGGTGCCGACCACCACGCTGATCAGCATCGGCATCCTCGCCGCGCTGACCGGTATCGTGCTGCTCGTCGCCGACAATGGTGACGATAACAGCGATAGTAATTGATCGAAGATCGGCCGGCGCGGCGCCCCCCCCCGGGTACCGCGCCGACCCGTCTGCGGCGCGGCTCAGCGCGCCAACTGCAACACCAGCTCGGCCGCCACCAAGACCGTGGCCCAGCTCGCCGCGGTCAACGTCGCGAGCACCGAGTAACGCCGACGCGTCGACATCATGCCGTTCATCATCATCCCCTCCCGATGTTGTCTGCCAAGATTAAGCGATGGGTCGCGCCGCTAAAAGCGAGTCGCACTGACATATTTTTAAAATTTTCCCGCTTTGGTTCAGTGCCTTCCTGGTGTGTCAGCGAAGCAATGTGAGCGCCAGCGCGATCGATCCGGCGAGCAGCGCCCAGCTCGCCGCGACCAGCACGACCAGCAGCGCCGCGCGCCGCCGCCGCGGCCATTTCCCGTCCGCCATCGCCATACCCTTGCTCGCCTCTTACTGCCTCCTCTCGTAGGGCGATTGCGCCGATCGGCGTGGCGAAGACGCGGAAAATCGGGCGACCACCTTCCGGTTTTTCCTCCTCGCGGCGCGAGTGATTGCCGTTGCCGCGCCGTGTGATTAGGGCAGGGCATGACCGACACGCTCGCTCCCGCCGCCGCCGCTCCCGCCACCGACGCCGCGAGCGGCGCCGCGCGCCTCGCCCGCCGCATGGCGCGCGGCGCCGCTTTCCTCGGCAGCGAGGTGGCGATCATGGCCGGGGCGATGTCGTGGGTGAGCGAGCGGCACCTCGTCGCGGCGATGTCCAACGCTGGCGGCTTCGGCGTGATCGCCTGCGGTGCGATGACGCCCGAGCTGCTCGACGCCGAGATCGCGGGCACCACGTCGCTCACCGACAAGCCGTTCGGCGTCAATCTCATCACGATGCACCCCGCGCTTGACGAGCTGATCGCGGTGTGCGCGCGCCACGGCGTCGGCCATGTCGTGCTCGCCGGCGGGCTGCCGCCCAAGGGGGCGCTCGAGGCGATCAAGGCCGGCGGCGCCAAGGTGATCTGCTTCGCGCCGACGCTGGCGCTGGCGAAGAAGCTGATCCGCTCGGGCGTCGACGCACTGGTGATCGAGGGGATGGAGGCGGGCGGCCATATAGGACCGGTCTCGACCAGCGTGCTGGCGCAGGAGATGCTGCCCGAGATCGCCGCCCAAGTGCCGGTATTCGTCGCGGGCGGGATCGGACGCGGCGAGGCGATCGCGGGCTATCTCGACATGGGCGCGGCCGGGGTTCAGCTCGGCACGCGCTTCGTCTGCGCCACCGAGTCGATCGCGCACCCGAAATTCAAGCAGGCGTTCATCCGCGCGAGCGCGCGCGATGCGGTGGCGAGCGTGCAGCTCGACCCGCGCCTGCCGGTCATTCCGGTGCGCGCGCTCAAGAACGCGGGCGGCGAGCTGTTCACCGCCAAGCAGCGCGAGGTCGCCTCGTCGCTCGACGAGGGACGCGTGGCGATGGCGGAGGCGCAGCTCCAGATCGAACATTATTGGGCGGGCGCGCTGCGCCGGGCGGTGATCGACGGCGATGTCGAGCACGGCAGCGTGATGGCGGGCCAGTCGGTCGGCATGGTAAGCAAGGAGGAGCCGATCGCCGACATCATCGCCGCGCTGATGGCCGAGGCGACGCACGCATTGGAGCGCCGCGCCGGCTGAGGCGCCGCGATGCCGGTCGCGTGAATGCAACGTCGGCGCGTGTCGCTGGTTGGGGCGGGCGAGGAGACCAACGATCTTCCATCTGATCTTCGCGACGCCGTGCCTCTACGTCGTCGTCCGCACGCTATGGCCGCTGGCGCTGCCGCTCTGGGCCAAAGGCGGCGTCGCGGTGCTGCTGCTCGCCGCGTCGCAGTTCCATTATTGGAGCAAGCTGTCGTCGGGCTCGGTGTTCGCGCCCGAGTTCCCGCGCGCGGTGGTGGTGCTGTTCAACTGGGCGTTCGGCGCCATCGTGCTGCTGTTCGCGCTCCAGCTGCTGCTCGACCTCGGGCTGCTGGTGGCGCAGCTGGTCCGCCGCGGCGCGACGCTGCCCGACGGTGCGCGCTACTTCGCGGCGGCGCTGGCCGCCATGCTCGCCGCGGTCGGCGTGGCCAATGCGATGCGCCAGCCGCCGGTGCGCGACATCACGGTGGCAATCGCCGGACTGCCGCCGCGGTTCGACGGTTACCGGCTGCTCCAGCTCAGCGACCTGCACCTCAGCAAGCTGTTCCCGGCGCGCTGGGCCGAGGCGATGGTGGCGCGCGCCAACGCCGCGGGCGCCGACCTGATCGTCGTCACCGGCGACTTCATCGACGGCTCGGTGGCGATGCGCCACGACGACGTGACTCCGCTCGCCGCGCTGCGCGCGCCCGATGGCGTCTGGGCGGTGCCGGGCAACCACGAATATTTCTTCGACTATGACGCCTGGATGCGGCACCTCGCCGGGCTGGGCGTGCGACTGCTGCCGAACGCGCACACCGTGCTGGCGCGCGGCGGCGAGCAGCTGGTGCTCGCCGGCGTGACCGATGCCTCGGCGGCGGGGTCCGGGCATGCCACGCCCGACCTCGCCGCGGCGCTGGCGGGCGCGCCTGCCGGCGTGCCGGTGGTGCTGCTCGACCACCAGCCGCGCAACGCGCGCGCGGCGGCGGCGCGCGGCGTGGCGCTCCAGCTCTCCGGCCACACTCACGGCGGCATGATCGTCGGGCTTGACCGGCTGGTGGCGCGCGGTAACGACGGGTTCGTGTCGCGCCGCTACCAGGTCGGCGCGATGACGCTCTACGTCAGCAACGGCACCGCGCTGTGGCCCGGTTTCGCGCTGCGGCTGGGGCGCCCGTCCGAGATGACACGGATCACCCTGCGACGCGCGGGTTAGGCGGACCGCAGTGGTCTGCCGGCGTGCGCCGGAGCCGCGAGCCACGAGCGTCCCTCCTGCAACCCTGGGCTCCGGCATCCACCCGAGCACGATGCCACGGAGATGGATCAGGTTCTCGTCGCAAGAATCGAACTCCGTCAGCCGCTTGTGCACCGCCGTGGGGAGGACGATAGGGCAGGCATGACGCCCCTTTCCGCCCCGCACCCGCACCCCGCGCCGCGCGGCATGCACCCGCGCGAGTTCGTCGCCTTCATCGCGGCGCTGATGGGGGTCAACGCGCTCGGCGTCGACCTCATGCTGCCCGCGCTTGCCGACATCGGGCACGACCTGGCGGTGAGCGCTGCCAACCACCGCCAGTGGATCGTGACCGTCTACATGATGGGCTTCGGCCTGGGGCAGCTGCTCTACGGCCCGCTCGCCGATCGTTACGGCCGCCGCCCCGTGCTGATCGTGACGCTCGCCGGCTTCGTCGCCGCCAGCGTCTTTGCCGCCAGCGCCGCCACCTTCCCGGCGCTGCTTGGCGCGCGACTGCTGCAGGGGCTGATGTCGGCCTCGACCCGCGTGCTGGCGGTGGCGATCGTGCGCGACACCGCCTCGGGGCGGCAGATGGCGCGGACCATGTCGATCGCGCAGATGATTTTTTTCATCGTGCCGATCATGGCACCCACGCTGGGTCAGGGCCTGCTCGCCTTCGGGCCATGGCGCTTCATCTTCTACGCGCTCGGCGGGTTCGCCGCCTTCGTACTGAGCTGGACGCTGTTGCGCGTGCCCGAGACGCTGACGGCCGAGCGGCGCGTCGCCATCTCGTTCGCCAACCTGCGCGCCAATTATGGCCTGACGCTGACGAATCGCTATTCCGCCGGCTATGCCGTGGCGGCGTCGCTGACCTTTGGCGGGATCATCGCCTTCGTCTCCTCGGCGCAGCAGATCTTCGTCGACGAGTTCGGCGCGGGCGACCGCTTCACGTTGCTGTTCGCGCTGTGCGCCGGCGCGATGGGTTGCGCCTCGTTCGCCAATAGCCGGCTGGTCGAGCGGCTCGGCACGCGGCTGATCTCGCAGGCGGCGGTGCTGGCATTGATCGCGCTGTCGGTGCTGCACCTGCTGGTAATTAGCGCGGGTTGGGAGCGGCTGGAGAGCTACATCGTCTTCCAGGCGCTGAGCATGACCTGCATCGGCCTGTGCGGATCGAACTTCGGCGCGATGGCGATGGAGCCGGTCGGCCATATCGCGGGTACCGCCTCGTCGGTGCAGGGCTTCATCACCAGCATCGGTGCGGTGCTGGTGGGCAGCGCGATCGGCCAGTCCTATGCCGGCACGACGCTGCCGCTGGCGCTGGGATATCTCGCCATCGGGCTCGCGGTGCTGGCGCTGGTGTGGGTGATCGAGGGAGGGCAGCTCTTCCGCGCGCGGATGGGGTGAGGCGGCCTAAGATCTTCTTAGAAGGGCGGAGTACAATCCTCCCCGGTACGGGGGCGCGCGCTCGAAGGGCTGCGCGAGCGGTTCCCCTCCCCCGCATGCGGGGAGGAGTTGGTCGTCAGAACCCCGACCAGTCGTCGATCACCGCGGTCGTGCGCGCGCCGGCGATGCGGCGCACGCCGGCCGCGGCGCGCTGTTGCAACTGGTGGACCGGGCTCGCCGCGCGCGGTGTCGCGCCGACGCGGAAGCGCGCTACCTGCTGCGCCAGCGAGTCGGCCTCCACCGCCAGGCTGCGGGCGGCGGCGGTGGCCTCCTCCACCATCGCCGCGTTCTGCTGGGTGACATTGTCCATCTCGGCCACCGCGGTGTTGACCTGCTGGAGCCCGGTCGCCTGCTGCTCGGCAGCGGTGGCGATGGTGCGCACCAGCCCGCTGAGCTCGCCGACGCGCGCGTTGATCCGCGCCAGCGCGTCGCCCGCGGCGTTGACGAGCGTGACTCCGGCGTCGACCTGACCGGTCGATGCGGTGATCTTGCCCTTCACGTCGCGCGCCGCCTCGGCCGAGCGCTGCGCCAGCGCGCGCACCTCGCTTGCCACCACGGCGAAGCCCTTGCCCGCGTCGCCCGCGCGCGCCGCCTCGACCCCGGCATTGAGCGCGAGCAGGTTGGTCTGGAAGGCGATCGCGTCGATCACGCCGATGATCTCGCCGATCTCGCTCGAGGCACGCTCGATCCCGCCCATCGCCGCGACCGCGCGCTCGACGACCTGGGCCGACTTCTCGGCCTCGACTCGCGCCGCCTCGACCGTCTGATTGGCCTGCGCCGCGCTTGCCGCCGTCTCCTTCACGGTGGAGGTGATCTCCTCCATCGCCGCGGCGGTCTCCTCCAGGCTGGCGGCCTGCTGCTCGGTGCGCTGTGACAGATCGTCGGAGGCGGCGCGGATGTCGGCGGCACCGTCGTTGATGCCGTTGGTGGCACTGGTCACCGCGCCCATCACCTGCGCCATCGCCTCCATCGCGGCGTTGAAGTCCTGCTCCAGCTTGGCATAGGCCGGCGGGAAGCCGCTGAAGCGCGCGGCGAGATCGGCGTCGGCGAGCCGCGCCAGCCCGTCGCCCACCTCGGCGAACACCGCCTGGCGCTCCTGCTCGTCGCGCGCCTTCTCCACCGCGGCGTCGCGGAACACCGTCACTGCGCGCGCCATCGTGCCGATCTCGTCGCGACGGTCGCCGCTGGGCAGCGGCACCTGGTGGCGCCCCTGGGCCAGCTCCTCCATCACCGAAGCGATCGCCACCACTGGCCGAGCGATTGAGCGCGACAGCAGCATGCCCATCGCCGCCGCCAGCGCCACCGCGATCGCGCCGCCGAGCGCGAGCGCGAGCGTCACCATCGTCTCGGCGTGGCGCTGCGCGGCGTCCTGCTGATCGACCCACGCCTGCTGCGCCGCCTGAATCTCCTTGATCGAGTCGCGCATCGCGCCGAGCTGCTTGGAACCGGCGAGCTCGCGCGCCTGCTCGCGTGTCGCCGGGTCCGCGAAGGCGGCGAGCGTCGGCTCCACCTTGGTGCGCTGCCACGTCTCCACCGCGGCGAGGAAGCGGCGGACGCGCTCGGCCTGATCGGGCCGTGCGGCATGGCGATTGAACTCAGTCGCGGCGGCGGTGATCGCGGCCGCATTCTCCTTGTAGGTGTCGAGAAAGGCGGGCTTGCCGAGCAGCACATAGCCGCGGACCGCGCTCTGCCCCTCGACCACGCCGTTGAGCATGTCATCGGCATGGTCGGAGGCGAGCTTCGCCTCGTCGCGCGTCACCGCCACCTGGTGGAGCGTGCGCACGTTGGCGAAGACCACGAGACTGACGATCGAGAAGGTCGCGATCAACACCGCGAAGGCGAGCGCGAGCTTGCGCGGGATGGCGATGTTGCGAATGGTCACGAACCTCTCCTGGCGATCGTGACGTGGTAGCCGCGCGGAGTTAAGGGCCGACTAACTTTGCGACCAAAGACGTGTCATTCCGCGTAATTTGCGCGATAAGCCATGTGGCCCGTGTTAACTACATCGCAAGCGGGCGCGCTTACCGGGGCGGCATGGTTCATCTGTTGCCGCTGACCCGCCGCCTCGCCGCGGCCACCCTCGTCGCCCTTCCCGCGCTGTCGCTCGAAGCCGCTCCTGCGCTCGCCGACCCGATCACCCTTGCCCCGACCGCAGACGTTCGGCTGCGTTACGAGCATGTCGAGCAGGACGGTATCGCGCGCGCCGCCGATGCGGTGACGATTCGCGTGCGCAGCGGCGTGGCGGCGAGCAGCGGGCCCTGGTCGGCGCTGGTCGAGGCGCAGGGCAATCTCGCGATCGTCGACCATTATGACGACACGGTCGGCAATGGCGCGAGCTATCCCACCGTCGGCGACCCGGAGAATATCGCGCTGTACCGCGCGCAGCTGCAGTATAAGTCGGCGCCGTTCACGCTCATCGGCGGGCGCCAGAAGATCGGGCTGGAGGACGAGCGTTTCGTCGGCGCGGCGGCGATCCGGCAGAACTCGCGCTCGTTCGACGCCGTGCGCGGCCAGCTCAGCTTCACCAAGCACCTGCGCGCGGACGTCACATACGCATGGAGCGTGCGGACACCGAGCGGGATCAACGGCCGCGGCGCCAAGCCGACCGCGATCGGCGGCGACAATGTGTTCGCGCTGCTGGCGCAGGACACGCCGCTCGGCACGCTGACCGGCTTCGCCTATCTGGTCGATCAGGACGAGGCCGCGGTGCAGGGTTACCGTCTGTCGAGCCAGAGCTACGGCGCGCGGCTGGTCGGATCGCGCGCGGTCGCGTCCAAGGTGAAGGCGTCATGGCAGCTGAGTTATGCCACGCAATCCGACTATCATCGCAACCCGAACGACTATCGTGCCGATTATTATCTCGTTGACGGTGCACTGGACGTGCGCGGGTTGCATGTCGGCGCGGGCTATGAGGTGCTCGGCGCGGGCAACGGCACCGCGCTCACCTCGTTCCAGACGCCGCTCGCCTCGATCTTCAAGTTCCAGGGCTGGGCGGACAAGCTCACCACCACCCCGCCCGACGGCGTGCGCGATCTGTACGGCAGCCTGGGCTGGGGCTGGCCCAAGCTGGGTGCGTTCAAGGCGGTGGGCGTGCAGGCGGTGTACCACCGCTTCGACGCCGAGCGCGTCGACCGCCGCTACGGCGACGAGGTCGACCTGCTCGCCTCGGCCAAGCTGGCGCGCTACGGAGTTTCGGCGCGCTACGCCACCTACCGGGCGAACAGCTTCGCCACCGACACGCGCAAATTGTGGCTGGAGCTCACCTGGGCATTGTGACGGGAGGCGGGCCCGCCCGGGGGCAAGCAGAACGCCGCGCTCAGATCGGCTTTCCCCGATCCGGCCCTTCCCGATACCGCAGCAGCAACCGGTCCTTCACGGATGAGCGCGGCCTGGGAACTGACGCGTAAACGGCTAAACTATAACGGTTTCATAGTGTTTCGGCGTCGCATCGCGCCGCGCTCGGGAAACATCGCGGCCATCTCGCCGTCGGCGCGTGATCGGGGGAACTTTCGCGAGCGACGGGCCGCGATACTAGACTCGCAAGGCATCGGTACGTCGACGGGATGACTTGCTGGCGGCGCCATCGCGGAAAGCCAATTCGGGCACGAAAGCTTTGGTGGAGGGCGCCTCTATGCGAGCGCCATCGTCAAGTCCCCGTGTTATTGGTCGATTATTGTAGAGCGTCCCGGCAAGTACCCGCATCGATCCCGCACGGCAGCGACACGAGCTCCACCGAGACATAGGTCTGATCAGGTGAGCAACGGCGGGGGCTTAGTAGCCGTGGCTAGGGTCAGGACTCGTTGATCATAGCGAGAAGATGACGGTGGCGGCGAGAGCAACGGCGGAAAACAAGGCTGCAGGGCAGGCTACCGGCAGAAACCCTCGATGCCAATCGCTTCCACCCGACACGTCGATGCGGGCGCATCACAGACCAACCACCAACGAATCACGCGCGTCACCGGATCGCGCTCATGCCTGCGGCTTTTGTCAGTACTCCCTTAAGCAACCTCGATCCTATCGCTTTCGGCGGCTCTCCTTGCAGCGTTTACATATGTTAGAAAGCGCAGAAATCCGCCAAAATAGGTGTGCGGATAAGATTTGCTGTGTGCCGACTGCACGTCACCGGCAGGCGCCTGTCGACGTCGTAATCGGTTGCGATCGCTTAATCGTCCTACCGTATACTCTTCTCCAGCCCCAGAGAGAGATACAGTCATGATCGCGTGGTTCGCACAGCATGCGCCGGTTCGCACGAAGTTCAAGGTGCTCCTCGTCGTTCAGGTCGTCGTCGCGCTGCTGAGCGTCGCGGCGGTCTACATGGCGGCGATGACGCCGCCCGATCGCGTATGGTCGGTGATGGCCGGCGGCTTCGGGCTCGTGCTGGTGCCGGTGCTGCTCACGTGGTGGAGCGGGCGGGTGATCAGCGATCCCTATGTCGCGACGGTCGTGCGCATGGAGGGGCTTGCCGCCGGTGACCTGACGTCCCCGATCCTGCGAACCGACTATCGCGACTGCGTTGGACGCATGACCCGCGCAATGGAAGTCTTTCGCGCCAACGCCGAGGCGGTGCAGCGATCCAACGCGGAGGCCGAGACGATCGTGCGGGAACTGGGCCTCGGCTTGGGCCGGCTCGCCGCCGGGGATCTTTCGCAGAGCATCAAGGATCCATTCGCCGGCCACTATGAAACTTTGCGCCACGACTTCAACAACGCGCTGGGCGAGATGGCGGCGACGCTGGGCAAGGTCACCGCCATCGCGGGCGACATCAACAGCGGCGCGAGCGACATCCGCCAAGCCTCGGACGACCTGTCGCGCCGCACCGAGCAGCAGGCCGCCGCGCTCGAGGAGACCGCCGCGGCAATGGAGGAGATCACCTCCACCGTGCGCGCGACCGCCAGCGGCGCGACCCAGGCCAACGCGCTTGTGGCGGACGCGCAGGCCGAGGCGCAGCGCTCCGGCGAGGTGGTCCAGCGCGCGATGACCGCGATGGGGGGGATCGAGCGCTCCTCGGCAGAAATCTCCGAGATTATCTCGGTGATCGACGGCATCGCCTTCCAGACCAATTTGCTCGCGCTCAACGCCGGCGTGGAGGCGGCGCGCGCGGGCGATGCTGGTCGCGGCTTCGCCGTGGTCGCCTCCGAGGTGCGCGCGCTGGCGCAGCGCTCGGCCGAAGCGGCCAAGGACGTGAAGACGCGCATCACCGCTTCGGCCGAGCAGGTCGATCTCGGCGTCGAGCTGGTCACCGCGACGGGGACGGCGTTGCAGGGGATCATTGGCCGCGTCGGCTCGATCAGCACGATTGTTTCGTCGATCGCGTCCTCGGCGGAGCAGCAGGCGACCGGGCTCCAGCAGGTCAACACCGCGATCGCGGAGATGGACGGGGTGACCCAGCAGAACGCCGCGATGGTCGAGGAAGCGACCGCGGCGACGCGCAGCCTTGCGTCCGAGGCCGAGGAGCTGGCACGCGAGGTGGCGCGCTTCCGCGTCGCGGGGCACGCCGATGCGCCGCAGCCCGAGTCCACCGGCAGCAAGGTGCACCGGCTGTCGGCGCCTCGGAACTGGTCCGAGCGTCGCGCGCAGTCGACCCGGCCCATCGGGCGCTGAAGAGCACCGCGCAGAAAGAATGGGCCGGCTTCTGAACCGAACGCTGTCCCGAACGACGCCGCAACACCGAAGAGGGTAGATGAGCCATGGCGCCGAGCGACAACCAGATGGCCCGTCAGGTCGCCGAGATGATCATCGCGGAGCTGACCCCCGTCTACGTGATCGGGGCACTGCTCGGGCTCGGCATCGCGACGGCGGCGGTGCGCCGCAACATGACCGATGCGCCGGTGCCAGCGCGCCGCGTGCGATCAACGCTGCTAATCGGGGCGTTGGTCTTTAAGCTCTGGCGACACGCCGATCGCTGTCCGCTTGGACAGTCTTGCCGTATCGCCCGAGTAAAAGCATGATGAAGCAGAGGTTTATCTTGTAGGGACAACGATACGTGTACCCGCTCCATCGTTACCGCTCCCTCGCGGACCTCACCACGGCAGAAGAGGAAGCGCTTCTCTCGCTAGGCGATGCGGAGCTGATATTTTCGCCCCGTGACACGATCCGCTCGCAGGGGGACGCCGTGGCGGGCTTCTATCTCCACATCGGCGGCTGGGTGGCGTCCTCGATCATGCTGCCCGACGGCGCCCGCCTCATCCAGAAGATCCATCTGCCCGGCGACATGTTGGGAACGCCGAGCATGGTGCTGGCGCGCGCCGCCGACACGCTGACCGCGATCACCGAGGCGGTCGTGGCATTCGTGCCGTTCGAGCGGCTCGGCGCGATCTATATCGGCCTGCCGCGCCTGGCGGCGCTCTTCGCCGTCGCGATCCAGGCGGAGCGGCTGGCGCTGATGGATACGCTGGCCGTGACGGGGCGCGCGTCGGCGAAGCAGCAGGTGGCGTGCCTGCTGCTTGATCTGCACGCGCGGCTCACCCCGCTCGGTCTGGTCGAGGACGACGGCTTCGAACTCCCGCTCAGCCAGGAGGTCATCGGCGACCTCGCCGGCCTCACCGCCGTGCACGTCAATCGTAAGCTGCGGGAGATGCGCGAGGCTGGACTGATCGGCCGCGAAGGCGCCAGAGTGCGCATCCTGGATCTCGCCCGGCTACGCGCGCTGTCGCCCATCACGCCGCGCCAGCTCCAGGTACAGCCGGCATGGCTCCCGCCCGCTTCGTTCGCCGGCTCGGACGGGCATCGCAAGGCACAACTCGAGAGAAGCCGACCGTAACCCCGGACATCCCCTGTGTACGCCACGTCCCGGGGACTGGCTCGACGGCACGCCGGCTCGCTCAGCATCCGGTGCCCCAATCCGTCGGCGCCGTTATCCGCGCGATACCCTCGATCCGCTCGTGACTGCGGGAGTCGTGTCGAGCGCCAGCGGGACCGGAAACAACCCGTCAAGCCACGCGAGCGTGGCCCGGGTTGGCGGTAACTGGGACCAGGTGAGATCGGGTTTTGGTGGAAGGGGCTGGATTCGAACCAGCGTACACTTGCGTGGGCAGATTTACAGTCTGCTGCCTTTAACCACTCGGCCACCCTTCCACGAGCGGCGCTGTCGAAAGCGAGGGCGCCCAATGCCCGCGCCGCACCGCGCTGTCAACGCCTTCCGTCCCGCCCTTTTGTGAGCGCCACGGCGGTTGCGTCCCGGCGCGTGCGCGCATAGCGTCCGCCGCACTCCCCGCACCTATGGAAAGCTCCCACGTCATGCCGCGTCGTTCGCTCGCTCTTTTCACCACGCGCCGGAGCCGCGGCTGATGGCGCGGCGCGGGCATCGGCCGAGCCAGCAACAGGGCAACCGCACGCGGCTGTGGGGGCGCCATCCCGTGATCGCCGCGCTCGCCAACCCGCAGCGGACGGTGCGCAAGGTCTGGGGCACGCGCGAGGCGCTGGCGCTGCTCGATCTGCCGCCGGTGCTGCCGATCGTCTTCGCCGAGGCGCCCGATCTCGGCCGGCTGGTGCCCGCCGACGCGCCACACCAAGGGTTGGTGGCGGAGGTCGACCCGCTCGACGACGTGTGGCTCGGCGACCTGCTCGAAGAGGGGCGCGAGGACCAGCGCCCGCTGGTCGTGCTCGACCAGGTGACGGACCCGCACAATGTCGGCGCGATCCTGCGCTCCGCCGCCGCCTTCGACGCGCTCGGCATCGTCACGCAGGACCGCCACGCGCCGCCCGAGTCAGGCGCGCTGGCGCGTGCCGCCTCAGGCGCGCTCGAGACGGTTCCGTGGGTCCGTGTGGTCAATCTCTCGCGCGCGCTCGACGAAATCGGCGAGGCCGGCTTCTGGCGCATCGGGCTGACCGGTCATGCGACGCAGACGCTGGCACAGGCGATGGGGGCGCAGCGCGTCGCGATCGTGCTCGGCGCCGAGGGCGAGGGCATGCGCCACAACACCGAGGCGCATTGCGACGAGCTGGCGCGGCTACCGATCTCGGCCAAAGTGGAGAGCCTCAACGTCTCCAACGCCGCCGCGATCGCGCTCTACGCCGCGGCGGCGCGGATCGGCTGAGACGCGCGGCGCGCGGCCTCAGTCGTCCGCACCGACGCGCACGCGCAGCCCGTCGAGCGCCGGGCCGAACTCGATCTGGCACGACAGCCGCGAGGTCGAGTCGCGGTCGCTCGCGGCGTCGAGCAGGTCGTCCTCGTCCTGGCCCATCGGCGGCAGCAGCGCGACGAAGGCGGGGTCGACGTGGACGTGGCAGGTCGCGCAGCTGCAGCAGCCGCCGCACAGCGCCAGGATCTCGTCGATCCCGGCCTCGCGGATCACTTCCATCACCGACAGGCCGGCGGCGCCGTCGATCTCGCGTTCTTCCCCCGCGCGCGTCTCGACGATAAGCTTGGGCATGCTGGTCTCCACCAAAAATCGCCCGATCCATGCCGCTTGCGTGCGGGTCGCGCAATGGGGCTGAGCGCCGCGGCACTCACCGCCGGGCTCGACGCGCTGGCCGCGATTGAGCCCGCCTTCGCCGCCGCGATCGAGCGCGTCGGCTATCCCGCGCCGCGCATCCGCGCCACTGGCTATGCCACGCTGCTGCGCACCATCGTCGGCCAGCAGGTGAGCGTGCGCGCCGCCGACTCGGTGTGGCGCAAGCTCGCCGAGCGCGGCGATCCCGGCGACCCGGCGCTGGTCACCGCGCTCGGCGACGACGAACTGCGCGCCTGCGGCTTCTCGCGCCAGAAGACGGGTTATGCGCGCAGCCTCGCCGGGCTGGTGGCGAGCGGCGCGCTCGATCTCGCCGCGCTGCCCGCCGACGACGAGGAAGCGATCGCCCAGCTCGTCGCCGTGAAGGGCATCGGGCGCTGGTCGGCCGAGGTATACCTGCTGTTCGCCGAGGGACGCCCCGACATCTGGCCGGCGGGCGACCTGGCGGTGCAGATCGAGACCGGCCGCATCCTCGGCCACGCCGAACGGCCGAGCGAGAAGCTCACTCGCGCGCTCGCAGAGCCATGGCGCCCGCATCGCGGTGCGGCGGCGATCTTCACCTGGCACCATTATGGCGCGGGGGCCGACGCCGCGCCGGTGTGAGGCCGCTAGGCCAGGCCGAGCCGCGGCCGCGCGCGCGGCGGTACGCGCAGCCAGCCCTCGGCGAGCGCACCCGCCGCGGCCAGCGCGCCGAGCGTGAACAGCAGCGGCGCGGGCACCGCGAGCAGCGCGCGCGCCGCGCTCTCCCAGGCCGTGCCCGCTCCGACCGTGTCGAACGCCACCGCCTGGAGCGCGAGCGAGCCTGCCGTCGCGCCGAAGGCCCCGCCGTCGCGCCGTCCGCGCCACAGCGCCAGCGCGCCAACGATCGACACCAGCATCGCCAGCTGGAACGACAGCGCGAAGCCGCTGTGCCCCGCCACGTCCCAGTCGAAGAAGCCAGGGATGGCAGGCAACAGCCGCCCCACGATGGGCGGTAGCACCAGCAGCGCGGTCGCCAGCATCGCCGCGGCATGGGCGCGCACCTGTCGCCGCGCGAGCAGCGCCTGGCGCACCAGCGCGACGAAGGTGACCAGCGCGAGCAGGTCGACCAGCGCGAGCCGCGCGCCGAAGCTCGTATGGAAGGGGTCGCTGCGCGCCGCGAAGAGCGCGATCCCGCCCTGCACCGCGGCGAGGCTGGCGCCAGCGAACAGCGGCACCAGCGCGAACAGCGCCAGCCCGGCGGCGCGGTGGAGCGTGACGCGACGGTCATGGATCGACCAGAGCTGGAGCGCGAGCAGCACCAGCCAGGCGGTGGCGCTCAGCCCGTGCGCGTGGAGCGCGAGCGGCGCGGTGCGCAACGCGCCGAAATAGCCCGGCCAGAAGGCCAGCAGGATCAGCGGCAACAGCAGCAGCACTGCCCGATAGCCATGACGATAGGGCATCACCGTCCCTTTCCCTCCCGCGCCGCCGCTGATCCTGCCGCGCCTCGCCGTTCTCCCCCGGCGCGGCCAAGATATCGTCTTCCGCTGTCGTTCGATTGGACGGATGTAGCTGCGACCGCGGCGATCCTTACAAGCGGCAGGGAGAGATTTTCACTGCCTGCGCGAGACCCCTGCTCGATCGACGGATGGAGCAGTGTCGCAGCGCGCTCGCTACACCGAAGACGCAAGATCGGCGTGAACGTACCCGCCGACCCATCCCGGCTAGCTGCCGCCGAACTGAAACCAAAACCCAGCGCCGCTGACACACGGGCCTGCCAAGGACGGCGCGGGGATGCGGCGGCAGGGGCGCAGATGGGGCGGCGGACGATCGGTCGGCGGGCGGGACGGGCGGCGGTCACCGCGGCGCTGCTGCTGCTCTCGGGGCTGTCGGTGGCGGGCGCGTCGGAGCGCTTCGACGGCGCGGTGGAGGACGCGCGGCTGCTCGGCGCGCTGTCGCTGGACGGAGAGCTATACCACGTCCAGGGTGTCGAGATCGGCGCACACCGCATCTGGGTCACCTCGGTCAACGGCGCCGCGCGACGCGGCTACCTCCACGAGTTCGATCGCGCCACCGGCCGCTTCCTGCGCCGCGTCGAGCTCACCGACGGCGCGCGCTACCATCCCGGCGGACTCTCCTTCCACAATGGCAACCTGTGGGTGCCGGTCGCCGAGATGCGGCCCGACAGCTCGGCGGTGCTGATCGAGCTCGATGCCGCGACGCTGCGCGTGCGCCGCCGCCTGCGCGTCGCCGATCATCTCGGCTGCGTCGCGGTCGCGCCCGATGGGCGGCTGGTCGCGGGCAATTGGGATAGCCGGCTGCTCTACGTGATCGATCCTGCCGACGGCGCGACGGTGCGTACCGTGCCAAACCCCTCGGCGACGCACTATCAGGACATGAAATTCGTCGGCGGCGCGCTGGTCGCCGGCGGCAACATCGACCTTTGGAGCGGGACGGTCGATTTCCTCGACTGGCCCTCGCTCGCGCTGCGCCGAACGCTGCGCGCGGGTGCGATCGGTCCGGTGCGACCGTTCGGACGCGGCGGCCCCTATACCGGCGAGGGGATGGCGATCCAGGGACGCGACCTCTTCCTGCTACCCGAGGATGGGCCGAGCCGGCTGTTCCACTTCCGCCTCTCCGCCTGAGCGCGGCTTGCCAAGCGCCAGGGGCGGGGCGACGATCGCCGCGCGAGGGGAGACGGCGCATGGCGGCGGTAGCGGCCGAGGCGGGGCAGGGAAGGGCGGCGTGGGCGGTGCGCGCGCTGCGCTGGAGCGCGCGGCTGCTCGTGGCGTGCTGCTGGTGCAGCGGCGCGATCTTCGGCGCCTATATCATATCCTTCTTCGGGGTTGCCGCGCTGCGCGGCGAGGCGGCGCGCTGGAACGAGTCGCTCGCCAATCTGTACGATCCCGCCGCGCCGCCGGCGACGCTGGCGATGGGCGCGCATTTCGCCACTGGAGGTGTGCTGCTTCTGCTCGGTCCGCTCCAGCTGATCGGCGCGCTGCGGCGGCGTCTTCCCGTGCTGCACCGCTGGCTCGGACGGCTGTACGTCCTGTGCGCCGGCGTGGCGGGGGTGGGCGGGCTCGGCTTCATCCTCGCGCGCGGCACGATCGGCGGCACGGTGATGAGCACCGGCTTCGCACTGTACGGCGCACTGATGGCGGCGGCCGCGACGCTGACCTATGTCGCGGCGCGTGGCGGGCGTACCGAGGCGCACCGTGCCTGGGCGATCCGGCTGTTCGCGCTCACCGTCGGCTCGTGGCTGTACCGGATGGAATATGGCGCCTGGTTCCTCGCGATCGGGCGCGACGGCCACACCGCCGACTTCCGCGGCGGCTTCGACCAGGCGATGGCCTTCCTCTTCTACCTGCCCAATCTCGCCGTGGCGGAGCTGTTCGTGCGGGTGCGCCGTCGCACGCCCGGCGCGGCGGCTACGCTCGGCGCGACGGCGGTGCTGCTCGCCACCACCGCCTTCGTGGCGGCGGCGACCTGGTTCTTCACGCTGCGATCCTGGGGGCCGGGGATCGCCGCCGGGCTGCTCGGCTGAACGGTGGGGGGGCAGCCTAGAACAGGCGGTTGCCGTTGATCCGGCGGACCCGTTTGCGAATGTACGCGACCTGCTTGTTGGTGAGTTCACCGTCGTTCGCCGCCAGCAGGTCGCGCACCTCGGCGCGCAACTGGTCCGCGAGATGCACCCGCTGTCGCCACATCGTCGGCGTGTCGCGCCCGCCGCCGAGCAGGAAATTGCCCGAGACGATCGGTGCGGTGATCGGCGGCGACGTATCGACGAAGCCGGCCCATTGCGCCGAGGCTGGCGCAGCGCCGAGCGGAAGGACCATCGTCACGGCGGCGATCAGAATGGAGCGCATGTTTCTCTCCTCTACGGCCCCCCAAACGCATCCTAACCCGGAGAGATGCTGCTAAGCACTCGAAATCGTGTTCATTTTGCCGGCTTCCACACCTGCGTCTGGCAGAAGAAGGCGATGCAGCCCTTGACGTTGAGCGTGCCATCGGCGTTGCGCGCGACGATCGACTTGTAGGTCTTGCCGTTGCGCGGATCGTAGATCTTGCCGCGCCAGTCCTTGCCCTCGTCGGTGAAGCCCGACAGGATCGGCACACCCAGGATCGGGCGCGAGCGCAGCGCCGCGTCGGAATTGTTGACGTCGGTGTCGGGCGCGCCGGGGCGCTTCTTGAGGATCGTGGTGAGCCGGCCGCAGACGCTGCCCTCGCACGGCCCGACTGTAATCACGCCCGCACCGTCCTCGGTGAGGTAGCGGCCCGTGATCGGGGTCGCGGCATCGGCGACGGCGGGAGCGGCCAAGGCGATCGGGGCGAGCAGCGCAAGCGCGGCGGGGAAGGGGAAACGCATGGCCAGGGATATTGAGGAACGATGATGAACGCGCAATGGACGATCGGGATCATCGGCGGCTCGGGCCTGTACGCGATCGACGGTCTGGAAGAGGCCGAGTGGCGCGACGTCGCGACGCCCTGGGGCGCGCCGAGCGACCAACTCCTGTTCGGTCGGCTCGGCGGCGTCCCGGTGCGATTCCTGCCGCGGCACGGTCGCGGCCACCGGCTCGCGCCCGGCGACATTCCTGCGCGCGCCAACATTGACGCGCTCAAGCGTGCCGGTTGCACCGACGTGATCGCGCTCTCCTCGGTCGGGTCGCTGCGCGACGAGCTGGCACCGGGCAGTTTCGTGCTGGTCGACCAGTTCGTCGATCGCACCGTCGCGCGCGCCGCCTCGTTCTTCGGCAGCGGGCTGGTGGCGCATGTCAGCTTCGCCGACCCGGTGTGCCAGCGGCTCTCCGCGCTGGCGGCGGCGGCGGTCACCGCGGCGGGCGGGCGAGTAGCCGAACGCGCCACCTATCTGGCGATGGAGGGGCCGATGTTCTCCACCCGCGCCGAGAGCCGGCTGTACCGCGACTGGGGCTGCGACGTGATCGGCATGACCGCGCTGCCCGAGGCGCGCCTCGCGCGCGAGGCCGAGCTGCCCTACGCTCTGGTCGGGATGGTCACCGATTATGACTCGTGGCGCGATGAGGGCGCCGCGGTCGATCTCGCGACGGTGGTGGCGCAGGCGGCGGCGAACGCGCGGGTGGCGCGCGCCGCGGTGGCGGCGCTGGCGGCGATGCTGCCATCCGGCCGATCCGCCGTCCCCGCCGACACCGCGCTCGACAGCGCGCTCTTCACCGCGGCAGCGGCGCGCGACCCGGCGCTGCTCGAGCGCAACGCCGCGATCCTGGCGCGCGTGCTCGGCTGAGGTCGCCTGCTCGAATAAAGCTCCTTCTGGTGTGAAGCGGCGAGGCGCTCGTGCGGTTGCAGTGTACAGAACCACGAGCGTCCTGCCTGAGGCTGTGGGCTCCGGCGTTCGCCGGAGCACGGTTTCATCGAGGTGGATCGGCCCCACGCGCGGCTCAGAACAGCTTGCGCACGCCCAGCCGGATCGAGCGGCCGACCGGGTCGATCAGCCCCGGCTGGAAGCGCAGCGGCGTCGTGCCCAGGCCGTCGCGCACCGCGATCCGGTCGTCGAACAGGTTCTCGACCGTGAACGACAGCGACAGCCGCTTCGCCCAGGGCCGTGCCACCAGCTTCTCGGCGTCGAGATTGCCGTACAGCACCAGCCAGTCGCGCCCGGAGAAGCGCAGGTCGGCCGCGGGCAGCAGGTCGCGCACGCGCGTCGTCCCCTGCAACCGCGCGTAGACGCCGAGCGAGGCGGGCCCGTAACTGATCCCCGTATTGCCCTCGACTTCCCAGCGCGGTCGGCCGCCGTTACCGTCGAGCGTGGCGCCGTCGAGCAGGTCGAGTGCTGGCTGGCCCGGCAGCAGGGTCAGCCGATCCGAGAGTCGCCACGTCGCGCTGCCCATCACGTACACGCTCGGCCGCGGCCTGGGCGGCGCAGGTGGCGGCGCTTTGGGGTCGGGCGTGGCGGGCGGCGCGGCCGACTTGGGGCCGAGCTCGGTGAAGAGGTTGAGCGTGAAGCGCAGCCTGCGCTCGTCCTCCGCCGCGACCGCCGCCGGACGCAGGTCGAGCCGCACCAGCCGCCCCGCGGCGTCGCGCACGAAGCGGTCGGGGAAGGCTGCCTCGAACGCGGACGAGCCGCTCACCGGGGTGATGGCGCGATCGCGCGCGTGCGTGACGAGATAGTCGAGCCGCAGGTCGAAACTGCGCTCGGCGAACGGCCGCAGCGCGACGCCGAGCGTGGTGAGGCGGGTGCGCTCGGGCGGCAGCGCGGGGTTGCCGCCGTAGACGGCGTCGACGAAGGCGCTGGTGCCGGTGGCATAGTCGAAGACGGGGAGGTTGGGCACCGCCACCAGCGCGCCGGTCAGCGACGTCACCGGCGGCGCGGTCTGGGAGAGGTTGACCGTGGCGGTCAGCTCCACCGCGCGCGCCGGCTGCCAGGTCGCGCCATAGCTGAGGCTGGTCAGCCGCTCGAACCCGGTCACCCGGTTCACTCCCAGCGTGGCGGTGGCGGCAAGGCGGCCGAGCGGCGCCAGCACGCCCTCGCTCGCGGCCGCGATCGGCAGCACCGCACCCACGCTCGCCCCCGCGCTGGTGCGTCGCAGCCGTGGCACCGGCGTGGCGAACAGCGGCGCGTCGGCCGCGGCGCTACCATCACTGGTGGCGCGCGCGAGGTCGGCGCTGGTGGTGAGTTGCAGCTCGCCCGCGGGCAGGCGAAGCAGCGGTCCGCTCGCGGTCAGCCTGGTGCTGGCGGTCGCGGTGAGCGAGCGGCCACGCGTGGCGAGCACGCGCGCGGGATCGTCGAGCGCGCGCGCCTGCTCGGCGGTGACGGCGCTGCGGATGCGCTCGTACCCGCCCGTCGCGTCCCATATCCACCGCCCCGCGCTGCCGTGCAGCCCGGCATTGCCGCGCAGCGTGAGCGCGGTGTCGCGCTGGCGCAGCGAGGTGCCGGGGAGATAGCGGCCGGGCGTCGCCACGTCCTCGCCGAGCAGCGGGGCGAGGCCGTTGCGGCGCAGGTTGCGGGTCGCCTCCATCGTCACGTTGAGGTCGGCGTCGAGCTTGGCCGCGATCGGCCGCGCGGCGGTGGCGTCGACCTTCACCGTGTCGGTCAGCGGCTGGAGATAGCGCCCCGCGCCGACGTCGGCGCTGCCGCCGCCGAGCAGTGGCACCGGCTCGGGCGCGATCGCGCGCTGCGACTGGCGTACCGGCAGCTGGCGGAAGTGCGAGACCTGCAACGTCGCGCGGCGCGACTGGTCGATCCGCGTCGCGGTCGCCTCGGCATATTGCGTCGCGCCGCCGCCGCGCGTGGTCGGGCCGGCGAGCTGCTGGGCTACGGTGGAGCGGAAGTGTTTCGCGGTGATCAGGTTAAGCACGCGGGCGGTGGGCGGGTAGCCGAAGCGCGCGGCGTCCTGCTCCGGCAGGATCTCGGCCTTCTCGATCGCTTCGGGCGGGATCGACTGGATCTGCGCGACGCCGTTGATCCGCCGGCCGTTGAGCAGGATCACCGGCTCGACACCGCCGATCCCGCCGGTGAGCGGGCGCAGCCGGTCGAGCACTTCCTTGAGCCCTGTGACGCCGAGCGAGCGCAGCGCGCGCTGGTCGAGCACCGCGATGGGCTCGTTGCTGCCGATCGCCGAGCCGGGTGGTCGCCGTGCCGCAACGACGACGTCGGGCTCGGCACCCGCGGGCGGCTCGTCCGCGCGCTCCTGCGCGACCACGGGGGTGGCGAGCGTGGCGGCGCCCAGCATCAGCATCGTCATCCGCTCGCCCGTCATCGGCACTGCTCCGTTCGCCCGCGCGCAGCCAAGCCGCCAAAGCGCGCCGGATCGCAGCCGAAGCGTGGCGGAAACAAGGCCGTCGCCAGAATGGAGGAGATGGGTGGGAGATATTCTCCCCGTGCCGGGAAGGATCTTGTGCGGCACCGCCGAGCCCACCCGTTCCGCCTCGACGCTCCGCCACCGCGCCGCTAAAGCCGTGCGCGTGTCGCCCGCGTTCCCTCCCGCATGACCGCCGAGACCGGCCTCGTCGCGCTGTGGCTCGCCGCCGCGCTCGCGCTCGCGCAGCTCGTCCTCGGCGCGCTCGCGCTCAAGAACGGCGCCGACGCCGCGCGTGCGGCGCCGACCGTGCGGGCAGTCGCTACCGTGCAGGGCGCGCTCGCACTCGCCGCGATGGCGGCGCTGATCGCGGCGTTCCTCGCCTCGGACATGTCGGTCGCGCTGGTGGCCGCCAACAGCCATTCGATGAAGCCGACGCTCTACAAGTTCGCGGGCGCGTGGGGGAACCACGAGGGCTCGATGCTCTTGTGGGTGACGATCCTCGGCCTCGCCGGCGCCGCGGTGGCGCGGCTGGAGCACCGCCTGCGCGCGGACACGCTGGTGGCGACGCTGGCGGCGCAGGCGGCGATCGCGCTCGGCTTTTACGCCTTCCTGCTGTTCGCCTCCAATCCGTTCGCGCGGCTCGACCCCGCGCCCGCCGACGGCGCCGGGCTCAACCCGCTGCTGCAGGACCCCGGGCTCGCCTTCCACCCGCCGACGCTCTACGCCGGCTATGTCGGGCTGTCGGTGGCCTTCTCCTTCGCGGTCGGCGCGTTGGTGACGCGCGACGTCGGCGCCGCCTTCGCGCGCGCGATGCGCCCGTGGGTGCTCGGCGCCTGGATCTTCCTGACGCTCGGCATCACCGCGGGCAGCTACTGGGCCTATTACGAGCTCGGCTGGGGCGGCTGGTGGTTCTGGGACCCGGTCGAGAACGCCAGCCTGATGCCGTGGCTCGCCGCGACCGCTTTGCTCCACTCGGTGAGCGTGCTGGCGACGCGCGACGGGCTGCGCGCCTGGACCGTGATGCTCGCGGTGGTGGCCTTTTCGATGAGCATGATCGGCACCTTCCTGGTGCGCTCGGGCATCCTCACCAGCGTCCACGCCTTTGCGGTCGACCCGCGCCGCGGCGCCTTCATCCTGGCGCTGCTGGTGATCTACATCGGCGGCGCGCTGCTGCTGTTCGGGCTGCGAATCGGCACGGTGCGGCAGGGCAAATTGTTCGAGGGCGTGAGCCGCGAGGGCGCGCTGGTGGCGAACAACCTGCTGCTCACCGTGATCCTGGGCATCGTGCTGATCGGCACCTTCTACCCGATCGTCGCCGCGGCGATGGGGGTGCAGCTCTCGGTCGGGCCGCCCTTCTTCGACTCGACCGCGGGGCCGGTGGCGCTGCTGCTGGTCGCGGTGCTCGCCGCCGGGCCGGTGATGCGCTGGCGGCGCGACGACCCCGGCGAGGTGGCGCAGCGGCTGTTCCCCGCGATCGCCGCCACCTTGTTCGCGGGCGTCGGCACCTTCGTACTAGGCGGGCCGATCGCGCCGCTGCCCTTGCTCGGGATCGCGCTCGGCGTCGGGCTGGCGGTGGCGAGCGTCGCGCCGCTGGCGAAGCGCAACCTGCGCCGTGCACCGCTTCAGCTGTGGGGCATGGTGGTGGCGCATCTCGGCGTCGCGGTGTCGCTGATCGGCATGGCGGCGAGCACTGCCTATACGCAGGAGCGGCTGGTCGCGGTCGGCACCGGCGACCCCGCGCGCGTCGCGGGCTTCACCGTGCGGCTGGAGGGCGTGCGACCGCTGGTGGGGGACAATTGGACCGCGCTCGAGGGCCACCTGAACGTGACGCTCGACGACGAGGCGATCGCGGTGCTGCGCCCGCAGGTGCGCTATTTCACCACGCCGGTGACCACCACCAACGAGAGCGCGATCCTCACGCGCTGGGACGGGCAGCTCTACGCGGTGCTCGGCACCTTGGGCGAGGACGGGCGCTGGCAGCTGCGGTTGTGGTGGAAGCCGATGGTGACCCTGATCTGGTTCGGCGGCTTCCTGATCGCGTTGGGCGGCGCGCTGGCGCTGGTGGGGCACCAGTGGCGGCTGTGGCAGCAGCGCCGTCGTGCCGACGCGGTCGCCGAGACGGCGGCCTGGAGCGCGGCGTGAGTGGGGGGAGGGGATCGGCACCGGGCGCCGGGCCGCGCCATGCGCGCTGGCTGCTGTGGCTGCCGCTCTGCGCCTTCGGCATCGTGCTGGCGGTGGTGCTATGGGGGCTGTGGCGCCCGGCCGACCGCACCGTCTATTCCGCGATGGTGGGCAAGCCGCTCCCCGACTTCACCTTGCCCGCGATCGCGCCGGGCAAGCCGGGCGTGACCAGCGCCGACTTCCGTCGCGGCGCGCCGCGGCTGCTCAACGTCTTCGCCAGCTGGTGCGTGCCCTGCGTCGCGGAGGCGCCGCAGCTGCTGACGCTCAAGGCCGCGGGCGTGCCGATCGACGCGGTGGCGATCAAGGACACGCCGGCCGACGTCGCCGCCTTCCTCCAGCGCCACGGCGACCCTTATGCCAGCGTCGGCAGCGACCCGCACAGCCGGCTCCAGCTCGCGCTCGGCTCGTCGGGCGTGCCCGAGACGTTCGTGGTCGACGGGCAGGGGATCATCCGGCTCCAGCACGTCGGCGACATCCGCGCCGACGACGTGCCGCAGCTGCTCCAGGCGCTCGCGGCGGCGCGCGGGGCGGGAGCGGCGCGGTGAGGCGCGCCGCGGCGCTGCTGGCGCTGTGGGGCGCGATGCCGGCGATGGCGCAGACCGCGCTGCCGCCGCTCGCCTACACCCAGCTGCGCGACCCCGAGCAGGAGCGCCAGGCGCGCGCGCTCATGGAGACGCTGCGCTGCCTCGTCTGCCAGGGCCAGTCGATTGCGGACAGCGACGCCGACATGGCGGGCGAGATGCGCGCCTTGGTGCGCCAGCGCGTCGCGGCGGGGGAGACGCCGCGCGCGGTGCGCGACTGGCTGATCGCGCGCTACGGCGACTACGTCAGCTACGACCCGCCGGTGTCGCGCGCGACGCTGCCCTTGTGGCTGGCGCCGCTGCTTCTGCTCGCGATCGGCGTGGTGGTGGCGCGCGGCTCGTTCCGGCGGCGGCGGCGGTGGCGGTAAGGGCGGGGGCGGTAGTGGCGTCGGCGCCGACGCTAAAGTGTGCGGGCAGCGACGCCAGGGTCGATCGCAACGGCCCTTTGCTGCCGTCATCCTGGACTCGTCTCAGGATCCACCGTCGCGCGGCCGCCGTCGCCTCTGGGCAAGCGGCACTGTGGATCCTGAAACGACCTCAGGATGACGCCCGTGAGCGCCGAGCTTTACCCCGCCCGCGCCGCGCCCCAGCGCTTCGCCAGCACCGCGATCAGGCAGATCTCGATCGACATCGACCAGCAGATCTGGCCGATGAGCTCGCTCGACAGCTCCTAGCCGTTGAGGTCCCACCGCCAGCCGTTGGTGCGCGGCGCGTAAGCGGGGTGGCGCAAGCCGAGCGCGGGGATCAGCAGCGCGTGCGAGAAGGGTGTGACATCGAGCGGGCGGGGCGGTGCCTCGTCTCCCTCGGTTTCATTTTAGGTCGGGCCCGCGGTTCAGGGGCGGCGCGCTCCTGAGAATAGCTCTCAGATCGGCGCAATCGACCTTACGCGCTGGCGCGAAGAGAGATCGCGCGCCGTCACTCGCGTGACCTCCCAAACGGCGTACCCCGCCCGCCCCGTCGCGCGCGCCCAACCCCAACTTGCGGAGGATCGCGCTTATTCTTGCTGGTCGCGGCGCCCCCGCCACGCCACATATGACGCCCATGACCGAGATCACCGACCGTCCCGCGCTGCTCGCCGCGATCGTCGCGCTCGCCGAGGCGGGGGGCGACATCGTGTGGCGCCACTTCACCGCCGGCTGCGCGGTGATGCACAAGAGCGACGAAAGCCCCGTCACCGCCGCCGACCGCGACGCGGAGGAAGCCATCCTCGCCGGGCTCGCGATCGTCGCCCCCGCCATTCCCGTGGTCGCCGAGGAGCAGGCCGCGGCGGGCGACATCCCCGCGGTGGCGGACGCCTTCTTCCTGGTCGACCCGCTCGACGGCACCAAGGAATTCGTCCGCCGCGGCGACGACTTCACCGTCAACATCGCCTTGGTCGAGCATGGCGTGCCGACGATGGGCGTGGTCTATGCTCCCGCGCGCGACGCGCTCTACTGGGGTGACGTCGCGCAGGGCGCCGCCTGGACCGCCGCGCGCGCGCCGGGCGGCGACCGCGGCGCGGCACAGCCCATTCGCGTCCGCCGCTGCGGCGGCAAACCCTGCGCGGTGGCGTCGAAGAGCCACGCCATGCCGGGGCTCGACGAATGGCTCGACGCGGGCGGGGTGAGTGAGCGCGTCGCGGTCGGCTCCAGCCTCAAGTTCGCGCTGGTGGCGTGCGGCGAGGCCGACGTCTACCCGCGCACCGGGCCGACGATGGAATGGGACACCGCCGCGGGCGACGCGGTGTTGCGCGCCGCGGGCGGGCGCACGCTCGACGTCGACGGCGCGCCCTTCACTTATGGCAAGCCGGGCTATCGCAACGCCGGCTTCGTCGCCACCGGCGGGTACCAGCCCGCACCGCTGCGCCCCTACCTCCGCTGAGAGCCGCCCGACGATGACGCTGACCCACCTCGACCGGCTCGAGGCCGAGAGCATCCATATCCTGCGCGAGGTGGTCGCGGTCGCGGAGCGGCCGGTGATGCTCTACTCGATCGGCAAGGACAGCGCGGTGATGCTCCATCTCGCGCGCAAGGCCTTCTACCCCGCGCCCCCGCCGTTCCCGCTGCTCCACGTCGACACGACATGGAAGTTCCAGGCGATGTATGCGCTGCGCGATCGTGCCGCGCGCGAGGCGGGGATGGAGCTGATCGTCCACCGCAACCCCGAGGCGCTCGCGCGCGGGATCAACCCCTTCGACCACGGCGCGCTCCACACCGAATTGTGGAAGACCGAGGGGCTCAAGCAGGCGCTCGACCTCCACCGCTTCGACGCCGCGTTCGGCGGCGCGCGCCGCGACGAGGAGAAGAGCCGCGCCAAGGAGCGCATCTTCTCGTTTCGCAGCGCGACGCACCGCTGGGATCCCAAGGCGCAGCGCCCTGAATTGTGGCAGCTGTACAATGCGCGCCACGCCAAGGGCGAGAGCATGCGCGTCTTCCCGATCTCCAACTGGACCGAGCTCGACGTGTGGCAATATATCGCGCGCGAGAAGATCGAGATCGTGCCGCTCTATTTTGCGGCGCCGCGCCCGACGGTGGAGCGCGACGGGCTGCTGCTGATGGTCGACGACGAGCGTTTCCCGCTGGCGCCAGGAGAGGTGCCGGTGGAACGCTCGATCCGCTTCCGCACGCTCGGCTGCTACCCGCTGAGCGGCGCGGTGGAGAGCGAGGCGGCGAGCTTGCACGACGTGATCCGCGAGATGCTGCTCACCACCACCAGCGAGCGCCAGGGCCGCGCGATCGACCAGGATGCCGGCGCGAGCATGGAGCAGAAGAAGCAGCAGGGGTATTTCTGATGGGGGTGAGCCAGATCTGGCCGCGAGCGGTCCCTAAAAGCCTCCCCGACACGGGTAGAATTGCAGAACAGCCGGAACCCCGCGCATGACCAGCTACCAGCCCGATGCGCTGATCCGCGCCGACGTCGCTTCCTATCTCGCGCGGCACGACGAGAAGTCGCTGCTGCGCTTCCTCACCTGCGGCTCGGTCGACGATGGCAAGTCGACGCTGATCGGCCGGCTGCTCTACGACAGCAAGCACGTCTTCGAGGACCAGCTCGCCGCGCTCGAGGACGATTCCAGGCGCGTCGGCACGCAGGGCGGCAACATCGACTTCGCCTTGCTGGTCGACGGGCTCGCCGCCGAGCGCGAGCAGGGCATCACGATCGACGTCGCCTACCGCTTCTTCGCCACCGAGACGCGCAAGTTCATCGTCGCCGACACGCCGGGCCACGAGCAATACACACGCAACATGGTCACCGGCGCCTCCACCGCCGATCTCGCGGTGATTCTGGTCGACGCGCGCAAGGGCGTGCTGACGCAGACGCGGCGCCACTCCTATCTCGCGCATCTGCTCGGCATCCGCCACATCGTGCTCGCGATCAACAAGATGGACCTGGTGAGCTACGACCAGGCCGCGTTCGACCGTATCCGCCTGTCCTATCGCGCCTTCGCCAGCGAGATCGGCATCACCGACTTCCGCGCCATCCCGGTGTCGGGCCTGGGCGGCGACAATATCGCGACGCGCAGCACGCACATGGACTGGTATGACGGGCCGACGCTGATCGAGCATCTCGAGCAAGTGCCCGTCGATGCCGATCGCGCCGCGCGCGCGCCGTTCCGCCTGCCGGTGCAATGGGTCAACCGCCCCGACCTCGACTTCCGCGGCTTCGCGGGCACGATCGCGGGCGGCGCGGTGCGCCCCGGCGACGCGGTACGGATCGTCCCCTCGGGGCGGACCACGACGGTCAAGCGGATCGTCGCGCTCGGCAGCGACCGCGCGTCGGCGGAAGCGGGCGAGGCGGTGACGCTGACGCTCGCCGACGAGGTCGATTGCTCGCGCGGCGACGTCATCGCCGCCGCGGACGATCCCCCTGAAGTCGCCGACCAGTTCGAGGCGACGCTGGTATGGATGGCGGAAGAGGAAATGCTGCCGGGGCGTAGCTATGCCTTCCAGCTCGCTACGCAGACCGCCTCGGCGGTGCTGCGCCAGCCGAAATATCAGGTCAACGTCAACACGCTCGAGCAAACCGCCGCACGCACGCTGGAGCTCAACGCGATCGGCGTGGCGACCTTGTCGCTCGACCGCCCGATCGTGTTCCAGCCCTATGAGCAGAGCCGCGAGCTGGGCGGCTTCATCCTGATCGACAAGGCCACCAACGCCACCGTCGCGGCGGGGATGATCCGGTTCGCGCTGCGACGTGCCAGCAACGTCCACCGCCAGCCGACCGACGTGACGCGCGAGAAGCGCGCGTCGCTCAAGAATCAGCGGCCCGCGGTGCTGTGGTTCACCGGCTTGTCGGGGGCGGGCAAGTCGACCATCGCCAATCTCGTCGAGAAGAAGCTGGCGCGGATGAACCGCCACACCTTCCTGCTCGACGGCGACAATGTGCGCCACGGGCTCAACCGCGATCTCGGCTTCACCGACGCCGACCGGGTGGAGAACGTCCGCCGCATCGGCGAGGTGGCGCGGCTGATGACCGACGCGGGGCTGATCGTGCTGACCGCCTTCATCTCGCCGTTCCGCGCCGAGCGCGACATGGTGCGCGCGATGCTGCCCGAGGGCGAGTTCGTCGAGGTGCATGTCGACACGTCGTTGGAGGCGGCGGAGGCGCGCGACGTCAAGGGGCTGTACGCCAAGGCGCGCGCCGGGCAGTTGGCCAACTTCACCGGGATCGACAGCCCGTACGAGCCACCCGAAGCGCCCGAGCTGCGCGTCGACACCGCGGCGGAGAGCGCCGACGCCGCGGCGGAGCGGATCGTGGCGTGGCTGCTGGAGCGCGAGGAAGGGTAAGGGGGGGCGGCTGGCGCGCGCGGAAGCGGATGAGGCAGGCGGCGAGTTCTTCCTGAGATCCTCCCCCGCATGGCGGGGAGGATCGGTCCCCACCACGATCGCGATCAATCACATCTCGCTCGCCCCCGCGCGCGCGCTCCGCTACCCCCGCCGCACATGCGCAAGCTCCTGATTCCCGCCGCGATCCCTGTCGCCTTTCTCGCCGCCACCCCGGCCGCAGCGCAGGACGCTCCGGCGGCAGCGCAGGACGCCCCCACCGCCGCCACCCCCGACGTGGTCGTCACCGGCCGCGGGCTCGACGAGCGCGCCGGCGACCGCGCCTTCTCGATCGTCACGATCGATCAGGACCGGCTCCGCGCCAACGCCAGCGACCGGCTCGAGAGCGTGCTCGCCGACGTCGCCGGGCTGCAGCAGTTCCGCCGCTCCGACTCGCGCTCGGCCAACCCCACCAGCCAGGGGATCAGCCTGCGCGGCATCGGCGGCAATGCGTCGAGCCGCGCGCTGCTGCTGCTCGACGGCGTGCCGCAGACCGATCCGTTCGGCGGCTGGGTGCCGTTCCCGGCCTATGCCACCGACCGGCTCGGCCGCGTGCGCGTGACGCGCGGCGGTGGCAGCGGCTATCTCGGCGCGGGCGCGCTGGCGGGTACGGTCGAGCTGGAGAGCGCCGACCCGCGCCAGCTCGCCCCGGTGATGGCGTCGGTCGCTTACGGCAGCCGCGACTCCGTCGACGCCAATGCCTCGGCGACGCTGACGAGCGGGGCCGGCTTTGCCACGATTTCGGGCGCGTACCAGCGCGGCGACGGCTTCACCCCCACCGTGCGCGAGGACCGCGGCCCCGCCGACCGGCCGGCGCCCTATGAGCAGGCCTCGGGCGCGGTGCGCGGCGTGATCGCGCTGGCGCCCGCGATCGAGCTCCAGGCCAATGTGTCCGCCTTCACCGACACGCGCGAGCGCGGCACCGCCTTCACCGACAATCGCAGCGAGGGCGCCGACGCCAGCCTGCGCCTGGTCGGGCGCGGCAGCTGGGGCTTCACCGCGCTGGCCTATCTCCAGACGCGCGCCTTCGCGTCGCGCTTCGCCAGCGTCGACATCGCGCGCACCCGCGCCACCCAGACACTCGACCAATATAATACGCCTGCGACCGGCACCGGCGCGCGGCTCGAGATCGCGCCGCCGGTAGGCGAGGGGCGTGAGCTGCGGCTCGGCGCGGAGTGGCGCGACGTCAGCGGGCGGACGCAGGAGCTGTACACGTTCGTCAACGCCGCGCCGACGCGGCGCCGGGTCGCGGGCGGCGACCAGCGCACGCTCGGCGCCTTCGCCGACGCCAGTGCGACGCTCGGCACGCTGACGCTGACCGCGGGCGGGCGTGTCGACTGGTGGAAGATCGACAACGGCTTCCTGCGCGAGACCCCGCTGGCGGCGGGCGCGGCGCTGAGCGACGCACGCTTCGCCGACCGCAGCGGCAGCGAGGCGACCGGTCGCGTCGGCGCGGCCTGGGCGCCGGTGAGCGCGGTGACGTTCCGCGCGGCGGGCTATCGCGGCTGGCGGCTGCCGACGCTCAACGAACTCTACCGACCGTTCCGCGTCGGCGCCGACGCCACCGCGGCCAATGCCGCGCTGTCGCCGGAGACGCTGACCGGCGTCGACGGCGGCGTCACGGTGACGCCGCTCGGCGGGGTGGCGCTGACCGCGACGGTCTTCTGGAACCGGCTCGACGACGCCATCGCCAACGTCACCGCGGGCACCGGGCCGGGGACCTTCCCCGGCGTCGGCTTCGTCGCGGGGGCGTATCGCGTGCGGCAGAATCTCGACTCGATCCGCTCGCGCGGGGTCGAGCTCGACGCGCGCTGGACGCTCGGCGCGGTGACTGCCTCAGGCTCGTGGAGCCATGTCGACCCGCGCGTGTCGGCGAGCGGCGCGGCCGCTGCGCTCGACGGGCTACGCCCGGCGCAGACGCCGCTCGACCAGCTCTCCGCGACGCTCGGCTGGCGGCGCGACCGGCTGGCGGCGTCGGCGACGCTGCGCCACGTCGCGCGCCAGTTCGAGGACGACCAGAATCTGCGCGCGCTGGCGCCGGCGACCACGCTCGACGGTTACCTGGCGCTGCCGCTGACGCGGACGGTGGCGGTGGAAGCGCGCGCGGAGAATTTGTTCGACGCGCGCGTCGAGGCCGGGATCAGCGGCGCCGACGTGGTCGAGCGCGCCACCCCGCGGACGCTGTGGCTGGGGCTGCGCTTCCGGGGCGGGCGAGCGTCGCGTCTCTGAAGGGAAGAGCGGCGATCGGAGACGGAGGTAAACCCCGTCGCCCCAAGGGGAACGTTGCAGAACCTTCGTCTCGCGGCGTCGCACGGGAAATCCTGAAAGCAGGGAAACGTCAGCCATCAGCTTCCCTCCCCTTCAGGGGAGGGGACGGGGGTGGACCCTATCCGCGGACGCATCGCCTGAGGAAGCGCCCCACCCCGACCCTCCCCTGAAGGGGAGAGAGAGGCAGCTTCACCCCTCCGACCGGAGCCTCACGCCGTCACGATCATCCCATCGCGCACCGACACCGGCCAAACCGCCAGCCGCGCCCCCACGCACGGTCCCGCGACGCAGATCCCGTCCTCCACGCCGAACAGCGCGCCGTGCCACGAACAGCGCACGTGCCCCGCGGCGAAATAATCGTCGAGCCGCTGCGCCAGCGGCAGCCCGGCGTGCGGGCAGCGATCGACATAGCCGAACACCGCCTCCCCGTGCCGCACCACGAAGCCGTGGAACCGCCCCGCGCGCAGCTGGAGCACGAAGTTGCGCGCGGCGCCGTCCGCGATTGCGGCCAGCGGCGCCAGCGTCACCCCCGGGGGCGTCGCCGCGACGCGCCCGCCCGCTGGCTCCCCCTCGCTCACGCGCGCGGCGGTACCTGCGCCTTGGGGAAGTCCTTCCACACCGCGTCATAGTCGAGCTGCGCGTGCGCCAGCGCGTGTGACGTCGGACGGTACGGCCAGCAGCTCTCCAGCATGAACGCCATCGTCCCCTCGATCTTGTGCGGCTTGAGCTCGGCCTCGGACGCACCGCGCCAGCTCGCCAGGTCCGGCCCGTGCCCCGCCATCATATTGTGGAGCGACACGCCGCCGGGTCGGAAGCCCTCCGCCTTGGCGTCATAGGCGCCGGTGATCAGCCCCATCGCCTCGCTCATCACGTTGCGGTGAAACCATGGCGGGCGGAACGTGTCCTCCGCCACCATCCAGCGCGGCGGGAAGATCACGAAATCGGCGTTGGCCCGGCCGGGCACGTCGCTCGGGCTGGTGAGCAATGTGAAGATCGACGGATCCGGGTGGTCGAAGCTGACCGTGTTGATCGTCATGAAGCGCGCGAGGTCGTAGCGCCACGGCGCGAGGTTGCCGTGCCACGCCACCACGTCGAGCGGGCTGTGGTCGAGCGTGGTGCTCCAGAGCGTGCCGAGGAACTTCTGCACCACCTCGGTGGGGCGGTCCTCGTCTTCGAAGCGCGCCACGGGCGTCTCGAAGTCGCGTGGGTTGGCGAGCCCGTTGGCGCCGATCGGGCCGAGATCGGGCAGGCGGAACAGTGCGCCGTGGTTCTCCGCGACATAGCCGCTGGCGTGGCCGTCGGGCAGCGTCGCGCGGAACCGCACCCCGCGCGGCACCAGCGCGACCTGCCCGGGCGCGACGTCGATGCGGCCGAGCTCGGTGTCGAGCCGCAGCCGACCCGCCTGAGGAATGAAGAGGAGCTCGCCGTCCGAATCCATGAAGACGCGGTCGGTCATGTCGCGATTGGCGGCATAGACGTGGAGCGCGACCCCCTCGAGGTCGGCGGGATCGCGGTTGGCGAGCATCGTCACCATGCCGTCGATCAGGTCGGTCGGCGCGTCGGGCGCAGCGAGCGGATCCCAGCGCAGCCGGTTGGGGGCGAGCGGCGCGACGTCGGTGCCGGGGGCGAACAGCGGCGCGCCATGGTAGCGGCTGTAGGGCGGGTGTTCCGCGGTGGGTCGCAGCCGGTACAACCAGGAGCGGCGGTTCTCGTGGCGCGGCGCGGTGAAGGCGGTGCCGGAGAGCTGCTCGGCGTAGAGGCCGAAGGCGGGCTTCTGCGGCGAATTGCGCCCGATCGGCAGCGCGCCGGCTACCGCCTCGGTCGATACGTGGTTGCCGAAGCCGGGGATAAAGTCGCTCATGCGCCGCTCCTGTGCTGGCCCGCTGGCGCGGGTCGTTCTCTCCGTCTCACGCTCGTGGCGTCATTTCGCGAGATCTGCGCCGCGCGGCTTGCCACCCGGCCGCGCCTCAGCACCACCCCGGCGGATGCCGGGGCGACCGGTAGGTGGGGCGGCGGTGCGCACAGGCCGTGCTCCTGCGCAGGCAGGAGCGCAGGATCACGCGCGTCGGCGCCTGCGGCCCTGGGTTCCTGCGTGCGCAGGAACACGGTCGCCTCACGCATCGACCGTGATCACCCCGCGGCGGATCTGGTCGAGCTCGATCGACTCGTACAGCGCCTGAAAATTGCCGTTGCCGAAGCCCTGGTTGCCCTTGCGCTGGATGATCTCGAAGAAGATCGGCCCCACCATCGTCTCGGTGAAGATCTGGAGCAGCAGCCCTTCCTCGCCGACGTTGCCGTCGATCAGGATACGGTTCTTGCGCAGCCGTTCCAGATCCTCGCCATGGTCCGGCACGCGCTGGTCGACCAGCTCGTAATACGTCTCGATCGTGTCCTGCAGTCTCACCCCGCGCGCCCGCAGCCTCTCCACCGTGGCGTAGATATCGTCGGTGGTGAGCGCGAGATGCTGAATGCCCTCGCCGTTGTAATCGCGGATGAACTCCTCGATCTGGCTCTTGTCGTCCTGGCTCTCGTTGAGCGGGATGCGGATCGCGCGGTCGGGCGCGATCATCGCCTGGCTGAACAGCCCGGTCGCCTTGCCCTTGATGTCGAAATACTTCTGCTCCTCGAAGCCGAAGATTTGACCGTAGAACTCGGCCCAGACGCGCATCTGGCCGCGCCGGACGTTGTGCGTGAGGTGGTCGAGCAGGTCGAGCCCGACGTTGTTCTCGGCCATCGCCTCCGCCGCGCCGGGCACCTGGCCCCAATCGTCGTAGATTGAGCCCGCCGCGCCATGGTGGTCGACGAGGTAGAGCAGCGAGCCCCCGATCCCTTCCAGCGCGGGGAGTTCGTCGAGCGCCTGACCCGCCGGCGCTGGTTTCGCACCGCGCGCGATCGCGGCGTCGTAAGCGGCGCGCGCGTCCTGAACGCGGAACGCCATCGCGCTCGCCGACGGGCCGTGCGCGGCGCGGAAGTCCGCGGCATGGCCGCTCTGCTCGCGGTTGATCAGCAGGTTGATGCGGCCCTGCTGGTAGCGGGTGAGCGCGCGGGTGGGATGCGTCGCGGTGGCGACGAAGCCGAGCGCCTCGAACTGCGCCGCCAGCGCGTCCGCGTCGGGCGCGGTGAACTCGCAGAACTCGAAGCCGTCGAGCCCCATCGGATTGACGTCGATATGCTGCATGGTCGGTCTCGCAATGGTATCGTATGAGACGATATCAGGTGAGACCAGGTGCGGTCAATGTCGGCGCGGCAATAGCGTGTTCACGCGTGCCCCGGCGAAGGCCGGGGCCGAGCCGGGTGACGTTGATGAGAGCCACCGCGGCCTCCCCACCTGGGCCCCGGCCTTCGCCGGGGAACGGAAAGGGAGATAACTCGACGCCATCTCCCCCACGAAGCTCGCCTCATCCCGAGCTTGTCTCAGGTTCCAGGCCGCCGCACACCGCAGCGGTGCAGTGCCTTCGCATTAGTGGATCCTGACACGAAATAGGAATGACGCGAGGGGGAGAGGCTGGCGCAGGGTACCTCTGTGCCGTGCCTCGATCCCATCGGTCGGCCTCTCTCCGCGCCCGCGAGGGAACGCCCGCCCGCGCGCCCTCGTTGCGCCTCCGGAATACCACCGCAGGGAGCATCGATGGCCGCGCTGACCCGAACGCTACGCGCGTGGACGCGCGAGATGCCCGACTGGCTGCTCGGCATTGCCTATGTTGCGGGAGCGGTGGCGCTGGCGCTAGTGGCGCACCGCGTGATCGTCTGGGTGGCGCGTCGCGCAACCCGCGCGCGCCCCGACAGCACCGCCGCGGTGTTCGTCGAGCGCGTGCGCAAGCTGCTGCGCTGGCTGCTGATCGCGATCGCGCTGGCGGCGGTGCAGCCGGCGCTCGATCTCAGCCGCGGCGCGGCGACGTCGTGGGCGCGGCTCTCCGCGCTGCTGGTGCCGGGGCTGATGGGCTGGTGCGCGATCGTCGCGATCGGGACGGTGATCGACGTGATGATGCGGCGCGCCGACATCAGCGTGGAGGACAATCTGCGCGCGCGGCGGCGCCGCACCCGGCTCGGCATCCTGCGCCAGATCATCGTCTCGGTGGTGCTGCTGGTGACGATCTGCACGATGCTGATGACGATCCCCACCGTGCGCAGCCTGGGGGTGACGCTCGCGGCCTCGGCGGGTCTCGCCGGGCTCGCCGTGGGCGCGGCGGCGCAGCCCGCGCTCAAGAACCTGATCGCCGGATTCCAGATGATCTTCACCGAGCCGATCCGGATCGACGACGTGGTGATCATCGACGGCGAATGGGGACGGATCGAGGAAATCCGGCTGACCTATGTGGTCGTCAAGATCTGGGACGAGCGCCGGCTGGTGGTGCCCGTCTCCAAATTCCTCGAACAGAGCTTCCAGAACTGGACGCGCCAGTCGAGCGCGCTGCTCGGCAGCGTGTTCTGGTATCTCGACCCGACGGTGGACGTCGAGCGGCTGCGCGTGAAGCTGGGCGAGATCGTCACCAGCAACCCGCGCTGGGACAAGCGCTTCTGGAACCTGCAGGTGACCGACACCAAGCCCGACGGCTCGATCGAGCTGCGCGGGCTGATGACCGCGCGCGACGCCGCCATCGCCTTCGACCTGCGCTGCGACGTGCGCGAGGCGCTGCTGGCGTTCATCCGTGCCGAAATGCCCGAGGCTTTGCTGCGGCGTCGGGTGATGGTGGAGGGCGGGGACGAGCGCACCACGGCGGGTTGAACCGGGTTAGGCGCCTCAGCTCGGGTGGCGGGTTAGCGTGGCGCGCCGCGGTGCGGCCGTGGCCGGACCGGTCGCGGCGTCGAGCCGGAAACGCGCGAGCTGGCGGCCGAGATCGATGGCGCGCTCGGCTAGGCCGATGGAGGCCGCGTCGGTCTCCTGCGCCATCGTGGCATTGTCCTGCGTCATCCGGCTCATCTCGCTTACCGCGGCATTGACCTGGCCGAGCCCCGCCGCCTGTTTGCGCCCGCTGTCGGCGACCCGCGCGACCAGCGCGCGCGCGTCGTCCACGCGCGCCAGGATATGGCGCAGCGCGGCGTCGGTCTCGCCGACCAGCCGTACGCCAGTGGCGATCTCGCCCCCGACCGCGCCGACACGCGCCTTTACCTGGCGCGCCGCCTCGGCGGAACGCTGCGCCAGCGCGCGCACCTCCTGCGCCACCACCGCGAACCCGCGCCCCGCCTCTCCCGCGCGCGCCGCCTCGACGCCGGCGTTGAGCGCGAGCAGGTTGGTCTGGAAGGCGATGCCGTCGATCAGCGCGATGATGTCGCCAATCTCGGCGCCGCTGCGCTCGATCCCGTGCATCGCCGCGATCGCGCGCAGCGCCACGTCGCCGCTCGCCGCGGCGGCCGCGCTCGCCTCGGCGGCGAGTTGGTCGGCACGCGCGCCGTCATCGGCGGCGGCGGCGACGTCGCGGGTGAGTTCCTCGAGCGCGGCGGCGCTCTGCTCCAGCGCCGCGGCCTGACGCTCGGTGCGTTCGGCCAGCGCCGCGGCGCCCGCGCGGATCGCCCTTGTGTCCGCGTCGATCGCGCCGGCGCGATCGCGCACCGCCGCGACGATTGCGCGCAGATCGATCAGCACCTGATTATAAGCGGCCCGCACCGGCTCGTACCGCTCGTTGAGCGCGGTCGCGATCGGCTGGCTGAGGTCACCGCCGGCCAGCCGTGCGAGCCCGCCCGTGAGTGCACCGATCAGCGCGTCGATCTCGCTGATGTCGATGCAGGTCACGATCATCGCGGGGCGGCCGTGGCGCTGCGCCACGAACAGCGAGACGAGGCCGGGGAATTGCGTGCCGTCCCGGCGGAGCCCGCGGAACGGCATGCGCGCGACGCCGGATCGCTTCGCCTCTCTCATGAGCGCGTCGACGGCGGCCCGTGTCGGCACGCCATTGTCCTGCAACTCCGGGGCGGTCAGCCCCAGCGGCTGGCCGATGAATTCCTCGCGGGTGCGACCGAACAGGCGGAGCGTGGCCGGATTGCAATCGGCGTAACGGCCGTCCTGCACGATGTAGATCGCCTCGGGCGAGGCGTCGAAATAAAGTTCGGCGGTCGACCGGCGACGGCGTCCCAGGATCCATGTGCGCACTTCAATAACGTCTCCCCCCGTTCTCCCTTTACTATCCCAGCGCAGGGCCGCGCGGTGCAACGGCGCGTCTGACCCGGGGTGGGGAACGCCGACGCGCTACGCCGCTCGCTCCTTCGCCTCCACCCGCTCCAGCGCGCCGAGGAACTCGCTCGCCCACCAGGTCACGTCCTGCGACTGGACGCCTTCCATCAGCGCTTCCCAGCGGCGCACGCGCTCGTCGCGCGGCATGCGCAGCGCCTGCCAGATCGCGTCGGACACTTCCTCGGCGCTATACGGGTTCACCAGCAGCGCCTCGGGCATCTGCTCGGCCGCACCGGCGAAGCGCGACAGCACCAGCACGCCCGGGTCCGCCGGGTCCTGCGCGGCGACATATTCCTTCGCCACCAGGTTCATGCCGTCGCGCAGCGGGGTCACCAGCCCGATCTTGGCGGCGCGGTAGATGCCGGCGAGCTGGTCGCGCGGATAGCCCTGGTTAACGTAGCGGATCGGCACCCAATCGACGTCGGCATATTCGCCGTTGATCCGCCCCGAAATCTGCTCGAGCGAGGTGCGGATGCGCTGATAGCTCTCCACCGACACGCGGCTGGGCGGCGCGATCTGGAGCAGGAACACTTCCTTGCGCTCCTCGGGATGCTCGATCAGGAAGCGCTCGTAACCGAGGAAACGCTCCTCCAGCCCCTTGGAATAATCGAGCCGGTCGACGCCGACGATCATGTCGCGCCCGGTCGCGCTGTCGCGCATCTGGCGATAGGCCAGCCGCGCGGTGACGCCCTTGGACATCTCGGCGAACTCGGCGGCGTCGATCCCGATCGGGCAGGCCACCAGCTTGACGCAGCGGTCGCCGAGCCGCGCGATGCCGTGCTCGTCGACCGTCGCGCCCATGTCCTGGATCGCGAAGTCACGGAACGAGTCGAGCCATTCGGCGGTGTGGAAACCGATCAGGTCATAAGCGAACAACGTCTCCACCAGCTCGCGCGCGTTGGGCAGCGTGCCGAGCAGCCGCCGCGGCGGCCAGGGGATGTGGAGGAAGAAACCGATCTTGTTGCGGCACCCGCGTGCGCGCAGCTCGGCGCCCAGCGGGAACATGTGATAATCCTGGATCCACACCAGATCCTCGGGCTCGATCAGCGGGCGGACGGTATCGGCGAAGCGTTGGTTGGTGCGCTGATAGCCGCCCGCGAACTCGCGCTCATATTCGGCCAGGTCGATGCGATAATGGAACAGCGGCCAGAGCGTACGATTGGCATAGCCGTCGTAATATTCCTGGATATCCTGTTCTTCGAGATCCACCGTCGCGGTGGTCACGCCCTGGTTGCGCTGGAAGTTGATATGGCCGCTGAAGGTCTCGGTCTGCTCGCCCGACCAGCCGAACCACAAGCCGCCGCGATCGCGCAACGCCGCCGCCATCGCCACCGCCAGCCCGCCTTGCGCCCCCGCGGTGGAACCCTTGGGCGCGGTGACACGGTTCGAGATGACGATCAGCCGACTCAACGAATGCTACTCCAGGGTTTGCTCAACATGGCGGCGCAGTTGATCATGCCAACCAGCGAATAGGTTTGCGGATAGTTTCCCCAGAGTTCCCCACTCTGGGGATCGATGTCCTCGGACAGCAGCCCGGCGGCGGTGCAGCGCGTCAGCATCTCCTCGAACAGCGCGCGCGCCTCGTCGCTGCGGCCGGTGAGGTACAAGGCCTCGATCAGCCAGAAGGTGCAGACGTTGAAGGCGGTCTCGGGCAGGCCGAAATCGTCCTCGGTGTCGTAGCGCAGCATCGTCGAGCCGCGCCGCAGCCCGGTCTCGATCGCCGCCAGCGTGTCGAGGAAGCGCGGGTCGTCGGCCTCGAGGAAGCGCAGGTCGAGCAGCTGGAGCACGCTGGCGTCGAGGTCGTCGCCCGCGAAGGTGGCGGACATACGCCGCGTCTCCTCGCGCCACGCCGCGCCCTCGATGCGCGCGCGGATCACCTGCGCGCGCTCCGCCCATACCGCCTGGCGCTTGGCCAGCCCGAGCCGCTCGGCGGCGTTGGCGAGCCGGTCGCACGCCGCCCAGCACATCGCGCTGGAATAGGTGTGGACGCTCTGCCGCGTGCGCAGCTCCCACAGTCCGGCGTCGGGCTGGTCGTAATAGGCCCAGGCGCGCTCGCCGACGCGCTCCAGCGCCTCGAAGTCCTCGACGCCGCTGGCGCGGAACAGGCGATGGTCGAAGAAGGCGTGGACCGAGCAGAGCACGATCTGGCCGTAGGCGTCGTGCTGGATCTGCTCGGCCGCCTGGTTGCCGACGCGCACCGGCCCCATGCCGCGATAGCCGGCGAGCTGCTCCTCGATCCGCTCGGGCAGCTGCGCCTCACCGAGCACGCCGTACAAGGGCTGGATATGCCCGCCGCGCGCCGCGTCGACGATGTTGCGCAAATAACCGAGATAACCCTCCAGCACGTCGAGCGCGCCGAGCCGGTTGAGCGCCTGCACGGTGTAATAAGCGTCGCGGATCCAGCAGTAACGATAGTCCCAGTTGCGCTGCGACCCGGCATGCTCGGGCACCGAGGTGGTCAGCGCCGCGACGATCGCGCCGGTCTCCTCATGCTGGCACAGCTTGAGCGTGATCGCACATCGGATCACCGTCTCCTGCCACTCGAGCGGGATCGCCAGCCCGCGCACCCAGCCCTGCCATTCCTGCGTCGTGCGATAGAGCATGAGGTCGACGGTGCTGGCGAGGTCGCCCTGGAAGCTCTCGTCCGGCCCGAGGAAGAAGTGGAGCGGGCGCTCGACGCGGAAGGCGTGCTCGCCCTGCACCATCGCGATCGGCGCGGTGGTGGTGAGCCGCAGCGCGATCGTGTCGAGCAGCAGCCGCAGGTGGTTGGAGCCGCCGATCTGCTCGCGGCAGCCGCCGCCCCAGCCGCAGGTCGGGCGCAGCTTGACGCGGACGCGCGGGCTGCCCGCGACCGGGCGGATGATCCGCGCATAGCCGACCGGGCGATAGGTCCGCCCCTCGCGCGCGAAGCGCGGGCAGAAGTCGATCACCTCGATCGCGCCGCCGTGGCTGTCGACGTGACGCGTGACCAGGATCGGGGTGTTGCGGATATATTCCTGCTCGACCGAGACGCTGTCCTCGATCTCGATGCCCCAATAGCCGCTGTCGGGCGCCTCGCCGCCGAGCAGCGCGGAGAAGAGCGGGTCGCCGTCGACGCGCGGGACGCAGCCCCAGACGAAGCGGCCGGCGCGGTCCACCAGCGCGCTCACCTGGCAATTGCCGATCGGCCACAGGTCGAGGTTGGTCATCATGTCTCCGTCGTGTCGGGGGAGGGGCAGGCGGCGGCGAGCCAGGCGAGTGCGGCGGCGACGTCGTCGAGCCGATAGGCGGCGGCGGTGTCGCGCGCCGGGCCCACCAGCACGCCCGCGCCGCTAAGGGCGCGCGCGGCGGCAAAGCCCGCCTCGTCGGTCACGTCGTCCCCCATGAACACAGGACGCGTGTGGCGCCGCGCGGGTTCCGCCATCAGCAGGTCGACGGCGCTGCCCTTGTCGCGCCCGCGCAGGCGCAGCTCGGCCACCATCTTGCCGTGCTGGACCTTGAGGTCGTGCGCGGCGGCGAGCTGGTCGGCGAGCGCGGTCACTGCTTCTTCGGCCGTGGGGGCCTGGCGATAATGGAGGCCGACGCCGAACGGCTTGTCCTCGATCAGCACGCCGGGGTGAAGCGCGGCGAGGTCGCGCGCGGCGGCGAGCGCCTCGTCCAGCGCGGGCGGGCGCTCGGGGGCGTAGCAGCCGCCATCGGCGCCTGCGATCTCCAGCCCGTGGCTGCCCGCGACGGTGAGCAGGGCGGGGGCGAGCAGCGCGCGCACCTCCGCGACGGGGCGCCCGCTGACGATCGCGACGCGCCCGTCGAGCGCGTCGACCAGCCGCGCGAGCAGGCTCGGGACATGGTCGGCCACCGCGACCGCGTCGGGCGTGTCGGCGATGTCGACCAGGGTGCCGTCGAAGTCGAGGAACAGGCTGGCTCCGTCGAGCAGGTCGGCGGGCGGGGGCGGGAGCGCGGTCATGCCGCGCGTGGTGACGGCATGTGCGGGGCGATGCAATGGGTTGCGAGGGCGCAAGATCCTCCCCGGCACGGGGAGGGGGGACCGCCGGCCGCAGGCCGGTGGTGGAGGAGGCCCTCGGCACACGAGCCGGATCGTTCGTGGACAGCCCCCTCCGTCAGCGCTGCGCGCCGTCCCCTCCCCGTGCCGGGGAGGATCTGACTCACTGATCGACCCACTCCTTCAAAGCTACGCCTTTAATCGATTTTACTCGCGTCACCGGAACGGCCTATCCCCTCGTCAACGGTGGCGTACCGCCGCGCAGGAGCGTGCGGGCCACGATGCTGAGGAGAGCGAGCATGGACGCGAAGACGGGCGAAGTGGGCGGCGGCTGCCCCGTCGTCGGGCACGGCGGGGGCAATCGCTCGAAGCGCCAGGGCAATCGCGAATGGTGGCCGGAGGGGCTCAGCCTCACCGCGCTCAACCAGCACTCGCCGCGCTCCAACCCGCTCGGCGCGGACTTCGACTATGCCGCCGCGTTCGCCACGCTCGACCTCGATGCGGTGATGACCGACCTCAAGGCGCTGATGACCGACTCGCAGGACTGGTGGCCGGCGGACTTCGGCCATTACGGCGGCCTGTTCATCCGCCTCGCCTGGCATTCGGCGGGCACCTATCGCATCACCGACGGGCGCGGCGGCGCCGGCGGCGGACAACAGCGCTTCGCCCCGCTCAATTCCTGGCCCGACAATGCCAGCCTCGACAAGGGCCGCCGCCTGCTGTGGCCGATCAAGCAGAAGTACGGCAACGCGCTGAGCTGGGCGGACCTGTTCGTGCTTGTCGGCAATGCCGCGCTCGAGTCGATGGGGTTCAAGACCTTCGGCTTCGCGGGCGGCCGCGCCGACACCTGGGAGCCCGAGGAGCTGTTCTGGGGCCCCGAGGGCAGCTGGCTCGGCGACGAGCGCTATTCGGGCGAGCGTCAGCTCCACCCCGGGCTCGGCGCGGTGCAGATGGGCCTGATCTACGTCAATCCCGAAGGTCCCAATGGCGAGCCCGACCCGGCGCGCTCGGCGCACGACATCCGCGAGACGTTCGGCCGCATGGCGATGAACGACGAGGAGACCGTGGCGCTGGTCGCGGGCGGCCACACGTTCGGCAAGACGCACGGCGCGGGTGACCCGTCATTCATCGGCGTCGAGCCCGAGGGCGCGGTGATCGAGGACCAGGGGCTCGGCTGGCGCAGCAAGTTCGAGAGCGGCGTCGGCACGCACGCGATCACCTCGGGGCTCGAGGTGACGTGGAGCCAGACGCCGACGCAATGGTCGAACCGCTATTTCGAAAATCTGTTCGGCTTCGAATGGGAGCTGACCAAGAGCCCCGCGGGCGCGCACCAATGGATCGCCAAGGACGCTCCCGAGGACGTGCCCGACGCCTACGACCCCGACAAGAAGCATCGCCCGACGATGCTCACTTCGGACATCGCGCTGCGCGCCGATCCCGCTTATGAGAAGATCTCGCGCCGCTTCCTCGAGAATCCCGACGAATTCGCCGACGCCTTCGCGCGCGCCTGGTTCAAGCTGACCCATCGCGACATGGGCCCGCGCGAGCGCTACCTCGGCAAGCTCGTGCCGGAAGAGACGATGATCTGGCAGGATCCTATCCCGGCGCTCGATCATCCCGTGATCGAGGCGGGCGAGATCGCCGAGCTCAAGGCCAAGCTGCTCGGGCTCGGCTTCACCGTGCCGCAGCTGGTGTCGGTCGCCTGGGCCTCGGCCTCGACCTTCCGCGGCTCGGACAAGCGCGGCGGCGCCAATGGCGCGCGGATCCGCTTCGCGCCGCAGAAGGACTGGGACGTCAACGATCCCGCGCTGCTGGCGCAGGTGCTGCCCAAGCTGGAGCAGGTGAAGGCCGAGTTCGAGGCGGGTGCGACCGGCGGCAAGAAGGTGTCGATCGCGGACCTGATCGTGCTCGCAGGCACCGCCGCGGTGGAGAAGGCGGCGCGCGACGGCGGCGTGGACGTCGAGGTGCCGTTCACCCCGGGCCGGATGGACGCGAGCGAGGAATGGACCGACGTCCACTCGTTCCAGGCGCTCAAGCCGATGGCCGACGGTTTCCGTAACTATTACTGGGACGGCGCCTTCATGGCCCCGGAAGAGGCGTTGGTCGACAAGGCGCAGCTGATGCGGCTGACCGCGCCCGAGATGACCGTGCTGGTCGGCGGGTTGCGCGTGCTCGGCGCCAATGCGTTCGGCGCCGAGGAGGGCGTGTTCACCGACCGCGTCGGCGTGCTGAGCAACGACTTCTTCGTCAACTTGCTGACGATGGAGAATGAATGGGTTGCGACCGAGTCGAACAACCGCTTCCAGGGCATGAACCGCAAGACCAAGGCGCCGACCTGGACCGCCACGCGCGTCGACCTGATCTTCGGCTCGCAGTCCGAGCTGCGTGCCCAGGCCGAGGTTTACGCCCAGTCTGACTCGAAGGAGAAGATGGTCCGCGACTTCGTCAAGGCGTGGGACAAGGTGATGAACGCCGATCGCATCGACCAGCTCAAGCCGGCCGACGCGTTCAGCCAGAAGCTGTCGGCCTGAGCTGACGTACCGCCACCGTGCTCCGGCGAACGCCGGAGCACGGCTCGGCCCCGATCGATCGCTCCTACGCCGAGGCGGCGGCAGGTTCCGCCGTACCGCTTCACCTCCCACTCCCGTCCCGCTACAGCGCTCGCCGAGAAGCGGCGACGGCCGAGCCGTCGGCGGCATTAGCGGCGCACGCGCCGCACAGGAGACGGGCATGGACAGGATCGGCGTCATTGGCGCGGGGCAGATGGGAGCGGGGATCGCGCAGGTCGCCGCCGCGGCGGGCGCGCACGTGCTGCTCGCCGACGTCGATCAGGCGCGCGCGGCGAAAGGTCGCGACGGCATCGCCACGCGGCTCGACCGCGACGTGACCAAGCAGAAGATCGACGCCGCCACGCGCGACGCCACGCTCGCCCGGATCGAGCCGGTCGCGGGCTATGACGCGATGGCGAGCTGCGCGCTGGTGATCGAGGCGGCGACCGAGCGCGAGGAGATCAAGCGCGCGATCTTTGCCGGGGTCGGCGAGGTGCTGGGCGCGGACGCGATCCTCGCCACCAACACCTCGTCGATCCCAATCACGCGGCTGGCGCAGGCCGCGCCCGATCCAGCGCGCTTCATCGGCGTGCACTTCTTCAATCCGGTGCCGGTGATGGGGCTGATCGAGGTGATTCGTGGCCTCGCCACCGCCGACGCGACGGTGGCCGCGATCGAGCGTTTCGCCGCCCGGCTGGGCAAGCGCGTGGTCCATGCCAGCGACGCGCCGGGCTTCATCGTCAACCGCGTGCTGATGCCCTATATCAACGAAGCGGTGTTCGCGCTGGGCGAGGGCGTCGCGACGATCCCCGACATCGACGCCGCCTGCCAGCTCGGGCTTAACCATCCGATGGGGCCGTTGACGCTGGCCGACTTCATCGGGCTCGACACCTGCCTCGAGATCACGCGCGTGCTGTTCGACGGCACCGGCGACCCCAAGTTCCGCCCCGCACCGCTGCTGATGAAATACGTCGAAGCCGGCTGGTATGGGCGCAAGAGTGGGCGCGGCTTCTACGACTACTCGGGCGAGACCCCCGTGCCGACGCGGTGAGACTCTCAATTCCTCCCTGCGAGCGGGAAGGATTGTTGCCGCCGCTCCCCCGCTCACTCCCCTCGCTTGACGCGCCCGCTCCGGCCACCCACCCTCGCGCGTACACGTAAGGACCGCTACCGACCGCTTATGCAGCTCGTCATCGTCGAATCGCCCGCCAAGGCGAAGACCATCGAAAAATACCTCGGCTCGGATTATCGCGTGCTCGCGAGCTACGGCCATATCCGCGACCTGCCGCCACGCGACGGGTCAGTGAACCCCGACGAGGGGTTCGCGATGGAATGGGAGAATTACGCGGACAAGGCCAAGCAGCTCAAGGCGATCGCCGATCTCGCCAAGACCGCCGACCGGCTGATCCTCGCGACCGACCCCGATCGCGAGGGTGAGGCGATCTCGTGGCACGTTCAGGAGGTGCTGGCCAAGCGCAAGGTGCTGCCTAAGGACGTCCAGCGCGTCACCTTCAACGCCATCACCAAGCCGGCGGTGACGCAGGCGATGGCCAACCCGCGCCAGCTCGATACCGATCTGATCGACGCATACCGGGCGCGCCGCGCGCTCGACTATCTCGTCGGCTTCACGCTCTCGCCGGTGCTGTGGCGCAAGCTGCCCGGCGCCAAGTCGGCGGGGCGCGTCCAGTCGGTCGCGCTGCGGCTGATCGTCTCGCGCGAGCGCGAGATCGAGGCGTTCCGCGCGCAGGAATATTGGTCGGTCACCGGCAACCTCGAGCAGGACGGGACGCCCTTCGTCGCGCGGCTGGTGCAATGGGAAGGCAAGAAGCTCGACCGGCTCTCCATCGGCAACGAGGGCGACGCGCTGCGCGCCAAGGCCGATGTCGAGGCCGGCAATTTCTCGGTCCAGTCGGTCGAGACCAAGCCGGCGACGCGCAACCCGCCGCCGCCCTTCACCACCTCGACGCTCCAGCAGGAAGCCGCGCGCAAGCTCGGCTTCTCCGCCGACCACACGATGCGGATCGCGCAGCAGCTCTACGAGGACGGCGCGATCACTTATATGCGCACCGATGGCGTGCAGATGGATGGCAGCGCCATCTCCGCCGCACGCGCCGCGATCGCGCATCGCTATGATGGCGGCTACGTCCCCGACAAGCCGCGGATGTACCAGACCAAGGCGAAGAACGCGCAGGAAGCGCACGAGGCGATCCGCCCGACCGATTTCGGCCGCGACCGCGTCGGCTCGGGTGATCACGCGCGGCTGTACGATCTCGTGTGGAAGCGCGCGCTGGCGAGCCAGATGGCCTCGGCGCGGATGGAGCGCACCACGGTGGAGCTGGCCGACGGCACCGGCCGTCACGTGCTGCGCGCCACCGGGCAGGTGGTGCTCTTCCCCGGCTATCTCGCGCTCTACGAGGAAGGCCAGGACGACAGCCAGGACGAGGACGCCAAGCGCCTGCCGCGGCTGAAGGAGGGCGATTCGCCCGCGAAGAAGAGCGTCGACGCCGAGCAGCATTTCACCCAGCCGCCGCCGCGCTTCTCCGAGGCGTCGTTGGTCAAGCGCATGGAGGAGCTGGGGATCGGCCGCCCCTCGACCTATGCCTCGATCATCAAGACGCTCAAGGACCGCGCTTATGTGCGCGTCGAGAAGAACCGCTTCTTCGCCGAGGAGAGCGGTCGGCTGGTGACCGCCTTCCTCGAGCGCTTCTTCGAGCGCTACGTCGGCTACGATTACACCGCCGGGCTCGAGGAGGAGCTCGACGACGTGTCGGGCGGGCGCGCGCAATGGCAGGCGGTGCTCGAGGCGTTCTGGCGCGACTTCAAGCCGCGCACCGCCGAGGTGATGGAGCAGAAGCCGAGCGAGGTCACCGCGCAGCTCGACCAGTTCCTCGCGCCCTATCTCTTCCCCGACAAGGCGGACGGGACCGACCCGCGGCTCTGCCCCGCGTGCCACGTCGGCAGCCTGGCGCTGCGCGGCGGCAAGTTCGGCGCGTTCATCGCGTGCAGCAACTATCCCGAGTGCAAGTACACCCGCCGCTTCGCCCAGGGCGCTGAGGCGGCCGAGGATGCCGCGCCCGAGCAGCTCGGCCATGATCCCGAGACGGGGCTGCCGGTGGAGCGCAAGTCGGGGCGGTTCGGGCCGTACATCCAGCTGGGCGACGGCAAGGACGCCAAGCGCGCCTCGATCCCCAAGGACATTGCCGAGCTCGATCTGGAGATGGCGCTGAAGTTGCTCCATCTGCCGCGCGTGATCGGCCAGCATCCCGAAACCGGCAAGGACATCGCCGCGAGTATCGGGCGTTACGGCCCCTATCTGGTCCACGAGGGTAAGTACGCGCGGCTGCAGTCGACCGCGGAGGTGTTCGAGACCGGCATGAACGCCGCGGTGGTGAAGCTGGCCGAGGCGGCGGCGAGCGGCGGACGGCCGCAGCGCGGCGCGGCACGTGAGCCGCTCAAGGTGCTGGGCGCGCATCCGCGGACCGAGGCCGAGCTGCGGCTGATGGAGGGGCGCTACGGGCCCTATGTGACCGACGGCACCACCAATGCGACGCTGCCCAAGACGATCGCACCCGATCAGCTGACGCTGGAGGAGGCAGCGCAGCTGATCGACGACCGCGCCGCCGCGGCGCCGGCGAAAAAGCCGGTCAAGAAGAAGGCGCCGGCGAAGAAGCCGGCCGCGACGAAGGAGGCAGGGGCCGCGAAGGCGCCGGCGAAGAAGGCGCCCGCGAAGAAGGCGGCGGCGAAGAAAGCGGCGGTGAAGACGTAG
>NZ_JAPYKH010000013.1 GCF_029623345.1 Sphingomonas phyllosphaerae
CAGGCCGGGGCCCAGTCGGGAACGTCAGTGGATCTTACGAGCGCCGTCCCACCTGAGCCCCGGCCTGCGCCGGGGCACAGGAGGCGCCACGCCGCGCTCCGCCCCCGCCCCCTACCGCCGCGGCACCGGCGCGGGGGCGTCCTCCAGCGCCTTCATCTCGGCGCGCACGTCCTCGGCGCGCTGGCGGTCGATCAGTTTCTCCACCGCATTCTGGTCGCGCTTGGCCGATTGCGTCGCCGCGCCGCTGCGCTCGGCCTGCTGCTCGGCCATGCGCACGCGGTTCACCGCCGCCTCGGCCGAGCGCTGCAGCCGCTCGCGGAAATGCGCCGCGGCGGCGAGGTTGACCGCGCCCGTCGCCGCGGTCGGCACCGGCGCCACCGCGTCGACCAGCTGGCCGATGCGGTGCGCCAGCTGGGTCTCGCTCGTCAGCTGCGCCCGCGCGCGCGCCTCGTCCGCGCGTGCCAGCCCGAGCTGGAGCGTGCGCACGCGGTGGAGCCGCTTGAGCCGCGCGGCGTCAGCCATCGCCGAACACGCCGACCAGCTCGGCCGCGGCGTCCGCCAGCGGTACTACCTGCGACGTCTCCTGGCGGATGAACTCGGTGATCGCGGGATGATAGGCGATGGCGTTGTCGATCGCGGCGTCGCTGCCCGAGCGATAGGCGCCCATCAGCACGAGGTCGCGGTTTTCCTCATAGGTGGCGAGATGACGGCGCAGCGCGCGCGCGGCCTGCTGGTGCTCGACCGGCACGATGTCGTTCATCACGCGGCTGACCGACTTGGAGACGTCGATCGCGGGATAGACCGCGCGCTCCGCCATCGCGCGGCTCAGCACGATATGGCCGTCGAGGATCGAGCGCGCCGAATCGACCACCGGGTCGTTGCCGTCGTCGCCGTCGGCCAGCACGGTGTAGATCGCGGTGATCGAGCCGCCGGTGTTCACGTCCGAGCCGGCGCGCTCGATCAGGTTGGGCAGCATCGCGATCGCCGAGGGCGGATAGCCGCGCGCCGAAGCGGGCTCGCCCAGCGCCAGCCCGATCTCGCGCCCGGCGTGTGCCACGCGGGTGAGCGAGTCGATGATCAGCAGCACCTTCTTGCCCTCGGCGCGGAACGCCTCGGCGATCGCGGTGGCGCGCAGCGCGCCGCGGATGCGCAGCACCGGCGAGTGGTTGGCGGGCACCGCGACGACCACGGCGCGCTTGCGTGCCTCGCCCGCCACCTTGGTCTCGAGGAAGTCGGCGACCTCGCGCGAGCGCTCGCCGATCAGCCCGATCACGATCACATCGGCCTGCGCCGCGCGCACCATCATGCCGAGCAGCACCGACTTGCCGACGCCCGAGCCCGCCATGATGCCGACGCGCTGGCCCTGGCCGACGGTGAGCAGCCCGTTGATCGCGCGCACGCCGACGTCGAGCGGGGCGAGCACGCGGCCGCGGTCGAGTGGCGACTGCATGTGCCCGGCGAGCGGCCAGCGCCCCGCGCCGCGGATCGGGCCGAGCCCGTCGATCGGCGCGCCCGAGCCGTCGACCACGCGCCCCAGCATGGCCGCGCCGACCTCGGCCTCGCCCGGCGCGCCGAGCGGGCGCACCGGCGCGTTGGGCAGCAGCGCCGCCGGGCCGCCGAGGTTCATCATCAAAGTGCGGCCGTTGCGGAAGCCGATCACCTCGGCCTCGACCTGCGCGGTGCCCGCAGCGCCGATGCGGCAGACGGTGCCGACCGGTAGCGACAGCCCGACCGCTTCCATCAGCAACCCGTCATAGGACGACAGCCGCCCGGAGACCTTGGCGGCGAAACGCGGCGCGGCGTCGGCGAGGGTGGCGAGATAATCGTCGGCGAAGCGGTTCAGCACGCGGGCACCGCCGCGCGCTCGATCGCCGCCGTCAGCTGCTCCATCCACAATTCGGGTCCGTCCTCGACGATCGTCGAGGCCGCCTCGAGCACGAAGCTGCCGCGCGCCACCTCGGCGTCGCCGATCGGGAAGATCGTGTCGGGCAGAAGCCCCGCGAGCAGCGCGACGTCCGCTGGGTTGACGCGCAGCATCGCCGACTCGCTCGCGTCGGCGAGCAGATCGACCGCGGCCTCGACGCGCGCGGCGAGCAGCGGGCCGGAGACGCCGGTCTGGCCCACCACCGCGGTGACGAGCGTCAGCACGGTGCGGCGCAGCGTCTCGGCCAGCGCGGCGCGGTCGATCGCGCCGCCGCCGCGCAGCTGCGCGGCGACGCCGTCGAGCAAGGCGCGGTCGCGCGCCGCCTCGGCCTGCGCGGCGTGCGTCGCGGCGGCGAAGCCCTCCTCATAGCCTTCCGCGCGCGCGGCCTCGACCTGCTCGAGGCAGGGCAGCGGCTGGGCGGCGGGGTCTAGCATGTCCCAGCCCGCGGTCGGGTCGCTGCCCGGATCGGCCGGTGCGAAGTGGCGCGGCTCCTCGGCGGTGGCGCCGGTCTCGGGCGGGCGCGCGCCGAACGCCTGCTCGATCCGCGCGATCAGCTCGCCGGGGGTGAAGCCGGCGAGCGCTTCCGATTGCGCGCGCGCGCGGGTGGTGGCGGCTGCGTTGGCACGTGCCGGCAGCCCAATGACGAACGTCGCCTCAGACATAATCGTCGTCACCTGCGCCCATGTTGATCGTACCGTCCTTGGCGAGATTGCGCGCGATCTGGATGATCATCTTCTGCGCCTCGAGCACCTCGCTCAGCTTCATCGGGCCGCGCGCTTCCATGTCGTCGCGGATGCCGTCCGCGGCGCGTGCCGACATGCAGCCGAGGATGCGGTTGCGCGCCGCCTCGTCCACGCCCTTGAGCGCACGCGTCAGCGTGTCGCCGTCGACGTTGCGGATCAGCGTGCCCAGCGACTTGTCGTCGAGCTCCAGCAGATTGTCGAAGACGAACATCGCCTCCTCGATCTGGCGCGCGATGTCGCGGTCCATCTTGAGCAGCTTGGGCATGACGCGCTGCTCGGTCGCCTTGCGCGCGCCCTGCAGGATCTTGGCCGCCTCGCGCGCGCCGCCGAGCTGGAGCCCGCCGACCGGACCGCCGCCGCTGCCGCCGCCACCGCTCCGCGACGCGATCAGCGTGCGCAGCGTCTCGACCGCCTCGGGGGTGATCGGGCCGAGCTTGGCGATGCGATGCAGGATGTCGGGCTGGACCGCTTCCGGCAGCAGCTCGAGCACCTGGCCGCCGACCGCGGGATCGAGGTTGGCGATCATCACCGCGGCGATCTGCGGATGCTCCTTGTCGAGCATCGTCGCGATCTCGCTGGCGTCGAGCCAGTCGAGCAGGTCGATCTCGCACACCGCCTCGGCCGGGGTGATCTGCGCCAGCACGCTCTCGGCCTTCTCGCGGCCGAGCGCGCGCGTCATCACCGCCTCCACCTTGGGGCCGGGGTTGAAGGTGATGCCGGTGCGCTCGCGCGCGCGGCCGACGAAATCGTCGAGCACCAGCTCCACCTCCTGCTCGCTGACGTCGGCCACCGCGAACATCGCGCTGCCCAGCTTGCGGACCTCCTCGGGATCGAGCTTCTGCAGGATCGCGGCGGCTTCTTCCTCGCCGACGAGCATCATCAGCACCGCGGCGCGCTCGACGCCGTTGAAGGTGCGCGGGGCGGCGGCGACCGCGCTCACGATTTGGCCTCGGCGGTGATCATGTCACGCACCGCCAGCGCCGCGCGCGCGGGGTTGTCGCGGGTGAAGCCGCGCACCGCGCCGATCCGCTCCTCGTAGCTGCGGCTGGTCTCGATCTGGTCGAGGCTGACCGGCGGCGCCACCGCGATGCCGGCTTCGCTCATCAGCGGCTGCCCGTCGGCGCCGAGCAGCGGTTGGCCGTCCTCGCCGAGCAGCGGGGCGCCCGCGGTGGCGGCCTGCGCCGCTATCGCCGCGGGGCTGGCGTCCTCGCGCTTCTTCATCAGCGCCTTGGCGATCGGGCGCACGCCGAGCAGCAGCACCAGCAGCGCGATGATCAGCGCGGTGACGTTGCGCGCCAGCACCGGCAGCCAGGCATTGTCGTACCACTTGGGCGCGTCGTTCGCGTCGGTGGCGTCGGCGAACTTGCGGCTGATCACCGTGACATTGTCGTTGCGGGTCTGGTCGAAGCCGACCGCGCTCTTCACCAGATCGTTGATCTGGTTGATCTCCATCGCGTTGCGCTTGCCCTTCTCCGGATCGCGCAGCAGCACCGCGACCGACAGCCGCTTGATGTTGCCCGGCGCCGCGCGGGTGACCGAGACCTCCTTGTTGAGGTCATAGGCGCGCTGGAACGAGTCGGTCTGCTTGGCCGGGTCGGGCGCGGGGCCGCCGGCGACGGGCTGCGCCTGCGGCGTGCCGGGCGCGCCGGTGGCGGGCTGCGGCGTCGACAGCTGCGAGGCCGGCGGCGGCGTGTTGCTCAGCGCGCCGGGGATGCCCGCGGGCGCCTGGCCGGTCGCCATGTTGCCGGTCCAGTTGCCGGTCTCGGCGCGCAGACGGCCGTCCTTGTCATAGCTCTCGCGCGTCGCGCTGGTCTCGTCGAGGTTGACGTCGGCCTGCACCTCGGCGGTGAAATTGCCCGCGCCGACCAGCGGGGTGAGCAGCTGGATCAGCTGCTGGCGGTACTTGTCCTCGACGCGGCGCTGGAACTCGATGCGCTTGTCGTTGGCGGCGTCGGCGCCGTCGCCCGACTTGGTGAGCAGGCCGCCGAGCTGGTCGACCACGGTGACCGCATCGGGCTTCATCCCCGGCACCGAGGAGGCGACCAGGTTGACGATCGAGCTGACCTGCGCGTCGCTCAGCGAGCGCCCGCCCTGCAGCTTGAGCACCACCGAAGCGGAGGGTGCGGCATTGTCGCGCACGAACACGCTGGCCTCGGGCATGGCGAGATGGACGCGCGCTTCGGCGACCGAGTCGATCTCCTGGATCGAGCGCGCCAGTTCGGTCTCGCGCGCCTGGCGCAGCCGCTCGCCTTCCACCGCGCGGCTGACGCCCATCGGCAGCTGGTCGAGGATCGCGTAACCGCCGGGCGCCGCCTTGGGCAGACCCTGGCCCGCGAGCAGCATCTTGGCCTTGCTGAAATCCTCTTCGTTGACGGTCAGCGCGTCCGATGAATCGATGTGGCTGGTGATGTTGGCGGCGCTCAACGCGCTCGTCACCGCGGCCTTGTCGGTATCGGGCAGGCCCGAGAACAGCACCTTCTGCGGCGGAGTCGACAACGCGGACCAGGCCAGACCGGCGGCGCCGATCAGACCGACCATCAGCGCCATCGGACCCGCACGGCGGACCGCCGGCTGCGCGAACACGCCCTGGATCTGGCGCAGCGGATTGGCGAACTTCTCCGGCACCAGCGTGATGGCGGCGGGGTTCTGCGGCGAGGGAGTGAGAGCGTTGCTCATATCAGACCGGCATGCTCATGATATCCTTGTACGCAGACAGGATCTTGTTGCGGACCTGCAGCGTCGCCTCGAAGCCCACCGAGGCTTCCTGGCGCGCCAGCATGACCTTGGCGATGTCGACAGTCTCGCCGCGCTCGTACTGCTCGCTCAGCGCCGAGGCCTTCTGCTGGCCGTCGTTCACCTTGGCGAGCGCCGACTGCATCGTGTCGGCGAAGCTGGTCGCGTTGCTCGACGCGCTCTCGGGCGCGGCGGCCGGAGCGGCGCCGCCGGCGCGGCTCAGCGCGGCGTTGCGCTCGAGGATCTGCGCGCGCAGCGCCATCACGCGGTCGATGCCGCCGACGCCTCCCACCGCGCTCATGCCGAGATCGCCCGCTGCGTGGCGGAGGCGAGATCGTCACCCTGTTCGCGCGCCTTGGCGAGGCGGTAGCGCAGCGTGCGCTCGGAGATGCCGAGCCGCTTGGCGGTCTCGATCCGGCTGCCGCCGCAGGCCGCCAGCGTCTCGCGGATCGCGGCGAATTCGGAGAGCTGGACCACCTGACCGAGCGTCGCGTCGTCGACCTGCTGCGCGACCGGCGCGAGGCGCGGCGCGCTCGGGCGGTCGAACACGATGTGCGATGCCTCGATCGTGGCGCCGCCGCAGAACAGCAGCGCGCGCTGGATCACGTTCTCGAGCTCGCGGACGTTGCCGGGCCAGTCGTGCGCGACCAGCGCCGCGATCGCCTCGTCGCTCGGCCACGGCACCATCGGGCGGTTGCCGGCGTGGCGCAGGATCATCGTCGCGGCGAGCGCGGGAATGTCTTGGGTACGCTCGGCCAGCGCCTTGGTGGTGAGCGGGAAGACCGACAGGCGGTAATAGAGGTCGGCGCGGAAGCGGCCCGCCGCCACCTCCTCCTGAAGGTCTCGGTTGGCGCAGGCGATGACGCGGACGTCGACCGCCTGCGGCATGGTCGCGCCGATCGGCACCACCTCGCGCTCCTGCAACACGCGCAGCAGCTTGGCCTGGAGGTTGAGCGGCATCTCGGCGACCTCGTCGAGCAGCAACGTGCCGCCGTTGGCGGCGCGGAAGAAGCCCTCGCCGCCCGAGGACGCGCCGGTGAAGCTGCCCTTCTGGTGGCCGAACAGCATGGCCTCGAGCATCGTCTCGGGCAGCGCGGCGCAGTTGATCGCGATGAACGGGCCGTCGCGCCGCTCCGACTGGAGGTGGATCGTGCGCGCCAGCACTTCCTTGCCGGTGCCGGTCGGGCCGTTGATCAGCACGGTGATGTCGGCCTGGGCGACGCGCTCCGCCAGCGCCAGCAGCGCGAGCGACTCGGGGTCGGCGGCGGTCGGCAGCTCGGGGCCGCCGATCATGGCGCGGGCGAAGGCGTTGCCGACGGTCGCGTCGTCGTGGCCGTAGGCGATGCGCGCCGGCTGGCCGTCGCGGAACGGGAGCACTTCGCGCTCACCGCGGTCGACGATCAGCGTGCGCGCCGGCGCCGGGATCGGCTCGCCCGCGGCGACGAGGTAGCTCACCCCCGCCTGCGGCCGGGTAGCGGCGGGCTGGATCGCGAAGCCCTGCGCGCGCAGCGAGGACACGAGCGTCAGGTGCTCGCGCTCCACACTGGCAGTCGGCATGATCGAACGCATTGGATTGTCCCTCGAATCTCGAAGGCTTGCATGCGCCGCCGGTGGTTAACGCGGAGTATAATTGCCGGCGACCGGCAGGTTTTTTCCGGGGGCGCGAGCGTCCGCGTTACGCGCGCGCGTAGGTAGGGGAGGGGATCGGGCCGGCGCCGCCTGCTCACCGATCAGGGTCGAAGATTTTCGCTAAAGCTCCGCCAGACCCGGTCGTTTGAGGCGGTGACGGCGCGGCCACCTGCTCATTCGGGGGCGGCGGGACGGGCCGAGCAGACGGAGATTTTGCCATGACCGTGATCAACTCGAACACCTCGGCGCTGCGCGCCACCACCGCCTCGAACAGCGCCAACAAGGCGCTGTCGGTCTCGATGGAGCGCCTGTCGACCGGCAAGCGCATCAACTCGGCCAAGGACGACGCCGCCGGCCTGGCGATCAGCAACTCGATGACCTCGCAGATCCGTGGCATGAGCCAGGGCATCCGCAACGCCAACGACGGCATCTCGATGGCGCAGACCGCGGAAGGCGCGCTCGGCGAAGTCTCGAACATGCTCCAGCGCATGCGCGAGCTGACCGTCCAGGCCGCCAACGGCACCTATTCGTCGACCGACACCGACTCGATCCGCTCGGAGCAGGCCGCGCTGAAGGACCAGATCAGCTCGATCGTCACCACCACCGCGTTCAACGGCAAGAAGCTGTTCGACTCGGCCGCGGCGACCGGCTTCGACATCCAGACCGGCGCCAACACGGGCGACAAGGTCACGCTGAAGTCGGTCGATTTCTCCGCGGGCGGCAGCTCGAAGCTCGCGGTCGTCACCGCGCTGGCGTTTGACGCCGCGGGCACCAGCGCCACGCTGGCGAACTATGACGACGCGATCGCCGAGGTGTCGGGCGCGCGCGCCTCGCTGGGTTCGTCGCAGAACCGTCTCGAGTCGGCGGTGAACAACGCCACCGCCAACGTGACGAACCTGACCGACGCGCGCAGCCGCATCGAGGACGCCGATTTCTCGACCGAGACCACCGCGCTCGCCAAGTCGCAGATCCTCAACCAGGCCTCGACCGCGATGCTGGCGCAGGCCAACCAGTCGCAGCAGGGCGTGATGAAGCTGCTCGGCTAATTGCCGACGCTCGTCGCCGGTCCCTCGCCCCCGAACGTGGCGGGGCCGGCGCCGGGTGGATGAGTGGATTGCGGAACCCCCGTCAGCGATGCTGGCGGGGGTTTTCGCGTCTGGAACTCGGTCGCGAGCCAAGCGGGATGGTAGCTCCTCCCCGTGCCGCGGAGAATTTGTCGGGTGCCACCCTGAAAAGCGCTAAATGTCCCGCCACGTCGGTCGTTTGGGTGAATGACGGCACGGCCACCTGCTCATTCGGGGGCGGCGAGCGGGCCGGGCAGATGGAGATTTACCCATGACCGTGATCAACTCGAACACCTCGGCGCTGCGCGCCACCACCGCCTCGAACATGGCGAACAAGTCGCTCTCGGTCTCGATGGAGCGCCTGTCGACCGGCAAGCGCATCAACTCGGCGAAGGACGACGCCGCCGGCCTGGCGATCAGCAACTCGATGACCTCGCAGATCCGCGGCATGAGCCAGGGCATCCGCAACGCCAACGACGGCATCTCGATGGCGCAGACCGCGGAAGGCGCGCTCGGCGAAGTCTCGAACATGCTGCAGCGCATGCGCGAGCTGACGGTGCAGGCGAGCAACGGCACCTATGCCGCAGCCGACGTGTCGTCGATCCGTGCCGAGCAGTCGGCGCTGAAGGACCAGATCAGCTCGATCGTCACCACCACCGCGTTCAATGGCAAGAAGCTGTTCGACTCGACCGCGGCGACCGGCTTCGACATCCAGACCGGCGCCAACACGGGCGACAAGGTCACGCTGAAGTCGGTCGACTTTACCGCCGCGGGCGGCCTGAAGACCGTGACCGACCTGACCTTTGCCGACGCCACCCCCGCCAACAACGCGACGTTGGATCAGTATGACACCGCGATCGCGCAGGTCTCGGGCGCGCGCGCCTCGCTGGGTTCGGCGCAGAACCGCCTCGAGTCGGCGGTGAACAACGCCACCGCCAACGTGACGAACCTGACCGACGCGCGCAGCCGCATCGAGGACGCCGACTTCTCGACCGAGACCACCGCGCTCGCCAAGTCGCAGATCCTCAACCAGGCTTCGACCGCGATGCTGGCGCAGGCCAACCAGTCGCAGCAGGGCGTGATGAAGCTGCTCGGCTAAACGTCGCGACCCTTTGCCGGCCCCTCGCCCCCGAACATGGCGGGGCCGGCGTCGCGAGACCGTCGAAGATCGCGGAACCCCCGTCAGCGACGCTGGCGGGGGTTCCGTCGTCTCCGGACGAACCCGGCCGTTCGCCTCAGCCCCCGTACAGCGCGTCCAGCCGCGCGCCATAGACCTGGCGCAGCACGTGGCGGCGGATCTTGAGGCTGGGCGTGAGCTGCTCGTTCTCGATCGTGAAGGGCTCGTCCGCCACGATCCAGCGGCGCACGCGCTCGGTCACTGACAGGTCCTTGTTGGTGCGGTCGACCGCCGCCTGGAGCGCGGCGCGATAGGCGGGATCGTCCGACGTCACGGGATCGCGCCGCCCCTGCGCGCGCGCCCAGTCGAAGGTCCATTCCGGGTCGGGCACCAGCACCGCGACCATATGGGGGCGGCGGTCGCCGTAGATCATCGCCTGCCCGATCTCGGGCTGGAGGGTCAGCATGCCCTCCACCTTCTGGGGCGCGACATTGTCGCCCTTGTCGTTGATGATCAGGTCCTTCTTGCGGTCGGTGATGCGGATGCGGCCGCGCTCGTCGAGCTCGCCGATGTCGCCGGTGTGGAGCCAGCCGTCCTGGAGCACGCGCGCGGTCTCGGCCTCGTTGCGCCAATAGCCGTGCATCACCAGCTCGCCGCGCACCAGGATCTCGCCGTCCGCGGCGATCCGCACTTCGGTCTCGGCGAGCGGCGGGCCGACCGAGTCCATCCGCAGCCCGGCGGCGGGGCGGTTGCACGAGATCACCGGCGCTGCCTCGGTCTGGCCATAGCCCTGCAGGAAGCAGATGCCGAGCGACTGGAAGAACACGCCCACCTCGGGCGTCAGCGGCGCGCCGCCCGACACCATCGCCTTGATCCGGCCGCCGAACTTGCGTGCGATCTTGCGCTTGAACAACGTATCGACGAGCAGCGCGGCGGGCCGGTCGCGCAGCCCGAGCCGACCCTCATAGCGCTTGGTGCCGACGTCGAGTGCGAGCCGCAGCAGCTTCTGCGGCGTGCCGCCCTGCTTCTCGATCCCCTTGGTGATGCGCGTGCGCAGCACCTCGAACAGGCGCGGCACCACCACCATGATCGTGGGGCGCACCTCCTCGATGTTGCTGGCGAGCTTCTCCAGCCCCTCCGCATAATAGATCTGCCCGCCGAGCCCGATCGGCAGGTGCTGGCCGCCGCTGTGCTCATAAGCGTGGCTGAGCGGGAGGAAGGAGAGGAAAACTTCGTTCCCCCAGCCGAAATCCTCGGCGATGATGACGATGCAGCCGTTGACGTTGTGCAGGATCGCGCCGTGATGCTGCATCACCCCGCGCGGCGCGCCGCCGGTGCCCGAGGTGTAGATGATGCAGGCGAGGTCGGCGCGGCCCAGCTCGGCGGCGGCGCGTTCGGCGGCTTCGCTCACCTCGGCGGGATGGCGCTCGATCAGCGCGCGCCAGTCGTGCACCTCGATGGGCATCTGGCCGAGCCGCATCGGGTCGATGCCGATCAGCATCTGCGGCCGGATCGAGCGCAGGATCGCGGGCATGAGCGTCCGGGCGAGCTTGTCGGTCGAGACGATCACCGCCTTGGCGCCGGAGTTCTCGATCACATGCGCGTGGTCGCGCTCGGTGTTGGTGGTGTAGGTCGGCACCGTCACGCAGCCCGCCGCCATGATCGCGAGGTCGGACAGGCACCATTCGGGCCGGTTCTCGCTGACCAGCATGACCCGGTCGCCGCGCTCCAGCCCGATCGCGCGCAGCCCGGCGGCGAGCCGCGCCACCGTCTCGGCCGCCTCGCGCCAGCTCGTCGCGCGCCACGCGCCGTCACGCTTGTTCCACAGGAAGGGAGCGTCGCCCTGCTCCGCGGCGCGGGTGAAGAACATCGTCACCAGGTTGGGGAAATGTTCGAGGCGTCGAGTGATGGCGCCGCTCCTCTCGCTGATCGTTCCTGTGGGTCGCGTCATGCCCGAGATGCGGCGGCCTCGTCCAGCGAGCGATTGCGTCGCCCGCGTCGGGCGGTCACAAGCGACGGATGACGCTCCGCTTTCCCGCCGCCGCGCTGCTCGCGCTGATGTTCGCCACCCCCGCCGCCGCGCGCGACACGGTGTCGCCGGAGCGGCAGCGCGCGACGGTCGAGAAGCTCGTCTCGTTCGGCACGCGCCACTCGCTGTCCTCGGCGAGCGATCCGAAGCGCGGTATCGGCGCGGCGCGGACCTGGGTCGCGGGCGAGTTCGCCAAGCTCTCGCGTGACTGCGGCGGCTGCATCGAAACCGAGCGGCTGTCGCGCCGCTTCACCGGCCCGCGCGCGCCGGACGGCGTGGTGATCGAGGACGTGCTCGGCGTCCAGCGCGGCACCGATCCGAACCGCTACGTCATCGTCGGCGCGCACATCGACAGCCGCGTCACCGATGTGATGAACGTCACCAGCGATGCGCCCGGCGCCAATGACGACGCCAGCGGCGTCGCGCTGGTGCTTGAGGCGGCGCGGCTGCTCCACCGCGAGCGCTTCCGCGCCAATATCGTCTACGTCGCTTTTTCGGGCGAGGAGCAGGGGCTGTGGGGGGCGACGCTGCTCGCCGAGACCGCGCGCGCGCGCGGCTGGCAGGTCGACGCGATGCTCAACAACGACATCGTCGGCAACTCGCTGGGACAGGGCGGCGTGATCAACGACCGCTATGTCCGCGTCTTCTCCGAGGGGATCCGCGCCAGCGAGTCGTTGCCCGAGGCAATCGAGCGGCGCGGCATCGGCGGCGAGGACGATGGTCCCAGCCGCGCGCTCGCCAAGATGATCGGCGGCGTCGCGCCGACGCTGCCCGGCGGCTTCGGCGTCTTCGTCGATCGGCGACCCGACCGGTTCGGCCGCGGCGGCGACCACGAACCCTTCCTCAAGCAGGGCTATCCCGCGGTGCGCTTCTCGGTCGCGGCGGAGAATTGGGACCGCCAGCACCAGGACGTGCGTACCGAGAACGGCCGCGTCTATGCCGACACGATCGAGGGGATGGACTTCGCCTATCTCGCCAAGGTGACCGCGATCAACGTCGCGACGATCGCGCGGCTCGCCGCCGCTCCCGCCGCGCCGGCGAGCGCGGCGATCTCGGGCGCGCTGTCGTACGATACTAAGGTGAGCTGGGCGCCGGTCGCCGGCGCGTCGCGCTACAAGGTCTATTGGCGCCGCGCCGACACCGTGGCGTGGAGCGACTCGCGCGAGGCGACCGGGACCACGCTCGACGTCGCCGCCGTGCCGGTGGACGACCATTTCTTCGGCGTGGCAGCGATCGGTGCCGACGGCGCGGAGAGCCTCGTCACCTTCGCCGGCCGCGAGAAGAAGTAGCGCCTCAGCCCGCCAGACGCGGCGCGAGCAGCGCCACCAGCCGCTCGCAACCGCGCGCGTCGTCGGCATCGAAGCGTGCCGGCGACGGGCTGTCGAGGTCGAGCACGCCGAGCAAACGGCCTTCGTGCACGATCGGCACCACCAGTTCAGACCGGCTCGCCGCGTCGCAGGCGATATGGCCGGGGAAGGCGTGAACGTCCTGGACCAGCTGGGTGCGCCGCTCGGCCGCGGCGGTGCCGCACACGCCGCGCCCCAGCGCGATGCGGATGCACGCCGCTTTGCCCTGGAAGGGACCCAGCACCAGCTCGTCGCCGATCATCCGGTAGAAGCCGGCCCAGTTGAGCTCGGGCAGATATTGCCAGAGCAGTGCCGCGGCATTGGCCATGTTGGCGATCGGGTCGGGCTCACCGTCGGTCAGCGCGTCCAGCGCGGCGAACAGATCGTCGTAGCGGCTGGGCTTCGACTCGGCGGTGACGGCGAACTCGTACATGCCGCCGACCTAGGATCTCACCCGGGATCGCGCCAGAGGCGGGTGCGTCGGGCGGCACGGGTCCGCCACGACGCCGCGGGGGCCGATCAGCCCCGCATCGTCCAGTGCACCACCACCCGGCCATAGCCCGCCTCGCACAGCGGCCAGGGTGCGCTCTCGCTCGGCTCAAACGTGATCGCGGGTCGGGAAGGGCCGGCGCGCCAGCAACGCAGCGCCGTCACTGTCCGCTGCCCGCGCGCGCGGGGGCGAGCCCCTGCTGATCGAGGAACTGGTTCAGCCCCGCCGCCAGCGCCTGCGCGCCCGCGACCGTCAGCGCGATCCGTCCGGCGACCACTCGCTCCACCACCGGGGTTTCGCCGGAATGATCGCAGCGCGCAGCCTCCAGCGTGAGCACCACCGTACCGCCCAGGCTGGTGAATCCGGCGCAGCCCGTCGCGAACAGCTCGGCGGCGAAGGGATTGTCGACCAGCGGCGGCGGGGCCTGGCGCGGCTGCGGCGCGCGGCTGCGGGACGAGATGTACATGCCAACTTCCTCGATGCGCCGGCAGGGGAGGGCCGGCGCGAGGCGAGGTGCGCCGCGCGCGTCTCGCTCGCGTGTCGCTCTGTTGCGTCGGTTTGGCCGCCATGTTGCGGCGGTGGCTCGCTTGGCCCGAACTACGGCCGCGCTCCGCCGCGATCGGATCACCCCGTTGCGGCGAGGCGCAAAGGCGCAGCATCGGCCCGTTCGGGCCCATCGCGCTCGCGCCAGTCGACGTTATATACCGCCATGGCCCGCATCCCCGTCACCCGCTCCCTCTCGATCGAGGACGAGCTGATCGTTTATACCGCGACCCGTTCCGGAGGCGCGGGCGGGCAGCACGTCAATACCACCGACTCGGCGGTGATCCTGCGCTTCGACGTCGCCGCGAGCGACTTGCCCGAGCGGGTGAAGGAGCGTCTCGCCGCGCTGGCAGGATCGCGGATGACGGCGGCCGGCGTGCTGGTGCTGCGGAGCGAGGGATCGCGCTCGCAGCACGTCAACCGTCAGGAGGCGCTGGAACGTCTCATCGCGCTGATCCAGGAGTCGGCGGTGGTCCAGGCCAAGCGACGACCCACCCGACCCACCCGCGCGTCGCAGACCCGCCGGGTGGACGCCAAGAAAGGGCGGTCGGGGGTGAAGGCCGGGCGGAAGAAGCCGTCGTTCGACTGATCGGCGCCGACGCGCGCCCAGCTCGTCGACGTCGCGCTGCCCGATATGATGGCGGGCGGCGGTCAGCTCAGCCGGCGGCGAAGCCGAGCGCGGCGAAGCGCTCGGGCCAGGGCGCCTCGGCGGCGGCGTCCTCCTTGCCGGGGCGCGGCAGCGCGATCGCGGCGGCGTGCAGCATCATCCCCGCCGGATCGGCGCGGCCGTAGACCGGATCGCCGACGATCGGCACGCCCAGCCCCTCGCGCGCGTGGACGCGCAGCTGATGCGTCCGCCCGCTATGCGGGGTGAAGGCGACCAGGGCGCGGCCGTCACGTGTGTCGAGCAGCTCCCAATCGGTCCGCGCCGCCTTGCCGCGCGGGTCGACCGCGATGCGCCAGCCGCGCTCGGCGCTGGAGACCTTGCGCAGCGCCAGCTCGATCGTGCCGCGCTCGCCCTCGGGCACGCCGTCGAGGATGGCGAGATAGCGCTTGCGTACCTGCCCCGCCTCGAACGCCTGCTGGTAGCGCACCTGCGCCTTGGGGTTGCGCGCGAGCAGCAGGCAGCCGCTGGTATCGCGATCGAGCCGGTGCACCGCGACCGGCCATCGCCGGAAGCCGAAGGTGAGCGAGCCGAGATGGTTCTCCAGGCTGAGCCCGCCGTCGCGCGGGGGATCGACCGGCAGCCCGGCGGGCTTGTCGATGATCAACGCCTCGCCGTCGAGGAACAGGACCCGGTCGCCTAACATGCGCCACGCCCTTGCCATCCTCGCGCCGCCGTGGCCAGAGGGCGCGATGCGCCGCGCCTCCCTGACCCTCGCCGCCCCGCTGCTCGCGCTGGCCGCGCCGGCGCAGGCACAGCTGTGCGACAACAGCAACGTGCGCATGGGCGCGGACGGGCGGGCGCTGGGGCACCTGCCTTATGGCGACGCAGCGCCGGGCGAGCTGGTCGCGGTGCCCGAGGGGCTGGCGGTCGCCTCCTGCGTGCTGCGCCGCGACGTGGTGCCCGATCTCGCGCGGCTGATCGCGGCGTCGGGCGGGCAGGTGCGCGCGCTGTCATGCCACCGCTCGATCAATTATCAGCAGGCGGTGTTCTGCCGCGAGGCGCAGACCGCAGCGGGCGAGCGCGCGCTGTCGGTGGCGCCGCCGGGGCACAGCGAACATGCGACCGGCTACGCGCTGGACTTCGCCTTCCGCCCGCGCGTCAACGACTGTCCCGACGCCGAGGCGTGCGGCGCGGCGACCCCCGCGTTCCGCTGGCTCGTCGCCAACGCCGCGCGCTACGGTTTCGAGATGTCCTTTCCCGCGGGCAATCGCCAGCGGGTCAAGTGGGAGCCGTGGCACTGGCGCTGGGTCGGCGCCAGCGCGACCGCGCCCGGCGCGGCGCGTGCGCGCGCGCTCTTCGCCCGCGCGCGCGCGGCCTTTCCGGCCGAGCCCGCGGTGGCGCGCGACCCGGTGGCGATCGCGGCGGTGGCGCCGCCGCCGGTCTATCTCGGCGCCTATGCGCCGCCCGAGTGCCGCAAGGGCAAGTGCCGCCTGCCCAAGGCGAGGCCCCGGTAGCCGCGTTTGTTTGCCGTTCCTCCTCCGCTTTAGGGAAGTGGCAGGCCGGAGGCCGGTCGGCGGGGTGACCCGGCCCGTGGGGGCGCTCGACTCACCAGCGGTGACACCCCTCCGTCGCGCTCCGCGCGCTACCTCCCCTTGCAGGGAAGGATCAGTGCTAGCGCGCGGCCGCCCTCATCCGCTCAGCCGTGGTTCAGCCGCGCGGGCGCTAGGATCGCTCGTGCAATTCCGCTACATCCCGGGATCGCTCACACCGGGGTCTCGACTGTTCGCATGAAGTCCAAGCTGCTCCAGGCCGCCGCGCTGGTCACCACGATCGCGATGGTGCCGGTCGCCACCGGTGCGATGGCCGCCGCCGATACCAGCGCCTATCGCGAGATGGACAAGTTCCTCGACGTCTACAATCGCGTGAAGGCGGATTACGTCGACAAGGTCACCGACGATCAGCTGATCAAGGGTGCGATCGACGGCATGCTCGCCGCGCTCGATCCGCATTCCAGCTACGTCGACGCCTCTGACTTCGACAATCTCCGCATCCAGACCGAGGGCAATTACGGCGGCCTCGGCCTGACCGTCTCGATGGAGGACGGCGCGGTGAAGGTCGTCTCGCCGCAGGAGGACACGCCCGCGGGGCGCGCCGGGATCAAGTCGGGCGACTTCATCACGCATATCGACGGCAAGCTGATCTACGGCGGCACGCTCGACGAGGCGACCGCGCAGATGCGCGGCAAGCCCGGCACCAAGATCTCGCTCACGCTCGTGCGTCCCGGCCGCGACAAGCCGATCGACGTCACCCTCGTGCGCGAGGTAATCGTGCAGCGCCCGGTAAAATGGGAAGTGAAGGGTGACGTCGGCTACATCAACATCAACACCTTCTCGGAGGCGACCGGCGCCGACACGCGCGCCGCGGTGATGGCGATCGACAAGTCGCTCGGGCACAAGCCGCTCGGCTATGTCGTCGACCTGCGCGAGAACGGCGGCGGGCTGCTGACCCAGGCGATCGAGGTCTCCGACGCCTTCCTCGAGCGCGGCGAGATCGTCAGCCAGCGCGGCCGCGAGAAGGACGATATCGAGCGCTATTTCGCCAAGCCCGGCGACGTCGCGCACGGCCTGCCGATCATCGTGCTGACCGACTCGGGCACCGCCTCGGCCAGCGAGATCGTCGCCGGCGCGCTGCAGGACCACCACCGCGCGCTGGTGATGGGCGAGCGCAGCTTCGGCAAGGGTTCGGTGCAGACGCTGCTCCAGCTCGGGCCGCGCACCGCGCTGCGGCTCACCACCGCGCGCTATTTCACGCCGTCCGGGCGCAGCGTGCAGGAGGGCGGGATCGAGCCCGACATCCGCGTACCGCAGCTCTCCGACGCCGATTACAAGTCGCGCCCGGTGTTCCGCGAGGCCGACCTGCGCCGCCACCTGATCAACGAGATCAAGTCGCCCGACAATGCGGTGCTGGAGGAGGACACCAAGGACGACCCGCGCTTCACTGCGACGCCTGAGTCGCTCAAGAAGCAGGGCGTCGAGGACTTCCAGCTCTGGTACGCGCTCAAGACGATCGCGCGGCTCGGCGGCCCGCAACAGGTCGCCGCGGTGACCCAGTCGATGGCGAGCAACCCGCCGGCCGCGAGCAAGAAGTGAGCGGCGCGACGCTCGACCGGCCGTTCGGCGCACGCACAGGGCGGGGGCTGCGCAATGCGCGGCTGCTCGCGCTGCTGGTGCCCGCGGCGCTGCTCGCGGGCGCCTGGGCGTTCCAGCTGATCGGCGGCCTGTACCCGTGCGAGATGTGCCACTGGCAGCGCTGGCCGCATTACGGTGCGGTGGCGATGGCGGCGCTGGCCTTTGTGATCGGCGCGCCGCGCGTCCAGGCGACGCTGGTGGCGGGCGCGGCGGCGCTGGTGGTGGTGTCGGGCGCGATCGGCGTCTTCCACGCCGGGGTGGAATATCACTGGTGGCAGGGGATGACCGCCTGCACGCAGACGACCAGCACCGTCGGCCTTTCGACCGACCAGGCGCTCAAGGACCTGCTCGCCGCGCCGATCGTTCGCTGTGATGCGGCGCAATGGTCGTTGCTCGGCGTGTCGCTGGCGGGATGGAATGCTCTGCTCTCCTTCGCCGGCGCCGCGCTGATCGTATCGCAGCTGTGGAGGCGCGCATGACCTGGAAACCTGGCGACAAGCCCGCCGCGAGCGACTCGATGATCCGCGTCGACCAGGCGGGCGAGTTCGGCGCGATCCGCATCTATGCGGGGCAGCTCGCGATCATGGGCCAGCGCTCGCCGATGGCGCGCAAGATCTCGGCGATGGCCTTGCAGGAGGAGAAGCACCGCGCCTTCTTCGACCGCATGATCGTCGAGCGTGGCGTGCGGCCGACCCTGTTCCAGCCGTTCTGGGACGTCGCCGGCTTCGCGCTGGGCGCGGTGACCGCCGCGATCGGTCCGGAGGCGGCGATGGCCTGCACCGCCGCGGTCGAGACCGAGATCGACAAACATTATGAGGAACAGCTCGTCGCGCTGGGCGACAGCGATCCCGAATTGTCCGAGGCGATCCGCGAGTTCCAGGCGGAGGAGCTGGAGCATCGCGACACCGCGCTGGCGCACGGCGCCGAGAATGCGCCGGCCTATCCGCTGATGTCGGCGGTGATCCGGCTCGGCTGCCGGGTGGCGATCGCGACCGCCAAGAGGATCTGAGAGGAAGGTGATGGTAGGACGGGTCTTTGCCGCGGCGCTGCTGCTGACCGCACCGGCGGCCGCGCTGGCACAGAGCGGGCCGCCGTCGCCCGATGCGGTGCGCGCGCCGCGCACGCCCGCGGCCGGGGGCGTGTCGCGCAACGCGCCGGTCAACGGCGTGCTGGTGCTCTACGGCAACGAGCGCTGCCCCACCAACGCCGACGGCGCAGAGGTGGTGGTCTGCACGCGCCGTCCCGCCGAGGAGCAGTTCCGCATCCCCAAGGAGCTGCGCAACTTCGAGGTGACGCCCGACAATCAGGCCTGGGCGGCGAAGGAAGCGGCGAACCAGGGCGTCGGCGCGGTCGGCGTCGGCAGCTGCTCCACCGTCGGCGCGGCGAGCGCCACGGGATGTGTCGTCCAGAATGCGACGCGGTGGAAGCGCGAGCGCAAGGCCGCCGCCAAGGCCGCCGAGGACCAACCCTGATCGGATAAGCTCCTCCTCGGCGTGATGGGAAGGACTCCCCGCGGGGGCAACGCTTGGGGAGGATATCCTAGGCGGTAGCGGAGGGGGCCTCTGCGGGCGCAGCGCGCGCGCGCATCCCCCTCCACCGTCCTGCCGACGCTCCTTCTCCCCGTGCCGGGGAGGAGTGAAATGTCACCGCAGCGCCATCCACAGCGCCATCGCGACCATCATGACATTCTCGGTGAGCGACACGAAGCCGAGCGGCACGCGGGTCGCGCCGCCGACGCACGCGCATTTCAGCTCGCGCCGGTCGATATACACCGCCTTGATCACCGACACCGCGCCGATCCCGCCAATCACCAGCGCGATCGGCACCGACAGCCAGTCGGCCGCATGCGCCGCCATCAACACCCCCGCCAGCCCCTCGGCATAGGGGTAGACATAGCCGTAGCGCACCCATCGCCGCGCCAGCAGGTCATAGTTGAGGAACATGGTCGAGAAGGTCTCGACATCCTGCAGCTTGAGTAACGCGAGCACGCACATGCTGAAGGCGATGAACCACTCGCCCGCGCGCACCGTCAGCGGCGAGCCATAAGCCGCGTGGCTGGCGGCGAGCGCCATCAGCGCGGTCATCGCGAAGACCGCGATCACGGGGCGGTAGCTGGTCTCGCCCGCCGCAGGAAGGCGCTGGCCGAAGTGGCGGCGCAGGTCGTCGTAGCCGCCGACGCGCTCGCCCGCGATGAAGGTCTGTGGCGTGGTCTTGACGCCGTGGCCGGCCTTGAAGGCGTCGGTCTCCTCGCGCGTGCGCAGCGGGTGGTCGTCCACGGTGAAGCCGCGGCGCTCGAGCAGGTCCTTGGCCTTGAGCCCGTACGGGCAAGTGTGGCCGGGCATGACCATGCGGTACAGCGTGGCGCGGCGGTCGGGGGCGGCGGTCATGCGTGGGAGATAGGCGGCGTGGCGCCGCTCGCCAGCGCGCGGTGGGTGCGGGTGGTGAGCGGCGGCTGATAAAGCTGGATGTCGGCCGTGATCCGAAGCTCTTCGCCCCGCCCTTCTGTTATCCCGGATTTGGTCCGAGATCGACCCCTCCGCCTGCTCACCGGCCGCTGCGTGCGCGGCGCCGTGGATCCCGGACCAAGTCCGGGACGACGCTAAGGGTTGAGGCGGACCGGGCGTCCGACTCGCGCCCCCTATCCGATGATCCGCCGGTACAAAGCTGCGTACTCGTCGGCCATGCGCTCAACGCTGAACCGCTCCTCGACCTGGCGGCGGCAGGCGGCGCGGTCGAGGTCGTCGACACGCTCGATCGCCTCGACCGCCTGGTCGACGTTCTCGACCAGGAAGCCGGTGACGCCGTGCTCGATCAGCTCGGGCATGGCGCCGCGGCGGTTGGCGATCACCGGCGTGCCGCACGCCATCGCCTCCACCACCGAGAGGCCGAACGGCTCGTCGAAGTTGATCAGGTGCAGCAGCGCGCGCGCGCGCCCCAGCGCGGCGACCCGCTCGGCCCCGCCGACCGCGCCGTGCCACGTCACGCCCGCGCCGCCGCCGAGCGCGGGTGCCACCGCGCGCTCGTAATAGCCTTGGTCCTGGACGATGCCATAGAGGTGGAGCCGGCGCGCGCTCGCGCGCGCCGCGGCGATCGCTTCCTCCGCACCCTTGTCGGGGTGGATGCGACCGAAGAAGAGCAGGTCGTCGCTACCCTGCGGATCGAACGCGAAGTCGTCGAGCGGGATGCCGTGGTGGATCGTCGCGGCATAGCGCAGCGCGGGGTGACGGTCGGCGTCGCTGATCGCGACATAATGGACGCGATCCTGGAACGGCTGGTACATCGGCAGGATACGGTCGGACGAGAAGCCGTGGATCGTCGTCACGAGCGGGGTGTCGACCAGCCGCGCGAAGGCGTGCGCCGGGAAGTCAGCCTGGTTGTGGATCAGGTCGAACTGGCCGGCCTGCTCGAACACGTGCGCGAGATGGCGGTACTCCCACACCTTGGCGTCGATGCTCGGGTCTTCCGAATAAGGCGCGGGGACGACACCGTCGAGCGTGCCCGCGGTGAGGCTGTCGAGCGTGGCGAACAAAGTGACGTCGATCCCGCGCGCGACCAGCGCCTCGGTGAGCAGGTGCGTGACAAGCTCCCACGGGCCATAGTGGCGCGGCGGGGTGCGCCAGGCGATCGGGGCGAGCATGGCGATCTTCATGCGTGGTCCTTCGTCATGCGGGGTAAGGGGCGCGCTCGCCTGATCAGTTCGCTCACCGCATCACCACGCCCTCGTCCCCTCGCAGCACGCCGCCACCGCCGCCCTCCAGCGTCGACAGCAGCACCTCGCCCTCGAACGGCAGCGGGCGCGGCTCGGCCGAGAGATTGAGCGCCACGCGCAGCACCGTGTGGCCGTGCCGCCGCTCATACGCCAGCACGTCCGGTGCGGCGTCGAGCAGCGCGAAGTCGCCGATCGCCAGCGCCGGTTGCGCGCGGCGCAACGCGAGCAGGTGGCGGTAGAGCGCCAGCATCGAGCGCGGATCGGTCTCCTGCGCGGCGACGTTGCGCGTGCGCCAGTCGGGGTTGAGCGGCAGCCACGGCTCGACCGCGGAGAAGCCGGCGTGAGGGCTCGAGTCCCACGGCATCGGGGTGCGCGAACGGTCGCGGCCGATGCCGATGCCGGGCTGGCGCAGCTCCTGCGGGTCGCGCACGCGCTCGGGTGGGATGTCGACCTGCGCGATGCCGAGTTCGTCGCCCTGGTACAGCGTCGGCGTGCCGCGCAGCGTCAGCAGCAGCATCGCCGCGACGCGCGCCTGCGCCGCGCCGACCCGTGCGGCGATGCGCGGCGCGTCATGGCTGCCGATCACCCAATTGGGCCAGCCGTGTGGCGGCAGCGACGCCTCATAGTCGGCGATCACGCGCCGCAGCGACACGGCGTCCCACGCATTTTCGATCAGCTGGAAGTTGAAGGGCAGATGCACCTGCGGCCGCTCGGGCGTGCCGTACCAGCGCGCGTGGCGGTCGTTGGGGAGGAAGATCTCGCCGATCAGCACCCGCTCCCCATAGCTGTCCGCCAGCGCGCGCATCTCGGCGGCGATGGCGTGCGCCTCGGGCTGGTCGGTCGAGTGCTGCTGGATCAGCCGGTCGCGCTCGGTGATGCCGGGGCGCCAATAGGGGTTGGCCGGATTGTCGGGCAGACCCTCGGCTTTGACGATGTGCCACAGCACGTCGATGCGGAAGCCGTCGACGCCGCGGTCGAACCAGAAGCGCATGACGTCGAGCATCGCCGCCTTGAGCGCCGGGTTTCGCCAGTTGAGGTCGGGCTGCTGCTTGAGGAAGGCGTGGAGGTAATATTGCCCGGTCGCCGCGTCATAGTCCCACGCCGAGCCGCCGAAGTCGCTGATCCAATTGTTGGGCGGCCCGCCGTCCGGGGCAGGGTCGCGCCAGATGTACCAGTCGCGCTTCGGGTCGGTTCGGCTCGAGCGGCTCGCCTGGAACCAGGGGTGCTGGTCGGACGAGTGGTTGGGCACGAAGTCGAGCAGCAGCCTGAGCCCGCGCGCGTGCGCGGCGGCGAGCAGCCGGTCGAACGCGGCGAGGTCGCCGAACATCGGCTCGATCCCGCAATAATCGGCGACGTCATAGCCGAAATCGGCCATCGGCGAGGGGAAGATCGGCGACAGCCAGATTGCGTCGACGCCGAGTGCGGCGACGTGGTCGAGCCGGCGCTCGATCCCGGCGAGGTCGCCGACTCCGTCGCCGTCGCTGTCCTGGAACGAGCGCGGGTAGATCTGGTAGACCGTGCCGCGCTCCCACCAGGGCGGCGGCGGATCGTCGGGCTGGCTCATCGCCGGGGATAACCGTTCGGCGCCCGAGATGTTGCGTCGGACGGTGTTGCGCGCGAGGCGAGGCAGATCCCACTCACGCCAGCAACTGGAGTGTGCCGTCCAACGCCATCCCTCACACCCGGATCGCGGCGCTCTCCTCCTCCGGCATCAGCGTCCAGCCGCGTGGGCCGAGCATCTCGAGCGGGCGATAGCGCGTCTTGTACGCCATTCGCGCCGACCCTTTCACCCAATAGCCGAGATAGACGTAGGGTAACCCGGCCTCGCGCGCGCGCGCGATGTGATCCAGGATGATCAAATTGCCCAGCCCCGGCCGCGCGTCCTGGTCGGTGGCGAAGAAGCTGTAGACCATCGACAGGCCGTCGGTCTGGCGATCGGTGAGGCAGGCGCCGACCAGCCGGCCGGGGCGGTCACCCACGGACGGCTCGCGATATTCCACCACCACCGAATTGACCGGCGACTGCTCGACCATGTCGGCATAGTCCATCTCGTCCATGCCGATCATCCCGCCGCCGGGGTGGCGCGCGGCGAGATACTGGCGCAGCAGCTGATATTGCTCGTCGGTCGCCCAGGGGCGGCACGCGCTCACCTCGAGGTCGGCGTGGCGGCGCATCAGCTTGCGTTGACTCGCGTTGGGCTCGAACTGGTGCGTCAGCACGCGCACCGAGACGCAGGCGGCGCAGCCCGCGCAGCTCGGCCGATAGGCGACCGACTGGCTGCGGCGGAAACCGATGCGGCCGAGCGCGTCGTTGAGCTCACCCGCGTTGGGGCCGCTCAGCTCGGTGAAGACCTTGCGCTCCTGCCGGCCCGGCAGATACGGGCACGGCTGCGGGCTGGTGACGAAGAAGCGCGGAAATCGAAATGGCGCGGTCACCGCCTTCAGCCTCCTCTTCGACTCCGCCCCAGTGCGTAATCTGCCATATGTAGGGTCGCGCTGATGGTGAAAAGTGGATTCACCAAGATTTCCACGCCATTGCCCCACCCATCACGGTTCAGGCGAGATCGACTCAGGCGAGGTCGACGGGGCGCACCTCATAGCCGGCCTCGCGCAGCGCCACGATCAGCCGGTCGAGATGGGCGCGGTCGCGCGCCTCGCACTCGATGTCGGTGATCAGGCCCTTGGCGGGCAAAGTGGTGAACACGCGCTGGTGGTAGATCTCGATGATGTTGACCCGCTCGCGATCGAACACGCGCATGACGCCGTACAGCGCGCCGGGCTGATCCTGCAGCTGGAGCCGCAGCCGCGCCAGCCGCCCCGAGCGCGCGAGGTCGCGCAGCAGCACGTTGGCGAGCAGCCGCGTGTCGATGTTGCCGCCGCACAGCACGACCCCGACGGTGCGCCCTTGGAAGCGCTCGCGATGCGCCAGCAGCGCGGCGAGCCCGGCGGCGCCCGCGCCCTCCACCACGGTCTTCTCGATCTGGAGCAGCAGGCTCACCGCCTCCTCCAGGCTGCGCTCCGAGACGAGCACGATCTCGTCGACCAATCGCGCCACCATCTGCGCGGTGATGCCGCCCGGCTCCTTGACCGCGATGCCCTCCGCCAGCGTGTCGCCGGCGCAGGCGAGCTGGGTCGCGTTGATGCGGTTGTACATCGAGGGGTAGAGCTCGGCCTGGACGCCGACCACCTCGATCGGGCGCGCGGCGGCGCGCGCCACCGTCGCCATGCCCGAGATCAGCCCGCCGCCGCCGATCGGCACCACCAGCGTGTCGATGTCGGGGTGATCCTCGAGCATCTCCACCGCCACCGTGCCCTGGCCGGCGATGATGCGCGGGTCGTCGAACGGGTGGACGAAGGTGAAGCCGCGCTCCGCCTCGAGCAGCCGCGCGTGCGCGTAGGCGGCGTCGAACGTGTCGCCCTCGAGGATCACGTCGGCGCGGTGCGCCTGCGTCTGCGTGACCTTCACGGTCGGCGTGTTGCGCGGCATCACGATCGTCGCGGGCACGCCGAGCCGGTTGGCGTGATAGGCCAGCCCCTGCGCGTGATTGCCCGCCGAGGCGGCGATCACGCCCTTGGCCCGCGCCGCCTCGGACAGCTGGAGCAACGTGTTGAGCGCGCCGCGCTCCTTATAGGCGGCGGTGAACTGGAGGTTCTCGAACTTGAGATAGACGGTCGCGCCGGTCAGTTCGGAGAGCGTGCGGCTGATCAGCGTCGGCGTCCGTACGATCGAGGGCGCGATGCGCGCGTGCGCGACGCGGACGTCGTCGATCGAGACGGGCAGGGCGGGATCGGACACGGGTAGGCTGGCCATCGCGCCGTGCTAGCCGATGATCGACGGGAGAGGAACACCCCCGCGTTGACGCGCATTGGTCATCGGTGCAGCGCTACTTCTTCTCGCTCCGGATCGCGCTGCTGGTGATCGTTGCGGGCGTGGCGGTGAGCGCGATCGATCTGGCGACGCGCGGCTTCGTGGTGGTGTACGACCCGCATGCGCTGATCGCGGGGGCGGTGCTGGAGGACGGGCTCGGCGCGCGACGCCAGCCGCTGCGCGCGTTCGCGCGCGATTATTGGGCGACGCGTCCGGCGTTCGACGGCCAGGTGCGGCTGCTGTGCCGCAGCGGGCGCGAGGTGCTGCGCGCCGACGTCGTGCCGGGCGAGCAGACGAGCTACACGGTGACGGCGGCGGATTGCCGGCCGGGCGGGTGAGGGCAAGCTGCGTGCCCGGTCAGCGCGCCCGTCGCCATTCTCGTCATCCCCGCCGCGGCGGGGATCCAGCCGCGCTGACGTCGCGCTTCTAGCCGGACCGTCAGCGTGTCCGAGTTCCCGCCTCCGCGGGAATGACGGAAGAGAGGTGCTGCGAGGTCTTGGCCGTTGGCCGAGCGGCTTCGTCACCGCCCGGCCCGAAACAGCTCGCGCCACTCGGGTCGCACCGCAGCGAGCAGGTCGGGCGTCATCGGCACGGTCATCTCGTACATGCCTTCCACGTAGGCGCCCGCGACATACTGCCCTGCGATCAGCCCGACACGGTCGACCGCGCGCCGATCGGTCGAGCCGAGCAGCATGGTCAGCTCGGCGATCTTGGGGCAGGGGAATGTCGCGTCGTTCGGCACCGCGCCGCCCGTCCGACGCGCGCGCTCGCGCGCCAGCCACGCGCACCAGCGCGGGCCGAGCACCCGCTGCACCGTCTCCGCCGACATAAACAGCGCACGCGGATCGAGCCGTCGCGACCGCGCCTTGTCCCACACGATCGACTCGATGATCGTGCCGCCGTGCGCTCCGCCGGTGAAGCGATAGGACTCGGCCGAGAGGCTCAGCAAGCGAGGGGTCTCGGTCACCACCTTCCACGTCCGCGTGCCTTCATGCTGGTGGAAAGGATAGCGCTCCTTCGCCCGCTCCGCGCGGTCCGCGTCGGCGTCCCGTGCGACGGTCTGCCGGAAGCGCACGCGGTCCTGCTCGAGCCATCGGCGCAACCGCGGGACGCGCGTTGCCGCGGGTGGGATCGCGTAAGCGAAGGTGTACGCCGCGTCCCTCTCTGCCGCCGTCGGCGCCGCGGACCCCACCAACGCCGCGCCGACCGAGACCATGATCCACGCCCGGCCTGTCGCCCGCATCGCACCCTCGCCAAAATCGATGCGCGATCATATGGCGGTTGCATGAACCGCCGCTTGCTCTCGCGCCTGCTGGGCGCCGTCGCCGCGCTGACCTCGCTCGCCGCGGCGACCGAGGCCGCGGCCGACGCGCTGATCGACAATATTACCGGCCTCACGCTCGACCGTGATCAACGCGTCGTGCGCTTCAAGGCGATGGTGATCGACGCGCAGGGCAAGGTGGTCCGGCTGATCGCGCCCGACGAGCAGCCGCCCAAGCCGACAAAGAAGAACCCGGGCCCGCGCTACGACTGGCGCGCCGACATGAAGGGGCGCGTGCTCGTCCCCGGCATGATCGACGCGCACGGCCATGTCGTCCAGCTCGGCATCGCCGCGCTGACGCTCGACCTCTCCGACACGCGCACGCTCGACGAGGCCAAGGCCCGGATCGCCGCCTATGCGCGCGAGAACCCGGAGCGGCCGTGGATCGTCGGGCGCGGCTGGAACCAGGAAGTGTGGGGACTCGGCCGCTTCCCCACCGCCGCCGACCTCGACGCCGCGGTGGCCGACCGGCCGGTGGTGATGACTCGCGCCGACGGGCATGCGCTATGGGCCAACTCGGCCGCGCTTAAGGCCGCGGGGGTTACCGCGACGACGCCGAACCCGGCGGGCGGGCGGATCGAGAAGCCGCTCGGCACTTTGGTCGATCGCGCCACCGACCTGATGGAGAAGGTTGTCCCCAGGGTCAGCCCGAAGGACCGTACCGCCGCCTTTCTCAAGGCGCAGCAGATCCTGCTTGGCTACGGCGTCACCGCGATCGCCGACATGGGGACGAGCCTCGACGACTGGATGACCTATCGCCGCATGGGCGACACGGGCGCGCTGCGCGTGCGGATCATGTCCTACGCGCTCGGCATCGACACCGCGGTGACGATCGGCGGCACCGGGCCGACGCCCTGGCTCTACGACGACCGGCTGCGACTGGAGGGCGTCAAGCTCTATGCCGACGGCGCGCTCGGCTCGCGCGGGGCGTGGCTCAAGGCCGATTACGCCGACGCACCGGGGCAGCGTGGGCTCGGCTTCCTCAGCGACGACCAGCTGCAGAACATCATGAGCCGCGCCGCGATGGACCGCTACCAGGTCGCGGTTCACGCCATCGGCGATCGCGCCGACTCGCAGGTGATCGACTCGATCGCCGAGTTGTCGCAGACCTACACCGGTGACCGGCGCTGGCGGATCGAGCACGCGCAGGTGGTCGACCCCGCCGACTTCAAGTCGTTCGGTCGTTACGGCATCATCGCCTCGATGCAGCCGACGCACCAGACCAGCGACCGGCTGATGGCGGAGGCGCGGCTCGGCCCGGCGCGGCTGGCGGGCGCCTATGCGTGGAAGTCGCTGCTCGACAGCGGGGCGAAGTTGGCGTTCGGGTCGGACGTGCCGGTCGAGCGGCCCGATCCCTGGGCGGGCTGGGCCGCGGCCTTCACCCGAACCGATGCGAACGGCGAGCCCGCTGGCGGCTGGCACCCCGAGCAGGCGGTGACGCGCGAGCAGGCGTGGTGGGCCTATACCGGGGGCGCAAGCTACGCGGGGTTCGCGGAGGATCGCTTCGGGGTGCTGGCGCCGGGGCAGCGCGCCGACTTCCTGATCCTCGACCGCGACCCGATGCTCGCGGGCGCGTCGGAGCTGCGCCAGACCAAGGTGCTGGAGACGTGGATCGGCGGCCAGCGCGCGTGGGAGGCGGGGAAATAGGTAGGAGAAGGGGTGCCTAGAGCTCGCTCCTGATCCTCCCCGTGTAGGGGAGGATCGGCTCGCATCGCCTAAGCCGGACGATGATGCTCCGCACGACATAGCCGCTGCGCGAGGCGATCGCGCCGCGGCAAATGATCGTCAGCCCAATCGCCTCACTTCGTGCCCGACATCGTGCCGTTCGACAGGTCGCCGAGCGTGTCGCTGTTTTCCATCATCATGGCGTTGCCGCTCATGGCATTGTCCGGCGCCATCACGTCGCCCGCCGCGCCCGAGGCGGTAAGGCCGTTGGCCTGGCTCTCGTTGGCGACGACATTGTTGTTCTCGTCGGTCGTGATCGTCTGGTCGCCCTTGCCGCAGGCGCCGAGCGCGAGCGCGAGCGGGAGGGCGGCGAGGAAGGCGGCGCGGGGCAGGGCACGGGTCATGACAGTCTCCGTCGGCTGAACCGCGCCAACGTCGCGCCGACTGCGCTCGTTCCCTCATCGCCGCCGCCAAACCCGCTGTGTCCGGCGCGCCACAGCCCGCGCCGAGGCGGCTGAATACGTATGTGGCTTTCTTGTGACGCGGTCCGGCGCGGGACTAATCGGCGGCATCAACCCAGGCACGGTCGCACCAACGCGGCCGCCGGGACAGGGGAGGATCGTCTTGGACCGCTCGTCACTCATGGTATCGGCGCGCATGCGCCTCGTCTCGCACAGCAGCGGCGGTGCGCTCGCCGCGGCGCTGCTGCTCGTCGCGACCGCCGCGCAGGCGCAGGAGGCGCCGCCGCAGGCCGACGCGCCCACCGCCAACCCGACCGCCAAGGCGACGGTGGATCAGCCCGCCCCCGCGGCCGATCCCACGCCCGACGCCAACGCCAATCCCGATCCCACCGCGACCGACGCGGGCGCCGACGAGATCGTCGTGACCGGCATCCGCGCCAGCCTCGCCAAATCGGCCGAGATCAAGCGCAACTCGACGATCATCGTCGACTCGGTCTCGGCCGAGGACATCGGCAAGTTGCCCGACGTATCGGTCGCCGACTCGCTCGCGCGCCTGCCCGGCGTCACCGCGCAGCGGGTCGAGGGTCGCGACCAGAGCCTGTCGATCCGCGGTCTCGGCCCCGATTTCTCGACCACCCTGCTCAACGGGCGCGAGCAGGTGACCACCGGCGACAATCGCGGCGTCGAGTTCGACCAGTACCCGTCGGAGTTCTTCAGCAACGTCAACGTCTACAAGTCGGCCGACGCGTCGCTGATCGCGGCCGGCGTGTCGGGCACGGTAGACCTGCGCATGCTGCGCCCGCTCGACCAGAAGGAGCGGCTGTTCGTCGTCTCGGCGCGCGGCCAGATGAACGGCATCGGCAAGCGCAACCCGGACGGCCAGCGCTACGGCTATCGCGCCACCGCCACCTTCGTCGACAAGTTCGCCGGCGACACGCTCGGCATCTCGATCGGCCTCGCCGCGCAAGAATCGCCGACCAACTACGACAAGTTCGAGGCCTGGGGCTATCCGGGGCTCAACGACCGCAACGTCAACTGCGACGCCGCGGGCAACCCGTGCCTGCTGGGCGGCGCCAAGCCCTATGTCCAGTCGAACCTGCTCAAGCGCTATGGCGGGGTCGGCACGATCGAGTGGCAGCCGAGCGACTCGTTCCACTCGACCTTCGACGCGCTGTACACGCACTTCGAGGAGACGCAGCACCTGCGCGGGATCGAGTTCCCGCTCGGCTATAACGTCGCGCCCAATCCCGGCTCGGTGACGGTGCAGGACGGTTACGTCCAGAGTGCGACCTTCTCGCCGCAATATACCGTGCAGCGCAACGACCTCAACGAGCGCCGCGCCGACATGTACTCGTTCGGCTGGAACAACGATCTCAAGCTGTCCGACTCGGTCCACCTCAACGTCGACGCGAGCTGGTCGCACGCCAATCGCCAGGACGAGCTGATCGAGACTTATTCGGGCACCGGCTATGGCGGCACCGGGCAGCGCGACACGATCACGGTCACGCGCCAGGACAGCGGCATCTACTCGATCGTGCCGACGCTCGATTACACCAATACCGACGTGATCCGGATCACCGACCCGGGCGGCTGGGGCTATAACGGCACCAACGCGGTGGTGCAGGCGGGCTTCCAGAACCGCCCCAAGTTCAGCGACGACCTCAAGTCGCTGCGCGCCAGCCTGGCAGGCGACTTCGCCGACCTGGGCGTGATCCGCGGCTGGGAGGTCGGCGCCAATTACTCGCAGCGCGAGAAGAAGGCGCAATACACCTCATACTTCTACTGCCCGTCGGGCACGGGCACCGGCTGCACCGTGGCGAGCGGCACCACCACCTCGATCGCGGTGCCGAGCGACGTGGTGCTCGATCCGGTCTCGCTCGGCTTCATCGGCGTGCCCAACATCCTCGCGCTCGACTCGCGCGGCGTGCTCGACCTGCTCACCCCGGTGTTCGACAACCGCCCCGAGAGCCTCGCCAAGGTGTGGGGCGTGAAGGAGAAGGTCGCGACCGGCTATGCCAAACTGGTGTTCGACGGCACCGCCGGGGGCAAGGCGATGAAGGGCTCGCTCGGCGTCCAGGTGGTGCACACCGACCAGAGCTCGGACGGCCGCATCGCCGGGCTCAACGCCGGCGCGGTGACCCTGTCCGAAGTGTCGGGCGGCGCGAAATATACCAACGTGCTGCCGAGCGCGACGCTGTCGGTCGAGCTGATCCCGAGCGGCTTCGTCAAGATGGGCGCGTCGCAGACGATGGTGCGCCCGCGGCTCGACCAGGAGCGAATCTCGCAGAATGTCGCGATCACGCCGGGCAACGTCGGGCGCGGCTCGGACCCGCTCAACAGCCCCTTCTCCTCGGACGGCGGCAACTTCCAGCTGCGCCCGTACAAGTCGACCAACATCGACATGTCGTTCGAGAAATACTTCCCCGGCGGCGGCTATGTCGCGCTGACCGGCTATTACAAGCGGCTGACCGACTACGTCGATCCGAACAACAACGTACTCTACGACTTCTCGCCTTTGCTCAGCTCGCTCACCCCCGAGCAGCAGGCGATCGTGCGCGCGCAGAACGCGCAGAACGGCCTGTTCAAGCTGCCCGCCAACTCGGGCCGCGGCGAGATCCTCGGCGCCGAGGCGACACTGTCGCTGCCGCTGCGCATGCTGACCCGCTCGCTCGACGGCTTCGGCCTGTTCGGCAGCGGCAGCTACACCAGCTCGGCGGTGCGCTACGACAGTGCGCCGGCGGACACGCAGACGGTGCCGGGCCTGTCGAAGTGGGTGCTCAATGGCACCGCCTATTTCGAGAAATGGGGCTTCCAGGCGCGCACGACCTATCGCTATCGCTCGAGCTTCCTCGCCGAGGTGCGCGGCCTGTCCGCGACGCCGGAGCTGAACACCGCCAAGGCGGAGGGCATCCTCGACGCGCAGATCGGCTATGAATTCCAGAGCGGACCGCTCCAGGGTCTGGCCATCCTGGCGCAGGCGAAGAACCTGACCGACCAGGCCTTCTACCAATATACCAACGGCGACCCGCGCCAGGTGCGGCGCTACCAGCGCTACGGCACCGATTATTACGTCGGGCTGACGTATCGGTTCTGAGAGATACTCCCCGGCACGGGGAGGGGGACCGCGCCGCGCAGCGGCGTGGTGGAGGGGGCTCGCCGCATACGCACCGGTTCGTTTGCGGAAGCTCCCCTCCACCATGCTGCGCATGGTCCCCCTCCCCGCGACCGGGGAGGATGCACTCAGAACTCCGCGCGTGCGCCGAACAGGATCGTGCGCCCGTAGTAATTGACCTCGCCGAAGCGCAGCTCCTTGTCGTTGTAGGTGTTCTGCCGCGCGCCGGCGAGGTTGATCCCCTCCAGGCTGAGCGTCAGCTGCGGCGTCACCTTGACCGACAAATTGCCGTCGAGCGAGCCGAACGGCGCGACATAGCTCGGCGCCTGCACCGTGCTGCCGGTGCCGTTGAGATAGCGGTCGCGCCAGACGTAGGAGAGCCGCGTCGACACCGGCCCCATGTCGTAGAAGCCGACCAGGTTGAAGCTGTTCTTCGACAGGCCGAGCAGCTGGTCGCGGATCTCGCGGTCGCCGGCCTTATAGTTCGCCTGCACCGACGTGTGCGTGTACGACGCCTGCACGCCCAGCCCGTCGAGCGGCTTGGGCAGGAAGCTGAACACTTGGCTGTAGGCGAACTCGGCGCCATAGACCTTGGCGTCGCCGCCGTTGATCTGCGTGGACAGGCGAACGTTGCCGCGGCCCGGGATCGTGATGTCGACGTTGTTCTGCGTGATGTAATTGTCCAGCGCCTTGTAGAAGACTGCGCCCGACAGCAGCCCCGACGGCGCGAAATAATATTCGAGCGAGCCGTCGAACTGGGTCGCCAGGAAGGGCACCAGCTGCGGGTTGCCGCCGCTCGCGGTGGGCGCGTCGGTCGAGACGGTGATGCGCGGCGCGACATCCGTGACGTTCGGCCGGGTCAGCACGCGGCTGGCGGCGAGGCGGCCGACCAGCTTGGTGGTGAGATCGGCGCGCAGGTTGAAGCTCGGCAGCCAGTTGTTGAAGGTCTTCGGGAAGCTGGCGGGCGTCGCCACCGAGCCCGCGGTGAGCGTCCCGCTCGCGACCTGGTCGGTGTGGACGTAGCGCACGCCGACATTACCGCTCACCGCCACCGCGCCGACCGGGAATTGGTAGTCGGCACGGACATAACCGCCCGCAATCCGCTCCGTGACGGTGAAGCTCGAGCGTTGGTCGGCGAGCGACAGCGGCGCATTCTCCACCGCGGGTGTGAAGAAAGCGTCGAGATACGCGCTTGTCACGGGCACGAGGAAGGAGCGCGGCGCATTGCCGGAGACGCCCTTGAGGAAGTCGTCGAACGGCAGCTGCTCATAGGCGCCGCTGCCGAGCACGCGCAACGGCGTGCCGGCGGGCGGATTGACCAGGAAGTCGCGGCGGAAATAGTCGCGTCGACGGCGATGATATTCGCCGCCGGCAGCCAGCTTGGAAAAGAAGCCGTCGAGGTCGCGCGCGACGTCGGCGCGGGTGTAGAGATCCCAGTCTTTGCTGTCCTTTGGCGCGATGTTGAAGGTGTAGAGGCTGTAGTTGGCCGGGTCGGTGGCGTCGACCGGCGTGGTGAGGCTCGGCAGCACCTTGTAGCCGCCGGTCGCGTCATAGCTGAGCGGCGCGATGAAGATCGCGCGGCTGCGCACCGTGCCCTCGCGATAGTCGGGGTGATAGCTGTGCGCCGCCGACCAGTTGACGTCGGCCGAGAGGTGCCAGCGCTCGGGATTCCACCGCTGCTTGAGCCCGACCGTCACCAGGTCGTGGCGGTTGAGGCTATACTCGCGTGACGCCATGAAGCGGACGTTGTTGATCGTCGCCTTGGTGATCGTGTCGCCGTCGGTGACGACCGAGCCGGGCACGATCGACGATCCCGACGGATTATAGGTGCTCTTGCCGTCGTCGGGATAGATGTCGAGCCCGAACTCGTCGTATGCGACGTCGAGCCGGGTCGCGACGACGTCGAGGATCGTCTCCAGCTCGGCGGTCGGGCGCCACTGCGCCGAGATCATCCCCGACACGCGCTCGCGATCCTCGGTCTCCACCGTCGGCCGCGTGCGCGTCGGCGAGTAGAGTCCCTTGGGCAGCCCGCCCGTCGCGGCGGTGGCGTAGCGGTCGGCGATCCACCCGAACCCCATGAAGCGGTCGTTGCGCACCGACTTGGCCCAATATTGCGCGCCCGCCAGCAGCCCGAAGGTGCCGTCGTCGGTGGTGGCGCTGGTCAGCAGCGTCGCGTTGGGGCGCACCTTGTCGGTCTGCGTGGTATAGGTGCCGCGCAGGTTGAGCGTGGTCTTGTTGCCCACCTCGAGCGGGCGGAAGGTGGTGACGTCGATGTTGCCGCCGAGCGCGCCCTCGCTCATGTCCGCGGTGGGCGTCTTCACCACGTCGATGCGGGAGGTGAATTCGGCGGGCAGCATCTCGAAGCGGAACTGGCGGCCGTTGGCGCCGCCGTTCTCGATCAGGTCGTTGAGCGCGACGGTGCGCCCGTTCATCAGCGTGTTCTGGAACTGCGGCCCGAGCCCGCGGACGCTGACGTACAGCCCCTCGCCGCGCGGCCGCGTGATCGCCACGCCCGGGATCAGCTGGAGCGCCTCGGCGACGTTCTGCGTCGGGAACTTGCCGATGTCGGTCGAGCTGATCGAGTCGACGCCGTAAGCGGCGCGGCGCTTGGTCTCCACCGCGGCATCGATGCTGCGCGCGTAGGTGCCGTTGACGACGATATCCTCGCCGGGCTGGTCCGCGGACGTCGCGGCGTCGCTCGCCGGCGTGGCCGGGACCGCCGACGCGACGGTCTGCGCGTACGCGGTCCCGGTCAGTGAGGCGATGGTGACGAGCGCGGCCGACGCCCGAAGCAGGCCGACATACGATGGCATGATATGTACCCCCAAGCGGCATGAGTGCCGTCTTGGCGCGGGCCGCTACGGGGGCCCGATGTAAACGCCGCGACGTTTTCGCGACGTTTTCGTTACGACGACGCACTTTCCGGCGTGATATCGCTAATTCGGGTAGGTGGGTGCGCCGCGACGCGCGGTGCCGCTCTTGCTCGCGCTAGCGCAGGGACACGGCGGGTACGTCGAGGCGATCGGCTAGCGGTCGCGCCACCACACCCACAGCGCGATCGCCACCCCCAGTGCCAGGCCGGCCAGGAAGCCGATCGTCGGCTCGCCCGCGATCAGGCCGAGGATCGTGCCGCCGAGGATCAGGGCGGCGATGGGGAAGCCGCCGGCGAGCGGGGAGCGGGAAGGAGGCATTGGCGCGCTGTGCCACGCCGTCGCCGCGCACGCCAGTCGCGACCGACCGTGCCGGACGCGCGATCCCAACCGCGATTGGTCGGTTTTCCCCCCTTCTTCTCTCCACCTGCGGCGGCTAGACGGAGTGGATGAGGCCGGACGTGGGGCGGCGCGGCGCGCTGGTCTGCGCCGTGGTCGGCGTGATGACAGGAGCTGTACCGGCGCGCGCGCAGCAGGCGCCGGCGATCGCTACGCCGTCGCCGTCTCAGACCGACACCGGCGCCGCGCCGCCAGCGCTCGACGACGTCGACCCCACCGCACCGCTCGCCGCCTTGCCCGACATCGGCGTCGACTGGCCCGATCTCAGCGCGGCCCCCGCCGCGGCCGTGGCCGAGCGCGCGCAGATCGGCGCCACCACGCGCTACGCCTGGCGCATCGACGGGCTCGACGCCGCGGGCACGCCGCTGCTGCGCCAGCGCTTCCAGGAGCTGTCGGTGCTCGCCGGCAACGACGGGAAGGAGGCCAACCCGGCGCAGCTCGACCGCCGCGCACGGCAGGATGCCGGGCTGCTGCTCACCCTGCTCAAGGGCGAGGGCTATTATGACGCCACCGTCGCGACGCGGTTCGAGCGCGCGGAGAAGCGCCCCGTGGTGGTGCTGGTGGCGACGCCGGGGACGCTCTACCGCTTTGCCGGCGTGACGCTGGCGGGCGTCGAGGCCGCGGGGGCGAAGGCCCAGACCCTACGCGACGCGTTCGCGGTGCATCCCGAGGACCCGGTCAACAGCGACGCCATTGCCGCGGCCGAGGCTAACCTGCGCACGCGCGCGGGCGAGGAGGGCTTCGCCTTCGCGCGGATCGGCGATCCGCAGGTGGTGGTCGATCGCGCGGCGCAGAGCGCGACCGTGTCGGTCGAGGTCGCGCCGGGTACCGCACGGCGGTTCGGGCGGATCACCGCCAACCCCGACAATCGCGTGTTCGACGCCGCGCACGTCGCGGATATCGCGCGCTTCCAGACCGGCGATTCCTATGAAGCGTCGCAGCTCGACGACCTGCGCCGCGCGCTGGTGCAGACCGGGCTCGTCTCCACCGCCGAGGTGCGCGCGGTCGCGGCGGGCGACCCGTCGGTGGTCGACGTGGCGGTGCGGCTCGAGCCGGCGCCGCCGCGCACGGTCGCGGTCGAGCTCGGCTACGGCACCGGCGAGGGCGCGCGCTCGGAAGTCAGCTGGACCCACCGCAACCTGTTCCCGCCGGAGGGCGCGGTGACGCTGCGCGGCGTCGCCGGCACGCGCGAGCAGCTCGGCCAGGTCACCTTCCGCCGCAACAACTTCCACGCGCGCGACCGCGTGCTCACCGCGCAGTTCGCCGCGGCGCACCTGCTGCGCGACGCGTACGAGGCCAACACGCTGTCGCTGTCCGCCGCGCTGGAGCGGCAGACCAACATCTTCTTCCAGAAGACCTGGACCTGGTCGCTCGGTGCCGAGCTGGTGGCGTCCGACGAGCGCGACGTGATCCTCTCCACCGGCGCGCCGCGCCGCCGCACCTTCCTGATCGGCGCGCTGCCGACCAGCCTGGGATATGACGGGTCGGACGACCTGCTCAACCCGACGCGCGGCTTCCGCCTCGCCGGTCGGGTCAGCCCCGAGCTGTCGCTGCAGAACCGCGCCTTCGGCTATACCCGCGTCCAGCTCGACGCGAGCGCGTACCAGCCGGTCACCAAGGGCACCGTGCTGGCGGGGCGCGTGCGCGCGGGCACGATCCTGGGCGCGCCGCGCGACCAGATCGCGCCGTCGCGGCGTTTCTACGCGGGTGGCGGCGCCTCGGTGCGCGGCTACGGCTTCCAGTCGATCGGCCCGCGCGACCCCAACAACGACCCGATCGGCGGGCGCAGCCTCGCCGAGTTCGCGGTCGAGGCGCGGATCCGGACGTTCGGCAATTTCGGCGTGGTGCCCTTCTTCGACGGCGGCAACATCTACACCGGCGGCCTGCCCGACCTCACCGGCTTCCGCTACGGCGCGGGCATCGGCGTGCGCTATTACTCGAACTTCGGCCCGATCCGCGTCGACCTGGGCACCCCGATCAACCCGCAGAAGGGCGACAGCCGGCTCGCGGTCTACGTCTCGCTGGGGCAGGCGTTTTGAGCCGCGTGCTGCGCTATCTCGGGCTGGCGCTCGCCGCGCTGGTCGCGCTGGTGCTGCTGGTCGTGTTCGTGCTCGACACCGGCGTCGGGCACCGCTTCGTCGCGGACCGGATCAACGCGCTGCGCCCCGACAACGGGTTGCGCTTCCGCCTCGGGCGGATCGACGGCTCGCTGTACGGCCGCGCCGAGCTGATCGACTTCCGCCTGTACGATCCCAAGGGGCTGGTGCTGACGGTGCCGCGCGCGCGGCTCGACTGGTCGCCGCTCGCCTGGTGGCACAACCGGCTCGACATCACGTCGCTCGACATTGCCACTGCGACGCTCGCCAAGCTGCCCGAGCCGCGCGACACCGGGCGCAGCGGGCCGCTGTTGCCCAAGTTCGACATCGCGATCGGACGGCTCGCGGTCGACCGGCTGGTGGTCGCGCCGCGGGTCACCGGCGTGGTGCGCTACGGCCGGCTGCGCGGGCGCGCCGACATCCGCGACGGCCACGCGCTGGTGGACCTCGCCGCGCTGGTACAGGGCAGTGACTCGCTCGACCTGCGGCTCGACTCGCGCCCCGATGCGGGCCGGTTCGACCTGGCGGCGCGCGCGCGCGGCACCGCGCGCGGCGTGCTGGCGAAGCTCACCGGGCTCAACCGCGCGCTCGCGCTCGACGTCGCCGGCGACGGTGACTGGCACCGTTGGGATGGGCGCGCGGTGGCGCAGGCCGGTGCGGCGCGCGTGATCGACCTCGCGCTTGCCAACCGCGACGGGCGCTACCGGCTGATCGGGACGGTGGCGCCGAGCATGGTCGCCGGCGGCAAGCTCCAGTCGCTCACCGCGCCGCGTGTCGCGGTCGATGGGAATGCCACCTTCGCCAACCGGCGGCTCGACGGCGCGCTGTCGCTGCGTTCGCCCGCGATCGCCGCCGAGGTCGAGGGGATGGTCGATCTCGCCGCCAGCGCGTTCCGCAACGTACGGGTCAGCGCGCGGCTGCTGCGCCCGGCGGCGCTGTTCCGCAACATGACCGCGCGCGACATGCGGCTGCGCGCCATCCTCGACGGCAATTTCCGCACCTTCTCCTTCGACTATCGCCTCACCGCGGACCGCTTCGCGTTCGACGACACCGGCTTCGAGCAGGCGCGCGCGGCGGGGCGCGGACGCTGGTCGCGGACTCCGGTGCTGGTGCCCGCGCGCTTCACCGCGGCGCGCGTCACCGGCGTCGGCGACGTCGCCGGCGGCATCCTGCGCAACCTCAGCGTCGACGGCGTCCTCAAGGTGACCGCCACCCAGGTCACCGGCGACCGGCTCCGGCTGCGCTCGGACCAGCTGGCCGGCGAGATCGGACTCCAGCTCGACCTGCGCACCGGGCGCTACGACGTCGCATTGAGCGGGGGGCTTGGGCGGTATCTCATCCCCGGCATCGGGCTGGTGCAGGTCGATTCGCGGCTCCAGGCGGTGCCCGGCCCGGGCGGCCATGGCACGCGCGTGGTCGGGCACGGCACCGCGCGCGTGCTGCGGCTCGACAACGCTTTCTTCCGCTCGCTCACCGGCGGGCTGCCGCGGATCGAGACCGAGCTGGAGCGCACGCCGGACGGCATCCTCCATTTCACCCGACTGGTGCTCACCGCGCCGACGCTGCGGCTCGCGGGCAACGGTTATCGCCGCCGCGACGGCACCTTCTTCTTCGAAGGCGCGGGGACGCAGGGGACGTACGGGCCGGTGACGCTGCGGCTCGACGGCAGGATCGAGCGGCCGACGCTCGATCTCGTCTTCGCGCGCCCCAACGCCACCTTGGGGCTCGCCGCGGTGCGCGCGCATCTCGACCCCAGCGCGCAGGGCTTCGCCTTCACCGCGGCAGGGGGATCGCGCCTCGGCGACTTCACGGGCGCCGGACAGATCGTGCTGCCGCCGGGTGACGGCCAGTCGCGCATCCTGGTCGAGCGGCTCGACGTCAGCGGCACGCGCGCGACCGGCGCACTCGACATCGTCGACGGCGGCTTCCGCGGGCGCCTGACCGTGAACGGCGGCGGGTGGAGCGGCGCGCTCGACTTTGCCCCCGTCGGCGAGGTGCAGCGCATCGCGGCGCAGCTCCAGGCGCGCAACGCCCGCATCGGTGGCGTCGCATCGGTGCGCGTGGCGCAGCTGCAGTTCACCGCGCTGCTCGATCCCGCTGGCACCAAGCTCGACGCCTCTGCGCGCGGCGCCGGGCTGCGCCACGGCGCGCTGTCGGTGTCGCGCTTCGACGGCACGGTCGCGCTGGCGGGCGAGAGCGGCGAGATCCGCGCCGCGATCGCTGGTTCGCGCGGGGTCGGCTTCCGCGTCCAGACCGTCACCGCCGTCACGCCGGACGGCTATACCGTGCGCGCCAGCGGCAGCATCGGCCAGCGCCCGATCCGGCTCGACACGCCCGCGGTGCTGCGCCGCGACGGCGACGCCTGGACGCTCGCGCCCACCAAGCTGAGCTTTGCGGGCGGCTCGGCCGAAGTGTCGGGCCGCCTCGGCGACGATGACACGAGCGTCCGCGCCACGCTCGCCAACCTGCCGCTGGCGGTGCTCGACATCGGCTATAGCGGGCTCGGGCTGGGCGGCAGCGCGAGCGGCTCGCTGCGACTCGACGCACGCGCGGGCGCGGCGCCGACCGGGCGCGCCGACCTCACCGTGCGCGGGCTGACCCGATCGGGGCTGGTGACCTCGTCGACGCCGGTCGACATGGGACTGGCGGCGGTACTCGCGCCCGACCATGCCGGCGTGCGCGTGGTGATGCAGTCGGCGGGCAAGATCGTCGGGCGCGCGCAGGCGCAGCTCAAGCCGCTCGGCAGCGGCAGCCTGGTCGAGCGGCTGTCGCGCGCCGGGCTGTTCGCGCAGGTGCGCTACAGCGGACCCGCCGACACCTTGTGGCGGCTCACCCGGATCGAGCTGTTCGACCTGACCGGCCCGGTCGCCTTCGCCGCGGACGTCACCGGCACCACCCAGGCGCCGCAGCTGCGCGGCGTGGTGCGCGCCGCGGGCGCGCGGATCCAGAGCGCGACCACCGGCACGTCGATCACCAACGTCGCGGCGACCGGGCGCTTCAGCGGCGCGCGGCTCCAGCTCGACCGCTTCACCGGCGACACGGCGCGCGGCGGTAAGGTGTCGGGCAGCGGCTGGTTCGACCTGCGCCCGACCGGCGTCGCGCTCGACCTGCGCGTCGACGCCGATCACGCCGTGCTGATCGATCGCGACGACATCGGCGCCACCGTGACGGGGCCGATCACCTTCCGCTCGGACGGCGACGGCGGCGTGATCGGCGGCGACGTGCGGCTCGACACCAGCCGCTACAAGTTCGGCCAGGCCACCGCCGCGAGCGCGCTGCCGCAGGTGTCGGTGCGCGAGATCAACGTGCCCGGCGGCGACAATGCCGACGACGAGGTGGCGGCGCCGTGGCGGCTCGACGTCCGCGCGCGCGCACGCAACGGGCTGATGGTCACCGGCCTCGGCCTGTCGAGCGAATGGACCGCGCAGGTGCAGATCGCGGGCACCCCGACCGACCCGGCGCTGACCGGCCGCGCCGACCTGGTGCGGGGCGATTATGAGTTCGCCGGGCGCGAGTTCGAGCTGTCGCGCGGGATCATCCGCTTCGCCGGCGAGGTGCCCGCCAATCCCGCGCTTGACATCGAGGCGAGCGCCAACACCACGGGGCTGAACGCCACGATCCGCGTCACCGGCGTCGCGCTCAAGCCCGAGATCAGCTTCACCAGCACGCCCGCGCTGCCGCAGGACGAGCTGTTGTCGCGGCTGCTGTTCGGCACCTCCATCACCAACCTCTCCGCGCCGGAGGCGCTCCAGCTGGCGGCGGCGGTGGCGGCCTTGCAGGACGGCGGTGGCGGGCTCAACCCGATCAACGCGGTGCGCCGCGCCGCCGGGCTCGATCGGCTGCGGATCCTGCCCGCCGACCCGCAGACCGGTCAGGGCACGTCGATCGCGGCGGGCAAATACGTCACGCGGCGGATCTACGCCGAGATCATCACCGACGGCGCCGGCTATTCGGCGACGCGCGTCGAATTCCAGGTGACGCGCTGGCTGTCGCTGCTGTCGTCGATCTCGACGCTGGGGCGGCAGAGTGCCAACGTGCGCGTGTCGCGCGATTATTGACGTGCGTGGCGCTTGGTGGCCGGAACGGTCCGGCGGCCGGCGCGATGGCGGCGCTGCGGCGCGAGTGAGCGTGAGGGGGGCGAGGATGCGAGTGGAATGGTGCGTGGCCGTGGCGGCCGCGCTGGTGATCGGTGGCAGCGCGGCGGCCCAATCGCCCGCCGCGCTCAACGACGCACCGCCTGCGCTGGCGCCGGCCGCAGCCGCGTCGCCTTCGGCGGTCGCGGACGACATGAAGTCGGTGCTGGAGCAATTGCCGCTGCTCGGCGCCCGGCCGATCGCGACGCTCACCCCGGTCGAGGCGCGGCTCGAGCCTACCGCGGCAGACGCCTACAATGCCGCGATCCGCAAGTCGGGCATGTCGGTCGCGCCGGACGCGACGGTGACGACGCAGGACCTCGCCTATGGCACGGACCCGATGCAATATGCGCGTATCTACCGGCCGGGTGCGGCGGCGGGGACGGGCGCGCCGCTGCCGCTGCTGGTCTATTATCACGGCGGCGGCTGGGTGCTGGCGGATCTCACCGCCTATGACGCGACCCCGCGGCTGCTCGCCAAGCAGCTCAATGCGATCGTGGTTTCGGTCGAGTATCGCCGCGCGCCCGAGTTCCGCTTCCCCGCGCAGCACGACGACGCTGCCGCGGCCTATGGCTGGGCCGTGCAGAACGCCGCCGCCTGGGGCGCCGACGCGACGCGGGTGGCGCTGGCGGGCGAGAGCGCGGGCGGCAATCTCGCGCTCAACACCGCGATCTACGCGCGCGACCATGCGCTGGCGCGGCCGGCGCACGTGCTCGCGATCTATCCCGTGGCGAACAGCGACCCCGCGCTGCCGTCCCGGCGCGACGCCGCGGGCGCGGTACCGCTCGACACCGCGATGCTCGGCTGGTTCGCGCATTATTACAGCGCGAACGCTGGCGACGCCGCCGATCCGCGGCTCAACCTGGTGCGCGCCGACCTGCGCGGGCTGCCGCCGGTGACGATCGTCAACGCGCAGATCGACCCGCTGCGCTCCGACGGCGAGACGCTCGCCCAGGCGCTGCGCGGCGCCGGCGTGAGCGTACAGCAGCGGACGTACAGCGGCGTGACGCACGAGTTCTTCGCGATGGGCCGGCTGGTGCGTGGCGCCTATGACGCGGAACTCTTCGCGGTGGCGCGGCTCAAGTCGGCGTTCGGTCTGTGAGGAGAGGAACGATGCGCGCGATCGCCGGGCTGATGGCGCTGGCCGGTGCGGTGACGACCACCACCGCGGCGGCGCAGGCGATGTCGCCGGCGCGCTACCTCGAGGCCGCGGGCGCGGCCGACGTGTACGAGCGCGCGGCGAGCCAGATGGTGCTGGAGTCCACCACAGACGCGAAGGTGCGCGACGTCGCCCGCATGATTATGGCCGACCACGCGCGTGGCAGCGCGACGCTGCGCGCCGCGGCGGCGCGCGCGCGGGTGCGCGTGCCGGCGGCGGCGTTGACCCCGCTCCAGACCGAGCTGATCGCCGAGCTGCGCGCCGAGACCGGCCTGGCGCGCGACGCCACTTATGTCGCGCAGCAGCGCGCCGCGCACGCGCGTGCGCTGGCGCTGCACCAGGCCTATGCCGCGGGTGGCAGCGCGGCGGCGCTGAAGGCCGCGGCAGCCCGCATCGCGGCGGTGGTGGCGCGCCATGCGGAGGCGCTGAAGGCGATGTGACGGGCCGCCCGGCGATCGCCTGCGCTGCGTCGGTTCAGCGTCGGGAAGGCCTGATCCGCTCCGACCACATCGTGCTTCGTCCACCCGCCGACCGTCGCTCGCCACCGCGGCTCCCCGCGGGCGATAAAAACACCCTTCTTCGACGGGTGCCTGCGCCGAACCTCTACAAAGCTCCCAGATCCCTACGCGATCGCGGGAGGGCACATGCACGTCAGGGCCTGGAGCGCCCGGCGTGCTCCTGCGTACACGAGGCCGCTACGAACCAACTCGGCGTCCCGCTCTCACGGCCATGATCCCCCGACCGGGAGAGCCGCTGGCGCGGCACATGCCACCGCTCAGCGCCCCCGCGTCTTCGCGTGAACCTACTCCTGCCGCGTCACGTCGACGCGCGCACTACCAGGGTCGCCGGCAGCGTGAGGTGATCGGTCGGCTCGCCCGCGATCTGCCGCACCAGCGTGTCGACCAGCACCGCGCCCGCGCGCGCATAATCCTGCGCCACGGTGGTGAGCGGCGGGCGCGTCAGGCTCGCCGCGGGGATGTCGTCGAAGCCCACCACCGACACCGCGCGCGGCACCACCAGCCCGGCCTCGTCGAGCGCGCGCAGCGCGCCCAGCGCGATCAGGTCGGAGGCGGCGAACAGCGAGTCGAAGCCGATGCCGCGCGCGATCAGCCGCTGCGTCGCCTCAAAGCCGGCCTGCTCCGATGAGAGCGCGTCGACGTGCAGCCCCGGGTCCGCTGCCAGCCCGGCTTCGCGCAATGCGTCGGCGAGGCCGCGGTAGCGGTCGCGGAACTCGGGATAATGATCGCTCGCCTCGCCGACGAAGGCGACGCGGCGGCGCTTGCGCTCGATCAGGTGACGCCCCACCGCGGCACCGCCGGCGCGATTGTCGCAGCCGATCACCGTGCCGAGTCCGCCGCTGGCCGCGACCGAGCCGTAGCGCACGAAGCGGGTCTTCTGCCCGACCAGCTGCTCGACGCGCGCGCGGTACAGCTGCCAGTCGCCGTAGCCGAGCAGGATCAGCCCGTCCGCCTTGCGCGAATCGGCATAGTCGACGTGCCAGTCGGCGGAGAGCTGCTGGAAGGAGGTGAGCAGGTCATAGCCGCGCAGCGCGCAGGTCTTCAGGATCGATCCCAGCATCGACAGGAAGAAGGGGTTGATGTGCGAATCGTCGGGCAGCGGGTCCTCGAAGAACAGGAGCGCCAGCGTGCGCGCCTCGCCCTTGCGCAGCGACGAGGCGGCGCGGTCGACCTTGTAGTTGAGCTGGCGCGCGATCGCCTCGATGCGCAGTCGCGTCGCCGCGCTCACCGTCTTGTCGCCGCGCAGCGCGCGCGACACGGTGGGCTGCGAGACGCCGGCCAGCGCGGCGATGTCGAACGAGGTGACTTTGTCGGACAGCGCCATGGCGGCGGATCGGTCTCTCCAGCGGGAGCATCTTCTACCGCGCGGGGAACCCGCTGTGAATACGTATGCCCTGCGCTGGCCAAGCGCGCCGGCGCGCCGCATCAGGCGGCGAACAGCGCGGGGCGTCCCGACGCGGCACGGGGAGGGTGAGCGGATGGTGGTGTCGTGGTCGGCGTCGGGAGTGTGCTCCCGCGGAAGCGGGAGCCTAGGGCCACGGGGCGGTAGGTCGGCGGCTCTGGGTTCCCACGTGCACGGGAACACGAGTGAGGTGAGGACGCCTTCCTCTTCCTTGTCGTCGCGGCAGGAGCTTCACGCCGCCACCCCGTCCGCGCTGTCGTCGCCAGAGCGGCACGCCGCCTCTCCGTCATCCCGAATTCGTTTCGGCATCCACCGTGCCGTTTACTCGACGGTCGCGGCGCTCGCGGGACCGTGGATCCTGAAACGAGTTCAGGATGGCGCTAGAAGAAGGAGCTCCTGCTTCTTCACCCGCGCACTCACCCTCGCGGCACTGCTCACCAGCGCCACCCCCGCATTCGCCGACCCGCTGGCCGAGCTGCGCGCGCGTCCGCCGCAGGACGAGGTGATCTACTTCGCGCTGCCCGACCGCTTCGACAACGCCGACCCGAGCAACGACCGCGGCGGGCTGAGCGGCGACCGGCTCGTCACCGGCTATGACCCGACCGGCAAGGGCTTCTACCACGGCGGTGATCTCAAGGGGCTGACGCGCCGGCTCGACTATGTCGAGGCGCTCGGCGCGACCGCGATCTGGGTCGGCCCGATCTTCCGCAACAAGCCGGTGCAGGGGCCCAGGGGGCAGGAGAGCGCGGGCTATCACGGCTATTGGATCACCGACTTCGAGCATGTCGACCCGCATCTCGGCACCGACGCCGAGTTCAAGGCGCTGGTCGACGCCGCGCACGCGCGCGGGATCAAGGTCTATATGGACATCATCGTCAACCACACCGCGGACGTGATCCGGTATCGCGAGTGCGGCGACTGCGCCTACCGCAGCCGCGCCGAATACCCATACCAACGCCGCGGCGGCGTCGACGGCACCGCGATCAATCCGGGCTTCGCCGGCGACCAGGACCAGAGCGCGGCCAATTTCGCGCGCCTGACCGACCCGAGCTACGCTTACACCCCGTTCATCCCCAAGGGTGAGGAGAAGGCCAAGTCACCGGCCTGGCTCAACGACATCACGCTCTACCACAATCGCGGCAACAGCACCTTCAGCAACGAGAGCTCGACGATGGGCGATTTCGTCGGGCTGGACGATCTGATGACCGAGAACCCGCGCGTCGCCAGCGGTATGATCGAGATCTTCGGCGGCTGGATCGACCGCTTCGGCGTGGACGGCTTCCGCATCGACACCGCGCGCCACGTCAACCCCGAGTTCTGGCAGCGGTTCGTCCCCGCGATCCTGGTGCGGGCGAAGGCGCGCGGCATCCCCAACTTCCACGTCTTCGGCGAGGTGGCGGCCGACCAGCTCGATCCCGGCCCGCTCGCGGTCCACACGCGCGTCGACAAGCTGCCGGCGGTGCTCGACTTCGCCTTCCGCCGCGCGGTGCTCGACACGGTGGCGGGCACGCGCGGCACCGATGCGTTCGAGACGCTGATCCGCGGCGACGCATTGTACGAGGGCGGCGAGGCGGTCGCGCGCACGCTCCCCACCTTCGTCAGCAACCATGACAACGGCCGCTTCGCTTTCTACGTGCGGCAAGCGCTGCCCCGGGCCAGCGACGACGAGGTGCTGCGTCGGGTCGAGCTCGCCAACGCGATGCTGCTCATGCTGCGCGGCGTGCCGACGATCTACTCGGGCGACGAGCAGGGCTTCACCGGCGACGGCAACGATCAGGACGCGCGCGAGGACATGTTCGCCAGCCGGGTCGCCAGCTACAACGACAACCGCCTGCTCGGCACCACCACGACCACCGCCACCGCGCATTTCGGGCGCGACAACCCGCTGTTCCGCCAGATCGCGGCGCTCGCGCGCGTGCGCCGTGCCGAGCCGGCGCTGCGTGCGGGGCGGACGCTGCTGCGCGCGCGCGGCGACACGCCGGGGCTGCTCGCGGTGTCGCGCGTCGATCCGGTGAGCGGGCGCGAGATCCTGCTCGCCTTCAACACCTCGACCCGGCCGATCGAGCGGATGGTCGAGATCGGCGTGCGCGGTGCCACTGCCGCCACGCTCGCGGGGGAGGGCTGTGCCGTGCGCGCGGCGGCGCCGGGATCGCTGCGTGTGACCTTGCCGCCGCTCGGCTATGCCGTGTGCGCTATCGGAGAGACAGAATGACCGACCCGTGGTGGAAGGGCGCCGCCGTCTACCAGATCTACCCGCGCAGCTTCGCCGACGCGAACGGCGATGGTGTAGGCGACCTGCGCGGCATCACCGCGCATCTCGACCATGTCGCTTCGCTCGGCGTCGACGCGATCTGGATCTCGCCCTTCTACACCTCGCCGATGCGCGATTTTGGCTATGACGTCGCCGATTACTGCGACGTCGACCCGATCTTCGGCACGCTCGACGACTTCGACGCTTTGGTGGCGCGCGCGCACGCGCTGGGGCTGAAGGTGATCACCGATCAGGTCTGGTCGCACACGTCGGAGCAGCATCCCTGGTTTCGACAAAGCCGCCAGCGCCGCGACGGCGACAAGCACGACTGGTACGTCTGGGCCGACGCGAAGGCGGACGGTTCGCCGCCCAACAACTGGCAGTCGGTGTTCGGCGGCCCGGCCTGGACGTGGGACGCGCGGCGCCAGCAATATTACCTCCACACCTTCCTGCGCGAGCAGCCCCAGCTCAACCTGCGCACCCCGGCGGTACAGGAGGCGCTGCTGGCGGTCGGGCGCTTCTGGCTCGAGCGCGGCGTCGACGGCTTCCGGCTCGACGCGATCAACCACGCGATGGGCAGCGCGGCGCTGACCGACAACCCGCCCGCGCCGCCCTCGAACAAGCCGCGGACCCGCTCGTTCGACTTCCAGCTCAAGCAGCACAGCCAGGATCAGCCCGACATGCTGCCCTTCGTCGAGCGCATCCGCGCGCTGACCGACGAATATCCCGATCGCTTCACCGTCGCCGAGATCGGCGGCGAGGAGAGCGACTGGGTCCGCAAGGACTATACCGCGCCGCGCCGGCTCGACACCGCCTATGGCTTCGATTTCCTCTACGCCGAGCAACTCACCCCCGCACTGGTGCGCGCCGCGCTGGCGCAATGGCCCGGCGCCGCGGGGGAGGGCTGGCCGAGCTGGGCGTTCGAGAACCATGACGCGCCGCGCGCGGTGTCGCGCTGGGCGCTGCCCGAGCATCGCGACGCCTTCGCGCGCGCCAAGATGGTGCTGCTGGCGGGGCTGCGCGGCAATATCTTCCTCTACCAGGGGGAGGAACTCGGGCTGACCCAGGTGGCGGTGCCGTTCGAGCTGCTCCAGGACCCCGAGGCGATCGCCAACTGGCCGCTGACGCTCAGCCGCGACGGCGCGCGCACGCCGATGCCGTGGCAGGCGGAGGGGCCGGGGCATGGCTTCACCGCGGGGACGCCGTGGCTGCCCTTCGGCGCGGACCATGGCGCGCTGGCGGTGGACGCACAGGAGGCCGACGCGGGCTCGCTGCTGCACTGGACGCGGCGGCTGCTGGCGCTGCGCCGCGCCCATGCGGCGCTGCGGGTGGGAACGATCGCGTTCGTCGATCTGGGGCCAGGCGTGGTGGCGTTCGAGCGGGTCGCCGGGGACGAGCGGCTGCTGTGCGTGGTGAACCTGACGGCCGAGCCGCGCGAGCTGGTGCTGCCCGACGGTGTGACGCTGGTGGCGAGCGGGGTGAGCGGGGCGCGGTTCGAGGGCTATGGCGCGCTGCTGGCGCTGCGTGCCCCGGCGAAGGCCGGGGCCCAGTTGAGGGACGGTTCCGCCCCTCACGTGCCGCCCGCTGCTGGGCCCCGGCCTGCGCCGGGGCACGCGAGTGATGTGGGGCGGGACTCGTCCTTCAGCGGTGCCCCGGCGGAGGCCGGGGCCCAGGTGGGTGACGGTTCCGCATCTCACGCGCCGGCCGCAACCGGACCCCGGCGTTCGTCGGAGTGGACGGGAGAAGGGGACAAGTCGTCGCCGCTCGTCGCGGTTGACGCCCCCGCCGACGTCGACGTTGCCCCTACTACCACCCCGCTCGCGGTCCCCCGCGCATGACCCAGCCGCGCCGCCGCCACCAGTCGCTCGCCGGGCTGGCCAACATCAGCTTCGGCTTCTTCGGGATCCAGATCGGCTTCGCGCTGCAGAACGCGAACATGAGCCGCATCTTCCAGTCGCTCGGCACGCGGCTCGACGACCTGCCCGCGTTGTGGGTCGCCGCGCCGCTCACCGGGCTGCTCGTGCAGCCCGTCATCGGACACCTCAGCGACCGCACCTGGCTCGGCCGCTTCGGGCGGCGGCGCCCTTATTTTCTTGCCGGTGCGCTGCTCGCCGCACTGTCGCTGCTGGTCATGCCGCTCAGCCCCGGGCTGCTCGTCGCGGCGCTGATGCTGTGGGTGCTCGACGCCTCGCTCAACGTCTCGATGGAGCCGTTCCGCGCCTTTGTCGGCGACATGCTCGACCGCGACCAGCACGCCGCCGGCTATGGCGTGCAGACCGCCTTCATCGGCACGGGCGCGGTCGTCGGCTCGATCTTCCCCTGGCTGCTCGAGCAGGCAGGCGTGTCGAACGTCGCGCCGCCCGGCGTCATCCCCGCTTCGGTCCGCGTCGCTTTCTGGGTCGGCGGCGCCGCGCTGCTGCTGAGCGTGCTGTGGACGGTACTGACCACGCGCGAATATTCACCCGAGGAGATGGACGCGTTCGATGGCGCGCGCGCCGCGGACGCGGCCGAGGGCCATGCCGCGCTCGCCGCGCGCGGTGACCGCGCTCCACTCGCCTGGCTCGGCGCTGGCGCGGCCGTGGTCGCGCTCGTCGCCGCGCTCGGGCTGGAGAAGGAGATGTACCTGCTCGGCGCGCTGCTCGCCGGCTACGGCATCGCCAGCCTGGTCGCCATCCGTCGCGCGCGGCGGGGGCGGAGCGCGGGGATGCTGGGGCATCTCGTCGGCGACTTCGCGGGCATGCAGCCGCTGATGAAGCGGCTGGCGCTCGTCCAGTTCTTCAGCTGGTCGGCGCTGTTCATCATGTGGATCAACACCACGCCGGTCGTCACCGGCGCCTTCTACGGCGCGCCCGACGCGGCCAGCTCCGCCTATCAGGAGGGCGCCAACTGGGTCGACGTGCTGTTCGCCACCTACAACGGCGTGGCGGCGCTCTCCGCGCTGCTGCTGCTACCGTGGCTGGCGCGACGCGTCGGCAAGGCGCGGACCCATGCGGTCGGGCTCGGCTGCGGCGCGCTCGGCTTCGCCAGCATGTTCGTGGTGCCTGACGCGCGCTGGCTGCTGCTGAGCGAGGTGGCGATCGGCATCGCCTGGTCGACCATCCTGGCGATGCCCTATGCGATCCTCGCCTCCGCGCTGCCGCAGCGCAAGCTCGGGGTGTATATGGGGCTGTTCAACGTTTTCGTGGTGCTGCCGCAGCTGCTGGTGGCGACCGTGATGGGATCGATTACCAAGCATCTCTTCCCGACCGAGCCGATCTGGACGATGGCCTTCGCCGCCGCGACGATGCTGGTCGCGGCAGGCGCGATGCTGCGGGTCCGGGTGGAGTAGGCGAGGCGGTGCCCGTGTTCCTGCGCGCGCGGGAAACCAGAGCCACGAGCGTACCGCCTGTAATCCTGGGTCCCGCGTGCAGGAGCACACAACGTCTACGGCCGGCCGGGCGCCTTCTCGCCGCCTTCCGCGGCCAGCGCCATCGCGCGCGCGGTGCCGGTGGCGGGCTTGAGCCGGGTCGCCGCCGCGTCGCGGCCGTAGTTGAGGTAAAGTACCGTTGCGATCAGCAGAGCGATCGCGAGCAACGCGGGCCAACCGGCGAAGCTGCGGTAAGAGAAGCCGTGCTTGTCAGTGTCCATGGCGTTCCTCGTGCGAGAGAGTCGCCGGTGCAATGACACAGTCGGCAGTCACGTTCCCGCTGATCGAGGTTACATTTTCTTGCTGTCAGGCGGCGCGGGGATGCGCCGAGAGCGCGGCCTCGGCCTGATCGAGCGCGCGCGGGTCGTCGACGTCGAGCCACCAGGCGTCGCCGACGTCCACCACCCGCGCCTCGCCGCGCGTCGCCAGCGCCTCGACCCCGGCCGAGATCGAGCCGCTGCCGCCCGCCGCGATCGACTCGCGGAGCGCGTCATGGAAGCGCGCGTCGACCGCGAACACGCCGGTGTCGTAGCAGTCATAGTCGGGGAGGTGCTTGCCGATCGCGACGATGCGGTCGCCGTCGGTGCGCACGCGGGTGACGTCGTCCAGGTCCACCAGCGGGTTGTCGAGCCGGCGGTCGACCCCGAGCGTCAGCGCCGCTTCGGGTGCTGCGGCGACGCGCGCGATAAGCGCCGGGTCGAGCAGATGGTCCGCCATCATCAGCAGGTGGCGGCGCGGGCCGATCGCCGCGGCGCCGGTCAGCACCGAATGGCCGTTCGCGAGCGACCAGTCGGGGGTGCGTACGCAGCGCAGCGGCACCTGCAGCGTGGCGGCGACGGAAGCGAGGTGACGCTCCAGCCGCTCCCCCTCATGTCCCGTGACGACGGTGACGTCGGTCACGCCGCCGTCGAGCGCGGCACGCAGCACGCGCTCGATCAGCGGGACGCCGTTGACGGGAGTCAGCGGCTTGGAGGGAGAGACCGCGCGCAGCCGGCTGCCATAGCCGGCCGCGACGATGAGCGCGTGCAAGGGGCGGGCCTTACTCGGCGGCGAGGCGCGCGTCGGCGTGGATGAACTCGTTGGTCATCGCTGCGGCCACGTCGTCGGTCACCTGCTGCGGCGGGTGCTTGCAGAAGAATGCCGACGGACCCTCGAGCGCGCCGGCGATGCCGCGCTCCAGGCCGAGCTTCACGCAGCGGATCGCGTCGACCACGACCGCGGCCGAGTTGGGCGAATCCTCGACCGACAGGCGCAGCTCGAGGTTCATCGGCACGCCGCCGAACAGGTCACCCTCCAGCCGGAGGAAGCACAGCTTGTTGTCGCCGAGCCAGGGGATGTAGTCCGACGGGCCGACGTGAATGTTCTCGTCCGCGAGCCGCTCGGCGATCACCGCCTGCACCGCCTCGGTCTTCGACTCCTTCTTGCTCGCCAGCCGGTTGCGGTCGAGCATGTTCATGAAGTCGGTGTTGCCGCCGGTGTTGAGCTGGTAGGTGTGATCGATCGTCACGCCGCGCTGGCCGAACAGGTTCGACAGCACGCGATGGACGATCGTCGCGCCGACCTGCGCCTTCACGTCGTCGCCGATGATCGGCAGGCCGGCGTCGGCGAACTTCTTCTCCCACTCGGGGCGCGAGGCGATGAACACCGGCATGCAGTTGACCACGCCGAGGCCCGCCTCGAGCGCGCACTCCATGTAGAACTCCGTCGCCTCCTGGCTGCCGACCGGCAGGAAGTTGACGAGGATCTCGGCACCGGTGCGCTTGAGCTCGGCGATGATCTCCGCCTTCTCCGCGTCGCGCGTGTCGTTGATCTCGAAGCCGCGGTCGTTGGCGGCGGTGAGCATGTGCGGCGCGACGCCGTCCAGCTTGGCACCCATCTTCACGATCGTCCCGGTCTTGGGCACGTCCGCGTGGAATACCTTGGTGCAATTCGGCTTGGCGAAGATCGCCTCGCCCAGGTCGAGGCCGACCTTGCGCGAGTCGACGTCGAACGCCGCGACGAAATCGAGGTCGCCGACCTTGTAGCCGCCAATCTCCTCATGGATCAGACCGGCGGCGGTGTTGCTGCCGGCATAGTGGTATTTGCCCTGCACGAGGCTGCTCGCGCAGTTCCCAACCCCAATGACCGCCACCTTGATCGAAGCCATTCTACCCCACTTGTCGGCCCCTAGCCGAGCTGAAGACATATACGTTGCCGCTTCGTGACAGATACGTGGCAACTGTCAAGCGGACCGAACGCCTGTATAGGCGCGCCGGGGCAAATGCACGAGGAACGCGTGAACGATTCCGAACCGGCTGTGGCGGGGAAGCCGCGGGAGCTTCAAGGCTTTCTGAACAGGACGATCTATCACCCGCTGGCGCACCTGCTGGCGCGCGCGCTGGTACCGACGCCGGTGACGCCGAACATGGTCTCGATCGTCGGCGCGCTGATGGTGATGGCGGCGGCGGTGCTGTACGCGCGGGTGGGAACGCCCGCGGCGATCGCGCTCGGCTTCCTGCTCCACTGCCTGTGGCACGTGGTGGACGGCGCCGACGGCGCGTTGGCGCGGTTGTCGGGGCGTGCGTCGCCCTCGGGCGAGATCGTCGACGGGCTGTGCGACTATGCCGGGCACGCGGTGATGTACACGCTGCTCGGCGCGGCGATGGACGACCGCATCGGCTGGATCGCCTGGCCGATCGTGGTGCTCGCGGGGGTGAGCCGCGCGGTCCAGTCGGTCTTCGCCGAGAGCCAGCGCCGGACCTACCAGTGGTGGGCCTATGACGTGCCGTGGCTGCAGACCGCCAAGTCGGGCGGCGACGGCATCGGCGTGCGGCTCTCCGCGCTGTATCTCTGGGCGTGGCACAAGATGTCGGGGCCGACGCAGGTGGTGAACGCACTGGTGGCGAGCGCTGCCGCTGATCCGCCCGAGCGCCGCCGCATCGCACAGATCGCGCGCGAGGAAGGGCGCAAGCTGCTCCCGGCCGCCGCGGTGCTCGGCGCCAACCCGCGCACCATCCTGCTCGGGCTCAGCATGATCGCGGGGACGCCGCTGTGGTTCTTCCTGATCGAGATCGTGGTGCTCAACGTGGTGCTGGTGCTCGCGATCGTGCAGGCTGCCTATGTCGGGCGGCGGATGACCCAGCTGATCGCGCACGGGCACCGCTGACCTGCGCCGGCGGCGCGCGGGAACCGCGTGCGCGACCCGCGGGTTGCCTGCGGCAAGAACATGGATCAGCGAGATTTAGGGAGCGAGCGATGCGACGGATCACGGCGATGACGACGGTGGGGCTGGCGACGCTGGCGCTCGCCGCGTGCAACGACCAGGCGAAGATGGACACGGGGGCGCCGATGGCCGGCGGCGCGAGCGCCACCGCGCAGCTCGCCACCGCGACGGGCGCGCCGGTCGGCCGCGCCACCGTTACCGAGGTGGCGGGCGGGCTGCGCTTCACCGTGGACGCCAACGGCATGCCGCCGGGGACGCACGGCGCGCACGTCCATATGGTCGGTCGCTGCGACCCGCCGGGCTTCGAGAGCGCGGGCGGTCACTGGAACCCGACTCAGATGAAGCACGGCGCGATGAACCCGCAGGGGCCGCATCAGGGCGATCTGCCCAACCTCGTGATCGGCAACGACGGCCGTGGCACGATCGGTGCGACGATCCCGGGCGCGACCATGGCCGGGCTGCTCGACGCCGACGGTGCCGCGATGGTGATCCACGCCGGGCAGGACGATCTGAAGACCGATCCCAGCGGCAACTCGGGCGCGCGCATCGCCTGCGGCGTGTTCCAGGCGGGGTGAGGGGACGCGGCGGACGCGCCTTTTACCTTCTGGAGTCATCCTGAGCTCGTCTCAGGATACGCGGTGCCGCGTACTGATATGCCGGGGCGCTCGCGGGACAGGAGACCCTGAACCGAGTTCAGGATGACGCCGGAGGGTGAGGAGAGACGGGCACGGCTCACTCGCCTCGCCTCATCCCAGCTCCCCCGCCGCCCGCGCGCGGGTCTCGCGCGTCCGCTCCGCCTCGGGCACCAGCCGGTAGGCCGCCACGCCCGCGGCCACCCCCAGCGGCACTACTGCCAGCAGCGCCAGCATCCCGGTCGACAGGCTGCCGCTCAGCGTCGAGATCCGCCCCGCCAGATACGGCCCGAGCGCCAGCCCGAGCAGTGTCGTGCCGATGAAGAAGGTCGCGGTCGCGGTGCCGCGCATCCGCGGCAGCACCAGGTCCTGCGTCGCCGCCGCGGCCGAGCCCAGTCCCCAGCTCGCCAGATATTGCGACGCGAACAGGCACAGGTAGAGCGTCAGCGGCGTGCTCGCGGTGAAGCCGATCACGAGGAAGGGCACGGGCAGCACCGCGCCGCACAGCACCGGTACCAGCCGCCCGGACGGGTTGGTCCGCCGCAGCCGGTCCGCGATCAGCCCGCCGCTCGTCACGCCGAGGAACCCCGACAGCGCCGCCCCGCCGCCGAGGATCAGCCCCGCCTGCGCCGGCGACACGGCGAGCTCGCGCATCGCATAGGGCGCCGCCCAGAAGGACGCGGCATAGCTCAGGAAAGCGTTGAGCCCATAGGCCACCACCACGCACAGGAAGGCCGGCGTGCCGACGATCAGCGCGAAGGTGGGCGGGTCGCGCTGACGGAGCGCGCTCGCCCAGGAGAAGACCGCGTACACGCCGGTGCCGACCGCGATCCACTGAGGCAGCGGCTCGCCCAGCGCGTGCAGCAACGCCACCGCCGCGACGACCGCCGCCAGCGCGACGAGGTTGACCGCCAGCGCGCCAGCTCCGCGCCGCGCCGCCGCGATCAGCGTGAGCGGGGGCAGGATCGTCAGCAACTCGCTGGCGAAGGCGCGGAATGGCGCGGGATGGAGCGCGGGCGCGGGCAGCCCCTCGACCGCGCCGCGCACCGGCTCGCGCAGCGTCGCCACCAGCGCGGCGAGCAGCAGCCCGGGCAGCCCGACCGCGAGGAAGGCGGCCTGCCAGCCGGCGAGCCCGAGCGGCGGGTCGGTCGGGAAGGCGCGCTGCCAATGCTGCACCACCAGCCCGCCGACCAGCAGCGAGCACCCCCCGCCGACATAGATGCCCGCCGAGTAGATCGACAGCGCGGTGGCACGCAGCTTGCGCGGGAAATAGTCCGAGATCAGCGAATAGGCCGAGGGCGAGGCGGTCGCCTCGCCGACGCCGACGCCGACGCGCGCGGCGGCGAGCTGCGCGCCCCCGTTCGCCAGCCCCGACAGCGCTGTCATGGTCGACCAGAGCGCCAGCCCCACCGTCATCAGCCGTACACGGTGCCAGCTGTCGGCGAGGCGGCCGAGCGGGATGCCGAACAAAGCGTAGAAGACGCCGAAGGCGGTGCCGTAGAGGAAGCCCAGGTCCTCGTCGCGCAGGTGGAGGTCGCGCTTGATGTCCTCGGCGAGGATCGAGATCACCTGCCGGTCGACGAAATTGAGGATGTAGACGACGAACAGGACCGCGAGCACGTACCACGCATAGCCGCTCGCGCGCTGGTCGCCGTCCGGGATCATGCCCGTTCCCTCCCGATGTCTCTCGTTGGCCGGAGCGTAACAGAGGAGCGGCGGGAGGGAAGGGGGCGCCGCCGTTGTGGGGCATGGACACCCGCTTGTCCGGTGTCATCCTGGCCTCGTCTCAGGATCAACCGGGCTCCACGTTCGACCGTGCGTAGGGGTGGTCCGCCATCGGGAGCGCGTGCCGCGCCGGAGGCCGGGGCACGGTCCGGCTCGAGGCAGGTCGCCATGCCATGCAAGCGAAGCTTTCGCGCCCGCCCTCCTCCGCACTCCAGCTCCACCCACCCGCCTCATTGCGCCGCCGACACTTTCGTCCATGATCGCGCGCGTCCCATCTTCCGCGGAGTCGTCCCCATCGTGCGTCCAGCGCTCTCCCGTCTCGCTCTCTGCCTCGCCTTGCTCGCCGCCCCCGCCGCCGCGCAGCAGCCGCCCGCCGCCGCCGCGACGGACGGGCCGACCCGCCGCTTCACCGGCGCCGACCTGTTCGGCCTGTCGGTCGCGAGCGATCCGCAGATCAGTCCGGACGGGAAGACGATCGTCTACGTCCGCCGCTCCGGCGACATCATGACCGACCGCATGGCCTCCTCGCTCTGGCTGATCGACGTCGCCAGCGGGCGCCAGACCCCGTTCGCGACCTCGGGCAACTCGCCGCGCTGGTCGCCCGACGGCACCCGGATCGCCTATGTCGCGGGCGACGGCGAGCAGTCGCAGCTGTTCGTGCGCTGGCTCGCCAGCGGGAGCAGCGCGCGCGTCACCTCGCTGCCCGGCGATCCGGGCGCGCTCGCGTGGTCGCCCGACGGCACCCGCCTCGCTTATGTCGCCACCGTCGCGGGCGAGGGCACGACGCTCGGCAAAGCGCCCGCCAAGCCGGAGGGCGCGAAATGGGCACCGGGGCTGGAGGTGATCGACCGCGTCACCTATCGCAACGACGGCGCCGGCTATCGCAAGCCCGGCTATGCGCACCTGTTCGTCGTCGCCGCGGACGGCGGCGCGGCGCGCCAGCTCACCTTCGGCCGCTTCGACGACGACGGCCCGCTGGCGTGGAGCCCCGACGGGCGCCGGCTCCTCTTCGCCGCGATCCGCGCCGGCGACACCGAGCGCGAGGTGCTCAACTCCGATGTCCAGTCGGTCGACCTCGCCAGCGGTACCGTCACCGCGCTGACCACACGGCAGGGTCCCGACGCCAACGCGCGCTTCTCGCCCGACGGCCAGCGCGTCGCCTGGATCGGCTTCGACGATCACCGCCGCGGCTATGAGGACGCGCAGGTCTACGTCGGCGGGGCCGACGGCGGCGCGCCGCGCTCGCTCACCGCCGCGCTCGATCGCAGCGTCGAGGACGTGCAATGGGCGCGCGACGGGCGCAGCCTCTACGCCAGCTACGACGACCGCGGCCAGCGCAAGCTCGCGCGCATCGGCAGCGACGGCAAGCTCGGCGTGATCGCCGACAATCTCCAGGGCAGCGGGCTCGACCGGCCCTATACCGGCGGCGACTTCTCGGTCGCGCGCGACGGCACCGTCGCCTACACCGGCGGCGACGCCGGCGCGCCCGCCGACGTCTGGGTGCTCGCGGGCGGCAAGCCGCGCCGTCTCACCCAGCTCAACGCGGTGATGGTCGCGGCCAAGACGCTCGCCCCCGTCCGCAAGCTGAGCGTCACCGCGCCCGACGGCCGCGCAATCGACGCCTGGCTCGCCACCCCGCCGACGCGCGCCGCGGGGCAGCGCGTGCCGCTGATCCTCGAGATCCACGGCGGCCCGCACTCGGCTTATGGCCCGACCTTCGCCAGCGACGTCCAGCTCTACGCCGCGGCGGGCTATGCCGTGCTGTGGGTCAATCCGCGCGGCTCGACCTCCTACGGCGCCGAGTTCGCCAACCTGATCGACAAGAACTATCCGTCGGCCGACTATGACGACCTGATGGCCGCGGTCGACGCCGCGATCGCCGACGGCACTGCGGATCCGGACAATCTATTCGTCACCGGCGGCTCGGGCGGCGGCGTGCTGACCGCCTGGATCGTCGGCAAGACTCACCGCTTCAAGGCGGCGGCGACGCAGAAGCCGGTGATCAACTGGCTCAGCGAGGCGCTGACGATGGACAACACCACCTTCACCTCGCGCTACTGGTTCAGCAAGCTGCCGTGGGAGGATCCGATGAGCTATTGGGTGCGCTCGCCGCTCAGCCTCGTCGGCAACGTGACGACGCCGACGCTCGTGGTGGTGGGCAGCGAGGATTATCGCACCCCGGTGAGCGAGTCGGAGCAATATTACGCCGCGCTTCAGATCGCCAAGGTGCCGACCGCGCTGGTGAAGGTACCGGGCGCTAGCCACGGCGGCTTCACGTCGCGGCCGTCGCAGTCGGCGGCCAAGGCAGCGGCGATCCTGGCGTGGTTCGACCGCTATCGCGGCGCGGCGGGGCGGCCCCGGTGAATTGAGGTCGGTGTCGGCCGTGGCACCCGATGCGTGACGCTCCCGGCCGTGCTCGATGCCAACCTGAGCGCGCGCGCCCGGCACCCCAGGCCGGCTGCCTTGGGACACAGGTTAAGGTGTTTAATCTGAGCTATTTACGTCGCGGGACGTTGGCCGGGGAAGGGTGACAGCGATGAGGATGGAGCCGCGCGACGAGACCAGCCTGCTGGCGACGCTCGCGCGCAAGAACGCGGTGCTGGAGGGCATCAACCGGATCTTCCACGAGGCGCTCACTGCTCCCTCGCTGGAGGCACTCGGCCGCGTCTGCCTTCGCGTCGCCGAGGACGTCACCGGCGCCTCCTTCAGCTTCATGGGCGAGATCGATCGCGCCACCGACCTGCTGGACGAGATCGCGATCAGCGAGCGCGGCTGGGCCGCGTTCGAGGCGGCGAAGAGCGACTGGCCGCAGAGTGAGGTGCCCACCGGCCCGACCATCCACGGCCTGTATGGGCGCGTGCTGCGCGAGGGGAAGGGACTGATCTTCAACGACGCCGCCACCCATGATGATCGGATCGGCACGCCCGCCGGCCACCCGCTGCTGGAAAGCTTCCTCGGCGTGCCGCTGCACCAGAACGGCGCGGTGATCGGTATGGTGGGCCTGGGCAATCGCCCCGGCGGCTTCCGCGACGAGGACCTCGCCGCGGCCGAGGAACTGGCCCCCGCGATCGTGCAGGCATTGTACAGCAAGCGCGCCGAGATGGCGCTTCGCGACAGCGAGGAGCAGCGCCGCCTGACGCTCGAGCTGGTGCCCGCGATGCTGTGGCGCGTCGATCTCGCCGGCCTGCGTATCGCGTCCAACCAGCAGTGGCACGCGATCACCGGCCAGACCGACGAGCAGGCCTCGAACGGCGGCTGGATGGAGCTGATCCACCCGAGCGAGGCCGGCAAGGTGAGCCGCGCCTTCCGTCGCGCTTATGCCGCGGGCGAGCCCGTGACCGTGCAGTGCCGCGTGCGCCAAGCCGGGGGCGGCTATCGCGCGCTGCTGATCCGTCAGGTGCCGGTGCGGGATGGCGCCGGCCGGATCACGCATTGGTTCGGCGCGGCGACCGACATCAGCGACATGCAATTGCTCGAGGAGCGCCAGCGCGTGCTCGTGGCCGAGCTGCAGCACCGCGTGCGCAACATCCTCACCGTGGTGCGTTCGGTGTTCGCGCGCACCGTCGAGGGCGCCGAGTCGCTCGACGACGTCGCCGACCATTTCCGCGGGCGGCTCGACGCGCTGGCGCGCACGCAGGTGAGCGCGACGCTCAACGCCAGCGGCACCGTCGACCTGGAAAATCTGATCCGCGACGAGCTGCTGAGCGTCGGCGTCAGCGACGGTCCCGGGCTCACCATGACCGGCCCCGACGTGGCGCTGCCGTCGGGGGCGGTCGAGCTGCTCGGCCTCGCGATCCACGAGCTCGCGACCAACGCCTTAAAGTTCGGCGCCTTTCGCGCGCCAGGAGGGTCGCTCTCGATCGCCTGGAATGTTAATGTAGATGGAAGATCGGTGCGCCGGCTTGACCTTAGTTGGGTTGAGCAGGGTGTGCCCGCTATCCCGATTCGGCCGACGCGGCTGGGGTTCGGGACCGAGTTGATCGAGGAGGCTCTACCGTATCGGCTCGGTGCCGAGACGCGGCTCGAGTTCCGCGGTGGCGGCGTGCGCTGCACCATCGGGTTGCCGCTGGGCGGCGACGAGGAAGGGGCGTGACGATGCCGGGGCGACTCGCGGGCAAACGGATCCTGGTCGTGGAGGACGAATATTTCATCGCCTCCGACCTGCGCCGCGCGCTTGCCGCCGAAGAGGCGCTGGTGATCGGTCCGGTGAGCAGCCTCGCCGCCGGGCTGGACCTCGCCGAGCGCGAGGGGATCGCCGCCGCGCTGCTCGACGTCAATCTCGAGGGTGACTCGTCGCTCGCCATCGCCGACCGGCTCGCCGCGCGCGGCGTGCCATTCGTGTTCGTCACGGGCTACGACGATTGGGCGCTGCCCGACGCCTATCGCCACGTGCCGCGTATCTCCAAGCCCTTCGCGGTGCCGACGGTGCTCGCCGCGCTGGACCAGTTACTCGCATCGGAGGACGTGCCATGATCCGCGCCGCCACCATCATCGACGATCGCCAGCCCGCGCTGCAGCGCCTTGCCGCACTGGCCCCGCTCGACGCCGAGGCGATTGACACGATCGTCGCCGCCGCCGGGCAGGCACAGACGATCCGCGCGCGCCGTGAGCTGGTGAGCGAGGGGCGCGAGATCGCCGAGCCGCTGCTGCTGCTGCGCGGCTGGGCGGCGCGGGTGCGGCTGCTGCCCGACGGGCGGCGCCAGTTCCTCAGCTTCCTGCTGCCCGGGGACGTGGTCGGCCATTGCCCGCAGCCGCGCCCCGTGGCGGTGGCGACGATCGTCGCGCTCACCGACGTGCTGGTCTGCGCCGCGCCGCCCGCCGCGCACGGCTCGGTGCTGGGTACGGTCTATGCGGTGGGCGACGCGCTGGATCAGGCCTATGTGCTGGCGCACGTGACACGACTCGGCCGGCTCAACGCGCAGGAGCGGATCGGTGACCTGCTGCTCGAGCTGCACGAGCGGCTGACGCTCAACGGGATGGCGCGCGGCACCAGCTTCGACCTGCCGCTGACGCAGGAGACGCTGGCGGACGCGCTGGGGCTCACCTCGGTCCACGTCAATCGCATGGTGCAGCAGGCGCGGCGCGAGAACGACCTGCAGTGGAAGGGCGGTCGGGTCACGCTGATCGATCCGCCGGGGCTCGCGCGCAAGATCGGCCGCGTGCCGGTGCGCGTGTCCGCCACGGTGGGGCCGCAGCCGGCACGGGCGCGGTGAGGTAACGTGATCCTCCCGATGCGCGGGGAGGATCTATCCCTCCACCCGCCGCGCGCCCGCCTCGCGCACCGTGGCGAGTGTCGGCCAGCCGTTGACCGCCATCAGCAGGTCGGCCTCGGCGAGCAGACAGCGCAGCACGTGCGCGCAGCCCGCCACGCCGCCGAGCGCGAGGCCGTAGCTGTACGGCCGTCCGACGCCGACGAGATCGGCGCCGAGCGCCACCGCCTTGACGATGTCGGTGCCGCTGCGCACCCCGCCGTCGAACCAGACCGGCACGCGCCCCGCCACCGCTGCCGCGACGTCGGGGAGCAGGTCGATGGCGGCGATCCCGCCATTGGCCTGGCGTCCGCCGTGGTTGGAGACGTAGACCGCGTCGGCGCCGCCATCGATCGCGCGGCGCGCGTCGTCGGGATGGCACAGGCCCTTCAGCACGATCGGTAGCGAGGTGAGCGAGCGTAGCCACGGCAGGTCGTCCCAGGTGAGCACCTGGCCGAACGTCGCCGCCCAGGTCATCACCGCGGCGCGGCGGTCTTCCTCGGGCGGTCGCGCGAGCAGGCGGCGGAACACCGGGTCGCTGAAGTAATTGGCCAGCACGTGCCCGCGCAGCTGCGGAAAGTTGGCGGTGTTGAGGTCGCGGGGGCGCCAGCCGGTCACCCAGGTGTCGAGCGTTACCACGATGGCGCGATAGCCCGCCGCCTCGGCGCGGCGTACCAGGCTGGCGGCGAGCTCGCGGTCGCGCGGCGTGTAGAGCTGGAACAGCGCGGGCGTGTCGCCGCCCGCAGCGATCACGTCCTCCAGCCGATCGTTGGCGAGCGTCGACGCGCACAGCGGCACGCGCGTTTCGGCCGCCGCCTGCGCGGCGGCGAGGTCGCCGTGAGAATCGGGCGTGCACATGCCGGTGACACCGATCGGGGCCATGAAGAGCGGCGAGGCCAGCGGCGTGCCGAACAGGTCGGCGGAGAGATCGCGCTGCGCGCTGTCGACCATCATCCGCGGTACCATGCCCCAGTGCGCGAAAGCGCTGGCATTGCGGCGCTGCGTCAGTTCGTCGCCGCAGCCGCCCTGGACATAGGTGAGCAACGAGGGCGGCATCGCCGCCTCGGCGCGCTGCTCGAGCGTGGCGAAATCGACCGGCCATTCCGGCACGATGCCTTCCAGGCCGGCGAGATAGATCGCCAGCTGATAGTCGCCGAACTGCGCCATCGTCGCTCTCCCTGTGTCAGCAGCGGCGTACGTGAATCCGGGAAGCGGTTCCACGCCATTGCGACGGAGCGCGGACGCGAGAAGGGCCGGGATCGCTCCCGGCCCTTCGCTATCCGTTGCGCGGGACCCCGGCGAACCGGGGCAGGGGCGTCAGGCGCCCGCGATCTCGGCGACGTCGACCTTGATCCCCGGGCCCATCGTCGAGCTGACAGCGACCTTCTTGACGTACTTGCCCTTGGCGCCCGACGGCTTGGCCTTCACCACCGCATCGACCAGTGCGTCGAAGTTGCGGCGCAGGTCTTCGGCGCCGAAGCTGGCCTTGCCGATACCGGAGTGGATGATGCCGGCCTTCTCGACGCGATACTCGACCTGACCGCCCTTCGCGGCCTTCACCGCCTCGGCCACGTTCATCGTCACCGTACCGAGCTTGGGGTTCGGCATCAGGCCCTTGGGGCCGAGCACCTTACCCAGCCGGCCGACCACGCCCATCATGTCCGGCGTCGCGATGCAGCGATCGAAGTCGATCGTGCCGCCCTGGACCGTCTCCATCAGGTCCTCGGCCCCGACCACGTCCGCACCCGCGGCACGCGCCTCGTCGGCCTTGGCACCGCGCGCGAACACGCCGACGCGGACGGTCTTGCCGGTCCCGGCCGGCAGCGTCACGACGCCGCGGACCATCTGGTCGGCGTGGCGCGGATCGACGCCGAGGTTCAGCGCGATCTCGATCGTCTCGTCGAACTTGGACGACGCGTTCTGCTTCGCCAGCGCGATCGCCTCGTCGACGCCGTGCAGCTTCTCACGGTCGATCGTCCAGGCCTTCTGCTTCTTGCTCACCTTCGTCACGGCCTCAGCCCTCCACCACTTCGAGGCCCATCGCGCGGGCCGAGCCTTCGATGATGCGGGTCGCCGCCTCGAGATCGTTCGCGTTCAGATCCTTCATCTTGGTCTGCGCGACCTCGGCCAGCGCCGAGCGGGTGATCTTGCCCGCGGACACCTTGCCCGGCTCCTTCGAGCCCGACTTCAGGTTGGCCGCCTTCTTGATCAGGAAGGTCGCCGGCGGCGTCTTCGTGATGAACGAGAAGCTGCGATCGGCGTAGACGGTGATCACGGTGGGAAGCGGCGAGCCCTTCTCCATGTCAGCGGTCTGCGCGTTGAACGCCTTGCAGAATTCCATGATGTTGACGCCGCGCTGACCCAGCGCCGGGCCGATCGGCGGCGACGGGTTGGCAGCGCCCGCGGGCACCTGCAGCTTGATATAGCCTGTGATCTTCTTTGCCATTCGTCTCACTCTGTTACTGGGCGCGCCCGAGGGGAGCACCCGGTTCAAGTCTAGCGGTTCGTCCGGGCGCGGCCGCAGCCCCGCCCTCCCGCGGCGTTCCATCGTATGATGCGGTGGAAGCCGGCGCGCGTAGCCGATGCAGCACGCGTTGGCAAGGCACCGACGGCGGCTGCCGCCTTTGCGTCCCGTCCAACTTTCACCGAATTGTACGTAATTTACTCTGCTAATCGGCCAGTTTGCTAAGAGCGATTATTGCTTGGGGCAGCGCCAAGTCGTAATCGCTAAATCATGGGCGGCTTCATCCCACGTACAGGAACTTCGCGCGACGGCGCGCCGCTGTCGCTGAGTCGCACGCCGCCCGACGATCTCGCTCCGTTCGTCGCACGGTTCTTCGTCACCATCTTCGATCGGCCGAGTGACGCCGTGCTCGAAGATTTTCTATTGCATGAAACAGCTTACATCCGCGTCCCGGTGATCGGCCAGTGGTCGACGATGATCGATGGCGCGTGGCGCGACTATGAAGGACCGATGCTGTTTGGCGCGCAGCAGCGCCGTTTCCCGGTGCGCTGCGTCGGGCCGATCGTCGCCGCGGGTTTCGCGATTCGCCCCACCGGTTGGTTCGGCTTCAGCGACGCGCCGGCCGACGAACTCGCCGACCGACTCGTGCCGATCATGCCGGGGCGGTGGAGCGAGGCGCTACGCTGGGCGTGCGACGACGTGTTCGACCAGGAGCAGACGTTCGCTCGGCTCCACCAAGTGGTGCGCGAGCATATCGTCGTCCGCGCCGCGACGCCCGACATGATCAGCGCGCGCTTCGAGCGGATCGCGCGCGTCGACCCGACCCGCCCGGTGACCGAGATCGCCGCGGAGTTCGGTATCTCGGGGCGCCGATTGGATCGCGCGGTGCGCCAGCATTTCGGCCACCTGCCTAAGACGGTGATGCGCCGCAGCCGCTTCCTCGACATGGCCGCCGTGATGCGCGGGCTGGCGGTGCCGAGCGCGGACGAACTCGCCGAGTTGCGCTTCTATGACGCCTCGCATCTCAACCGCGAGTTCCGCGAGTTCGTGGGCATGACCCCGGCGCAGTTCCGTCGCACGCCGACGCCGCTGCTCACGCCGGGGCTGGAGGTGCGCCAGCAGCGCAAGCGCGCCGATCTCGCGCCGCACGCGCCCACGCCATGGCTGGCGGACGGGCAGTCGCCGTCCTCGCTGGTGGAGGTTCCGTTCGGGGAGGTAGGAATGCCGCCGCACAGCATTCCCGCGTCCGCCAGGGGCGACAGCGGCGCGCGGCAGCGATAGCGGTCCCGCGCGTCGCGGCGCGCTCCCGCCCGAGCGGGAGCGTCGCGCTTACTTGCTGCGCTCGACCTGCTCGAAGTCGAGCTCGACCGGCGTGGCGCGGCCGAAGATGCTGACCGAGACCTTGACCTTCGACTTGTCGAAGTCGAGCTCCTCGACGGTGCCGTTGAAGCTCGCGAACGGCCCCTCGAGCACCTTGACCGCGTCGCCGATCTCGTAATCGACCTTGACCTTGGTCTTGGGCGCGACCGCCGCTTCCTCCTTGGAGTGCAGCATGCGCGCCGCCTCGGACTCGGAGATCGCCTGCGGCTTGCCCGAGGAGCCGAGGAAGCCGGTCACCTTGGGCGTGTTCTTGACGAGGTGGTAGACGTCGTCGTTCATGTTCAGCTTGGCCAGCACATAGCCCGGCATGAACTTGCGCTCGACCGCGATCTTCTTGCCGCGGCGCGCCTCGGTGACGGTCTCGGTCGGCACCTCGATCTGCTCGACCAGCTGCTCGAGCCCCATGCGGGTCGCCTCGGCCATGATCGAGTCGCGGACCTTGCCCTCGAACCCCGAATAGGCGTGGATGATGTACCAGCGCGCCATCGTCGTGCTTCCCGTCCTTACTTCGCCAGGCTCAGCAGCGCCTTGACCACGGCGTTGAAGAACGAATCCACCGCCAGGAAGAACAGCGCCAACACCGTGGTCATCACCACGACCATCACCCCCGTCATCATCGTCTCGCGGCCGGTCGGCCAGACGATCTTGGCGGTCTCGGTGCGGACCTGTCGGATGAACTCGAGCGGGGTCGTCTTCGCCACGATACTGAGCCCTTGTTGAGCCGTGATAGAATATCCCGACAGCGGCCGGCATGGGCCCGCTACCGCTTCCCCACGAATGAGGAGAGCGATGAAAGACCGTCCGTGCTGTCGGAAGTGCGAGCGGACATAAGTTGGCCGCGGTGAAAAGGCAAGCGCGGTGGCGGTATAGGCGGCGGGACGCCACCACGAAGAAGGGGCCGGCGCACGAGCGCCGACCCCTTCCGCTATCCGTCCCTGCTGACGGCGGGTCGCCGTGGCGACCGCGCCGGATCAGTTGCTGTCGGAATCGTCGTTGTTGTCATTGACGATCGCGACCACGCCGATCGCCGCGATGCCCGCGGCGATGATCGCGCCGAAGATGCCGGCGCCGGCGACCTGGCTGTCCTTCGACGTCGAGGTCGACGCGCGTGCGCCGGCGACCGACAGGCTGGCGGCGGGGTTGGCGGTGGCGGCGAGCGCCGGGGTGGCGACGAGGCTCAGCGCAGCGGCGCCGGCGAGAATGGAACGCATATGGCTACTCCCTTGGTGATTGACGTACGTCAGAGGTATAGGGCTATTACGCCGCACCCGCGAACGCGCAAGCCGGAGAATCTATCCTTCGCCACCGATATGGGTTGGCAGGAGTGGAGGGACTCGAACCCACGGCCCTCGGTTTTGGAGACCGATGCTCTACCAACTGAGCTACACTCCTGTGCCGCGGCGCTGTTGGACGCCGCGCGCGCGTTCGTCAAGGGGCGAGCGTCTCCGCGGACTTAGGCAGCCCGCGTCGCGGCGGGTGGCGCGTCGGGCCGGCGCACCGCGATCGCCAGCGCGCGCGCCTCGGTCACTGGTAGCGGGCGGCCGAAATAGAAGCCCTGGATGCTGCCACACCCCAGTTCCTGCGCGAGCCGCAGCTCGGCCTCGGTTTCCACCCCCTCCGCGGTGGTGCCCACGCCCATGCTTTGCGCCATCGCCACCACCGCGCGGATGATCGCGATCGCCTCGGCGGTGCCGCGCGACGCCGCCTGAACGAAGCTGCGATCGATCTTGATTGAGGAGAAGCGCGTGGCGCTCAGATATCCCAGCGAGGAATAACCGGTGCCGAAATCGTCGAGGCTCAGCCCGACGCCGAGATCGAGGATCTGCTTGAGCAGCTTCACCGCGCCGGTTCCCTCGCGCAGGAACACGCTCTCGGTCACCTCCAGCTCCAGCCGGCGTGCGGGCAGGCCGGTGCGCGCCAGCGTGTCGGTGATCACCCCGACGAACTGCGGATTGTGGAGCTGCTCGGGCGAGACGTTGACCGCGACGCGGACGTCGTCGGGCCAGCCCGCCGCCTCGGCACAGGCGGTGCGCAGCACCCACTCGCCGATCGGTGCGATCAGCCGCGCTTCCTCGGCGATCGGCACGAACTTGGCCGGCGGGATGTCGCCCAGCTCCGGATGGTTCCACCGAAGCAGCGCCTCGAAGCCGCGCACCGCGCCGCTGCGCGAGTCGACCACCGGTTGATAGGCGAGGTGGAGCTCGTCGTTGTCGAGCGCGCGGCGCAGCGCCAGCTCGATCACGCGACGCTCCTCCGCCTCGAGGTGAAGCTGGGGGACATAGGCGTGGTAGACGCCGCCGCCACGGTCCTTCGAGCGGTACAGCGCGAGGTCGGCCGAGCGGATCAGCGTCTCGGCAGTGCGTCCGTCCCGCGGCCCGGTGGCGACGCCGACCGAGGCGCCGATGTAGAGCGTGTGCTGGTCCACCTCATAAGGGCGCGACAGTGTCTCGATGATGGTGTGCGCCAGCCGCTCGACCCGCGCGGGATCGCTCGCGTCGCGTACCACTACCGCGAACTCGTCGCCGCCGAGCCGGCCGATCAGCTCGTTCGCGGTCACCAGCTCGGCGAGCCGCTCCGACACGCGGCGCAGCAGGCGGTCGCCGACGGGGTGACCCAGCGTGTCGTTGACCGCCTTGAAGCGGTCGAGATCGATCATCATGAAAGCGCAGCGCGCGCGCCAGCGCTCCGCCTCGCTCAGCGAGCGGGTGAGCTCGTCGTTGACCGAAAGGCGGTTCGGCAGTCCGGTAAGCGCATCGAAGCGCGCCATGCGGTTGATCCGCTCGGCCGAGGCGCGCTGCTCGGTGATGTCCGACACCACGCCGCGATAGCCGGCGAAGCGGCCTGCCGCGTCGAGCCGCGGCGCCGCGGCGATCTGCCACCAGCGCCTCTCGTCCCGCACCTTGACGGGTAGCGCGACATCGCTGAACGCCTCGCGCCGCGTCATCTTGTCCGCGATGAGGCGCAGCTCGTCGGGAAGGGCGGCGCTCTCCCAGTCGGCGCCGGCGAGCGACTGGAGCAGCGGCGTGCCCTCGAGCTCCGCGGCGGCAACCCCGCACGCCCGTGCGAAACGCTCGCTTGCGCCGACGATCCGGCGCGCGGCATCGGTCTGCCACAGCCAGTCGGCGCCCTCCTCGAAATCGCGCAGCAGCAGCTGCACCGTCGCCTCGTGTTCGCGCAGCGCGCTCTCCGCCGCGCCGATCCGCGCCACCGCGCGCGCACGGGAAAGAGCAATCGCCGCAAGCAGCGCCGCGAGCGTGATGACGATCGCCGCCGCGACGGGACGGCCGGTGAGCACGAACGGCGCGGCGCACGCGGCGGCAGTGCCGGCGACGAAGACCAGCGCCGCAGACGGGAGCGGCGCCAACGTCAGCGCGGAGGCGGTCATGACAGTGGCGAGCAGCAGGTCGAGCGCGTGCGTCGCCGCCGGATTGGCGGCGGCGGCGAGGTGCAGGGGTACCGCGGACCAGGCGAGTGCCAGCGCGGCCGCGGCGGCGCTCGCGGCGGCGAGCGGCAGCGGCGCCTCCGGTTCGGCGGGCGCGACGAGCAGGCGGGTCAGCGCCGCCGTCGTCACCGCCACCGCCGCGCCCCAGCCGATCAGCCAGGGCAGCGCCACCGCGTGGCGCAGCAGCGCTATCGCCGCGCAAGCGCCGAGCAGATGCGCGGCGAGCAGCGCGGGCGCGAGTCGCCGCGCCGCCGACCGCTCCGCCGCCACGTCGCGGTGGCCGGCAGTGCGCTCGGCGTTACGACGCAGGCCGAGGCGCGCGCGGATCGGCACGGACGCTGATGGGGGGGAAGGATCGCGTGTCACGCCCGAGCCTTAGCCGCATCGTCGTTGACGAAGCGTTGCTGCCGGCAAGAACGTGCCAGCGCGTCGGCATCGGGTTGCCGGAAACAAGGCCGGCGCATTCAAACGCTTGCGGGCCGAACTCGTGTTGGTGACGCAGAAAGCGTCCGAAATGGACGAAGAATCGTCGCGCCTGACCCGCCGCGGGCGGGGCCGGCGTGCCCGCGGCCGCGCCCCGGCCTGCGCCTCAGGCGGCGAGGTCGTAGGGCTTGATCTCGCCGGCGAGATACAGGTTGCGCGCCTTGGCGCGGCTGAGCTTGCCCGAGCTGGTGCGCGGCAGCGTGCGCGGGGGGATCAGCTCGACGACGCAGTTCATACCGGTGACCGAACGCACGCGGTCGCGGATCTCGTCGCGCAATCGCACGCGTTCGAATTCGTCGGAGCTGCGGCATTGCACCAGCACCGCGGGGGTCTCTTCGCCGCCGGGCGTGGTGATCGCGAAGGCGGCGATGTCGCCTGCCTTGAAGCCGGGCAGCTGCTCCACCGCCCATTCGATGTCCTGCGGCCAGTGGTTGCGCCCGTTGATGATGATCATGTCCTTGGCGCGGCCGACGATGAAGATGTAGCCGCCGGACATGTAACCCATGTCGCCGGTGTCGAGCCAGCCGTCGATCAGGCACGCCTCGGTCGCGCCGGGGTCGCGGAAATAGCCGACCATCACGCTCGGCCCGCGGCACCACACCTTGCCGATTGCGCCATCGGGAAGCGGTGTGCCGTCCTCCTCGCGCACCTCGACCTCCATGTCGCGCACCGGCTTGCCGCAATTGACGATCGCGCGGTAGCGCTGCGGCCGATCCTCGCCGTGCTGCATGCCCGAGAGCTCGGTCTCCTCGACCAACTCGACGCGGATGCCCTCGCCGACGGGCATCAGCGACACGGCCAGCGTCGCCTCGGCGAGGCCGTAGCTCGGCAGGAAGGCGGTCGCCTGGAAACCCGCGTCGGCGAAGGCGTCAACGAAGGCCTGCATCACGTCGGGCCGGATCATGTCGGCACCGTTGCCCGCGACGCGCCAGCGCGACAGGTCGAAGCGGTCGGACGCCTTGGTCTGGCTGGAGATGCGGCGCGCGCAGATGTCGTAGCCGAAGGTCGGCGAGTAGCTCAGCGAAGTGCCCGGATTGCGGCTGATCAGATCGAGCCACGACAGCGGGCGGCGCGCAAAATCCTCGGTCTTGAGATAGTCGGTTGAGACCTGGTTGGCGACCGGCGAGAGGAAGCAGCCGACCAGCCCCATGTCGTGGTACCACGGCAGCCACGACACGCAGCGATCGGTCTCGATGATCTGCACGCCGTGCGCGTGCGCGGCGAGGTTGCTCAAAAGTGCGCGGTGCGTGATCGCCACGCCGTGCGGAAAACGCGTCGAGCCGCTCGAATATTGCAGGTAGCAGACGTCCTCGGCGGCGCTCGCGGGCAGCGCCGCCTCGGGCCCCGGCTGGGTGGCGAACTCGACCCAGTCGACCCCGCGCACGCCGGACGCCTCGGCCGCCGCGCCCGCCATCTGCGCCAGCTCGGGCGGGAAGACGAGCATCACCGGATCGCAGCTGGCGAGCTGGACGCGCAGCTGGTCGATATAGGAGTCGCGCCCGCCGAACGAGGTCGGCAGCGGGAGCGGTACCGGCCAGGCGCCGGCGATCACGGCACCGAAGAAGAGCGCGGCGAACTCGGCGCTGGTCTCCGCCACCAGCGCGACACGGTCGCCGGGGGTGACGCCCGCCGCGATCAGGCGATAGGCGCAGGCGCGCGCATCGTCGCGCAGCGCGGTGAAGCCATAGGCGCGCACCAGCGTGCCACGCGCGTCGTGGAAGTTGAGCCCGCGGCCGCCCCGCGCGGCATAGTCGAGCGCCTCGCCCAGCGTCGCGAAATCGGCGAAGCGGCGCGGCAGCGGGTCGGCCGTCGGCGTCGGTCGCGTCTGGGAGGCAGTCGGGGCGATGTCGGTCGTCATCCTGTGTTCCTGTCGCAGCGGTCACGCCGGTGCAATAGTTAAGCGGTTAAAGGCGTACTTTGGCCGAGCGTTCAAAATCGGATGCCAGTGTGGCACAAACATGGCCGTGTCGCTGCCCCAATCCCCCAAGGCTTCCGCGCGCCGCCGCCCGCCGCCGCTTGATCAAGCGGCGCTCGAACGGCTCGCGCTCCGCTACGTCGAGCGGTTCGCGACCACACGCGGCAAGCTCAGCGCCTATCTCGCGCGCAAGATTCGCGAGCGCGGCTGGGACGGCGAGCCGGCCGATCCGGACGGGGTGGCGGAGCGGATGGCGGCGCTCGGCTATGTCGACGATCGCGGTTTCGCCGAGCAGAAAGGCGCCGCATTGGGTCGGCGCGGCTATGGCGCGCGCCGCGTCGCCGAGACGCTGCGCGCCGCCGGGCTCGACGCCGAGGACGCGGCCCCCGCGCTGGCGCAGGCGCGGGCGGCGGCACTGGAGAGCGCGCTGCGGCTCGCGCGGCGCAAGCGGATCGGGCCGTTCGCCGAGGCGCCGGCCGACGCGGCGCAGCGCGCACGCCAGCTCGGCCAGCTGCTGCGAGCCGGCCACGCGCCGCCATTGGCACGACGTATTGTCGAGGCCGAACCCGGCGCGATTCTGGACGAGGAATGAACGATCGGCGCTTGCCAAGCTTCATTGTGCAGTGCACCGATAGACGGGCGTTAACGCTGCGACACGGCGAAAAAGGGGACGACGACGCGACGTGCGAGACGAGGCTTCCGCTACCGCCGGCGATCCGCACGATCCGGCCGGACTGCCGACGGTTGACGCCGTTTCGGTAGCGGTATCAGGCGTTCTCAAGTGGTTCGACGCGACCCGCGGGTTTGGCTTCATCGTCGCGGACGATCCCGCGATGGGCGATATCCTGCTGCATTTCAGTGTGCTCCAGGCGTTCGGCCGGCGCACGCTGCCCGAAGGGGCGCGGGTCAGCGGCACCGCGGTGCAGGGGCAGCGCGGCTGGCAGGCGGTCGCGATCGCGGACATCGATCTCAGCGTCGCGCTCGAGACGATGCGCGATCGCGACCGCGCGCGTGTCGACCCGAACGCGCTCGCCGAGGAGGCCGGCGAGTGGGAGGAGGTCACGGTCAAATGGTTCAACCGCATCAAGGGCTACGGCTTCCTGGTCGCGACCCAGCGGCCGGGCGACATCTTCGTCCACATGGAGACGCTGCGCCGTGCCGGGGTCGCCGAGGCGCAGCCCGACCAGCGCCTGCGCGCGCGCATCATCCAAGGGCGCAAGGGACCGCTGGCGGTCGCGGTGGCGGTGATCGAGTGAGCCGCACCGCGCTGCCGCTGGCGTTGGCGCTGCTGCTCGCCGCCTGCGGGCGCGGCGCGCCTGACGCGACGCCGTCGGCGTCGCCTTCTGCCATGACGAGCGAGACGAGCAGTTCACAGCGCCGCACGCTGCCGGTGACGATCGAGAGCAGCGGCAAGCGGCACACCTTCCACGCCGAGGTCGCAGAGACCGCGGCGCAGCAGGCGCAGGGGCTGATGTTCCGCACCGACCTGCAGCCCGACGACGCCATGCTGTTCGCGCCCTATCCCGCCGGCGGCGGCGCGCCGCAGGTGGCGGACTTCTGGATGAAGAACACGCCGCTGTCGCTCGACATCCTGTTCATCCGCGCCGATCACAGCATCGCCGTGATCGCGCCGAGCACCACGCCCTTGTCGGAAGCGAAGGTCAGTTCGGGCGAGCCCGTGGCGGCGGTGCTCGAGCTGGTCGGCGGCCGCGCCGCCGCGCTCGGCATCGGCGTGGGCGACCGGGTGACCTGGTAAGTTGCTCGACTCCTCCCCGCCACGCGGGGAGGATTAGCGCCTCGACACCCGCCAGGCATTGAACCGCGCCCGCGGGCCGGGTAAGCGCGGGGCACCATGGGCATCAACCTCAATCCTTTCACCTGGTGGAACGGCGCCAGCTGGGGCACCATCCTCGGGCTGCGCGGCAAGCGCCAGGTCGGCGAGGACTCGCTCGGCAACACCTATTGGGAAGGCGGACGCGACACCGCGGGCAACCCGCGGCGCTGGGTGATCTACGCCGGCGCCAACGACGCCAGCCGCGTGCCGCCCGAGTGGTTCAGCTGGCTGCACCATCAAGTCGACGGCACGCCCGACCAGAACCTGCCGCCGCCGCGGCAGTGGCAGAAGCCGGCGGTGCCCAATCTCACCGGCACCGCGCTGGCCTATCGCCCGCAGGGCGCGCTGGAGAAGGGCGGCCATCGCGCCGCCGCAACCGGCGACTATGAGGCATGGAGCCCCGACGCGTGAGGCGTGGGCTCGCGCTCGGCGGGCTGTTAGTGGTGGCGGCGGCGGCGACCTGGGCGGGCCTGGGCTGGCGCGGTGCACGCCACGGTACCTCGCCGGCCGTGAGCACCGCGCTGCCCGCGCCGACGGGGGCGCCGGCGCCGCGCGCGTCGGACGAGGTGTCACTCGATTCGCAGGACGATCCGGTCGATCTCGGCGCCACCCCGATGGCGCAGCGCGTCGCGGTGCTGGGCCTGCTCAACAAGCGCAACGGCGTCAGCCGTGACATCACGCTCCGGCCCGGCCAGGCGGTGCGCGCGGGCGACGTGATCGTGCGGCTGCGCGCGTGTGAGCAGACCGCTCCGTGGGAACCCGAGCCGCTCACCGGCGCCTTCCTCCAGCTCGACGTCCGCACGGTCGAGGGCGGGTGGCGCCGCGCCTTCTCGGGCTGGCTCTACAAGGAGCGGCCCGCCGCCAACGTGGTGGTCCACCCGGTCTACGACGTCTGGACCAAGAGCTGCGCGATGACCTTCCCCGGCACCGCGCCGTCCGCCCCGGCCGCGGCGTCCAAGGCGCCGAACGCCCCCGCGCCTGCCGCCGCCGCCAGCGCGGCGGGGGATGAGCCCGCCCCTGCCGACGAGGCGGTCGAAGAGAGCGCCGCACCCAGCAACGTCATGTAGTCGGCACGCGCCACCTCGATCGCGCCGAGCGAGGCGAGGTGTTCAGTCATGAACTGGCAGTCGAGCAGCGTGAACCCGCCCGCGCGCAGCCGCGCCACCAGCGCCGCGATCGCCACCTTGGAGGCGTTCGGCGCGCGGCTCACCATGCTCTCGCCGAAGAAGGCGCGGCCGAGCGCGAGGCCGTAGAGCCCGCCGACCAGCCGGTCACCGTCCCAGCACTCGACCGAATGCGCCAGGCCGAGCCCGTGCAGGCGCACGAACGCCTGCTCGATCGAGGCATTGATCCAGGTGTCCGGTCGGTCCTCGGCGCTCTCGGCGCAGAGCGCGATGATGGCGGCGAAGGCGCGGTCGGCGGTGACGCGGAAGCGGTCGCCCGCGATGACCTTGCGCAGCGAGCGCGAGAGATGGAAGCCGTCGAGCGGCAGAATCGCGCGGCGGCGCGGCTCGACCCAATAGACGTCCTCGGCGTCGCGGCTGTCCGCCATCGGGAAGACCCCGACCGAATAGGCTCCCAGCAGCAGCGACGGGTCTAGCGGCTCGCTCAAGCGCAGCGCTGCTCCACGATGCGCCACAGCTGCGCGAACGCCTTGGCCGCGACGCTGTTCGGGGCGGCGACGCCGACCGGCAGCCGCTTGGCGGTGGCCGCCTCGATCGCGCTGGCCGCGGGAATGGCGGGCCAGTCGGCGTGTTGCTCGACCGCGGCGACGTGGAGCGCGCGTCGCCGGTCGACCATATTGTGGACCGGCAGGATCGCGACCTGGCCGCCGAACTGGCGCTCGATGGTGGCATAAGCGCGCTGCGAGAAGGCCGAAGGCACCACCGGCACCACGATCAGGTCGGCGGCGCGCGCGACCTGGTCGGCGGTCTCCGTCAGTCCGGGCGGGCAGTCCAGGATGACATGATCGTGGTCGCCCAGGTCGGCGATCAGCTTGCGCAGCCGCTTCTTCTTGTCGAGTTCGCGGAACAGGTGGTTGAGGTCGCGCAGCGAGGCGTCGGCGGGCAGCAGTTCGAGCCGGTCGAAGCGCGTGCGCGTGATCAGTCGCTCGGGATCGACGTCGCGCGAGAACAAGGCCTGCGCGCTGTCGTGCGCGGCGCCGTCGCCGAGCACCCAGCTCGAAGCGGCCTGGGGATCGAGGTCCCACAGCAACGTCCTTCGGGCGGACAACGTGGCCGCGCACCAGGCGAGATTCACCGCCAGCGTCGACTTACCGACGCCGCCCTTCAGGCTGTAGATCGCGATGGTTGCCATAAGCGTGGGACGCTAGGGGCGGCCGCGGCGTGCGGCAAGGATTGATCGAGGTAAGGCGCCGGCGCTCTCCGCGAGACGCGCCGGCGCGAGTCAGTTCAGGCGTGGCAGGAGAGCGCGCCCTTGCCGGGGCGGGTGAGGGTGATCTCGGTCGGCGTGCCGGTCATCTTCCAGCCGCCGTCGGCGCTGAGCGGCGCCTCGCCGCCCTCGCCCTTGAGCATCGTCGGCGTGCCGTTCTTCTCGGTGCGCACCACCGCCTGCTTGTCGCCGGTGAAGAAGGTTACATAGACGAGGCTGCCGTCCTTGCAGCGCATCGTCTTGTCAGCCTTGATCGCAGGCGGCAGCTCGACGGGCGCGGCGTTGGCCAGCTGCGACGCCATCGGATCGGGGTTGGAGTCGAGGACCTGCTTGGACGGCTCTGAATTGCATGCTGCGAGCGCGAACAAGGAGGCGGCGAGGGGGAGGAAAGCAAGCTTCTGCATAGGGGGGCACGCTTCGCGCATGCGGAAAAGGTCGTCAACCCTGTCACACCGGTGTCATTGTGTCGTCGACCCATTTCGGTAGGGCCTATTCGTGGAATTCGGACAATTCGGGGATGCGCCCGAACGCGATCTTCGATCCCACCCGGTCGAGCCGCCCGCCGTTCAGCGGGCCGACCGACACGGCGTTGCGCCCGAACCGCTCGTTGATCCGATCCATCGCGCGGCTCAGCGCAAGCGTGCGCGTCTCGCGCGCGAGCGGGTCATCGGGGTCGAGCGCCGCGAACAAAGAGCCCTGCTCGCCTGCGACCGGCTCGATCTCGGCGAGCGTCACCCCGATCATGCGGCAGCCGCTGCGATGCGCCGCGCCCGCCGCGTGCAGCCGCGGGAAGAGCGCGTCGAGCCGCGCCAGCACGACGAAACTGTCCTGCGTCGCGGGCAGCTTGACGCTGGCGCGCCACTTGCTCTTGTCGTCCTCGAAGCGCGCGTGGAGCACCAGCAGCCGCGCGCGATAGCCCTTGCGGCGGAGCCGGCTGGCGGCCTTGAGCGCGAGCCGGCGCGCGGTCAGCCGCACCGCCTCATAGCCGCGGTGGCGCGGCGACAGCACGTGGCTGTGCCCGATCGTCCGGCTCTGCGTCGGCTTCTCGGGCAGGTCGACGCCGTGGAGCAGGTACCACAGCCGGTCGCCGTCGCTGCCGCCCCACGCGTGGCCGGCGTCGCGCGGGCGGCGCGCGAGCAGCTGGCGGATGTCGTTGACGCCGTCGCGGGCCAGCCGCCGCTCCATGTTGGGGCCGATACCTGAGATGTCCCGCAGCTTGAGCGGGTACAGCGCGTCAGGCAGCGCTTCCGCCTCGAACACCACCAGCCCGTCGGGTTTCTGTAGGTCGGAGGCGAGCTTGGCGAGCAGCCGGTTGGGCGCGATCCCGATCGAGCAGGTGAGATAATCGCCGACTGCGTCGGCGAGCCCGCGCTTGATCCGGCCGGCCAACGCCATCGCGGCGTCGCGGCCGTTCTCATTGTCGAGCAGCCGGCATGCCACCTCGTCGATCGAACAGACCCGCGTCACCGGCACGTGACGCTCCACCTCGGCGACGATGCGATGGTGGTAGGCGACGTACAATTCGTGCCGCGCCGGCGTGACGACCAGGTCGCGGCACTTGCGCTTGGCCTCCCACACCGGCGTGCCGGTCGAGATGCCGTACAGCTTGGCCTCGCGCGACGCCGCGATCGCCACCGTGGTGTCGCTGCCGACCGGCGCGACGATCACCGGCCGTCCGCGCAGCGCGGGCTGCACCTGCTGCTCGACGCTGGCGAAATAGCTGTTCAGGTCGAGGAACAGCCAGCGCAGCGGGCGCGGCGGCAGGGTGAGATCGACGCTGGGCACCGGCGGGCGACTCGCAAGTGGGAACAGATCAGGAACATGGCAGGTTCGCTGCGCTTTGGCGAGTCGTCCACCGTAGCGTCGCGCCCGCTTGGCGCGATCTGGCGATCGAGCGATGGCGCGCGCGGCCGGGCGCGCTAAACTGGCGCCGCTGCCCTGCGCGCCGGATCGGACCGGCGAGCGTCGGAGGCAGGGGAAGCTCGCCCGTGGGACGGTATCTCTCGCTGACCGCCGTGTTTCTCGGCGCCGCCGCCGCGATGGCGTCCATCGCTCAGGCGCGCGCCCCCGCCGATCCGCCGCGGCCGACGCCTTTGCCGAAGAACGAGCGCGTGGGCGCCTGGCAGCCGAGCGACGGTGGCGTGCAGATCCCGCTCTGGCCCGCCAACGTGCCGCTCGCCAAGCCCGACAGCGGCGATCGCCCGGAGGGTACCGGCAACGGCACGGGGCGGGTCGGCGGGCGGCGCTGGCACTGGGCCAGCTATGTCACGCGGCCGACGATGACACTGTATCGGCCGAAAGGCGGCAACAGCGGCGCGGCGCTGCTGGTGCTGCCCGGCGGTGGCTTCGAGGTCGTCGCGATGGACCTGGAGGGTACCGAGATCTGCGCCTGGGCGGTGCGCCACGGCATGACCTGCGCGGTGCTCAAATATCGAGTCCCGCAGGTCTGGCCGCGCGTCAACGGACAGCAGCGCCGTCCCGACCTGCTGCTCGGGCTTGAGGACGCGCAGCGCGCGCTCGGCATCCTGCGCCAGCGCGCCGCAGGCTATGGCATCGATCCGCACCGGGTCGGCGTGATCGGCTTCTCCGCCGGCGCCTATCTCGCCGCCAACATGAGCAACACCGAGGCGCGCACCTATGCGCCGACCGACGCCGCCGACCGCGTGTCGCCGCGGCCCGATTTTGCCGTGATCGCCTACACCGCGCGGATGCTCGACAACACCAGGGGCCGGAACAATCTCGAGCTCCGGCCATGGGTCACGATCAGCCCCCAGGCACCCCCGACGCTGATCCTCCATGCCATGGACGATCCGACCGACAATATCCGGCAGCCACTGGCCTATGCGCTCGCGCTCAACGACGCGGGCGTGCCGGTCGACCTGCGCGTCTACGCCAGGGGAGGACACGCCTTCGGCATGCGCGCGACCGCCGCGCCCGTGACGACGCAATGGCCCGGGCAGGTGCTGCAATGGCTGCACGATCGCGGCATGCTATGATCCGGCCGCCGCCCCGACCGGAGACCCGCCCGTGACACCGCGCACCTTCGCCGATTTCTGGCTCTATTACCTTCGCGAGCACGCGCGCCCCGCCACCCGCGCGCTTCATTATGCCGGCACCGCGCTCAGCTTCGCCGCCGTCGCGCCGGCGCTGGCGTTCGGCGGCTGGTTCTGGGCCGCCGTCCCGGTGGCGGGCTATGCCTTCGCCTGGAGCGCGCATCTCGCGGTGGAGCGCAACCGGCCGGCGACCTTCCGCCATCCGCTGTGGTCGCTGCTCGCCGATTATCGCATGTTCTTCCTGTGGCTCGTCGGGCGCCTCGCGCCGCACCTCGCCAAGGCCGGGGTGGCGCCGCGATAGATCTGCTCGCTTGCGCATTGCTCTCGGGCTCCGCATCTAGCGCGGCATGCATACCACAAGCGACACGCTGGCGCTGATCGGCAACACGCCGCTCGTGCGGCTCAAGGGGCCGAGCGAGGCGACCGGCTGCGACATCTTCGGCAAGTGCGAGTTCACCAACCCGGGCGCGAGCGTCAAGGACCGCGCCGCCTTGTTCATCGTCGAGGACGCCGAGGCGCGCGGGCAGCTCCAACCCGGCGGCACGATCGTCGAGGGCACCGCGGGCAACACCGGAATCGGGCTGGCGCTGGTCGCCAACGCCAAGGGCTATCGCACGATCATCGTGATGCCCGACACCCAGTCCAAGGAGAAGATGGACACGCTGCGCGCGCTCGGCGCCGAGCTGGTGACCGTCCCCGCCGCGGCCTATTCGAGCCAATATCATTTCGTCCACACCTCGCGCCGCATCGCCGAGGAGACGCCCGGCGCGATCTGGGCCAACCAATTCGACAATATCGCCAACCGCCGCGCGCATATCGCCGGCACCGCGGAGGAGATCTGGGCGCAGATGGAGGGCCGGATCGACGGCTTCACCTGCGCGGTCGGCACCGGCGGCACCTTCGCCGGGGTGGGCCTGGGGCTTAAGGCCAAGGACGAGCGCGTCTGCATCGCGCTGAGCGACCCGCATGGCGCCGCGCTCTACGATTATTATGCCTGCGGCGAGCTGCGCTCCGAAGGCTCGTCGGTCGCCGAGGGGATCGGGCAGGGACGCATCACCGCCAATCTCGAGGGCGCGCCGGTGGACGCGCAGTTCCGCATCGCCGACCAGGAGGGCTTCGACTGGACCGAGCGGCTGCTGGCGGAGGAGGGGCTGTGCCTCGGCCTGTCGTCGGGGATCAACGTCGCCGGCGCAGTGCGCCTGGGGCGGCAGCTCGGGCCGGGCAAGCGGATCGCGACGATCCTGTGCGACACCGGCTTCCGCTATCTCTCGACGCTCTATGACCCGGCATGGCTGGCGTCGAAGGGGCTGGTACGGCAGCGCCGTGACGGGGCGTGATCGACAGCGCCGCGACGATCGGTTAACGTCGCACGACGAGATGAAGGGTTTGCAGCGAAAGAAGGTGGCGGTCGAGCGCCAGCAGTCCGAACAGGCGCGGCAGCGCGTGCGGGTCGGCATGGTCGGGCTTGCGATAGTGGTGCTGCTGATCGGCGTGGCCAGCGCGATCTTCTCGACCGTCGATCGCGAGCGCCCGGTCGCGGTCGCCGGCGCGGCGCAGCCCGCCGTCGTGGTCAACATGAGCGTGCCGGGTCCGATCCCCACCGTCACGCCGACCAACGAGCCGCTCGCCGAATTGGGTGTGACCCCCAGCGCCGCCAACACCCCGCCGGCCGAGAAGCCCGCGCCGCACGTGCAGTGACGATCGGCGCGCCCGGACGGGGGCGTGTAGCAGGGGAGCGTGGTGGTGCGTCCCGGCGGCTACCGTCAGCGGGGTGGAAGCCCGCTGCCTCAAGGTCAGGTCGTCATGGCGGGCTTGACCCGGCCTCCATGGTGCAGCGATCGTCGCGTTGGCCGAACGACGGATCCCCGCTCAGACCTGTCCCGAGCGACGCCGCAGGCGGCGTCGAAGCCGCCGGGATGACGATGGTAGCGGAGGCGGCATCTTCGTCACGGCACGGACGGCCTCCGCTCGGTTGGCGGAACCATCCGTTGGCCGGCGCGCGCGAGCCGATGCGCTTCACAGCGGCTCCCGTTCCCACCTGCGAGCCTCTGCCCTCGCGCCGTCCCCGATGCTCCCGGGGAAAGGCGGGGAAACCGTGCCAACCAGCCTTCTCGACGCCGAGTCTCACCCTTGCCAGCGCTCGCTCACGCCCGCCACCGCCGGCGTAGCGCACGGATCAGCCTAGAAAATCCCGCCTTTCCCCGGCTGTCCCCGAATTTCCCTTCTCATCCCCAGGTAACCCTGATACGTGTCGATCACGACATTGGGGGCAGGACCACTGTTGTTTGCTGACAGCAACGTCGGCGGGCGGTCATGGCCGTTCGCCGGAACAGGAGGTCGTGCGCTCCGGGTGTGAGGTGGGCGTGGTCGACAGGGTGGACTATCAGGGAAAGGGGCTCGGTCTTGTCGACGACAAGGGCCGGGTCGCGATTCCCAACACCCTTCGCGCGATGCTCGCCAAGAACGCTCCGCGCGACGACGGCAAGGACGGCGGCACCGTCATCATCGCGCCGCACCCCGAGCACCGCTGCCTGATCGCCTACGATCCCGGCTTCGTGCCGTTCTGGAAGTCGAAGCTGGAGGCGCTCGACGCGGCGCAGTTCGAGCGCACCGGCAAGGTCGATTACAACATCCTCGATCGCGCCGGCGGTGCCGAGCCGCTGCCCTTCGACGGCTCGGGCCGCTTCATCATGCCCGCGTTCGAGCGCCGCTACGCGCGGATCGCGGGCGCGGCGGTGTTCCTGGGCGCGTTCAACTGGATCACGATCTGGGCCCCGAACATCCTGCTCGAAACTCCCGACATTGATCCGTTCCTCAAGGAATATGTCGAGTTCACCTGCGAGGAGAAGGGGATCGCGCTATGATAAGCGAGACCGCCCCGACGACCGGCCTGCCCCCCGGTCCCGCTGCGCCGCACGTGCCCGTGCTGCTCGCGCCCGTGCTCGCCGCGCTCGCCCCCGCCCCCGGCGAGCGCCACGTCGACGCGACCTTCGGCGCGGGCGGCTACACGCGCGCCCTGCTCGCCGCGGGCGCCGAGGTGATCGCGTTCGACCGCGACCCCGATGCGGTCGCCACCGGCCGCGCGCTCGCGGCCGACGCGCCGCGGCTGACGATGGTCGCCGCCACCTTCTCGGCGCTCGCCGAGGAGCTGGAGACGCGCGGCCTCGCCCCGGTCGACGGCGTGACGATGGACATCGGCGTCTCCTCGATGCAGCTCGACCGGCCCGAGCGCGGCTTCTCCTTCCAGGGCGATGGACCGCTCGACATGCGGATGAGCCAGGAAGGACCGTCCGCCGCCGATTTCCTCAACACCGCCGACGAGGATGCGATCGCCGACGTGCTCTATCGCTACGGCGAGGAACCCAAGTCGCGCCGGATCGCGCGCGCGGTGGTCGCGGCGCGCCCGCTGACCACGACCGCGCAATTCGCCTCCGTTGTACGCCGCGCGCTCGGCCATCGCCCACACGACAAGAAGGATCCCGCGACGCGCGCCTTCCAGGCGGTGCGGATCCACGTCAACGGCGAGCTCGACGAGCTGGAGCGCGGTCTCGCCGCGGCCGAGCGCGTGCTGCGCCCTGGCGGTCGGCTCGCGGTGGTCAGCTTCCACTCGCTCGAGGATCGCATCGTCAAGCGCTTCCTGCGCGATCGCGCGGGCGCGGCGCCGGGCGGCTCGCGCCATCTGCCGGCGGCGGCGCCGGCGCGCGCGGCGACCTTCGAGATGATTGGGCGCGCACAGCGCGCCGACGAGACCGAGCTGGCGGCGAACCCGCGCGCCCGCTCGGCGACACTACGCGCGGCACGGCGGACGGCGGCGGCGGCTTGGGTAAGGGAGGCGTGAGGATGGCGGCGGTGTATCGGTTGAAGGGGCTGGGCTGGCTCACCAGCTGCGCGATGGTCGCGATCGGCTTCTATCTCGTCTCCTCGCAGGTGGCGGCCGAGCGCAAGCGCGTGGAGCAGCTCGACCGCAAGATCGTCGGTGCCGAGCGCGACATCCGCGCGCTGGAGACCGAGTTCGACGTGCGCGCCAACCTCGCCCAGCTCGAGCGCTGGAACGGCGACACGCTGGCGCTGACGGTACCGACCGCGGCGCAGTTCGTCCGCGACGAGGCAGCGCTCGCCTCGCTGTCGCCCAACCAGCCGGTGCCCGCGCCGCTGCCGGGCGCCGCCGCGCCGGTCCAGACCGCGCAGCTCATCGTCCCCGCCGCCGCGAACGCCGTCACCGCCTCTGCCGCTCCCGCTCCCGCCGTTCCCACCATCGTCCGGACCGCGGCCGCCGCGCCGGTCGCGACGGTGAAGGTCGCGGCGGCCAAGCCGGTTGCCGCTCCCCGCCTGACGCCGGCGGTGGTGGCGGCGGCCGCACCCGCACCCGCCCCCACCGGCGCCGGCGCCGCGCGCGCGGCCAAGGTGGCGATGCTCGATCGCGCCCTGCTGAGCGAGACCACCGTGGGCGACCTGCTCAGCCGCGCCCGCACCGAGCGCGGTCGCCTGCGGTGACGGCACTCGTCGCCCGTCCGGTCCGCGGCGCGCGCGCGGGCGACCAGCGCCAGCAGCTGCTCGCCACCCAGCACCTGCGACTGATGGTGCTGATGCTGCTGTTCGTGGCCGGCGTGCTGGTGGTGATCGGTCGGCTGACGCTGCTCGGCGTCGTCGCCGGCAGCGAGCGCGGCGCCAGCGTCGCGGCCGCGGCGCCGCGCGGCGACATCGTCGACCGAAACGGCGCCCCGCTGGCGCGCACGATCGACGCCTGGACGATCGGCGTCCATCCCAAGAAGCTGATCGGCGATCCGTCAGAGGTCGCGCGCAAGCTCGCCGAGCTGATGCCCGAGAAGGGCGACCAGTCGTGGTTCTACGCGCAGATCACCAAGCCGGTGAGCTTCACTTACCTCCAGCGCCGCGCCAGCCCCGCGCTGGTCGAGGCGGTGAACGCGATCGGCGAGCCCGGCATCGTGTTCGAGCGCGAGACGCAGCGGCTCTACCCGCAGAGCACGCTCGCCGCGCATGCGCTCGGCTTCATCAGCGGCGGCCACGGCATGAGCGGGATCGAGCGTGCGCTCGACGAGCGCCTCACCAACCCGGCCACGATCGGCCAGCCGGTCGCGCTGTCGCTCGACACCCGCGTCCAGGCCGCGCTGGAGAGCGAGCTGGGCCGCGCGATGACCACCTTCTCGGCGCGCGGCGGCGGCGGCATCGTGCTCGACGTCCACACCGGCGAGGTGCTGGCGATGGTCTCGCTGCCGACCTTCAATCCCAATCGCGTCGGCATGTCGGGCACCGACCAGCTGCGTAACCTGACGACGCAGAGCGTGTTCGAGCTCGGCTCGACCTTCAAGCCGATCACCATGGCGACCGCGATCGACACCGGCGTGGTCACCTCGATGGAGGCGCGCTTCGACGCCACTCATCCGCTCCAGGTCGGCCGTTACACGATCCACGACGAGCGCGGCGACCCGAAGCGCTGGCTCAACATGGCGGAGACGTTGATCTACTCGTCGAACGTCGCCACCGCGCGCGTTGCCGACGAGATCGGCCAGCAGCGGATGGAGACGATGTTCCGCAAGCTGGGATTCGACACCCGGCCGGACATCGAGATCCGCGAAAAGGGCCGGCCGCTGTGGCCGCGCTATTGGGCGCGCACGACGACGATGACGACCGCCTTCGGCCACGGCATCGCGGTGACCCCGCTCCACCTCGCCAACGCTTACGCGGCGCTGGTGAATGGCGGCACCTGGCGCCCCGCGACGCTGCTCAAGCTGCAGCCCGGCCACGCACCGGTCGGCCGCCGCGTGATCAGCGAGGCGACCAGCGCGCGCATGCGCCAGATGCTTCGGTTGGTGGTGATGCGCGGCACCGGGCGCAAGGGCGACGCGCCGGGTTATCGCGTCGGCGGCAAGACCGGTACCGCCGAGGCGGCGGTGGCGGGCGGCTATGATCGGTCGCGCAACGTTGCCACCTTCGTCGCGGCCTTTCCGATGGACGAGCCCCGCTGCGTCGTGCTGGCGATGCTCGACTCGCCGCAGGGGACCAAGGAGACGGGCGGGTGGAAGACCGCGGCGTGGAACGCCGCTCCCGTGGTGGGGCGCACGATCGCGCGCGTCGGCTCGCTGCTCGGCGTGGTGCCCGACGACCATCGCGACGTGGACGTCTCGGACATCCTGCCGACATTGTGGCAGGGCGACGACGCGCCCAAGAGCGGCGGGCAGTGAGGCGCGCGCGATGAGACTTTCCACACTTCTCGGCGCCGACGCCCGCGGCGTCGACCCTGCCGCCGACGCGGCCGTCACCGGCTTCGCGATCGACCATCGCAAGGTCGCGCCGGGCAATGTCTTCGGCGCGTTCGAGGGGCTGCGTGTGAACGGCGAGGACTATATCGACGCCGCGGTCGACGCCGGCGCGGTGGCGGTGGTGGCGCGGCCCGGCGCGCGCGTCGCGGGGGCGGTGCACCTCGCCGACGACAACCCGCGTGAGGCCTTCGCTCAGCTCGCCGCGCGTTTCTACGCGCCCTTCCCGCCGACCGCGGTGGCGGTGACGGGCACCAACGGCAAGACCTCGACGGTCGAGATGACGCGCCAGCTGTGGCGCCTGGCGGGGCAGCACGCCGCCTCGATCGGCACGCTCGGCGTCACCACCGCCGACGAGCGCGTCGTCACCGGGCTGACCACGCCCGATGTCGTCACCTTCCTGTCGAACGTCGCCGGGCTGGCGCGCGAGGGGGTCACGCACCTTGCCTTCGAGGCGTCGAGTCACGGCTTGAGCCAGTATCGCACCGAGGGGCTTCCGGTGCGGGCCGCCGCCTTCACCAATCTTGGCCGCGACCATCTCGACTATCACGGTGACATGGCGGCCTATTTCACCGCCAAGCTGCGGCTGTTCGCGCAGGTGCTGAGCGACGACGGCAGCGCCGTGGTCTGGGCCGACGATCCGCAATCGGAGCGCGTCATCGACATCGCGCGCGAGCGCGGCAACCGCGTCGTCACGGTCGGCGAGCACGGCGACGACCTGCGGCTGATCGAGCGCGTGCCGACGCTGCTCGGGCAAGGGCTGGTGATCCGTGCCGGTGGCGTCGACCATCGGGTCCAGCTGCCGCTGATCGGCGGCTATCAGGCGGCCAACGCGCTGATCGCCGCGGGGCTGGTGATCGCCACCGGCGGCGACGTGGCGGCGACCATCGCGGGGCTGGCGCGGCTCCAGCCGGTGCGCGGGCGGCTCGAGCGTGCCGCGATCACCGCGAGTGGCGCGCCGGTCTATGTCGATTACGCGCACACGCCCGACGCGATCGAGGCGGCCTGCGCGGCGCTGCGCCCGCATGTCGCGGGGCGGCTGGTCCTGGTGGTGGGCGCCGGCGGCGACCGCGACCGCGGCAAGCGCGAGCCGATGGGGCAGGTGGCGGCGGCGGCGGCGGACGTGGTGATCGTCACTGACGACAACCCGCGCTCGGAGGATCCCGCGGCGATCCGCGCCGAGCTGCTGGCCGGCGCGCCCGGCGCGCGCGAGATCGGCGACCGTCGCGCCGCAATTGCCGCGGCGCTGCGCGAGGCGGCGGCGGGCGACATCGTGCTGATCGCGGGCAAGGGGCATGAGCAGGGCCAGATCGTCGGCGATCTGGTGCTGCCATTCGACGATGTCGCGGTCGCGCGCGAGATGGCGGCGTGAGCGGGGTGGACAAGATCCTCCCCGGAACGGAGCGGAAGGTCGGCCATGCCCCGCATGGCCGAGGATCGTCCGGGGGACGATCCGACCTTCCGCTGGGGACCATGCCGCAGGCATGGTGGACGGGGCGTGCCGCGCGCGCTGCCGCGCGTGTCGGTAGCTTGTCTGCCGTGCTCTCTGACGTTCACCCGCGTCATCCGCTACAAGCGCTCCGCATGCCGCACCTCCGCTCCACCACGCCGTCGGCGCGGTCCCGCTCCCCACATCGGGCAGGACTTCTGTGAGCCTCTGGACGTCGTCCGACATCGCGGCCGCCACCGGCGGCACCGCCACCGCCGACTTCGCCGCCGACGGGGTCGCCTTCGACTCGCGCGAGGTGGGCGAGGGTGACCTCTTCGTCGCGCTCGCCGGCGAGCAGAGCGACGGGCACCGCTTCCTCGACCAGGCGTTCGCGCAGGGCGCCGCCGGCGCGATCGTCTCGAGCGCGACCGCGCACCCGGCCGTGCGCGTCAGCGACACCGTCGCCGCGCTGGAGGCACTTGCCCGCGCCGCCCGCGCGCGTGTGAAGGGCAGGGTGATCGGTGTTACCGGCTCGGTCGGCAAGACCTCGACGAAAGAGGCGCTGTTCGCCGCGCTCGACCGCTCGCCCAGCCGGCGCGCGCACCGCTCGGTCAAGAGCTACAACAACCACACCGGCGTCCCGCTTAGCCTCGCGCGCATGCCCGCCGACAGCGACTATGCGGTGCTGGAAATGGGGATGAACCACCCCGGCGAGCTCGCGCGTCTCACCATGCTCGTCCGCCCGCACGTCGCGATCGTCACCGCGATCGCGCCCGCGCACACCGAATTTTTCCCGGACGAGAGCGCGATCGCCGATGCCAAGGGCGAGATCTTCCGCGGGCTGGAGCCCGGCGGGATCGCGATCATTCCTTATGACAGCCCGCACCGCGACCGGCTGATCGCGGCGGCGCGTCCTTATGCCGGCAAGATCGTCACCTTCGGGCTCGACAAGCGCGCCGACGTCCACGCCGCCGAGGTGATGCCCTCGCCGCGCGGCGGCACGTTCGTCAGCGCGCGGGTCGGCGCGCGCGAGCTGAGCATGACGATCGCGCAGCCCGGGCAGCATTGGGTGTCGAACGCGATGGCGGTGCTCGCCGCGGTCGAGGCGGTCGGCGCCGATCTCGCGCTCGCCGGCCTCGCTTTGGGCGAGCTCGGCGGATTGGCGGGGCGTGGGGCGCGGCGCGACGTCGCGGTCGGCGAGGGCAGCGCGCTGCTGATCGACGAGAGCTACAACGCCAACCCCGCCTCGATGCGCGCCACGCTCGCGGTGCTGGCGCAGGAGCCGGGGCGCCACGTCGCCGTGCTGGGCGAGATGCGCGAGCTTGGCGAGGGCTCGGCGGCTTATCACGCGGCGCTCGCCCCGGCGGTGATCGACGCGCGCGTCGAAGCGGCCGTGCTGGTCGGCGAGGCGATGGCGCCGCTCGCGCAGGCGCTTGAGGGGCAGGTCGATTTCGTCCATGTGCGCGATGCCGCCGCGGCGCTGGACCAGGTCCGCGCCCTGCTCCGTCCGGGAGACGCGGTGCTCGTCAAGGGATCGAACGGGGTCGGGCTGTCGCGGCTGGTCGCCGCGCTCGCCGACAAGGTGGGTTGAGTGCTGTACTGGATCGCACAGCTTCTGGGGTTCGAAGGCGGCTTCAACCTCATTCGCTATCAGTCGTTCCGCGCCGGCGCGGCGGTCGCGACCGCGCTGCTGATCGGGCTGATCATCGGGCCGCGCTTCATCGGCTGGCTGCGCGTGCGCCAGGGCAAGGGTCAGCCGATCCGCGCCGACGGTCCGCAGAGCCACCTCGCCAAGCGCGGCACGCCGACGATGGGCGGGCTGATGATCCTCACCAGCCTCGTCCTGTCGGTGATGGTGTGGATGGACCTGCGCAACCCGTTCGTCTGGGCGTGCCTGTTCGTCACGCTGGGGTTCGGCGCGATCGGGTTCCTCGACGACTATGACAAGGTCCGCAAAGCCAGCACCGCCGGCGTGTCCGGTCGAACGCGGCTGCTGATCGAGTTCGCCATCGCCGGGATCGCGGCCTGGATCATCATGCAGGAGAACGGCACCGGGCTCTATTTCCCGTTCACCAGTCGCTATTACATCGACTTGGGCTATTTTTACCCGCTTTTCGCGGCGTTCACGATCGTCGCCTTCGGCAATGCGGTGAACCTCACCGACGGGCTCGACGGGCTGGCAACCATGCCCGTGATCATCGCCTCGGTCGCCTTCATGCTGATCGTGTATCTCGCCGGCAACGTGAAGTTCGCCGATTACCTCGGCATCCCGCACGTGCCGCGGGCGGGTGAGTTGGCGATCTTCTGCGGCGCGGTGATCGGCGGCGGGCTTGCCTTCCTGTGGTACAATGCGCCACCGGCGGCGGTGTTCATGGGCGACACCGGCAGCCTCGCGCTCGGCGGCGCGCTGGGGACGATCGCGGTGGTGGCGCACCATGAGATCGTGCTCGGCATCATCGGCGGGCTGTTCGTGGTGGAGGCGCTCAGCGTCATCATCCAGGTGTTCTGGTACAAGCGTACCGGCAAGCGCATTTTCCGCATGGCGCCGATCCACCACCATTTCGAACAGCTCGGCTGGAGCGAGCCGACGGTGGTGATCCGCTTCTGGATCATCGCGCTGGTGCTGGCGCTCGCCGGCCTGTCGACGTTGAAGCTGCGGTGAGGGCGATGTCGTCATCGCCCTCACCGCACCCCGGCGCAGGCCGGGGTCCAGAATAATGATCGTCTCGCGCGCCTGGACCGGGAAACATTATGCGGTGCTCGGGCTGGCACGCTCGGGCGCCGCGGCTGTGCGCGCGCTGCTCGCCGCCGGCGCGCGGGTGACGGCGTGGGATTCGGACGAGGCGAAGCGCGACTCACTCTTTCCGCTTCCCCATACCGGGGAAGATCTCAGGATCGCCGACCTCGCCACCCTCGATCTCGCCACCTTCGATGCGCTGGTGGTCTCTCCCGGCGTACCGCTCAACACGCACCCGCTCGCCGCCGCGGCGCGCGACGCGGGCGTTCCGATCGTCGGCGACATCGAGCTGTTCGCGCAGGCCCGCGCCGAGTTGCCGCCGCATCAAGTCGTCGGCATCACCGGCACCAACGGCAAGTCGACCACCACTGCGCTCGTCCACCACCTGCTCGACACCGCCGGCGTGCCCGCGCGGATGGGCGGCAACATCGGCCTGCCGATCCTCGCGCAGGCGCCGCTGCCCGCGGGCGGGGTCTATGTGCTCGAGCTGTCGAGCTACCAGATCGACCTGACGCAGACGCTCGACTGCGACGTCGCGGTGCTGCTCAACGTCACGCCCGACCATCTCGACCGCTACGCCGGCTTCGAGGACTATGCCGCGAGCAAGGCGCGGCTGTTCGCGATGCAGTCGCCGCACCATCGCGCGGTGATCGGCACCGGCGACGCCGCCTCGGCTGCGACCGCGCAGGGCTTCGCGCATCGCGGTGAGACGATCACGACGATCGCGCCGGGCACGCCGCTCGATCAGTCGCGTTGGCCCGCGCTGCAGGGGCCGCACAACGCGCAGAACGCGCTCGCCGCGATCGCGGTGGCGGAGGCGCTGGGCCTCGATCGTGCCGCGATCGAGGCGGGGCTGGAGACCTTCAACGGCCTGCCGCACCGGATGGAGCGGGTGGCGACGCTGGGCGGGGTCACCTGGATCGACGACAGCAAGGCGACCAACCCGGAGAGCACCGCCCCCGCGCTCGCCGCTTTCCCGCGCGTCCATTGGATCCTCGGCGGGCGCGCCAAGGGCGATGACCTCGACGCCTGCGCGCCGCACTTCGGCAACGTGGTACGCGCCTATACGATCGGCGAGGCCGGCCCGCGCTTCGCCGCGCTGCTGCGCGACCGCGTGCCCGTCGCCGAGGCGGAGACGCTGGAGCGCGCAGTGCGGATCGCCGCGGCCGAGGCGCGACGCGGCGAGGTGGTGCTGCTGTCGCCGGCCGCCGCCTCGTTCGATCAGTTCCGCGATTACGAGCATCGCGGTACCGTGTTCCGCGCGGCAGTGGAGGCGCTGGCATGACCGACGTGAGCAGGGCACAGCGCGCGGGGCTGAAGGGGCGGGGCGGTCGCGGCGACCCGTCGCCGCTCGGCACCTGGTTCTGGGACATCGACCGCGTGCTGCTGCTGCTCGCGCTGTTCCTCATTGCGATCGGGCTGATCGCGGTCGCGGCGGGGTCGCCGGCGAGCGCGTCGCGCTATTCGGGCGAGCATCTCAAGTTCGCACCGCTGCATTATTTCTGGCGCCAGTTGCTGTGGGCGGGCGTGTCGCTGCCGGTGCTGTTCGGCGTGTCGATGCTGCCGGTCACGGTGGCGCGGCGCATGTCGCTGATCGGTGCGGCGGTGTGTGTGGCGCTGCTGATGATCGTGCCCTTCGCGGGGGTGATGGTGAACGGCGCACGGCGCTGGATCGGCTTCGGCTTCGCGCAATTCCAGCCGTCGGAGTTCCTCAAGCCCTTCTTCGTTGTCGCGGTGGCGTGGCTGCTGTCGCTCAAGTCGCGCGACGAGGAGCTGCCGGTGACGATGATCACCGCCGGGCTCACCGGGCTGATCGCGCTGCTGCTGATGCTCCAGCCCGATTTCGGCCAGACCGTGATCTTCTGCTGCATCTGGCTCGCGCTCGTCACGATCGCGGGCACGCCGACGCGCGTGATCATGGGCTTCGTCGCGATGGTGCCCGCGGCGCTGGTGGCGGCCTATCTCTTCTACAGCACCGCGCGTGCGCGCATCGACGCCTTCCTCTTCCCCGGCGTGGAAGGCGAGGGCGCGGCAGACCATTTCCAGACCGACGCGGCGCACCGCACGCTGACCTCGGGCGGGTGGTTCGGCACCGGGCCGGGCGGCGGCACGGTAAAATACGGCCTGCCCGAGGCGCACACCGACTATATCTTCTCGGTGATCGGCGAGGAGTTCGGGCTGCTCGCCTGCATGGTGGTGGCGCTGGTGTTCCTCGCACTCGTCATCCGCGTGTTCGTCAAATTGCTCGACGAGCAGGACCCGTTCAAGCTGCTCGCCGCCTCGGGACTGGCGGTGCAGTTCGGCGCGCAGGCGTTGATCTCGATGGCGGTCAACACCGGGCTGGCGCCGTCCAAGGGGATGACGCTGCCGTTCATCAGCTACGGCGGGTCGTCGATGGTGGCGCTGTCGCTCGGCATGGGGCTGCTGCTGGCGTTCACGCGGCGCAACCCGTTCCTGCTGCGCAGCCCCTATATCACACGATGGAACGCCGAATGACGCCCGTGCAGGACTTCCGCCCGCGCCAGTTCGTGCTCGCCGCGGGCGGGACCGGCGGCCACATGGTGCCCGCCGCCGCGCTCGCGACCGAGCTGACCAAGCGCGGCCACCGCGTCGCGCTGGTGAGCGACGCGCGCGGGGTGCGCTTCCCCGGGCTGTTCGAGGACGTGCAGACCCACGTCATCCCCGCCGGGCGCTTCGCCGGCGGGCCGCTCGGCTGGGCCAAGGCGGCGCGGCTGATGATGCAGGGGCGCGCCATGGCGGCCGAGCTGTACCGGACCTTCAAGCCCGCCGCGGTAATCGGCTTCGGCGGCTATCCCGCCTATCCCGCACTGTCGGCGGCGTTCGCGGCAGGGATCCGCACCGCGGTGCACGAGCAGAATGCGGTGCTCGGCCGCGTCAACCGTCTCGTCGCGGGCAAGGTCGACGCGATCGCGACCAGCTATGCCGAGACCGCGCGGCTGCGCGCGCGCCACCAGGCCAAGGCGCATCACGTCGGCAACCCGGTGCGCGAGAGCGTGCTCGCGCTTCGCGCCAAGCCCTATCCCTTGCTCGACGAGGACAGCATCTTTCGCGTGCTCGTCACGGGGGGCAGCCAGGGCGCCTCGGTGCTGAGCCAGGTGGTGCCCGAGGGACTGGCGATGCTGCCGGTCGCGTTCCGCCGCCGGCTGCAGGTGACGCACCAGGCGCGGATCGAGGACATCGACGCCGCGCGCGAGACCTATGCGCGGCTCGAGATCGCGGCCGACCTCGCCACCTATCTGCCCGATCTGCCCGAGCAGCTCGGCTGGGCGCATGTCGTGATCGCGCGCGCCGGCGCCTCGACCATCGCCGAGCTGACCGCGGCGGGCCGCCCCGCCATCCTCGTGCCGCTGCCCAGCGCCACCGACGACCATCAGACCGCCAACGCGCGCGAGATCACCCGCGCCGGCGGCGCGCGCACGATCGCGCAGTCGGCCTTCACCCCCAGCGAACTTGCCAAGCAGATGCAGAAACTCGGGCTCGACCCGGAAGCGCTCCAGAACGCCGCCGCGCGCGCCCGCGCCTGCGGCACCCCCGAGGCGGCGAGCGACCTTGCCGACCTGGTCGAGAGCCTTGACTCGCCCGCGTCGCGGCTGCCGGTCGGTCGTGTCCAGCAGCGGAAGGCGTTCGCGTGAGGGGAGTCGCTACCGACATCGGGACGATCCATTTCGTCGGCATCGGCGGGATCGGCATGTCCGGCATCGCCGAGGTGATGCACAATCTCGGCTACACCGTGCAGGGCTCGGACGTCGCCGAGGGCTATGTCGTCGAGGGATTGCGGAAGCGCGGCATTACCGTGACGATCGGGCACGACGCCGGCAATGTCGCCGGGGCGGCGGTGGTGGTCACCTCCACCGCGGTGAAGCGCGGCAACCCCGAGGTGGAGGCGGCGCTGCAGAACCGCGTGCCCGTGGTGCGCCGCGCCGAGATGCTCGCCGAGCTGATGCGGTTGAAGTCGACCGTCGCGGTCGCGGGCACGCACGGCAAGACCACCACCACCTCGATGGTCGCCGCCCTGCTCGACGCGGGCGGGGTCGACCCCACCGTGATCAACGGCGGCATCATCAACAGCTACGGCTCGAACGCCCGGCTCGGTGCGAGCGACTGGATGGTGGTCGAGGCGGACGAGAGCGACGGCAGCTTCCTGCGGCTGGACGGCACGATCGCGGTGGTGACCAACATCGATCCCGAGCATCTCGACCATTACGGCAGCTTCGATCGCGCCAAGGACGCCTATGTCGAGTTCGTCGAGAACGTGCCCTTCTACGGCGCGGCGCTGCTGTGCCTCGACCATCCCGAGGTGCAGGCGCTGATCCCGCGGGTGCGTGATCGCCGCATCGTCACCTACGGCTTCGCCGCCTCGGCGGACGTGCGTGGCGTCAACGTCACGCCCTATCCCGGCGGCAACCGCTTCGAGGCGCAGGTGCGCGCGCGCGACGGCGACGTGCGCTCGATCGAGGGCATCGATCTGCCGATGCCGGGGCGCCACAACGTCCAGAACGCGCTCGCCGCGATCGGCGTTGCGCTCGAGCTCGGCATCGACGACGCGACGATCCAGAAGGGCTTCGAGCGTTTCTCCGGCGTCAAGCGGCGCTTCACCAAGGTGGGCGAGGTCGCGCTCGAGGGCGGCGTGGCGACGATCGTCGACGATTACGGCCACCACCCGGTCGAGATCCGCGCGGTGCTCGCCGCCGCACGCGAGTCCGCGCAGGGGCGGGTGATCGCGGCGGTGCAGCCGCATCGCTACTCGCGGCTGGGCAATCTGATGGAGGAGTTCCGCGGCGCCTTCAACGACGCCGATCTCGTCTATGTCACCCCGGTCTATGCCGCGGGCGAGGCGCCGGTGCCCGGCGTCGACTCGGCCGCGCTGGTGGCGGGGCTGCGCGACCGCGGCCACCGCCAGGCCGAGCTGGTCGAGGACGCCGCCGCGCTCGCCGCTGCGCTGGCGGGCGAGCTGCGCGCGGGCGACCAGGTGATCTGCCTCGGCGCCGGCGATATCACCAAATGGGCCGCGGGGCTCGCCGCCGCGATCGCGGCACAGCGGCGGTGAGCGTCGCGACGCTCCCACCGGTGCGCGGGCGGCTCACCGCGACCGCCGCGCTGGCGCCGCTCGTCTGGTTCAAGAGCGGCGGCGCGGCCGAGTGGCTGTTCGAGCCCGCCGACGCCGACGATCTCGCCGCCTTCCTCGCCGCGCTCGACCCCGTGGTGCCGGTGCTGCCGCTCGGGCTCGGCTCCAACCTGATCGTGCGCGACGGTGGCGTGCCCGGCGTGACGATCCGGCTCGGCAAGGCCTTCGCCAGGGTGGAGCCGATCGGCGACTCGCGGCTGCGCTGCGGCGGGGGCGCGAGCGGGATCCTCGTGTCCTCTACCGCGCGCGACGCGGGCGTGGCGGGGGTGGAGTTCCTGCGCTCGATCCCGGGCACGGTCGGCGGCTTCGTGCGGATGAACGGCGGCGCGTACGGACGCGAGACCGCGGACGTGCTGGTCGAGGCCGAGGTGATATCGCGCGACGGGGCGCGCCGGACCCTGTCGCGCGACGAGCTCGGCTACAGCTACCGCCATTCGGCGCTACCGGACGGCGCGGTGGTGGTGGGCGCGACCTTCCGCGGCGTGCCCGGCGAGCCCGCCGCCATCCAGGCCGAGATGGACCGCATCGCCGCCGCGCGCGAGGCGAGTCAGCCGCTGCGCTCGCGCACCGGCGGCTCCACCTTCAAGAACCCGCCGGGCGCCAGGGCGTGGGAGCTGGTCGACGCCGCCGGCTGCCGCGGCCTGCGTCGCGGCGACGCGCAAGTGAGCGAGAAGCATACCAACTTCCTGCTCAACCTGGGCGCCGCCAGCAGCGCCGAGATCGAGGCGCTGGGCGAGGACGTGCGCGCGCGGGTGAAGGCTGCGAGCGGCGTCGAACTGGAATGGGAGATACAGCGCGTGGGTAGTTGGACCAATCCTCCCCAGCATGGAGAGGGGGACCAGCCGCAGGCTGGTGGAGGGGGGCTTCCGCAGGCGGAGCGCTCGCGGACAACCCCCTCCACCACCGACCTGCGGTCGGCGGTCCCCCTCCCCGCGAGCGGTGAGGATTTCGGGTTGCTCCACGTCGCGGTCCTGATGGGCGGCTGGTCGGCCGAGCGCGAGGTGTCGCTCAACTCGGGCGCCGGCGTCGCCGAGGCGCTCGAGTCGCTCGGCCACCGCGTCACCCGCGTCGACCTGACCCCGCGCGTCGCCGCCGATCTCGCCGCGGCGGCGCCCGACCTGGTCTTCAACGCGCTCCATGGCACGCCGGGCGAGGACGGCAGCGTCCAGGGCCTGCTCGAGCTGATGGGGCTGCGCTACACCCATTCGGGGCTCGCCACCTCGGTGATCGCGATCGACAAGGTGCTGACCAAGCAGGTGCTCGTCCCCGCGGGCGTGCCGATGCCGGGCGGGCGCATCGTCCGCTCCGCCGAAGTGTACGAGGCCGATCCGCTGCCGCGCCCCTATGTGCTCAAGCCGGTCAACGAGGGTTCGTCGGTGGGGGTCGCGATCGTCACCGCGGGCGGCAATTACGGCAACCCGATCGGGCGCGACACCGCGGGGCCGTGGCAGGAGTTCGACGAGCTGCTCGCCGAACCGTACGTCCGCGGGCGCGAGCTGACCACCGCGGTGCTCGACGACGCCGACGGCCCGCGCGCGCTCGGCGTCACCGAACTGCGGCCCAAGTCGGGCTGGTACGATTACGACGCCAAATACACCGACGGGATGACCGAGCATCTCTTCCCCGCGCCGGTGCCCGACGAGATCGCCGAGGCGTGCCGCGGTCTCGCGCTCCAGGCGCATCGCGTGCTCGGCTGCCGCGGATGCAGCCGCTCGGACTTCCGCTGGGACGACGAGCGCGGCGTCGACGGGCTGTTCCTGCTTGAGGTCAACACCCAGCCCGGCATGACCGCGCTGAGTCTCGTCCCCGAGCAGGCGCGCCACACCGGCATGAGCTACGCCGAGCTGGTGCAGGCGATCGTCGAGGCGGCGATGCGCGCGCCGGCGCCCAGGGCGGCCGCGCGCGCAAAGGACGTGACGCGGTGAGCCGCACGATCAAGCGCGGCGCCCCGCCACCGCGGCGCGCGGTCAACAGCCGGCGGCGCGCGCCCAAAGCGTCGCTCGGCGACCGGCTGATCGCGCGCCTGCCGGTCAGCGAGCAAACGCTGCGCCGTGCGGTGACCTGGACGCTGGTCGGCGGCGCGGGCGCGGCGGCGCTGTCGATCGCGACGTTGCTGGGCGTGCCGCAGGCGATCGGCACCGGCGTCGCCGAGGCGGCCGGCACCGCCGGGCTCAAGGTCGAGCAGGTCGACATCACCGGGCTCAAGCGGATGGACCGCGAGACCGTCTACGCGATCGCGCTGGAGGACCAGCCGAGCCGCGCGATGCTGCGAGTCGACCTGGAGCGCGTGCGCGAGCGGCTGCTCGCTTATGGCTGGATCGCCGACGCTTACGTCGCGCGGCGGCTGCCCGACCGGCTGCTGATCCACATCACCGAGCGCGAGCCCGCCGCGATCTGGCAGGACAACGGCCAGCTCACGCTGATCGACCCGACCGGACGGCTGCTCGCCCCGGTCGACCCGGCGCGCATGCCCGACCTGCCGCTGGTAATCGGGCCGGGCGCGGACCGGCAGGAGGCGGGCTATCAGGCGCTGCTCGCCGCCGCGCCGGCGCTCAAGCCGCGCATCCGCGCCGCCACCTGGATCGGCAATCGCCGCTGGGACCTCACCTTCGACACCGGCGAGACGCTGGCGCTGCCGCAGGACGGCGCGGCGCAGGCCCTCATCAAGTTCGCGCAGCTCGACGGTGCGCGCGCGCTGCTCGGCAAGGGCTGGGTGCGGTTCGATCTGCGCGATCCTGCCAAGTTGGTGGCGCGCAAGCCGGGGCAGGACCTGCACCAGCGCTTGCAGGACGACGGCAGCGCCGACGCGGTGGCGGGCAACGCCACCGACGGTGGTAGCGGCAACGAGACGACGGCGACGCGCGCGCGGGAAACGACGCGCGTCGGCGAGGCGTGACACAGGCGTGGTACAGACAGGCGTGGATCAGGGCGCGACGAGGGGGATAGCATGGCCAAGGCAGCACCGGACGGTTTGATCACCGCGCTCGACATCGGCTCGTCCAAGGTGTCGGCGATGATCGCGCAAAAAGGCGACGGCGGCGAACTGGTGGTGCTCGGCACCGGGCAGCGCGAGAGCCGCGGCGTCAAGCGCGGCTATATCGCCGACATGGACTCGACCGAAGTCGCGGTGCGCGAGGCAGTGGAGCAGGCCGAGCGGATCGCGGGCTTCAACATCGAGAACGTCTGGGCCGGCTTCTCCGCCGGCGGGCTGGTGAGCGACGAGGCCTTCATCGAGGCCGAGCTGGGCGGCATGCGCATCGAGCAGGCCGATATCGACGCCTTGCTCCAGGAGGGTCGCCAGTCGATCGATCCGGCCGGCCGCATGGTGCTCCACGCCCAGCCCGCACTGTACACGCTCGACGGGCTGACGGGGGTGAAGAAGCCGCTCGGGCTCCACGCCGACCGGCTCGGCGTCCACATCCACGTCATCGCCGCTGACGGCTCCCCGGTGCGCAACCTCGACCTGTGCGTGCGCTCGGCGCACCTCGAGGTGAAGTCGATCATCGCCGCGCCGGTCGCCACCGGCCTGGCCTGCCTCAGCGCCGAAGAGCGCGACCTCGGCGTGGCTTTGGTCGAGATCGGCGCGGGGATCACCAATGTCTCGCTGTTCGCGGGTTCGATGCTGGTCGGGCTCAAGTCGATCCCCTACGGCAGCGCGGACATCACCGACGACATCGCCTCGGCGTTCGGCACGACGCGGCTACAGGCCGAGCGGATCAAATGCTTCCACGGCTCGGCCAACGCCTCGCCGCGCGACAACCATGAGATGGTGACGATCCGCGAGCGCACCGACGACGAGGGCTCGGAGGCGCTGCAGATCACCAAGGCGGCGTTGATCGCGGTCATCCGGCAGCGGCTCGAGCATCTCACCAGCGAGATCCAGACGGCGCTCAAGGAGCTGAAGTTCGAGGGGCCGGTCGGGCGCCAGGTGGTGCTGACCGGCGGCGGCGCGGAGCTCAAGGGCATCGCTGATTACGCCCAGCAGGCGCTCGGCCGCTCGGTCCGGGTCGGGCGGCCCAAGGGGCTGACCGGGCTGCCCGAGGCGCATTCGGGTCCGGGTTTCGCCACGCTGGCGGGGCTGGCGTTCTTCGCGGCGAGTGATCCGATCGACCTGCGCGGACTCGTGCCGTCGCAGCAGATGGTCCACCGCCAGCGCGGCCTGCGCGGATTTTGGAAGCTCGTGCAGGCGGCCAAGGCAAATTATTGACGCGGCTACAGGGCGTTTCGCGGTGTTTCCTCTTTCGCCCGGCGCCTCGTTGTTGCACATCGGTAGAAATTAACCGCGCGAGTGACGGCGGCGCGGAGCGGACGGAGTAAGCACGCGATGAGCATCGAATTCATCACCCCGGATCTCGACGATCTCACCCCGCGCATCACCGTCGTGGGGGTCGGCGGCGCCGGCGGCAACGCCATCGCCAACATGATGCGCGCCGACGTGCAGGGCGTGCAGTTCCTCGTCGCCAACACCGATGCGCAGGCGCTGAAGCAGTCTGACGCGGAGCAGAAGATCCAGCTCGGCGCCAAGATCACCCAGGGTCTGGGCGCAGGCAGCCGTCCCGAGATCGGCCGCGCCGCCGCGGAAGAGACGATCGACGAGCTGTCGCGCCTGCTCGAGGGCAGCCACATGTGCTTCATCGCCGCGGGTATGGGCGGCGGCACCGGCACCGGCGCTGCCCCGGTGATCGCCAAGGCGGCGCGCGACATGGGCATCCTGACCGTCGGCGTCGTCACCAAGCCGTTCAGCTTCGAGGGCAACCGCCGCGCCAAATCGGCCGATGCGGGGATCGAGGAGCTGCAGAAGTTCGTCGACACGCTGATCGTGATCCCGAACCAGAACCTGTTCCTGGTCGCCAATGCCAACACCACGTTCAAGCAGGCCTTCGAAATGGCCGACGAGGTGCTTCAGCAGGGTGTGCGCGGCATCACCGACCTGATGGTGATGCCGGGCCTCATCAACCTCGACTTCGCCGACGTCCGCTCGGTGATGCAGGAGATGGGCAAGGCGATGATGGGCACCGGCGAGGCCGAGGGCGACGATCGCGCGCTGATCGCGGCGCAGAAGGCGATCGCCAACCCGCTGCTCGACGGCGTGTCGATGCAGGGCGCGAAGGGCGTGATCGTCTCGATCACCGGCGGCGACGACATGCGCCTGCTCGAGGTCGACGAGGCCGCCAACCACATCCGCGAGCTGGTCGACCCGGACGCCAACATCATCTGGGGCTCGGCGTTCAATCCCGAGCTGGAAGGCAAGATCCGCGTCTCGGTGGTCGCCACCGGGATCGAGAGCAGCGCCACCACCGCGGCGCCGACGAGCACCACCGCGGCCGAGCCGACGCGCACCTTCAGCTTCTCGGCACCCCGCCGCCCCGACGCCGCGCCGAGCGCCGCTGCTCCGACGCCCGCGCCGCAGTCCGCGACCCCGACCCCCGCGCCGGTCCCGAGCGCCTATCAGCCGACCCCGGAAGTGCCGCCGCAGCAGCCCAGCGGCGCCGCCGCAAGCGCGATGGCGCAGGGCGTGCCGCCGACGACCTCGAGCCCGGTGGTGGAGCCCGCCCCGGCGCCTGCCGCTCCGGCCGACGATGAGCTGCTGCTCGGCGCCGACTCGATGATGCCGGCGCCGACGCCGCAGGCGCCCGCTGGCGACGCCGCGCGCCGCCGCTTCCTCGCACCGGGTGGTGAGGGCGAGGAGGCGCCGCCGCAGCCGCGCGTCAAGTTGGGCGGTACATTGTTCGAGCGGATGCAGAACGCGACCCGCAACGCCGGCGGCCGCAGCGACGAGGGCGAGGGCGGGGACCTGCCGCGCTTCCTGCACCGCCAGAACAATCAGTGAGCTGATGCGGACCGGGTTGTCGCCCCGGTCTGGCGGGCCGGCTCCGCTTCGTGCGAGGCATGGCCCCGCCACGTTCGTCACCTCCGCCACGGCGTGACGTCGGCGACAGTGTCGGCAGCACCGCAGAACGCGCTGTTTGTCCGCGAACGCGGGAATCCAGAGCCAAGCAGAACAATGGCGGGTAGCGCTAAACGGCACTGGGCTCCCGCGTTCGCGGGAGGACAGAAAGACGCATGCCGTTGATCGTTGAGCAATCGCCCGGCCACCACAGCCTTTAGCCCCGCGCAACCGCGTGCCACTCGTCCCGTGCCGGTCACCGCGCGACTGTCTTTCCCGCGCGCGCCGTGCCAAGGCTCGTCCTCCGACCCGCTTCCGAACGAGTGACGCGACATGACCGCCATCGGCATCTACGGCAGCAACGGTCGCATGGGGCGCGCGATCGCGACGATCGCAGAGGGTGAGGGCTGCACCATCGCGGGCGGTGTCGACGCCGGCGGCGACCCGTTGCCGCTCGCCCAGGCCGCCGACGTATTGGTCGACTTCTCCACCCCCGCTGCGCTTGAGCCGCATCTCGCCGCCGCGGTCGCCGCGCGCACCCCGATCGTGATCGGCACCACCGGGCTCAGCGCGACGCACCACGCGCTGATCGAGCAGGCCGCCGTGCTCATCCCCGTGCTCCAGACCGGCAACACCTCGCTTGGCGTGACGCTGCTGCAGACGCTGGTGCGCGAGGCGGCGGCGCGGCTGGGCGCCGAGTGGGACATCGAGATCGTCGAGATGCACCACCGCCACAAGGTCGATGCGCCCTCGGGCACCGCGCTGCTGCTCGGCGAGGCCGCGGCGGCGGGACGCGCGACCCGGCTCGCCGAGGTGCGAGTCGACAGCCGTGCCGGGCTGGTCGGCGCACGCACCGAGGGCACCATCGGCTTCGCCTCGCTGCGCGGCGGATCGGTGGTGGGTGATCACTCGGTCGTGTTCGCCGGCGAGGGCGAGCGGGTCGAGCTCAATCACCGTGGCGAGGACCGCAGCATCTTCGCGCGCGGTGCGGTCAAGGCGGCGCAGTGGCTCGCCGGCTGCGCACCCGGGCGCTATGCAATGGCGGAGGTGCTCGGGCTGTGACGCGGCGCGAGGTCGCCGAATTCTACCGGCGACTGGCCGAAGCCAACCCGCATCCCGAGACCGAGCTCGAGTCGGTCAACGTCTATACCCTGCTGGTCGCGGTGGTGCTGTCGGCGCAGGCGACCGATGCCGGGGTCAACCGCGCCACGCGCGCCTTGTTCGCCGAGGTCGACACGCCCGCCAAGATGGTCGCGCTCGGCCTCGACGATCTCAAGCAGCACATCCGCACCATCGGTTTGTTCAACACCAAGGCCAAGAACGTCATCGCGCTGAGCCAGGCGCTGCTCGATCGGCACGGCGGTGAGGTGCCGCGCGACCGCGCCGCGCTCGAGGCGCTGCCCGGGGTGGGGCGCAAGACCGCCAATGTCGTGCTCAACGTGGCGTTCGGGGACGAGACCTTCGCGGTCGACACGCACATCTTCCGCGTCGGCAACCGCACCGGGCTGGCGCGCGGCAAGACCGTGCTCGCGGTGGAGAAGAAGCTTGACGCGGTGACGCCCGCGCCCTTCCGCGTCCACGCGCACCATTGGTTGATCCTGCACGGCCGCTATGTCTGCAAGGCGCGCCGGCCCGAGTGCTGGCGCTGCATCGAGCACGACCTCTGCGCGTTCAAGCCCAAAACGCCGCCGCCGCCCGAGCGGGCCGCGGCGCGCGCGGGCTGAGGAGGCGACGATGCGCGGCTGGTTGGCGATGACGCTGGTGCTGGTGTCGGGTGCGGCGCTGGCGCGCGACCGTGGGCCCGGGGTACCGGAGGCGGTCCCCGCGGGCGCGGCGCGCACCTGCGTGCCGATCACCGCGCTGCGCGAGAGCCTGGTGCGCAGCGACCGCGTGATCGACTTCCGCACCGCCGGCGACCATTACTACCGCGTGACCTTGCCCCAGGCCTGCCCCGGCCTCGGCTTCGAGCGGCGCTTCGGCTACGCCACCTCGATCGGGCAGTTGTGCGCGCAGGACATCATCACCGTGCTGTACGCGACCGGCGGGATGCGCGGCGCGAGCTGCGGGCTGGCGCCGTTCCAGCCGGTGACGATCGCGCGCCGGACTGCGAAAAGCGGGTAGCGCGGCGCCGCGCACCCTGCTAGTCGCAGCCGACCGGCACCCGTAGCTCAGCTGGATAGAGCGCTGCCCTCCGAAGGCAGAGGCCACAGGTTCGAATCCTGTCGGGTGCGCCACCTTCCTACTCGCAAACCGTTGAGATCTCGTCCGCGATGTAGGTTCGCCCGTACGCGAGCTTCAGCAGCCGTGAGGCGTCCGATGACGAGGGCGAGGGTGCCCGCCTTCGCATGCCGCTAGCGCAATCGTCGACCTAGATCTGCCGGAAGCACCCAAGCGAGGCCTACCACGCCAAGCTTGAAACAGCGCCCAGCGCCCGCTTCCCGGTAGCACCAAGGCGGCGAGGAAGCCCGCAACCGCGATCAGCCCCGAGTAGTCGTGCGGCGCCTCGGTCGCCTCTGGGATCGTGTCGACCAGCCTTCCGGCGATCCGCCAGGCTCATGTTAGGGACGCGCCTCAAGCACCATGCTGAACGGACCTTCGGCGGCGCGCCGGGTCGAGCTGAACCCGGCTTCCCTAATCAATGCCGTCAGCTGCTTCTCACCAGCTTGCGCGCCAAGGGCCGCACCAACCTCTTGAGCAAGCGACGTCGGCACGCAGATCATAGTAGACGCGTTGTAGAAGAGGCGCGTGACTGGGCTCGAGAGCGCGCCCGTTGGGTCGTCAGCGGCGATCGGCTCCACCAGCATCCACAAACCATCCGCTTTCAGCAACCGACGCATGTGGCTCGCACAGCCGAGCGGATCTCCCATGTCGTGCAGGCAATCGAACATCGTGACGAGGTCGAAGTCGCGATCCGCTATTTCCTTGGCGGCGACCGTCTCGAAGCGGACTCGATCCGCAAGACCATGATGGACGGCATGGGCGCTCGCCTGCTCGATCGAAGGAGCATGGAAGTCGTAGCCCACGAAATGGCTGTTCGGATATTCCTTCGCCATCAGCAAAGTCGAAAAGCCTACGCCGCAACCGACATCGGCAACCAGCGCACGCTCCTGTAGACGCGCGACCATGCCGTCGAGCGCGGGAAGCCAAGCCTGACAGATCGCGTTGACGTAGGCAGGTCGGAAAAAGGCTCCGACCGCACAGAAGAGGCAGCCCGCGCTGTCGCCCCATGCGACACCTTCACCCGTACGGAAGCCCTGCTCGACCTTCGACTCGCCATCGATCATCGCAGCGGCGAGGTCGAAAGCGCCGGCCATAAAGACGGGGCTATCTGGATTCGCGAACAACATCGACTGTTCGGGGCTGAGCCAAAAACGCCCTGCCTCGTGCGAGATGTAGCCATTAGCTGCCTGCGCCAGCGTCCACTCTCGGATATATCGTGGGGCGAGCCCAAGGCGCCCAGCCAACTCCTCGGAGGTCATGGGCCCGTCACGATGCAGTTCGTTGAAGAGGCCCAGGCGAAAGCCGATACGCACCGTTGGTACACTGAAAGCGCCTCCGAGATCATCGAGCATCTTGCCGACTAGGCGATTAAGGGCGTCATGATCGAGTTCCGGCATTGGTCGTCTCCAAGAATGCTTGAAGAGCTGCTTGTTGCCGCAGGTGACCCTGCGCTCATCATACCAGTAACGGCAAATATGGTCTAGCCGATCAAGGGAGGCTCGCGGCTTCACCTGAAGAATGAAGCTCTCGCTGCGCACCAGTTATCTTATCGGCCCTTTGTTCGAGGCGCTGAGCCAGCCGGCAGCGGCTGCGTGGCTTACTTGCCGACTGTGTTGCAGCAGCCACAGCGCGTCTACCAAGGTGGTAAACGAGGTTTGAGGGAAACGAGACCGCGATTATCGAAGCCGAATGAAGGTAACGTACTGCCAGGACCGGCCGAAGAGGTTCCTCTGCGAGCGCGACGAGAGCCAGCTGCCGGCGGTCGGAGGCTTCCTTGAGCTGGATGGTGTGCGGTATGTCATCCGCCGGATCGAGCGAGTGGCCCGCGAGGCGCTAGCCTATGTCGCGCACGACTAAGCCGCTGGGGGCTCCTGCATCAGCCGCTTGGCGAAACGCCGCGCGTCAAGCTCCCTGTGAAAAAGCACATCAACCCAGCGGTCTTCTGCGGGTATGAACAAGCCCCACGTATCGACTTCTCGATCAGGTCGCAGCTTGGCGATGACAGTCAGGCTGAACGACATGGCGTGCTTATACAGCCCCGGCGTCACCGCTACGCCTGCCGCGGAGTCTCTAGATGGGACACTGGCTGCGCTGCCGTTGGCGCCGTCCTCCATACGCTAGGTCAACTCCGCGCTTCCGCGTCGACTCGCGCTTGACGATCGCGTTCGACACCTAGCGACCTTGATGACCTCAGGTTTCGAGTCACCAGCAAGCGGAAAGCGGTTCGACGCACGACGGCCGACCTTGGCCTAAGCCGCTGACGGCATGCGCGGATTAATGAAGCAGCGCTGCTATGCCGGCGGTGGCCGCCTCCCCCGTGATCCGGCGCCTGTCTCCCAGACCTCAGCGCCGATCCACACTTCGGCGTATGGAGCTTGGCGATGACGGAAGGGTGCTGCTCGACATCGAGAAACCAGTGCCATGCTGCCTCACGCTCGAGCCGCGCGACGCGATCAAGCGCGCCGCGCAGCCGCTTTCTGCGGCGATGGACGCGGACGATGATGGTGAGCGTAAAGGCTGCGCCAGCAGGTAGTGAGGTCAACTGGCGCAGCCCATCGGACGGTTCGTGTCCGACGCGACCCCTGTATCGCTGACGCGTGAAGATCTCGTTCCTGCGGCGGGGGGCAGCGATGCCACAGCGGTCCGGCATGTAGTGCAGGTTGCGGCCCTGGTTGATGGATGCGCCGCACCGCCGGAGCTCTGTCACACGTGGCGGGACGGCAAATAACCAACCTAGCTGGAAGAAAATCACTTTGACGAGAAGCTCTCCAATCGGCCTTAATCGAGCTAGACGCACAAGGAGAGCCAACCGTGGCTGAAGAAGCTGCGTTCATTCTCTTGGTTGAGGATGACCCTGACATAAGTGCCATCGCCGTCGTGGCTTTGCATCTTGATCCAGGCCGCACGGTCACACCTATGCGCACGGGCGCCGACGCGCTGCAGCATCTGCAAAACAGCCCCAAGCCGGACCTGGTTCTTACCGGCAACAACCTTCCCGACATGGATGGTGTGGCCCTGATGAAGGCCATTCAATCACGCATGGGTGATGCGCCGCGGATCGCGTTTTTCACAGCGGCGGTGCGACCCTCTGATGTGGCACGCTATGCAATTGCTGGCGCCGTCGGAACGATTGCGAAGCCGTTCGATCCGCTTGGGTTGGCCGCTCAGGTTCGTGCGCTGCTACCTTCGACGTTCGGCTAATGCGTGGCGTCGTTTCTCATAGGCGCAGGTAGGATCTTCACTCAGCACTCGCGCGCTAAAAGGATCGCGCACAAGCGGCGAGGGCTATTGCAAATGACCGATCAAACCGATCAGCTGGAGGCGTTCGCTTCAGCCTTCGCGAATAGCTTCGGCAGCCGTGCGATGGAGGTTGCGGAGCGCCAGCGCGAGCAAGCACGCGACGCGGTTCGGGAGCGGTGGCAGCAGATCGTCGAGGTGCTCACCGCGCCCGCGTTGTCACCGGCGTGACGCCTGATCCTGCCCAGCCCTTGATTCCTCGAGACGGGCTCTCCAGGGCACGCGCGATCGATCGCGAAGCGCCGCCCACTCCGTCTATGGATTGAGTTAAGCCGCGAGCGTGCGATCCACGGCCTCTCCGATCTCGTCCCACCGCTTCGCCGCAGCTATATCGTGCGCGCGGATCGCCGCTATGATCTGATCGACGACCTGCTGTCGCGCGCGGGATCCGTGTCGTGCGACAAGGGCCGCGGCCGTCTGTTCGATGTCATTGTCATTTGAAAAGCCCACGCGGAGAATGTGATCATTCCGCTCGAGCGGCGCCACTGCCAACGCGGTGAGGTGATCCCTCCTTGGGACGGTGTAATGCTGGGCCGTTCAGCTGCGCCTGCGCTGTCCTCACGACAGCCTCGCGATCGGTGACGTGGGTGATGGTGCCGATCGGAGGTCCGCAGATGCTGTTCACTTTGGCGCCCGCAACGATGTCTGCCGCCGTCGCTTGCGGGCCCGGTAGGAAGCGAGGCTTGCTGGCCCGGCCGGCATAGCTCCACGGGCTTTGATCGTACGAACCCGAGGATGCTGAAGGAAGCGGCGGCAGCGGCTGCGGCGTCCACGACCGTAAGCGTGGCGGAGGCTACAAGCCGGACGAGGTAAGCTCGCCTACACATAGCACCCGCTGCTCCAGCAGATCGCCTATGCCGGAATGGTCGCATCGCCCTTCGAGTCGTGCCAGCCAATGCGTGGGGTCATCATATTGGGCGGGGTTAGATCGTCACAGCAGCACACGAATGTGACAATCCTTTGCTGCGCGGTTCATCTGCACTGCAATTGATTAACCCACGTTGGCATGGCGCATCCGACGGGCCGAAGCCTCGTACCTTCGCATCGGCATCTGGAAGGCGCCTTCAACGGAGATGATCTCAGCATGCAACAATCTACAATGCTTCGTTCTGTTTCCGATGTATCAGCATTTTCGCACATGGCGGCAGCCGCGGCAGGGGCATTTGGTAGGCTGGGCGTTACAAAATGAGCATAGACCATCAGATTGAGGGTACAATGGCCCACGCGCAACGCGCAGCCATTCAGTCGGCTCTACGGCTTTCTGGGTACAATCTCAGTGCAGCGGCCGAGTGCCTGCGAATAGGCAGAACAACACTGTATCGTCTCATCGAGCAGTATGACGTCAAGTTCGATGAGGAGGCTCGTCGGTCGGGTGCGCTCCGTCGAAGGCATTCGGCCGGGAAACTTGAGCCGCGAGTGACGCTGGTCGATGGCAACTGGTACCTTGTGGAGCAGCGAGACCAAACTGCGAAACGAGCTTAGCTTCTGCAAGGTCGTCAGCGTCGTCTCAGGCGGCTCCCGTTCCCACTCCGGGGCACAAGGCGCCAGAAAAGCGGGCGGGACGTGGCACTTGCGTCGGCAAACCCCGTTGATCCAACGTGACTAACGATCGCATCGTCGCCGTGGCGCTCTTGACCCAGCGCGACTTGAACGTCTTGGGGCAGGGCTTCAGGCAAAGCTACCGCGTGCACGGCGCAGATGGGTTTGAGGACCTGCTAGCCAAGCTTGACGACGTTCAGCCGATCAAGGTGGCACAGGAGCGTAACGACGAACGCTGACGGCCCGACGACGGCTCGCCTCCGTCGCATCAATCACGTGATTTCTGATCTCTCGCCCTTGCTGTTGCCGAGCGAGTGGCAGGATGGCGGTGGACCCTTCGCAAGCAGGCGACCCCGGCGAGAGCGTCCGGTGGCGCGTCCAAGGAGCTGCGCGAGGGTGTCTCGTGCTTGCTCGGCCGTTGCGCTCCGGCAAGGCTGATTGCTGCGGCAGCTGCCATCACTCTCTCGAGCCGCGATGCCGGACATTGCGCGCGTGAACCGTCGGCGCACCACACTGGCCCATCGCCGTCCCAGACGTGGTTCGGCGTGCAGGTGAAGGGGTACCCGGCGGTACTACGAAAGCGTTGAGGTCTAAAGCGGAGAGCATTCTTCGCGTTTTATGGTGCTAAAAGAAAAACATAGGTTGATGAGCCACGATAGCACCGCCCGTGCGTTCGGGCGCGATGAAGTCGATCCTCCCGCTGTTCGCCATCGTAGCCGCGGGGTTGATCACCGCCCTTGAGGGCGCCACCAACGGTTGGGTCACAAAGAGCGCCAGTAGCCTCTACTTTGCGATGGTGGTGGCTTTCGGTCTAAGCGCCCTGATCCTAATAGCGGCAGCGCCTTTCCTGCCGTTTCGGCCCGCCTGGAGCGAGGTGCGCTCGCTTCCTTGGTACGCGTGGGCTGGCGGTGCCTATGGTCTAGCGACGATCACGCTGGCGGCATGGGCGACCCCGAAGCTGGGCGCTGGTCCGGCGCTCGTGGCTGCGCTGCTCGCGCAGACGGCGCTCGGGCTCGCCCTCGACCATTACGGCGTCCTCGGACTGGAGCGCTCACCGGTCACGTGGCTGAAGGTGACTGGCCTCGTAGTGATGTTGGGCGGCGCGGGCCTCGTCGCCGTGAAGTAGGGACAACAGGCGGACTAACGATCGCGGTCCACCGCGCTTCGTTTGTTATAGGTGCGAAAAGGCCACCCCGGCAACACGCCGGAGTGGCCCTTGTCGTTCGATGAATGACTTAGAGCTTGTCGCCGAGTGCGCCCTTGACGCTGCCCTTGACGTCCTGCCCGGTGCCCTTGAGCTGCTGAGCCTCGCCCTCGGCCGCCAGCTGCTCGTTGCCGGTCGCGTCGCCGTAAAGCTCCTTGGCCTTGCCGGCGATCTTGTTGCCCGCCGCGTCCAGCTTGTCGGTGAACTCACCCATCTTCGATCTCCTGCCTAGTCCGAACCGGTCGGTTCGGTACGGGTGGCGGAGGAACGGGGTTGACCCGCGTTGGGTTCCTTGACGCCGCTACTCGGCCGATCGCGTTACGGCTCTACCGCGAAGGCATCCGTGGTGATCAGCGCTGGTGCTTTCGTCGCCGGCGGCATCGCCATCATCACGCGATCATTGCGGAGAGAGCTTAGCGCACGGGGACCAGCGCCAAAAAGGTGTTGCCCGGTGCCTCGCACTGGGACGGCTCGCGTAGGTAAAATCGCGCGGCCAAGGGACCTTAGCCGAGATCAGCGGTTCATGGCGGATGAATTCCTCTACCATCCCCTTCGCGCTCGCCGTCGATGACGACCCCCTGATCCTCATGGACATGTGCTGCATCCTTGAGGATGCGGGCTTTCGCTGTGACTCGGTCGATCATGGCGATGCGGCAAAGGAGCTGCTGCCCGATCGTGCGGAGAGCATCACTCTCCTTTTCTCCGACGTGGAGATGCCCGGCGACACGGACGGCTTCGCACTCGCCCACCATGTTGCCGAGCACTGGCCCTGGATCGAGATCGTCATCGCCAGCGGGAACGTCCAGCCGGGGCCAGGCGACATGCCGGATAAAGCCACCTTCATAGGCAAGCCATTCTCAGCGGCGATGGTGCATGAGCACCTCCGTGAAAAGCTGCCGGATGGCAAGAAGCCGGAGCCGCTGCGAAAGCCGGTGTGACGGAGGCGACCAGCGCCGCCGCATCAGCCGCCTCGGACGATCGTCCTGATCGTCGCTGGCGCGTCGGCTCGTAGGCAACTGACCGCTCCAGCGCCGGTGCGAGGAGCGAAGCGGATGCTCAAAGCGCGAGCGTACTGAGCTGTATCTGCCCCCGATTGGGACAGCGGACCAGGTTCTTAATGAACCAGCCGACTGCGGGTCCGTTGGCCTCACATAAATTAGACGCGATTAGCGCAGCATTGGGGGATCACATGCAGACAATCCTTGTCGTCGAGGACGAGCCGCTCGTGCGCCTTCACGTGTGCAGCACGTTGGAAGAAGAAGGCTACACTGTCCTTGAGGCTGGTTGTGCTGACGCCGCGATCCGCCTTTTGACGGAGAACGACGTCGTCGGCGTTATGCTCACTGACGTCCGTCTGCCCGGCCGTCTGGACGGGTTGCAGCTGGCGCAGGAGGTAGGTCAGCGCTGGCCAGCCGTGGGGGTCGTAATATCGTCCGGCCTGTCTGAAGGTGATTTGCAAATGCCAGCGGGCGTGACGCTTCTACGGAAGCCGTTCGGGGTTGGCGCCTTGCTCAACGCCTGTCACAACGCCGCGGTGCCGGCTGCATGACATAGCCGCATCATCGACGGCGGCTGACCACGCAATCGACTAATGATTGATCCATCCAGCTGCGTACTCGACAACACCGGTGACGCCTGAGAGCGCGTCGGGACGCAGGGGAAGGATCATGCAATCACGCTCCGGGGCCGAAAACGGCAGCGTGATGCGGTATCTGCTCAGTGGCTCGTAGCCGAAGCGCGCATAGTAATTCGCGATCCCAACCAGCACGATTGATCCGAACCCAAGCACTAGAGCCTGCGCATGAGCGGCTTCGACCAGCCCTCGACCGACCCCTCTCCCTTGGTAGTCGGGGACGACAGAAAGCGGCGCTAGTGCCAACGTCGGGACGGCCGCGTCTTGCCCGCGGATGTGCGCGCGCGTGAGGAGGAGATGCCCAACCGCCCCGCCTTCCACTTCGGCGAGCAGAGATAGGGTCGCAAGGAACGCATCCGTCCTGCGAAGCCGGTCGACCATCAGGTGCTCGCGTTTATCGCTGTAAGCTACGTCAGCGTACGCTCGCTGCACGATGCCGGATATTATAGCCTCGTCGCCAGGATGCTCAGGTCTGATCGTGATCGCTACATCCATGGCCGACGCATTAAGGCATGACTGCATAGCCGGCCATATGCAGGCTAGCTTGCGCCGCCGTCGCAAGGAGCCGAAGCGAGTCTACGGGCGGCCAAGTTGGCGATTGTGGACGTGCGATAGCGTAGCCAGAGCGACAACCGCACCAAAGACGCACATGAGCATGTCCCACTGCGTGTCCCACGGATCACCCTGTGTGCCGAGAAACTCATCAGCACCCTGACCGAGCGCCATAGCGGCCCCAAACTCGATCAGCTCGTATGAGGCGCTCACGGCCAAGCAGCACGCCAACACCAGCATCGTCACCAAACGTCCAGGTCGCAAGCCGCCGAGCCGGATCAGCAACTCACGCAGGACGATCGCCGGCACGAGCCCTTGCATCAGGTGACCGAACCGGTCGTACGGGTTCCGGCCGAGTCCGAGCAGATGCTGCACGTCGTAGCCGATCGGAACCCTGGCGTAGGTGTATGCACCACCCACCATGAGCACGAGGCCGTGAACGAAGATCAGGGAGAGGGCGAGATGCGTCAGCGTAAAGCGGTGACGCGTGGCCCAGAGGACCGGCAGCACGATCAGCGCGGGCGCGACTTCCATCCACCACGTCGCGCGGTCGTACGGCTGCCAGCCCGTGACGATGAGGACTGCTACCCAGCCAGCGGTCAATAGGACAAGCCCCAAGTCGCTCCGCCTTGCGGCCGGCTCAATCATCAGGTCCCTCGTTCCTCATGCATGCTCGTCGAGCACCATAATCGACGGCAGCACATCGTCCACGCTCTCCAGCCCCGCCGCGGCAGCAGCCGCCTTGCAGCGGCGAACAGCGGGTTATGATCCTGTCGGGTGCGCCACCTTCCTCCTTACCCGTAGCGCTCGGCCTTCCACGGGTCGCCGCGCAGGTGGTAGCCGTTGGCCTCCCAGAAGCCCGGCGTGTCGCGCGCGATCAGCTCGATGCGGCGGATCCACTTGGCGCTCTTCCAGAAGTACAGGTGTGGGATGATCAGCCGCGCCGGCCCGCCGTGCTCGCGCGTCAGCGGCCGTCCCTGCCAGGCATGCGCCACCAGCGAGCCGGCCGCGACAAAGTCGGCGAGCAATACGTTGGTGGTGTAGCCGTCATAGCCGTGCAGCATCACTGCCTGCGCCTCGGCGCGCGGCTGCACCAGATCGAGCAGGTCGCGCGTGCTCACCCCGGTCCAGTCATTGTCGTAGCGCGACCAAGTGGTGACGCAGTGGATGTCCGAGCGCGATCGAGTCTCCGGCAGCGCGATGAACGCGGTCCAGTCGAGCGTGACCGGCCGCTCGACCAGCCCGCCGAGCTCGAGCCGCCAGCGCGCGGTCGCGACGGCCGGCGTCTGCCCCAGGTCGAGCACCGGCCAGTTGGTGACGAGATGCTGGCCGGGCGGTAGCCGCTCACGCTCCGACGGCGGCGCGGCGTCGGCGAACTTGTGCTCCTCGGCCCAGCGCCGCTTCGACCGGGTGAGCTTGCTGTCGGGGGGTAGGTCATCCATCGCGCGCGTCTCCGCATCGCAAGATGGCGCGCGCGGGCGCCGCGGCCAAGCCCCTCTTGCGCTGCGATGGGTGAGGCTTACCTCGGCCGCGGTGGAGACGTTCGACCAGCTCGTGGCGCGGGTGCGCGCCTGCACCGCCTGCGACGCGGAGCTGCCGCTCGGCGCACGGCCGGTGATCCAGGTCTCGCCGGGTGCGCGGCTGCTGATCGCGAGCCAGGCCCCGGGCAGCAAGGTTCACGCCAGCGGCCGCCCGTTCGACGACGTCTCGGGTGACCGGCTGCGCGAGTGGATGGGGATCGACGCCACCACCTTCTACGACGCGGCGCGGGTGGCGACGTTGCCGATAGCCTTCTGTTATCCCGGCCGCGCCGCCGGGGGTGATCGCGCACCGCCGCGCGCCTGCGCGGCGCGGTGGCGCGAATCGCTGCTGGCGGGGATGCCCGAGGTGCGGCTGACGCTGCTGGTCGGCAGCTATGCCCAGGCGCACGTGCTCGGTCCGGGCGCGCTGACGCCGCGCGTGGCCGACTATCGCGCATATGGGCCGGCGCTGTTCCCGCTGCCGCACCCGTCGTGGCGCTCGCAGCTGTGGATGCGTCGCAACCCGTGGTTCGAGGCCGAAGTGCTGCCGGCGCTCCGCGCGGCGGTCGCGTCGGCGCTTCACTAGCGCGCCCAGCGGAACCTTCCCCCGCTCCCAAGCGGTTGCGGCGTTCCTCGAATGAACGCAGCGGAGACAGGCATGAGCATCGCGTCGGCACTAGGGCTCGGCGGGCGCAAGGTGCGCTACGCCATCGTCGGTCTGGGCGACATCGCGCAGGAAGCGCTGATGCCCGGCGTCAAGCACACCGGCAACTCGGAGATCACCGCTCTGGTCTCGGGCGATCCGGTCAAGCTCACCAAGCTCGGGAAGAAATACGGCGTCAAGCACCTCTTCGGCTATGAGAGCTTCGCCGCGCTGCTGAAGACCGGCGAGATCGACGCCGTCTACCTGGCCACCCCCAATTGGCGCCACGCCGAGTTCGCGGTGCCCGCGCTAGAGGCGGGCATCCACGTGCTGTGCGAGAAGCCGCTGGAGGTGTCGAGCGAGCAGGCGCAGCGGATCGCCGACGCGGCCAAGCGCGGCAAGGCCAAGCTGATGACCGCCTATCGCCTCCACTTCGAGCCCGCCACGCTCGACGCGATCCGCCGCATCCGCGCGGGCGAGCTCGGCGAGCTGATCGCCTTCACCTCGCTCTTCTCGCAGCCGCTCGACCCCGCCAACCATCGCGCGCACCACGGCATCGAGGCGGGTCCGCTGTTCGACATGGGACCCTATCCGATCAACGCGATCCGCTATCTCTTCGGCGCCGAGCCGGTCGAGGTCGTGTCCGCAGTCGGCGCGCGCCACGCCGCCGCGGGGCTGGGCGACCTCGACGACACGATCGCCGCGACGCTGCGGATGCCCGGCGGCAAGCTGGCGCAGTTCACGGTGAGTTACGCCGCCGACGCCGTCGACAGCCTGATCGTCGTCGGCACCAAGGGCTCGATCGAGATGAACCCCGCTTATGGCTTCGGGCAGGGGCTCGAACAGTTCCGCAGCCTCGGCGGCAAGGACTCGCACGAGACCTTCGCCGCGACCGACCAGTTCGGCGGCGAGCTGCGCTACTTCAGCGATTGTATTCTGGAGGACCGCGACCCCGAGCCCGACGCCGAGGAGGGCTTGGCCGACCTCGCGGTGATCGAGGCGGTCGTCGCGGCGATGCGCAGCGGCAAGGCCGAGCCGGTCAAGGTGAAGCAGCGCACGCGCCGGATCGATCCGGAGACGCAGCTGCAGAGCTTGCGCGCGGTGTCGGCGCCCGAGCCGGTCAACGCCTCCTCTCCTACGCGCGACTGAGATGGCGACGAGGTCCGACCCGGCGCGACCGCTCGCCGGCCACAGCGCGATCGTCACGGGCGCGAGCTCGGGCATCGGCCTAGCGGTCGCCGCGGCGCTCGCCGGCGCCGGCGCTGCGGTGGCGGTCAATTATCGCTCGCAGCGCGAACCGGCCGACGAACTCGTCGGGCGCATCGAGGCCGCGGGCGGACGCGCCGTCGCGATCGAGGCCGACGTCTCGCACGAGGAAGAGGTGGTCCGCCTGTTCGCCGAGACCGCCGCCGCCTTCGGCCGCGTCGATATCCTCGTCGCCAACTCGGGGGTTCAGCAGGACGCCGCCATCGCCGACCTCTCGCTCGACCAATGGAACACGGTGATCGGGGTCAATCTCACCGGCCAGTTCCTCTGCGCGCGCGAGGCGGTGCGCCGCTTCCGCGCGCAGCCGAGCGACGCGCGACCGGCGCGCAGCGCGGGGACGATCATCGCGATGAGTTCGGTTCACGAGGTGATTCCCTGGGCGGGGCACGTCAACTATGCCTCCGCCAAGGGCGGGGTGCGCATGCTCACTCGCTCGCTCGCGCAGGAGGTCGCGCCCGACGGCATCCGGGTCAATGCCATCGCTCCGGGCGCGATCCGCACGCCGATCAACAAGGAGGCATGGGAGACCGACGCAGCGCTGGAGAAGCTGCTGCGACTAATCCCCTACGGCCGCATCGGCGAGCCCGAGGACGTCGCGCGCGCGGCGGTGTGGCTCGCCTCCGACGACGCCGATTATGTCACCGGCACGACCTTGTTCGTCGACGGTGGGATGACGCTTTACCCCGAGTTCCGCGACAATGGCTGAGCGCGCCGGGGCCGTTGGCAACGGCGCGGACGCGCACCCGGCCGAGCGCCCCCGGTCAGCGCGCCGGATCCCGCCGCGCTCGATCGGCGACCGCGGCATCATCGGCGATCTCGAAACCGCCGCGCTCGTCGCGCGCGACGGCACGATCGACTATCTGTGCTGGCCGTCGCTCGACAGCCCCACGATTTTCGCCGACTTGCTCGATGACGAGAAGGGCGGCGCCTTTTGGCTCGCGCCGCGCCTCGCCGACCCGCGCCGGCTGCAGCTCTATCTGCCCGACACCAACGTGCTGGTGACCCGCTGGATGGCGGAGGAGGGTAGCGCCGAGGTGATCGACCTCATGCCCCATCCCGACGCGGTCGGGACGCTCGGCGCGCGCTGCCTGCTCCGTCGCGTGACCGTCACGCAGGGGACGGTCGGCTTCGACGCGCGCTGCGCACCGCGCTTCGACTATGCGCGCGAGGTCCCGCGGGTGGAGGGCGAGGACCGAAGTGCGCGCTTCGCCGGAGCAGACCTCGCGCTGCGCCTCCACGCCTCGATGCCGCTCGTCGTCGGCGACGGAGCGGGCGGTGTGACCGCCGACTTCACGCTGGCAGCGGGCGACAGCGCCTGGTTCGTGCTCGGCGACGACTCGCTCGCCCGCCCCGACGCGGCATCGATAGAGGCCGCGATCGCGGCGACCGCACAGGCGTGGCGCCACTGGCTCGGCCACGCCAGCTACAAGGGGCGGTGGCGCGAGCAGGTGCTGCGCTCGGCGCTGGCGCTCAAGCTGCTGACCTCGGCACGGCACGGCTCGATCGCGGCGGCAGCGACCTTTGCGCTGCCCGAGGCGACCGGCGCGGGGCGCAACTGGGACTATCGCGCGACCTGGATCCGCGACGCATCGTTCACGGTCTACGCCTTCATGCGGCTGGGTTTCGTCGATGAGGCCGAGCATTTCCGCCGCTGGGCCGGCGAGCGCGTGATGCACGCCGACCGGGAGCATCCGATCCGCGTGATGTACGCGATCGATGGATCGGAGGCGGCCGACGAGCGCGAACTCGACCATCTCGCCGGCCACGCCGGCAGCCGGCCGGTGCGGATCGGCAACGCCGCGCACGGCCAGACCCAGCTCGACATCTTCGGCGAGCTGCTCGACAGCACCTATCTCTCCAACAAATATGGTGCAGCGATCAGCCACGCGGGCTGGCAGCACGTCCGCGGCATCGTCGATTTCGTCATCGCGCACTGGCAGGAGCCCGATGCGGGCATCTGGGAGATGCGCGGGCCGCCGCGCCACTTCCTCCATTCGCGCGTGATGTGCTGGGTGGCGCTCGATCGCGCCATCCGGCTCGCCAAGAAGCGCTCGCTGCCCGCGCCGCTGGTCGCCTGGGCCGAGGCGCGCGACGCGATCGTCGCGGACGTCTGGGCGCATTTCCGCCACCCCGCCCACGGCTATTTCGTCCAGGAGCGCGGCGGCACCGCGCTCGACGCCGCGCTGCTGATGATGCCGCTGGTGCGCTTCGTCTCCTCAACCGATCCGGTGTGGCTGAAGACGCTCGACGCGATCGGCGCGCAGCTGCGCGACGACGGGCTGGTCTATCGCTACCGCGACGATGACGGGCTGGAGGGCGGCGAGGGCGCTTTCACCACCTGCACCTTCTGGTACGCCGAGTGCCTCGCCCGCGCCGGTCGGCTGGATGAGGCGCAGCTGATGCTCGAAAAGGGCATCGCTTACGGCAACCACCTCGGCCTGTTCGCCGAGGAGCTGGATCGCCGCGGCGCGGCGCTGGGCAACTTTCCCCAGGCGCTGACGCATCTGGCCTTCATCAGCGCGGCCTATTTTCTCGATCGCCGGCTCGATCCCGGCTATCGGCCCAATTGGCAGCCGTGAGGGGGGCAGGCGGAGGCGCGCGACGAGTGAGGTCGCGCAAGCCCTTCCGGGCGGCAGATTGCGCGCCGGCCGGGACGGTCGGTTGTGCGGATTACAGTCGCCGTCCCTTCTTCCTCCGTCACCTCCCCTCGCGGGGATGAGGGAGGAAGACGGGTGAAGACAATCGACATCAACACCACCGCGCGTCAAAGCAACTCGTTGCCCTCAGCACCCCCCGCTCACGCCCGCACGTAGAACAGGTGCGTCCCCACCCGCGCGACCTTCACCAGCGAGTCGCGCCAGTACGGCACCATCCAGTCGGTATGGTAATGCGTCGCCCGGCCGACCTCGGCGTCGACCTCGCCCGCCAGCGCGCGCCGCGCCATCCGCCGCGCACCGATCCAGCCGGCGCGGACGGGGCGGCGCCCGACCGAGCCGTCGCAGGTGAAGGAGAATTGGCAACCGGTGTCGCGCGCCGCGCCTTGGTAAACCACGCCGCACACGGTCTTGGGATAGCCCGGCGCGCGCACGCGGTTGAGCACCACCTGCATCACCGCGCGCTGGCCGCGGCGGTCGTCGCCCGCCTCGTACAGCGCCGCGGTGGCGAGACATTCGACCGCCTGCGCGCGCTCGGCCTCGCCGCCGCGGAGGCGGTAGCGCGGCGCGGCTCGGCGGCGCTCGGCATGGAGCGGGAAAGCGTCGTTTGAGGCCCGCGCGGCCTCGGCGCTCAGCCGCGCCGCCGCGCGGCGCGGCGCGCGCGGGTGCCAGCTGTCGAGCCAGCCGAGCGTCACCGCTGCGAGCGCAAAGGCGACGACGATCAGCGGCCACGTCAGCCACGTCCGCGCGCCGCGCCGACCGCGCCGACGCGCCGGCCGTCGCCGCGCGGAAGTACGGGAGCGTCGTTGCGCCATCGCCGCGCTGTACCGCGCCGCGCTGCGCCGGGGAAGTTGCTGACCGCGCGTCCGCTACCGACGGGTGAGATGCGCGACGAGGGCGTCGGCGGCGGCGCGGTCGCGGCCGAAGCAGATCAAGGACCGCCGCGCCACCTCGTGCGGGTCGAGGCGATACAGCAGCATTACGCGCCACGCGCGCCAACCACGCAGCGGCCGCACCGCCGCGATCTGCTCGGGGGTGAGCCGCACCGTGTGATCCGCGGTGGAGCGATCGACCAGCCACACGATCCGCCCTTCCGCGAGCGCGACCGCGCCGGGCCGCGCGCGACACCAGCGATGCGTGATCCTTGTCTCGCCGATGGCGGCGAGCTGCACTGCGAGCACGGCTGCGCGATGCCGATCGAGGCGACGCGCCAGGTACAGCAGCGTCGCGGCGAACGTCGCCAGGAGGGCCGCCGCGGGCGCGAGGCCGCGCGACAACGCCAGCAGTGACGCCGCGGCGGCCACGGCAGCGTAGGCGCGGCATCGACGCGGCCGGCCGTGGTCACCCTCGCCGGGGACGAGCGGCACCAATGCGGTCTCGTGGTCGGAGGGCGGCGCGGCGGGATGGAGCATCATCCTCCATCCTAGCCGCGCCGCGGATCGTCGCCGGCGCGCGCTCGCCTGATCGGGTCGCGCCGCCGGGCCGGATCAGGCCTTGACGTGCTGCGAGATGTACTTGTTCATCTCGAACATCGTCACTTTGTCACGGCCGAACACCTTCTTCAGCTTCTCGTCGGCGACGATCTCGCGCTTGTTCTCCGGGTTCTGCAGGTTGTTCGACTTGATATATTCCCACACCTTGCTGATCACCTGGCTGCGCGGCAGCTTTTCGTTGCCGACGATCGCGCCGAGCTCGGCCGAGGGCTGGACGGGCGCGTGGATGCCGCCGGTCTTGCTGCCGGTGGTGGTGGTGGTCGCCATGGTCTTCCTTCCTGTTCGTGCCGGCCGACAGGGCCGGTCTGCGGAGATTTCGCCGTCACGACGATGCGCGAGCGTAACGGTGCGCCGCGCACTGGATCGCCGTCGCCGCGCCGTCTAGGGGAAAAAGCATGAGCGACGACACGCGACACACGCCCGACGACGGCGACCTGGTGGCCGCCACGGGAAAGATCCCCGTCCCCGAGGAGGTGGCCGAGGCGGTGCGCACCCTGCTGCGCTGGGCCGGCGACGACCCGACGCGCGAGGGACTGCGCGATACGCCGCAGCGCGTCGCACGCGCCTGGAGGGAATATTGCGCCGGCTATGCCGAGCATCCCGAGGTGCATCTCGCGCGCGTGTTCGAGGAGGTGGGCGGCTATGACGAGATCGTGCTGCTCAAGGACATTCCGTTCCAGTCGCACTGCGAACATCACATGGCGCCGATCATCGGCAAGGCACACATCGCCTATCTGCCGCGCGACCATGTCGTCGGCATCTCCAAGCTGGCGCGCGTGCTGCACGGCTTCGCACGGCGGCTCCAGGTGCAGGAGCGGCTCACCGCCGAGGTGGCGGATTGTATCTGGCACAATCTGCGTCCGCAGGGCGTCGCGGTGGTGATCGAGGCGAGCCACGCCTGCATGACCGCGCGCGGCGTGCGCACCCCCGGCGTGGCGATGGTGACGAGCCGGATGATGGGCGTGTTCCGCGACGATGATCGCAGCCGCAAGGAAGTGCTGGCGCTGATGGGTCTGTCGTGACCGCGCGGCGCGTGCTGGTGACTGGCGGCGCCAGGCGGCTGGGCGCCGCGATCGCGCGCGCCGTCGCCGCGGCGGGGCACGTGCCGGTGATCCACTATGGCCGCTCGCGCGACGAGGCCGAGGCGCTCGCCGCCGAGCTGGGCGGCGCCGCGGTGCAGGGCGATCTCGCCGATACCGCCGGGCTGCGCGGCCTGCTCGATCGCGCGGGCGACGTCGATTCGCTCGTCAACAGCGCGTCGCAGTTCGACTATGACTCACCCGCCGCGATCGATCCGGCGCTGGCGGCGCGGCTCCACGCGGTCAACGCGGTCGCGCCGGCGGTGCTCGCCGCCGCTCTCGCCGAGCGAGACGGCGCGCGCGCGGTGGTCAACCTGCTCGACCAGAAGCTCGCCAACCCCAACCCCGATTTCTTCAGCTACACGCTTTCCAAGGCGGCGCTGGCGAGCGCGACCGAGCTGATGGCGCAGGCGTTCGCGCCGCGCGTGCGCGTCAACGCCGTCGCACCCGGGCTGACGCTGCCGAGCGGCGACCAGAGCGATGCCGCGTTCGACGCGGTCGCGCGCGCCAATCTGCTGCGCCGTCCGGTCGGTGCCGACAATGTCGCCGCCGCGGTGGTTTATCTGCTCGAGGCGGAGAGCGTCACCGGGCAGACGCTCTACGTCGACGCGGGCCAGCGTTTCTGCCGCAGCGACCGCGACGTCATGTTCACGAAAGGCGACCTGGGGAGCGGGCGCCGGCATGGCTGAGTTCACCACGCTGATCGAGGACATGGCGGTGGCGATGCGGCTCGGCATCCACCCGCACGAGGCCGCGCCGCAGCGTGTGCTGCTGTCGGTGTGGCTGACCGTCGATTACCCCGGCGTACCCGCCGACACGATCGAGGCGGTGCTCGACTATGACCGCGTGCATGACGGGATCCGCGCGCTGGCCGACGAGGGCTTCGCGCTGCAGGAGACGCTGGTCGAGCGGGTCGCCGCGCTGTGCCTCGCGGATGCGCGCGTGCGGCAGGTGCGCGTCCGCTCGGTCAAGGCCGACGTGTACCCGGACGCGCGGGTCGGCTGCGAGATCGTGCGCCGGCGCTGAGGATCGACCCTCGTCGCAGCCGAGACACGCGTGCACTATCCCGTCATCCCGGCCCAAGGCGGGATGACGAGCATTCACAGCAAAGCGCCCGGCTCAAAACACCGGACCCTCCCGCGCCGCAAGCAACTCGAACTCAACCGGGTCGTGCGCGCAGAACATGCGCACCTCGCCGGCATGATCCAGGGATAACCGCCGCAGCCGGCGCTGGTTGGCGAGGCGCGCGCTTCGATCGACCTCCATCAGTTTCTGGTATCCGCGCAGCCCCGGCGGGCAGTGATACTCCTCGCTGCCGACCTCGCCGCGGTAGAAATAGGCGTCGCCGGCGTGGAGCAGCCACTCGCCGCCGTCCTCCTGGATCGCGACCCCGGCATGGCCCCAGGTATGGCCCGCCAGTGGCACCAGCAGGAGCTCGGGCGGCAGCCCCTCGAGCTGGCGCACCGCGTCGAAGCCGAACCAGGGCTCACCCCCGCCCGCGGCGTAGAGCCGCCAATTCTCCGCCTCATCCCATTGCTGCGGGCGATAGCGCCGCCGCCCGACGAAGGCGCCGCCGGCGCGCGCGTCCGCCACCTCGCGCTCGCGCGACAGCAGGTGGACCGCGGCGTTGGGAAAGTCCTCGATCCCGCCGGCATGGTCGAAGTCGAGGTGGGTCAACACGATGTGCCGCACGTCGGCGGGATCGAAGCCGCGCGCGATCACCTGGGCGCGCGCGGTCTCCTCGCCGCGTAGCTGCGGATGGCACAATTGGATGAAGAACTCGGCGAGGCGCTGGCGCGGCCGCGCCACGTCGCGCGTGCCATAGCCGGTGTCGACCAGCACCAGCCCCGCCTCGCTCTCGATCAGCAGGCAGTGGCAGACGAGATGCGCGCGCGCGCCGGCGCTGGTGCCGTCGAACAGCGCGCCGCCGGCGGGGCAGCAGGTGCCGCAGTTGAGATGATGGACTCGCATCAGGCGACCTCGATCTCGGCCGCGCTCGGGTGCGCGACGGCGCGCGCGTGCGGCGCGAGGCGGCGGCGGGTGCGCTCGTCGATCGCGGGCCGCGCGATCCGCCAGGCGCGTGCGGTCAGCAACGCGCCGCCGGCCAACGCCAGCACGGCGGCGGCGCTCCAGCGC
>NZ_JAPYKH010000014.1 GCF_029623345.1 Sphingomonas phyllosphaerae
TTCTGCTCGGGATGGACGAAGTCATAGGCGCCGGTGTTGATCGCCTGCAGCAGGCCGCCGATCTGGAGGAAGCCGTGCTGCGTGATGCTGAAATCGTCGCGCGCATAGACCCCGTTGAGCCGGAAGCTGAAACCCTCCCCCAACGTGCCCGAGATGCCCGCGGTGGCGCGGAACACGTCGACATAGCGCTCGGTCGACACCGGAATGTCCCCGAACAGATAATAGATGCGCGCTGCACCGGCGGCGGGAGCGTTGGCGTAAGCGGCGGCATAGGGATTGTTCGGGTTCAGCCTGCGGTCCGGCGCCGTGGCGCAGTTGACGCCGGTCGAGCAGACGTAGACGGGCAGCACGATCCCAGGATTGGCCGACGCGAGGTCGGGCGAGCCGCCGAACGGCTGCATCTGGCGGATTGGGGTCGGCGTGCTCGGGATGGTGAGATCGTCGTGCGAATAGCTGCCGCTCGCGAACATCTCGAGATGGTCACCCAGCCGCGCGGTGAGCCGCCCGGTCGTCGAGTAACGCTGCTGCCGCGGCTGGATGACCAGATACTCGTCGGGAAGGTCGTGCACGCACCCGATGCCGCGCGCGTCGCGCTCGGTCGAGGTGAAGGTGCCGCGGGGGCAGCCGTTCGGGTTGAGCAGCTGATATTGCTTGGTCGCCGGCGCACCGACCTGGCCGGCGAGCGGGATGTTGAGGTCGCTCTGGCTCACCCGCGTGACCACCGCCTCCGGGTTGGCGGTGGTCAGCGAATCATCGTTGCGGTTGTTGTCGAGCAGGCCGCTCCGCCGCAGATCGAGCGTGTTGACGGGGTAACCGCGCGAGTGATTGGTGATATAGCCGTCGGACGCATATTCGCCGTTGAGGTAGAAATTGAAGCCCTGGGTCTCATAATCGCCGACGCCCGCGGTCAGCGTGGCGCGGTAATGCGAACCGTCCCCATGCGCGGTGGTGCCGGCCTGGACCGAGCCGTCGATGCCCCGGACGTTCTTGCGGCTGATCAGATTGACCACGCCGCCGATCGCGTCCGCGCCATAAGTGGACGAGGCGCCGTCGGTCAGCACCTCGATATGGTCGACGACGCTGAGCGGGATCGAGTTGAGGTCGACATAGGCATTGTGGCCGTCGTCGTTGAGCGGAAAATTGGCCGAGCGAAGTCCGTCGATCAGCACCACCGTCGACGAGACGCCCAGGCCGCGCAGCGACACCGCGGCACCGCCGGCCGCGAGGCCGGTGCGGAAGCCGGTCGAGATCGAGCCGGCGCCATCGGCCGACACCGAACGGATCGCTTTCTCCGCCGTGGTGAAATTACCGCGCTGGAGCGTCTCCGACGTCAGCACGGTCGCGGGCGAGATCAGGTTCGTGTTCGAATCGCGGAACAAGGTGCCGGTGACGACGATCTCCTTGCGCGGTTCGGTTGTAGGCGCGGCCTGCGGCGACCCGGCCTCCTGCGGCGCGCCCTCCTGAGGCGTGACGGACGGCCCGGCAGCAGTCGTCACCGGGGTCGGCGCGAAGCTTTGCGCGTAAGCAGGGGCAGCGACCGCCGTCAGCAACGCAGCGGTCGAGATCCCGTAGCGCAGCGTTGCCCGCGCAGGATTGATCAACATCATCGAATATTTCCCTTTAACCCCCGCGCGACGTGCCGCTGTTGGTTCGCAGCTTGTCGTCACCCGCTTGCACGAGGCTCTGCCGTCCTCGGACAAAGCCATACCTTCAGGGCTACTTAGAAGCCGCGTGCGGCGCGGCGCCGATCGCTCACGGAATTTTTTTGAGCGGTGCGACCGCACGGTCGCGCAGTCTCGCCTCGGCGCGGACGAGGAAGGTCTGAGGCAAGGATCCGCCGCTACCCCCACCCAAAGCGTATTGCTCACTTGATACACGCCGGGCTACGCTCCACCCGCGAGACTCTCCCGCAGAAGGTATCGAGACGATGAAACTGGTGCGCGGCGCCTGGAAGCTGCTGGTGGGCATCAAGGACGCACTGGTCCTCGCGGCGATGCTGCTGTTCTTCGCTCTGCTGTTCGCGGCGCTCAACGCGCGCTCGCGCCCCGGCGCGATCAAGGACGGCGCGCTGCTGCTCGCGCTCGACGGTCCGATCGTCGAGCAGCCCGAGGAGATCCAGCCCACCGCGCTGCTCAGCGGCCAGCAGATCGGCAAGCAATATCGCCTGCGCGACCTGCTGCGCGCGATCGACTCGGCGGCCCAGGACGACCGCGTCAAGGCGATCGTGCTCGATCTCGACAAGTTCGGCGGCGGCTATCCCGCCGCGCTCGGCGAGGTGCAGGACGCGCTGCTGCGCGCGCGCAAGGCGGGCAAGCCGGTGCTGGCCTATGCCACCGCTTATACCGACGCGGGCTATCGCCTCGCCTCGGCGGCGAGCGAGATCTGGATGAACCCGCTGGGCGGCACGATCTTCGCCGGGCCAGGTGGCAGCCAGCTCTATTACAAGGGACTGCTCGACAAGATCGGGGTCAACGCGCACGTCTACCGCGTCGGCAAGTTCAAGTCGGCGGTGGAGCCCTATACCCGTACCGACCAGAGCCCCGAGGCGCGCGCCGCGAGCCAGGAACTGTACGGCACGCTCTTCCAGCAGTGGCGCGAGTCGATCGCGATCGCGCGGCCCAAGGCGCAGGTAGCGCCGTGGCTGGCGCAGCCGGCGCAGCTCGTCCAGCAGGCGCAGGGCGACGTCGCCCAGGCCAATGTCGCCACCGGACTGGTCGACAAGCTCGGCGACCGCGTCGCCTTCGGGCGCCGCGTCGCACAGCTCGCCGGCGGCGACGACAGCAAGCCAGCGGGCTGGTTCCGCACGATCAAATACCAGCCCTATGTCGACGCCGCGCCGCTGCCCAAGACCGGGCAGATCGGCGTGCTCACCGTCGCGGGCGAGATCGTCGACGGCGAGGCGCAGCCCGGCACCGCCGGCGGCGATACGATCGCCAAGCTGCTCTACCAGGGCATGATCGACAACAAGCTCAAGGCGCTGGTGCTGCGCGTCGACTCGCCGGGCGGTTCGGTGCTGGCGTCGGAGAAGATCCGGCTGGCGATCATGGAGGCCAAGCGCCGCGGGTTGCCGATCGTGGTGTCGATGGGCGGGCTCGCCGCCTCGGGCGGCTATTGGGTGTCGACCCCGGGCGACGTGATCTTCGCCGAGCCGGGCACGATCACCGGCTCGATCGGCATCTTCGGCATCATCCCCACCTTCGAGAACACGCTCGCCAAGATCGGGCTCTCGGCCGACGGGGTGAAGACCACACCTTTGTCGGGCCAGCCCGACCTGCTCGCCGGCACCACGCCGCAGCTCGACGCGGTGGTGCAGTCTGGCATCGAGCACGGCTATCGCGAGTTCCTGACGCGCGTGTCGCAGTCGCGCCAGCTGCCGGTCGAGCGAGTCAATGAGATCGGCCAGGGCCGCGTCTGGGTCGGCGGGATCGCGCACCAGCTCAAGCTGGTCGACCGCTTCGGCGGGCTCGACGCCGCGGTGCGCGAGGCGGCGCGTCGCGCCAAGCTCGACCAGGACAAGCCGCCGGTGGTCTATCTCGACAAGAAGCCGGGCTTCGCCGCGCAGATCGCGCAGCAGCTGGCCAGCCAGGAGGACGACGACGACGCCGGCGCCCCCGCCGACGCGATCGGCCAGCTGGCGTGGCAGCGCCAGCAGGCGTTCGCGGTCGCGCTCGGCGACGCGCAGCGGATGCTGACCGGCGCGACCGTGCGCGCGCAATGCCTCGAGTGCGCCGGGCTCGGCCCGGTGCGCGCCAGCGCGGCGGACCGGACGTTGCTGCAGCTCGTGCTCGCCAAGGTGGGGCTCTGATGCCCCCCGGTCCGATCGCGATCCGCGCCGCCACCGCCGACGACGCCGCCGCGATCGCCGCGATCTACGCGCCCTATGTGCTGCAGGGCACCGTCTCGTTCGAGAGCGAGGCGCCCGACGCCGCGGCGATGCGCGAGCGGATTCTCGAGTGGGATGGCTATTATCCCTGGATGGTCGCGGTCTCGCACGGCGAGGACGGCGGCGAGCGCGGACTGCTTGCCTACGCCTATGCCACGCGCTTCCGCGACCGTCCGGCCTATCGCTACGTTGTCGAGACCTCGATCTACGCCGCCGGCGCGACCCAGCGCCAGGGCGTCGGCCGGCTGTTGTACGAGGCGCTGGTCGACACGCTCCGCGCCCAGGGCTTCACTCAGGCGATCGGCGTGATCGCGCTGCCGAATGACGCCTCGATCACGCTGCACGAGGCAGTCGGCTTCCGTCGTGCCGGCGTGTACCGCGAGGTCGGCTACAAGCAGGGGCGCTGGATCGACGTCGGCCTGTGGCAGTGCGCGCTCAACGAGTCGGCGATCCCGCCGGTCGAGCCGCGCGCCTTTCGCGACGTAGGCGTGCGTCGCGACTGAGCGGCGGCGCGTGGCGGCGTGATTGATGGCGTGCGCGCGAGGCTGAACCAGCTCCGCTGAGCCACCATCGTGCTCCGGCGAACGCCGAAGCGTAGGGCCACCAACGTCGCCACCGGCGGGTCCGGGCTCCCGCGTGCGGGGGAGCACGGTTCGGCCTAAAGTAGTAAGTCAGTGAGGGTCGACCGGACCCCTCCGCCATAACGGGTCATCGCCCCGCTCGACTCCGCCGTTCTACCCCTTCTTCTCGCTAAGTCTCCCCTACGGCGCAGGCGCGTCGAGGGAGGCGAGCGATGGAGCATCTCACCCGGCCGTGGCGGCTCTATGGCGAGCTCGCCGGGCGCGCGACGCGGCGCGAACTCTTCGGCTTTGACCTCACGCTGCTCGCTGCGCTGGCGCTCGCCTGGCACGTGCCCGATCTCGCCGCGCCCTGGCTCGGCGCGCTCGACCTGCGCCCCGAGATGGCCAGAGGCGGCGTGCTGCTCGCGGCGCTGGGCTTCGTGCTGCTGTTCGGCGCCGCCCCCGGCGTCGCGGTGCACGCGCGCCGGTTGCACGACACCGGGCGCTCGGGCTGGTGGCTGCTCCTTCCGATCACCGCGCCGCTGCTGCTGCTGCCGGGCACGCGCGGCGCCAACCGCTACGGCACCGACCCGCGCGCGCCGGAGCACGCTGCCCCTGCCCCGGATAGCGCGCCCGAGCCGCTGCGGGTGGCGTGCTGAGCAAGGTCGGCCCAGCCGCGATGACGTGAGGACAAGTTCCTTGTGCCCTGGCGCAGGCCGGGGCTCAGGTACGATGACGGTCACGGGTGGATCGCTGCCGTTCCCACCTGGGCCCCGGCCGCCGCTGGGGCACCTGTTCTATCGCGAATATACCAGGCTGGTGGGGACTGGCGGCTTCTTCAACGAACGCCGCACGATCGGGCTCGAGCTGGGGCTGCGCTTCTGACGCTTGACCCGTTGATCGCGCCGGGCCTCAGCGCGCATAGCGGGAGGGTAAGGACGAGGAGCGAGCGACGATGACCAGGCACCTACCATGGATCCTGCTCGCGCTCGCCGGCGCCGCCTGCCTCGGCGTGGTGGCGTCAGTGCGCGGCGAGCCGGTCAACGCTTTGTGGATCGTCGCCGCGGCGCTCTGCGTCTACCTGGTCGCGTACCGCTATTATGCGCGCTACATCGCGCGCGTCGTGGTCGCGATCGATCCGGCGCGCGCCACGCCGGCGGTGCGACGCGCCGACGGGCTCGACTATGTCGCGACCGACCGGCGCGTGCTGTTCGGCCACCATTTCGCGGCCATCGCGGGCGCCGGGCCGCTGGTCGGCCCGGTGCTCGCCGCGCAGATGGGCTATCTGCCGGGCACCTTGTGGATCCTCGCCGGCGTGGTGCTGGCCGGCGCGGTGCAGGACTTCATGGTGCTGTTCATCTCGATGCGGCGCGACGGGCGCTCGCTCGGCGAGCTGATCCGCATGGAGATGGGCGCCGTGCCCGGCACAATCGCGCTGGTCGGCGCCTTCATGATCATGGTGATCATCCTCGCGGTACTCGCGCTGATCGTGGTGCGCGCGCTGGCGGAGAGCCCCTGGGGACTGTTCACCGTGATCGCGACCGTACCGCTGGCGATGGTGATGGGCGGCTACACGCGCTGGCTGCGGCCCGGCGCGATCGGCGAGGTGTCGGTGATCGGCGTGATCGGGCTGGTCGCGGCGATCCTGCTCGGCCAGTCGGTCGCGGCGAGCGCCACGCTGGCGCCGTGGTTCACGCTCACGCCCGTCGCGCTGTGCGTCGGGCTGATCACTTATGGTGCGGTGGCGTCGCTGCTGCCGGTGTGGCTGCTGCTGGCGCCGCGCGACTATCTCTCCACCTTCCTCAAGATCGGTGCGATCGCGGCGCTGGCGATCGGCATCGTGCTGCTGGCGCCGCCGCTGCGCATGCCCGCGCTGACCGACTTCGCCGCGACCGGGCGCGGGCCGGTCTGGGCCGGGCCGCTGTTCCCCTTCCTGTTCATCACCATCGCGTGCGGCGCGGTGTCGGGCTTCCACGCGTTGATCGCGAGCGGCACCACGCCCAAGCTGATCGCGAGCGAAAGTGACGCTGCCTTCATCGGTTATGGCGCAATGCTGATGGAGAGCGCGGTGGCGATCATGGCACTGGTGGCGGCGTGCATCCTCGACCCCGGCATCTATTTCGCGATGAACGCCCCCGCCGCGATCACCGCGGGCGATCCCGTCACCGCCGCCGCGGCGGTGAGCGCGATGGGCTTCCCCGTAGCGCCCGAGACGCTCACCGAAACCGCGCGCCAAGTCGGCGAGACCACGATCATCAGCCGTGCCGGCGGCGCGCCGACCTTGGCGGTGGCGATGGCGGAGATCTTCTCGCACGCGATCGGCGGCCCCGCGATGAAGGCCTTCTGGTACCATTTCGCTATCCTGTTCGAGGCGTTGTTCATCCTGACCGCGGTCGACGCGGGCACGCGCGCGGGGCGGTTCATGCTACAGGACCTGCTCGCGCTGGCGGTGCCGCGCTTCAAGGAAAGCCGCGGCCTCGTGCCGGGGCTGATCGCCACCCTGTTGTGCGTCGGCGCCTGGGGCTTCTTCCTCTACCAGGGGGTGACCGACCCGCTCGGCGGGGTGAACACCTTGTGGCCGCTGTTCGGCATTTCCAATCAGATGCTCGCCGCAGTGGCGTTGCTGCTCGCCACCGTCGTGCTGTTCCGGATGAAGCGTGCGCGCTACGTGGCAGTGACGGTGCTGCCGGCGACCTGGCTGGTGCTGTGCACCGGCACCGCCGGGGTGATGAAGCTGGCGCATCCCGATCCCGCGATCGGCTTCCTCGCGCACGCGCGCCGCTTCGCCGACGCCGCTGGGCGCGGCGAGGTGCTCAAACCCGCCAAGACGCTCGCCGAGATGCACCGGATCGTGCTCAACGACCGGATCGACGCGGCGCTGTGCGCGCTGTTCCTTGCGGTGGTGGCGGCGATCCTCGTCTATGCGGTGCGCACCTGCCTCGCGGTGCGGCGGCTCGACCGGCCGAGCGTCAGCGAGATCCCGCCGGCGGGCATGGGAGCGGCGGAGTGACCGCGCTGTGGCGGCGGCTGGCGCAGACCGCGCGGCTGATGGTGGGACAGCCCGATTATGACGCCTATCGCCGCCACCTCGCCGAGCATCATCCCGAGCGCGAGGCGATGACCCGCGTGCAATTCTTCCGCGAGCGCGAGGCCGCGCGCTATCGCGGCGGCGGCGGGCGTTGCTGCTGAGCGGCCGCCCGCCCCCCCCTGCCGAGACCTGAACTTCACGTGAAATGGTGATTAATAGTGCGTTGATCTGACCTATGGCACGGCTTAACCTGATGGCCGGTGATAGACGCGCCCCTCGGGGCCGTTCCGGTGCGGTGACAGGTGCTCGAATGAGTGTTCCGGACTGGCAGATCAGCGGCACGATGGCCGCGGCACAGCGCGATGCCATATTGGCGGCGCTGCTCGCTACGGACAATAATCTGACCCATGCGGCGCAGCGGCTGCGCATCGGGCGGACGACGCTATACCGGCTGATCAAGTCGTACGACATCATCATGACCGAGCGCGTGCCGCGCCGTCGCGTCGCCGTGGCGGGTGCGCCGCGTGCGATGGACGGTCACGACGGCGCGGCCTCGCGCGTGATCCTGGTGGACGGCGCGTGGTATCTCGTCCCCGGTGCGGCGCGGGCATCGTGAGGGGACGGGGCGTGAAAAGGTCCTCCCCTCGCGGGGAGGACGTTTCAGAACCCGTCGCCGTTATGCATCACCCGTGCGTCAGATCGTCCACCCGCTCCGATAGTCGCGCGTCAGCAGCGTGTTCGCGTCGGCGGCGTCGGTGATCCGCGCGGCGCTGCCATCATACGTGATCGGCCGCCCTGCACGTAGGGCGACCATGCCGAGCAGCATCGTCTCGTTGAGCGTCGTCGCATAAGCAAACGGGCACGACGCCTGCGTCTCGCCGCGGATCGCGGCGAGCCAGTTGCGTTCGTGCCCCTGCAACCCGCCCGCGATCCGCGGCAGCGAGCGTGGCACCGCCGCGGCGCGCTCGGCCGCGCCGGCGCCGAACACCACCGGCTTCTCGCCATAGGTTTCGTGCATCAGCATGCCCTGGTCGCCGACGTAGAGCACGCCGCCCTCGGGCGACATCACCGCCTCGGCGGGCAGGTCGCGCGGGCTCGGCGGCATCAGCCCGCCATCGTACCAGGTGAGCTTGACCGGACCGCCCTTGGCATTGCCGAACTCGAAGAAGGTCAGCCCCGCCAGTGGCCAGCTGCCCGGCTGCGCCGGCTGGTCGCGCGACGCCCAGCGCGAGTGGCGCGTCTCGACCCGCGTCGGCAGGCCGGGCTCGAGCGCCCACACCGGGAAGTCGAGCAAATGCGCGCCCATGTCGCCCAGCGCGCCGGTGCCGAACGGGGTCCAGCCGCGCCAGTTGAAGTGCGCATAATCGGGATGGTAGCCCCAGTCGACCGAGGCCGGCCCGAGCCACAGGTCCCAGTCCAGGCTGGCGGGCTTGGCCACCGGTTCGGGGCGCGCGATGCCCTGCGGCCAGATCGGGCGGTTGGTCCAGGCATGGACCTCGCGGACGGTGCCGATCGCGCCGCCGCGCAGCAGCTCCACGACGCGACGGCCGTCGTCGCCCGAGTGGCCCTGGTTGCCCATCTGCGTGACGAGCTTGGGGTTCTTCCGCGCCAGCTCGGCGAGCATGCGGCTCTCCGCCACCGTATAGGTCAGCGGCTTCTGGACATAGACGTGGAGCCCGCGCTCCATCGCCATCTTGGCCGCGACCGCGTGATGGTGGTCGGGGGTGGCGATCAGGACCGCCTCGATGTCCTTCCGCTTGTCGAACAGCTTGCGGTAATCGCTGAAATGCTCGGCCTTGTCATAGGCGGCGCGCAGCGCGATGCGCTCGGGGTTGGTGTTGCCGTCACGGCCGAGCAGCGACTTGGCGACATGATCGAAATCGACGTCGCAGGCGGCGACGATATTCTCGCCGGTCAGCCGCGAGGCGTTGGCGGCGCCCATGCCGCCCGCGCCGATTACCGCGACGTTGATCTTGTCGCCCGCCTTGCGCCGCCGCGCGGCCTGCGCGGCGCTTGGCAGCGCCCCCGCCATCGCCGTTGCCGCCGCGCCTGCCAGCCACGTGCGGCGGCTGATCCCCTCGCTGATCGTCATCGTCTCTCCTTCGCGTGCGTCGTTGCAGAGGCTTGCGCGCTCACCGCTTTCTTGCCGCGCTCCAAGCTGAGCTCCCGGCGTTGCGCCATTCGAAAGCAATTATCTTATTGTATGCGGCACGTAAGGAAGCCGGGCAAGCGGATACGTTAGCATCGCTGGCGTATACCGGGTGCAACTGCTCGACCGCCCCCCGCGACCGGCCGTCGCATCTTCCGCCGTCATCCCGGGCTTGACCCGGGATCCATGGTGCCGCGTAGGCCCGAGCCGTTGTCTCGGCGGCAACATCGATCCCGGCTCAAGGCCGGGATGACGGAAGGAAGAAGCGTCCCGCCCTTTAGAAGCTCAGCGCCGCACTGAAGCGCAGTGAGCGGCCGAGGATGGGGCGCGCCAGCACCGGCCCGGTCCCCTGCGAGCCGATGATGCGCGGATTGCCCTCGGTCAGCCCGATCTCGTTGGTGAGATTGTTGCCGGTCACCTGGAGCCGGATCCGCTCGGCGACTTCCACCGAGACGCCCGCGTCGAGCTGGTAGAAGCGCGGCAGCAGCTGCTGGTTCTCGGGATCGGAGAAACGGTCGCCGGTATATTGCAGCGTCGCGAACAGCGACGGGCGGAGGCTACCCACCGGCAGCTCGTAGGACGGCGTCACGCGCCACATCCAGCGCGGCTGGCGCTGCACGCGGTTGCCGGTGTTGTCGATCGCGCCGCCACCGGTGAAGAAGTCCTGGTAGGTGCCGTCGAGGAAGGTCCCCGCCGCCGCCAGGCTGAAGCCCGCGAACGGCCGCAGCGCGCCCTCCAGCTCGACGCCGGTCGCCTTGGCGCCGCCGACCTGGCTCAGCGCGACGTTGTTGATCAGCTGCGTCGTCGCCAGCCCGTCGAACTTGTTGTGGAACACGGTGGCGTAGAGGTTGAGCCACGGCATCGAGACCTTGAGCCCGCCCTCATAGGTGTCGACCTTGGCGACGATCGTCAGCCCCTCGCGCAGGTTGTCGAACTGCGGGAAGCTGTGGCCGCGGCTGTAGCGCGCGAACACGCCGACCTGCGAGGTGAAGTCGTAGTTGGCGCCCGCGGTCCACGACCAGCGCCCCTCGCGGAACGGGTCGAGCGCGCGGCGCTCACCGAACACGTTGACGGCATTGTCGTAGAGCGTGTTCGGATTGCCATCGAGGTTGACCTGGGTCGCCGCCGGGGTGCGTAGGTTACCGTCGACGATGTGCTTCTGATAGCGCAGGCCGCCGTCGACGCGCAGCTGTGAAGTGATCTGCAGCTCGTCGACCGCGTAGAAGGCGAGGTCCGATCCCTTGTAATAAGCGTCGACGAGGAAGCCGTCGCCGCTGGTGAAGCCGTTCTGCGTCGCGGTGCGCCCGCCGTTGAGCGTCAGGTTGAGCAGCCGCGTGCGCGGCTCGGCGGTGAGCAGCACCTGGTTGCCCAGCGCCCATTGGTCGCGCGTGGTGTAATCGGCGTAGTAGAAGCCGCCGGTCAGCTTGTTGCCGCCGACCTTCCACTCCAGCGCAGTGTCGGCGACGAAGGAGGTGATCTTCTTCTGCACGCTCCAGATGCCCGCGCGCATCACCTGCGTGTCCGCGCCCGAGGCGACCGCGCCCCCGCCGTTGACGTAGCTGAGCGCGGCGACCGTCGAGCCGGCGCCGCCGAGCGCGGTCGCGATGGCCGAGGCGGCGGTGGGCGGTCCGTCGGGGACGAGCCCGACCGTGTCGGCGCGCCCGCCGAGATAGCTCATCCGCTCGCGCACGCGCAGGCCGTCCGCCACCTCATAGTCGAAGGTGATGCCGGTGTTGATCACGTCGGCGCCGCGGCCGTTCTCGAGGTTGACGGTGTTGCCCTGGACGTTGCGCGTCAGCCGCGTCTCGGGCCCGAGCAGGGTGCCGGTGCCCGCGTCGAAGCCCGGATAGGCGCTGATCTTGCGCCCGTCCTGGATCACCGGGATCGGCAGCAGCCACTGGCCGCGGTCGTTGAGGTAGCGCGCGTAGACCTCGACCGAGCCGCGCCCCTCGAAATCATGGTGGACGTTGGCGGTGACCTGGCCGCCCTTCTCGGCGCGGAAGCCGGGGTCGCGGATGCCGTTGCCCTGCGCGTAGAAGCCGCCGATCATGAAGCCGGTGTTCTCGCCGAGCGGGCCCGACACCCAGGCGTCGCCGCGCGCCTCGTCATAGTCGGTGTAGGAGAATTTCGCGAGGCCGTGCAGCGCGCTGCCGCCCGTACGCGGCACGACGTTGACGGTCAGGCCGGGCTGGCCGTTGGAGAAGAGCGAGCCGGTGCCGCCGCGCACCGCCTCGACCCGCTGCACCGTCTCGTCGAGCCGGATCAGCTGCGAGTTCTCGAGGAACGACAGCGTCGAGGGCGGGAAGATCGGCACGCCGCCGAGCTGGAAGGTGACGAACTGCGCGTCGCCGCCCGAGGGGTAGCCGCGCACGAAGATGTTGGCGCCGTTCTGCCCACCCGAGCTCTCCGCCATCACGCCGGGAACGGTGCGGAGCAGATCGGCGGTGCTGTTCGGCGCGGCGCGCTCGATCGCGTCGTCGCTGAGCGTGGTGACCGCGAAGGCGGCGTCCTGCCGCCGCGTGCCGCCGCCCGCGGTGCCGACGACGATGATGTCGTCGCCGGTCGGCGCGGTCGTGTCGACGATGCCGGTGTCGGGCTGCGAGCGCTGCGCGGTGTTCTGGGCAGTGGTCTGGCTGGTGTCGGGCGCGATGTCGGACTGGGCGAGCGCGGGCGCGGCGAGCAGCGTCAGCGCGACGGTGGCGGCGCCGCTGAGCAGCCGCGTGGCGTGGGTGGACCGCATGCTTCTTCTCCCTCTGGTGCGGCGCTCGGGTGGCGCCGTTAACCGTAAATGTAAGGTGCGCACGGACTCGTGTCGACACGCGGCGGGCTGCGATGGATCGTTGATGTGGGATGGTTGCTTCTGCGCCACAGTGCGGAGGGCAAGCCCCTCGGCTTCAGGGGAGGGGTTGGGGTGGGGCGCTTCCGCGAGCGCCGCATGTGCGGCGAGGCCCCGCACCTGCCCCCCTCCTCCGGAACCAGAGCGTGGGCAACCCGCGCGTGCCTTCTTACCCCACCAGCGCGACGCGGCAGATCCGGTCCGAAGCGGTGAGGAACAGGCTGCGGCCACCCTCGCCCACGCAAGCGTTGGCGATCGGCCTGCCGTTGCCGATGATACCGAGCGGCTCCCCCGCCGGGCTGAGCACGTGCATGCCGCCCGGCCCGCTGACGAACAGATGCCCCGCCGCGGCCACGTCCATGCCGTCGGGCGCGCCCGCCCAGCCCTTCGCCTTGTCCGCGCGCATGTCGCTGAACACGCGCGAGCCGGTCGGCGAGCCGCGCGCGTCGAGCGTATAGGCCCACACCAGCGGCGCGGCGTCGTCCGAGCAGGACAGGTACAGCGTCCGCTCATCGGGCGAGAGGCCGACGCCATTGGGAAAGCGCCGCGCACCGTCGAGCAGCGTGACCGTGCCGTCGGGATCGAGCCGGTAGAGCCCCGTCACATCGAGCTCGCGCAGCGGCGAGTCGGGGCCGGCCGCGAAGCCATAGGTCGGGTCGGTGAAATAGATCGCGCCCGAGCGCGCCACCACCACGTCGTTGGGGCTGTTGAAGCGCTTGCCGCGATAGCGGTCGGCCAGCACGGTCCGCTTCCTGGTGGCGAGATCGACGCGGACGATCGCGCGCGTGCCGCTGTCGGCGACGATCAGCCGGCCGCGGTGATCGAGCGCGAGCCCGTTGGCGCCGGCCTCGCGGATCGCGGGCGGGATCGGCGTCTGCAGGCCCGAGGGATCGAGGAACGGCCGCGCGCCGTCGCGGCGCGACCAGCGATGGACGACGTTGGCGGGCACGTCGGAGAAGAGCAGATACTCGCCCTTGGCGACCCACACCGGCCCCTCGGCCCAGCGATAGCCGGTGGCGAGCGTCTCGATCGTCGCGCCGCGCGGGATGATCGAGTCGAGCCGCGGGTCGAGCCGCAGCACCCCCATCGGCGGCGGCTCGGCCGCGCGCGCGGCGCCGGCGAGCAGCGCCCCCGCGCCCAGCCCCGCCCCCAGTCCCGCCAGCGCGGCGCGGCGGGTGAGCGCGGTCATACCAGCCGCACGCGCTGGCCCTCGCGCGCCGAGCGGTAGATCGCCTCGATCACGCGCAGGTCCGCCAGTCCCTCCTCGCCGCCGGTCAGCGGCTCCTTGTCGTCGAGGATGCACTCGGCGAGATGGTCGAGCTGTCCGGCGTGCTGCGCCTTGCCCGCGGGCGGGTCGCGCGGCTCGGTGCGGCCGTCGCGGTTGATCCGCATCTTCTGCCCCTCGTACGAGGTGGCGGGCTCGAGCTCGATCCAGCCCTTGCTGCCGGTGACGCGATAGGCGTTGTGGTTCGAATTGTAGCTCGACACGCAGGTCGCCTCGATCCCCGAAGGGAAGCGCAGCAGGAAGGAGATCTTGTCCTCCACCGTGCGGAAGCGCGGGTCGGACCGGTCGGTCGACTCGATCGCGCTGACCTCGACCGGATTCTCGCCGGCGAGATAGCGCGCCGCGTTGAGGCTGTAGATGCCGATGTCCATCAGCGAGCCGCCGCCCGACAGCGGGCGGTCGAGCCGCCACTGGTTGGGCTGGATGGTAAAGCCGTGCTCGGAGGTGATGATCTGCGTCGGCCCGACGAAGCCGCTCTGCGCCAGCTGGATCGCGAGCTTGTTGTGCGGCTGGAAGCGCGAGCGATAGCCGATCATCAGCTTGCGCTTGGCGGCGCGGCAGGCATCGATCATCGTCTGGCATTCCGCTACCGAGACCGCCATCGGCTTCTCGCACATCACGTGCTTGCCCGCCTTGGCGGCGCGCACGACATATTCGGCGTGCATCGAGTTGGGCAGGATGACGTAGACCACGTCCACGTCGGGATTGTCGCGGATCGTGTCGAAATTGGCGTAGCTGTAGCGGTGGGTCTTGGGGATGTTGTACTGCGCGCCGAACTTCTCGAGCTTGGCCGGCGTGCCGCTGACCAGTGCGACCAGGCGCGAGTGGTCGCATTCGGCGAACTTGGACATGATCAGCTCGGCGTAGCGGCCCAGCCCGACCACGGCATAGCCGATCTTGCGATCGCGCGACGGCGCGGCGCAGGCGCCGCTCGCGGCGGCAGCAAGCCCCACCCCGAGCCCGGCGATGATGGTGCGGCGGTCGGCCTCGCGCATGTCCCTCTCCCTCTGCTGTCGACGCTTTCGGCGCCGTGGATCAGAGGGTTAACAGCATCACCCGGGGAGCGCTACCATCTCCGCCGCGGCCTCGTCGCGCGTGTCGTAGCGCGCCTGCGCGGCGGCGACCGCGACCATCCGCGTCTCTGCCCAGTCGATCATCTGGCGCAGCGCGCCGAGCAGCTCGCGCCCGAGCGGCGTGACGCGATAGACCACCTTGATCGGCACGCTGGCCTCGACCTCGCGAGTCACCAGCCCGTCGCGCTCGAGCGAGCGCAGCGTCTGGCTGAGCATCTTCTGCGACACGCCCGCGATGCGGCGCTTGAGTTCGCTGAAACGCCGCGGCGAGTCGCCGAGCAGCAGCAGGATCAACACGCTCCATTTGTCGCCGACACGGTCGAGCAGGCGCCGCGTCGGGCAGTCCGCGGCATAAACATCACCGCGCGCGGTATCGTCGAAGTAACCAGGTGAGATCGAAGTGCCGTCTTGCATGACGTCGCGCCCTAGCCAAGTAGGTCACCGTTGGAAACCACCCTCGGAGGGCGAGATGAAGGTAGCGGTGCTGGGCGCGAGCGGTCGCGCAGGCAAGGAGATCACGCAGGAGCTGGCGCGGCGCGGCCATCAGGTCACCGCGGTCGCGCGCCATCCGGAGGGCATCCCCGCGGACGACGGCGTCACCGCGATAGCGGGCGACGCGCATGACGCCGACGCTCTGGCCGGGCTGGTCCGCGGTCACGATGCGGTGATCAGCGCGCTCCACTTCGACGTTACCGCCGAGACGCTGCTGGGCGCTGTACGCGCCGCCGGCGTGCCGCGGCTGCTGGTCACCGGCGGCGCGGCGAGTCTTCGCAGCGCCGATGGCGGCCGGCTGATCGACTCGCCCGACTTCCCGGCGGCGTGGCGCGACATGGCGATGGGCGGGGTTCGCTTCCTCGACGCGCTGCGCGGGGTGGAGGACGTGGACTGGACCTTCTTCTCGCCCGCCGCGCTGATCGAGGAGGGGCCGCGCACCACGCAGTTCCGGCTCGGCAGTGACGAGCTGGTGGTCGATGCCGAGGGGCAGAGCCGCATCAGCTTTGCCGATTACGCGATCGCGATGGTCGACGAGCTGGAGCAGCACCGCCACCCGCGCGCGCGCTTCACGGCGGCCTATTGACGAGGCGGGCGGCAGGGTCGCGGCTTTGGTGGCGGTACGCGGGAGTGCTGTCGCCCCCCCACCCCCCGCCGTCACCCCGAACTTGGTCCGGGATCCACCGTGCCGCACATCCTGGCGCCGCTGCTCTCGCGGTGGGGTGAATTCCGGATCACGTCCGGGATGACGGCGGTGGATAGCGGAGCGGGGAAAAGGCCACTGCATCGCAGCACCCTCAACCGAGCGCTTTCTCCAGCTCGGCCTTGCTCATCGTCGAGCGGCCCGGCAGATCCGCCTTCTTCGCGCGCTCGTACAATTCGGCCTTGCTCGGCCCCTGCGCGCGCTCGCGCCGCTCGGCGTCATCCCTTCGGCGGCGATTCCGCGCGGGGCTCTGCTGGGTCGATGCGCCCGCCTCGCTCAGGCCGATCGCGATTGCCTGCTGGCGGCTGGTGACCTTGCGGCCCGCGCTGGTCTCCAGCTCGCCTTCCGCAAACTCGTGCATCACCCGCTCGACCGTCTCCTGCTGCGCCTTGCTCTGTTTGGCCATCTCGCACGCTCCTGAAGCGATGCGGCGAGAACCGGGGCGAAGCACGCCAGGTTCCCAGATCCTCCCCGTCACGGGGAGGGGGGCCATGCGCAGCATGGTGGAGGGGGTTCTCCGCAAGCGCTGCGGCACGTGGCGCGCGCCGCCACGAGCGTCGCGCCGAGCGGAGAGCCCCATCCACCACTCGCTTCGCGAGCGGTCCCCCTACCCGTGTCGGGGAGGATCTACAAGCTCAGAACGCCGCAATCCCCGTGATCGCGCGGCCGAGGATCAGCGCGTGAACGTCGTGCGCGCCCTCGTAGGTGTTGACCGTCTCGAGGTTCATCAGGTGGCGCATCACCTGATACTCGCCCGAGATGCCGTTGCCGCCGTGCATGTCGCGCGCCGCGCGCGCGACGTCGAGCGCCTTGCCGACGTTGTTGCGCTTGACCAGCGAGACCATCTCGGGCGCGAACCGGCCCTCGTCCATCAGCCGCCCCACGCGCAACGACGCCTGCAGCCCGAGCGCGATCTCGGTCTCCATGTCGGCCAGCTTCTTCTGGAACAGCTGCCGCCCGGCGAGCGGCGTGCCGAACTGCTTGCGATCGAGCCCGTATTGCCGCGCCGCGTGGAAGCAATATTCCGCCGCCCCCAGCGCACCCCAGCTGATGCCGTAGCGCGCGCGGTTGAGGCAGCCGAACGGCCCCTTCAGCCCCGCCACGTTGGGCAGCAACGCGTCCTCGCCGACCTCGACCTCGTCCATCATCACCATGCCGGTGATCGAGGCGCGCAACGAGAGCTTGCCCTCGATCTTGGGCGTGGCGAGCCCCTTGGCGCCTTTCTCCAGCACGAAGCCGCGGATCGCGCCGTCATGCGCGTCGCTCTTGGCCCAGATCACGAACACGTCCGCGATCGGGCTGTTCGAGATCCAGGTCTTGGCGCCCGAGAGCACGTAGCCGCCGTCGCTCTTGCGCGCGCGCGTCGTCATGCCGCCCGGGTCCGAGCCGGCGTCGGGCTCGGTCAGCCCGAAACAGCCGATCAGCTCGCCGCGCGCCAGCCCCGGCAGCCAGCGGTGGCGCTGCTCCTCCGAGCCGTACGCGTAGATCGGGTACATCACGAGGCTCGACTGCACGCTCATCATCGAGCGATAGCCCGAGTCGATCCGCTCCACCTCGCGCGCCACCAGCCCGTAGGCGACGTAGGAGGCGCCGACGCCGCCATATTCCTCCGGGATGGTCGGGCCGAGCAGCCCCAGCGCGCCCATCTCGCGGAAGATCGCGGGGTCGGTGTGCTCGTTGGCGAACGCCTCGACGATGCGCGGCGCGAGCTTGTCCTCGGCATAAGCGCGCGCGGTGTCGCGCACCATCCGCTCGTCCTCGCTCAGCTGATCGTCGAGCAGGAACGGGTCTGCCCAGTCGAACCGGCCCATCTGGGTCATGCGGTGATCAATCCTCTCCGATGTCGTGCCCGGCGCGGCCGGGTGCTGCCCCCGGCTCTAGCGCAGCGCGCGCGGTTTCGGAACCGCGCGAGGCGGGTAGCGCGATTTCGCAATGAACGCCGTCGTCGCGCAATGCGAAGCGCGTGCGCGCCCCAAGCTGATACGGCAGCGCATGCTCGATCAGCTCGCGCCCGTAGCCACCGCCCGGCGCCGGCGCGTCCGCGACCGGGTCGCGCGCCACGCCGCTCTCGTGCCAGGTGACGTGCAGCATCGGCACGCCGCCATCCTCCGAAACTCGCCAGTCGAGCGCGAGCCGCCCCCCGCGCTGCGACAGCGCGCCGTATTTGAGCGCGTTGGTGGCGAGCTCGTGGAGCGCGAGCGCGAAGGTCTGCACCGTGCTCGAGCGCAGCCGCACGCCGGTCGGCCCAGTCATGGTCACCCGCCCCGAGCCGAGCCAGTCGGCACCGCCGAGCGACTCGAGCTCGCTGCGCGCCAGCTCGTCGAAGGTGATGCGACTCCCCTCGCTCAGGCGCGCGAGCAACCCGTTGACCCGTGCCAGCGCGCGCAGCCGGTCATCGAATCGACCCGCGAAATCATCGAGCGAGGCGCTGCTCGCGATCAGCTGGTTCGACAGGCCGCGCACGACGCCGAGCAGGTTGCGCGTGCGGTGCTGCAGCTCGGCGACAAGCACCTCAAGCCGGTCCGAGCTCGCCTTGGTCGCGGTGGCGTCCTCACTGATCCCGCCGATGCGGTGGATCTGGCCCTCGCCGTCGCGGATCGGAAAAGCGGTGTCGCGCACCCAGCGCACCGCACCGTCAGCGGCACGGTGGATGCGGAACTCGGCGGTGACGGTCGCGCCCGCGCGGACGCGGCGCACCGCGTCGAGCGCGCCGGCGCGGTCGGCGGGCAGGATCAGCCGCGCCACGCGGCGCAGGTCGTCGCGGCCGTCGACGGTCGCGAGCGGCAGGCCGTACAGCCGCTCGAAGGCCGGGCTGGCATATTCGACGCGCAGGTCGCGCGCGTCGCGTACCCAGAGCGCGTCGGCCGACGCGGCGCCGAACTGCCGGAAGCGCGCCTCGCTCTCGCGCAGCGCCGCCTCGGCGCGCTTGCGCGCGGTGAGATCAATGGTGACGACGAGGAGCGAGCGCGTCGGCTCGCCCGGCCCGCCGAGCGGGGTGACGCTGCTGTTGGCCCAGACGTTGGCGCCGTCGCGGCGGCGGTAGCATTTGTCGAGCGTCGCGGTGCGCCCGCTCGCCAGCGCGCGCTCCACCGCGGCGAAGGAGGGCGCGAGATCGGCCGACTGAGTCACGTCGGCAACGCTGAGGCGCAGCAGCTCGGCCTCGTCGCGGCCGAGCAGGCGGCACAGCTCCTGGTTGACGCGCAGGAAGCGGCCCTGCTGATCGATCTCGGACAGGCCGACCGAGGCGGCGGAGAAGATCGCGCGCAGCCGCGCGTCGGTCGCGCCGCGCCGGGCGTCGCGTCGTCGTTCGGCGGTGACGTCGCGCAGCACGCCGATCCAGCCCTCGATCGCGCCCGCGTCGTCGCGGATCGGGTCGATTGTCCAGTCGACGACGTAGCGCGCGCCATCCTTGCGATAGTTGACCGTCTCGCCGGCATAGCCACGCCCGGCGCGGAGCGCGTCCTTGAGCGCGGCGAGCACCGCGCGATCGGTCTCCCGACCCTGCACAAGCCGTGGGGTGGCACCGAGCAGTTCGTGCTCGGCATAGCCGGTGAGCGCGCACATCGCCGCGTTGACGAAGCGGATCACCGGTCCCGGACGCTCGATCTCGGGCCCGGTGACGACGATGGCGTGCCCCGCCGCCATCATGGCGCGGCGGAACCAGCGGACGTCCTCCTCGTCGTGCGGCGATCCGGTCATCGCGCCGGCTTACCGAGCGTTATGCCCCACCGCCAGCGAGTTAACGGGCGGCGCGGTCGACGGTACGCGGCGAATACGGTCGCCGCGCCCGCACCACCGCACGCCGGATCCGCCGTGACGTGCGGGCGGCCCCTCTTACTGGCGGCACTCTGAACTTGTTTCAGGATCCACCGAACCCCTCCTCACGTGTGCGGTAAGTGAAGCGACGTGGATCCGAGAACGAGTTCAGGATGACGCTGCAGGGGATGACGGAAGCCGCGGCGACATTCAGAACTTCGCTCCCAGTCGCAGCCCGATCGTGCGCGGCGTGATCGGCACGGCATAGGGCCGCTGGTAGCAGGAGCCGCACTGGATGAAGCGCGCGATCTGACCGCGCTCGTCCCACAGGTTCCGCGCGAACAGCTCAAGCGTGTACTTGCCCCATTCCGCCCCCAGCGCGAGATTGCCCGTGGTGTAGGCGGGCAGCCGGCCGATCTCTTCCGACGGGTTGGCGAGGCGGCCGGTGCCGACCTCCACCACGCCGAGCCGGATGTCGGATGCGGCCGAACTCTGGTGCGCCACCAGCCCCTGGAGGTAGGCCTTCGCCGCCCCGATCGGGACGGTATAGCGGGCGGTGGCGCTCAGCTTGAAGCGCGGCGTGATCGGCAGGCGCCGGCCCGCCGCGGAGACCACGTCGCCGCCGTCCGGCGAGCAGGTCACCGCGCGGCACAGGTCGGTGCGCGTCTTGGCGTCGGTGTACGCGCCCGAGGCGGTGAAGGAGAGCGGCCCGGCGCTCACGTTGGCGTCCATCTCGATGCCGCGGATCCGCGCGTCGGGGCCGTTCTGGATGACGGTGAAGCTGTTCTCGCCCAGGAAGGCGAACTGGAACTGGTCCCAGTCCTGCTGGTACACCGCGCCGTTGATCCGCAGTCGACCGTCGAGCCACGTCGTCTTCCAGCCGAGCTCGTAGTTGGTGAGGAAGTCGGCGTTATAGTCGCCGACGTCGCCGCGCCGGTTGATCCCGCCCGGGCGGAATCCTTTCGACCAGGTGGCGTAGAGCAGCAGCAGATCGGTCGGCTTCCAGGTCGCGTTGAAGCGATAGGTCACGCCCTGACCGTCGGCGCGCTTGGGCACGACCTTGCCGTTGTCGACCACGCCAAGGTTGGCGCAGGGGATGCCGCCGACATCCTTGGTCGTCAGGAAGGCGCTGGTGTCGCCGCCGTTGAGATAGGCGTCGCGCAGCGTGCCGCCGCCCGCGAGATAACAGCTCGCCACGCCGGTGCGCGAGCTGCCCGCGGCGTTGAACGGCGACGCCGTATAGGGCCGACCGTCCTCGGGATCGACGCCGGGGTTGCGGCCGAAGCCGAAGAAACCGACGAGTGAATTGTCGTAGATGAAGGCGCGCGCGCCCGCGGTCAGCGTCAGCTTGGGCGTGAGGTCGTAGCTCGCCTCGCCGAACACCGCATAATCCTTGTCGACACGGTGCTGGCGGGTCAGCCACAGCGTGCCCGTATAGCCGTTGACCGACACGTCCGGTCCCAGGTTCGGGATCTGATAGTCCTGGAAGATCAGGTTGCTCTGCCGCTGGTAGAAGCCGCCGGCGACGATACGGAACGGCTGATCCGCGGGAGAGGCGACGCGCAGTTCCTGGCTGGTCTTCTTGAAATGGTCGCGCCCGACGACGCGCTGGCGCGGGTCGATCGTGTTCCCGGCGGCGTCCTGATAATAGAAATAGCCCGCCAGTCCGCCGACCGACGAGTAGAGCGAGTCATAGGCTTCCGAGTAGTCGGTATAGTCGGTCGACTGCTCGGCGCGGCGGTCGAGATAGGCGCCGGCATAGGTCACGTCCCAGTTGCCGAGCTGGCCTTCGATCGTCAGTGCCGCCTGAGCGAAACGGTCCTTGCGATATTCGGGGTAGAAATGCTGCACCTCGAGATCGCCGACCTTGGGATCATAGGCGTAGCTGCCGTGGCTGCGCTGCTCCTGGTAGAGCAGCGTCGGCGTCACGGTCCAATTGTCGTCGAGGTCGATCTTGAGCGCGGCGCGACCGCCGTAGGTCTCGGTGTCGTTATAGTCCTTCTCGACGAACTGGTCGTTGGTGACGGTGATGCCGCCGGGCTGCGGCAGGAAGCTGCGCGTGCCGGGCACGTTGTCGATGAAGCCGGCGTCGCGCTGGTAGAAGCCGACCACGCGCAGCGCCATCCGCTCGCTGAACGGGATGTTGAGCATCCCCTCGGTCGTGTAGCCGATTCCGCCCGAGCGGACGCTGTTCACCTCGCCGTCGACGCGGCCGTAGAAGCCGGCGGTGTCGGGCTTGTTGGTGATGATGCGGATTGTCCCCGCCTCGCTCGACGCGCCGTAGAGCGTACCCTGCGGACCGGCGAGGCTCTCGATGCGGGCGACGTCGTAGATATGGATGTCGAGCGTGCCGCCGATCGTGGTGACGGGCTGCTCGTCGAGATAGGTGCCCACCGAGGGCAGCGAGCCCGAGTGGTTGCCGTCCCCGCCCGAAGCGACGCCGCGCATGTAGACGGTGGTGACGCCGGGCTGCGACGACTGGAACGCCACCGACGGCAGCAGCTGAGTATATTCGTTGAAGTTCGAGACGTTGAGCTGATCCAGCCGGCGCGTGCCGATGGCCTGGATGCTGATCGGCACGTTCTGGATATTCTCGTCGCGCTTCTGCGCGGTGACGATGATGTCGCCGTCGGTGGTGCTGCTGTTCTGCGGCACGTCGGCCTGGGTGGTCTGGCCCGAGCTGGTCGGCGCGGCGGCGACCTGGTCCGGCGCGGCGCCCTGCGCCGCCGCCGGCGACGCGATGGCGGCCGACGCGAGAAGCTGCACCAGCATGCGACGCTTGAAGCTCACCACCACAATGCCCCCATTGTTTCTTATGTATGACGAGCATGCTGCGCTGCGGGGGGCTTCGTCAATCGCGGGTGCGCCGCGGCACGACATTTCGTTGCCGAGGCTGTGGCGTGGATGTCGCGTATGTGGCGATTGGTTCCAGCTTAGCGACACGAAAGGTCGGCGATGTGCGGGCGAATGATCTCGCGCCTTCCCCCTTCGCGTCATCCCTGCGAAGGCAGGCATCAAGACTTGCGGACCTTCGTAGGAGCCGCGACGTCCGCGTTTATGGATCCCCGCCTACGCGGGGATGACGGGGAGGGGAAGGCGAGGGCCAGAGGAGAGCAACGGGGCCGGCAATCACGCGTCCATCGCCGGTGACGCAGCCCCTCGCCAAGCTCGGACCGAGCTCCGCTCCCGAGGAATCTCACCACCCCGACGCAGCGCTCCCGCCACTCGCTCGTTGTCGCCGACCATGCAGACGATGATCGACCGCGCCGTCCCCGCCGAGGAGCCGCGCGATGCCCCGCCCGCCCCACCCGTCCTGTGGATCGCGCTCGGCCTCGCCGGGCTGGTCGGCGTGGGGCTGCTGGCGCTGCTGGTCGGGGGTGGCGCGCCGCTCGCATGGGACCGCGCGATCATGCTCGCGCTGCGTGTCCCCGGCGACCCGGCGCAGCCGATCGGCCCGGCCTGGCTCCACGCCGCGCTGGTCGACGTCACCGCGCTGGGAAGTGGCACGGTGCTGACCCTGGTGGTGGCGGGGACGATCGGCCTGCTGATGGTGCGGCGGCTGTGGCTCACCGCGGCGCTGTCCGCGGCGGCGACGATCAGCGGCTCGATCGTCGCGGCGCAGGCGAAACACTGGGTGGGTCGGCCGCGACCCGAGCTGGTCGACCATCTTGTCCAGGTCACCGGACTGAGCTTCCCGAGCGGGCACGCGACCAACAGCGCCTTGGTCTATCTCACGCTCGCCGGGCTGGTGGCGCAGGTCGCCGAGGGCCGTGCGGTGCGCAGCTACATCTTCGTGATCGCGATCCTGCTGACGGGGACGATCGGGGTGAGCCGCGTATATCTCGGCGTGCATTGGCCGTCGGACGTGCTGGCGGGCTGGTGTGCCGGGACGGGCTGGGCGGCCTTGTGGTGGTGGCTCGGCGCGACGCTGCGGCGCTCGCTGGCGCGCTAGCCTTTGATCCACCGACACGTGCTCGTGCTCCGGCGAACGCCGGAGCCAAGGCCACAAGGGTGACGGACGCGGCTCTGGGCTCCTGCGTCCGCAGGAGCACCGCGAGCCCAGGCGAGCTGGCCTAGCGCGCTAGTCCGCGCGCGCCGCCGCCAGCAGCCGCCGTGCCGCGGCGAGATGCGGCGCGTCGACCATGCGGCCGTCGAGCTGGAGGGCGCCCGCGCCAGGGTTGGCTTCGAACAGTGCGATCACGCGCCGAGCCGCGACGAGCTCCGCCTCCCCCGGCGTGAACGCGGCGTTGATCACCGCCACCTGCGCGGGGTGGATCGCCATCATGCCGGTGAAGCCGTCGCGCCGCCCGCGCGCGGCATAGGCGGCCAACCCGTCGAGGTCGCGGAAGTCGGGATAGACCGTCTCGATCGCGGGCACCCCGGCGGCGTGAGCGGCGAACAGCGCCAGCGCGCGCACCACCTTGTACGGGTCGGTATAGCCGCCGTCGGCCTCGCGCGACGACAGCGCGCCGATCGCGGCGGGCAAATCCTCGGCGCCCCAGGTCAGCCCCGCCAGCCCGCCGGTGTCATAGTCGCCGAGGGCGAAGACCGCGCGCGGCGTCTCGGTCGCGATCGGCAGCACCGCATAGTCGCCGGGCAGCGCGGCGCGCAGCGCGGCTACCGTGGCGCGCCCCTCCGCCTTGGGAAGCACGACCCCGGTCAGCGGCGCGCCCGCCAGCGCGGCCACATCGGCGGCGAACGCCTCGGTGGTGACAGGGTTGACCCGCACCAGCAGCGCCGGCCCGTCCGGCGCCCGCTCCACCAGCGCGCGCACCGCGTCGCGCGCGGCCGGCTTGGCGGCGGGCGCGACCGCATCCTCCAGGTCGAGGATCAGCGCGTCGGCGCCGAGCCCAAGCGCTTTCTCCATCCGCTCGGGCCGGTCACCCGGCACGAACAGGAGCGAGCGCCACGTCACCGCGCGCGTTCGGCGAGCCGGCGCTCCCACGCCAGCGCGTCGCGGACGATGCCCTCCAGGTCGTCGCGCTTCGGCGACCAGTCGATCGTGCGCAGGATCGCTTGATTATCGGCGACCAGCTCGGCCGGGTCGCCCGCCCGGCGCCCTTCGAGGCGGCGCTCGATCGGGTGGTTGGTCACGCGGTCGACCGCGTCGAGCACCTCGAGCACGGAGAAGCCGCGGCCATAGCCGCAGTTGAGCGTATGGCTCTCGCCCGGTTGCTCGATCAGCAGCTTGAGTGCGGCGACATGCGCCTCGGCGAGATCGCTGACGTGGATATAGTCGCGCACCCCGGTGCCGTCGTTGGTCGGAAAGTCGGTGCCGTAGACCGAGACCGCGGCGCGCTTGCCCGTCGCCGCCTCGACCGCGATCTTGATCAGGTGGGTCGCGCCGACGGTCGACTGGCCGCTGCGCCCGTGCGGGTCCGCGCCGGCGACGTTGAAGTAGCGCAGGCAGCAATGATTCATCGGGTGCGCCGCCGAGACGTCCTTGAGCATATGCTCGGTCATCAGCTTGGACATGCCATAGGGGTTGATCGGCACCTTGGGGTCGTCCTCGGCGACGGGGACCCGCTCGGGCGTGCCATAGGTCGCCGCGGTCGACGAGAAGATGAAGTGCGGCACGCCCTCGGCCACCGCGCTCTCGATCAGGCTGCGTGTCGCCGCGGTGTTGTTGCGGTAATATTTGAGCGGGTCGCTGACCGACTCGGGCACCACGACCGACCCTGCGAAATGCATGATCGCACGCACATTGTGCTCGCGGATGACGTCGCGGACGCGCGCGTCCTCGACCGCGACGTTGACGAAGGCGGCGCGCTCGTCGACCGCCCAGTCGAAACCGGTGACGAGATTGTCGATGACGACGACGTCATAGCCGGCGTCGAGCAGCGCGAGCACGGCGTGGCTACCGATATAGCCGGCACCGCCGGTTACCATTACCTTGCCGTCGAGCGTCGCGTCCTGCGTCATGCCTGTCTCCTGTGCCGTTGCCGCCGCCTAGCGGCTTCCTACATGACACGTAAAGGAGACGCTTTTCATGACGGACTATGCGACGCTGGCGGGTGGCTGTTTCTGGTGCACCGAGGCGGTGTTCAAGGACGTGATCGGGGTCGAGACCGTCGAGAGCGGCTATATCGGCGGCCACGTCCCCAACCCGACCTACAAGCAGGTGTGCGGCGGCGACACCGGCCACGCCGAGGCGATCCGCGTCGGCTTCGACCCCGCGCAGGTGAGCTATGCCGACCTGCTCGACATCTTCTTCGCGACGCACGACGCGACGCAGCTCAACCGTCAGGGCAACGACGTCGGCACGCAATATCGCTCGGCGATCTTCCCCGAGACGGTGATGCAGGAGGAGCAGGCCAACCAGGCGATCGCGCGGGCGCAGCAGGATGTGTCGGGCAAGATCGTGACGACGATCGAGGAGTTCGCCGACTGGTACCCGGCCGAGGGCTACCACCAGGATTATTGGGAGACCTCCGGCCGCTCAAACCCCTATTGCATGGCGGTGATCCCGCCCAAGCTGCAGAAGCTGCGCAAGAGCTTCGCCGCGCGCAGCAAGGCGAGCGCGCCGGCGGTGTGACGGGCTGGCGGCGCCACCTCCCTGACGGGGAGGGGATCGCACGCGCCGGCAGCGACGTGCCCGCCAAGCGACGGAGCGGGTGTCGTGGCCAGTCCACCCTGCCGTCAGCCGCACCGGCGAGTCCGCCTGAGCGACAGGCGGGACCTCTCGGGGGCAGTGACGCCGTGGCCCGCCTGGGGTGATGCCGACGGCGCGACCGGCGGCCTCGGCGAGGGAGCCGCCGCGCGCGAACACGTCGCGCGCGCCTACCGCCGCGCTGCGCGCCGCAGCCGGTCGTTGATCGCCACCCCCACGCCCGCCTCAGGCACCGGCGCCACCGCGATCCGCGCGCGGTCGCTCGCGTCGGCGCGGTGGAGCGAGTCGAACAGCCGCGCCGCCGCTTCGACTGGGTCGCCCGCCGCCGAGAGCGTATCATCGCCCGCCACCGCGCCGTAGCCGATGAGCCACTCGTCGGGCTCGGCGGTCACCGCCTCCAGCCGCAGCGGCTTGCGCGGCGCGTAATGGCTCGCGAGCTGGCCCGGCGCGCTGACGTGCGCGGTCGTGCCCGGCGCGACCGGCAGCACGTCGCGCAGCATCTCGGCGGTGACCGGGCCGGGGCGTAGGATCGTCCGCCCCGCGACGATCGTCGACTCCACCCCCGCCTCGGTCGCGCCGTCGTCGAGGATGAGCGGCACCGCTGCGCCGAGGCTCGCCGCGACATGCTCGGCGCGGGTCGGGCTGATTGCGTTGCTCGCATTGGCCGAGGGCGCCGCCAGCGGCGCGCCGCTCGCCGCCAGCAGCGCGCGCATCGCACGATGCGCCGGCACGCGCAGCGCGATCGTGTCGAGCCCGGCGGTGACCAGCGACGCCACCCCCGCTCCCGCACGCAGCGGCAGCACCAGCGTCAGCGGCCCCGGCCAGAAGCGCGCCGACAGCGCCCGCGCGTCGTCGTCGAAGATTGCCAGCGCCTCCGCCGCGGCGAGATCGAGCACGTGGACGATCAGCGGGTTGAAGCTGGGCCGCCCCTTCGCGGCGTAGATCCGCGCCACCGCGCGCGAATCACGCGCGTCGGCGGCGAGGCCGTAGACCGTCTCGGTCGGCACCGCGACGATCCCGCCGGCGCGGATCGCCGCCGCCGCGGCCTCGACCGCGGCCGTGCCGTAGCGTCTGATCTCGGGGAGTTGAGCACGCATCGTGGCGGGTATAGCGAGGGCGCACAGGAGAGAGAAATGACCTTCGTGCCCGCCATCGCCGACCAGCGCTTCGTCCTCGATCACGTCGTCGGACTGAACGAGATCGCGGCGCACGAGCGCTTCGCCGCCGCGAGCGCGGACACGGTCGAGGCGGTGCTCGAGGGCATCGGCGCGTTCGCGCAGGGCGAATGGGCGCCGCTCGCCCTTGCGGGCGACCGCGTCGGCGCGCGCTGGACCCCGGAGGGCGTGGTGATGCCCGAGGGCTATCGCGCCGCCTATCAGGCCTATGTCGCGGGCGGCTGGGGCACGATCGGGGTCGACGAGCGCTGGGGCGGCCAGGGGCTGCCCTTCGTGATCCAGGCCGCGGTGCTGGAGACGCTCGGCACCGCCAACATGGGCTTCGCGCTCGCGCCGATCCTCAGTGTCGGCGCGATCGAGGCGCTGGCGCATCACGGCACGCCCGAGCAGCAGGCGACCTATCTGCCCAAGCTGGCGACCGGCGAATGGACCGGCACGATGAACCTCACCGAGCCGCAGGCGGGCAGCGACGTCGGCGCGCTGCGCACCACCGCCACGCCGCGAGGCGACGGAACGTACCTGATCAGCGGCACCAAGATCTTCATCAGCTTCGGCGACCACGACCTCGCCGACAACATCGTCCATCTCGTGCTGGCGCGCACCCCCGACGCCCCCGCGGGGACGCGCGGCATCTCGCTGTTCCTCGTGCCCAAGGTGCGGCTCGACGGCACGCCCAACGACGTGCGCGCGATGTCGATCGAGCACAAGCTGGGGCTCCACGCCTCGCCCACCTGCGTGCTGTCGTTCGGCGATCACGGCGACTGCGTCGGCGAGCTGATCGGCCCCGAATATGGCGGGATCCGCGCCATGTTCACGATGATGAACAACGCGCGGCTCAACGTCGGCGTCCAGGGCGTGCAGGTGGCCGAGGGAGCGACGCAGAAGGCGGCGGCCTATGCGCGCGACCGCATCCAGGGCGCGCGCGACGGCGCCCCCGCGGCGATCGTCGAGCATGCTGACGTGCGCCGCATGCTGCTGCGGATGAAGGCGCAGACCATGGCGGCGCGCGCGCTCGTCTATTACTCCTGCGGCCAGGTCGATCGCGCCACGCTCGGCGACGCCAAGGCGCGCGAGCGGCTCGAGATGATGACCCCGCTCGCCAAGGCGCACGCCACCGATATCGGCAACGAGGTGGCGAGCCTGGGCGTGCAGGTCCACGGCGGGATGGGCTATGTCGAGGAGACCGGCGCGGCGCAGTTCTTCCGCGACGCGCGAATTACGCCGATCTACGAGGGCACCAACGGGATCCAGGCGGCCGACCTGGTCGGACGCAAGCTCGCGCTCGCCAACGGCGGCGCCTTCGCCGACCTGATCGCGGATCTGCGCCGCGACGCGCGCCATCCCGCGCTGGTGCGGCTGGTCGACGCCTGCGCGGCGGTCGGGCGGCGGCTCCAAGGGGCGAGCGCGGACGACCGCCAGGCGGCGAGCTATCCCTTCCTGACGATGCTGTCGGTGGCGTCGTGCGGCTGGCTGATGGAACGCCAGGCGGCGGTGCCCGCGGCCGACGCGGTGAAGCGCGCGGTCTGCGCCTTCTACCTCGACCAGATCGTGCCCGAGGCGCTGGGGCTGGAGGCCGCGGCGAGCGCGAGCGCCGCGGTGCTGTACGCGCTGCCGGCGGGGGCGTTCTAGGCCCAGACCGGAGGGTGACGGCGGCTACCCGGCGCTTCCCCGATAGCTCCACCCCGGCGCACGCCGGGGCGGTAGAAGGAAAACGCACCCGATGACCTCATCCGGGTGCCCCGGCGCAGGCCGGGGCACGAACGTGGCGGCAGCGGAGCACCTTAGCCTGCACTCGCCCGCTCACTCCCCCGACGGGCACCCGCCTGCCGGGTTCGGCCCCGCGCCATCAGGGTACCAGCGTGCCACCTTGCGGTCGGCGTCGAAATAGCAGGCCGCGCCGGTGCGCCCGTCCGGCGACATCGCGATCGCCCAATTGTGCGGCCCGCAATTGTGCGGCTCGCAGCCGTACGAAAGCACGCGCCCGTCCACCTCCGCGATCGGCGTGGCGGTGACGTCGCTGTCGAGCACGCGCGCGCGCACCGTCGCGTCGGGCACCGCCGCCGCGACCGCCGCCTGTACGGCCGGATCGGCGAGGAAGCTGCTGCCCCCCTCCACCGCGTCGGTCGGATAATGGCCGACGTACCGCGCCAGTGCCGCGACCGGAGTGGCGGCGACGCTGGGCGACGCGCTGGGCGTGGAGACAGGCGCCGTGTTGCCGGGCTGGTCGGGCTGCTGCTGGCAGGCGGCGAGCGCGGCGCAGGCCGCGAGGGAGATCAGGCGTCGCATCACGCCGGACAACGCCTCAGCCGGCGACTCGTTCGAGCAGGTCGGTCGCGTCGAGCCCGAGCAGCTCGATCCGCTCGCGGATGCGCGGCCATTGGTGCACGACGAAATCCTCGCGCTCGGCGCGGCGCAGCCGTTCCGCCGCCCCTGCCAGCACGAACATGCCGACGCCGCGGCGCACCTCGACATAGCCGTCGTCCTGGAAGCTCTGATAGGCCTTGGCGACGGTGAGCGGGTTGGCGCCGTGCTCGGCGGCGAGCGCGCGCACCGAGGGCAGCTGATCGCCCGCGGCATAGTCACCGCGCAGGATCGCCGCGGCGATCGTGCCGCGTAGCCGGAGGTAGACCGGCGAGTCGTCGCTGCTGAGCGCTGCCATGCTGCGTTAATACACTATGCAACGTGATTGTCGAGCCGAGCCGCGCGCGTCAGTCCTCCACTGGCAGCTCGTCCGCGACGATCCGGTCCTCCGGATGCGCCGCGTCATGGAGCTGGCGCAGCCGCTCGAGCTGGTGGCGCGAGGCGGCGATCACCGCCGCCGCGGCGAGCGCCCCGTCGCGGTGGAGCGCCACCACCGCGGCCTCGTCGAGCGCGGCGAGCGCCTCCTCGTCGATCGTGTAGAGTCCGTCGATGGCGTGCTCGCGCGCGTCGGCGCGGCGCAGCACCAGTCGCCACGGTCGCAGCAGCCGGTGCCGCGCGAGCGCCTTCGCCAACGCGTGCGCCGCGGCGACGTCCTCGACCAGCCGCCGCAGGGCACCGCGCAGCTCGTTCACCAGCGACGTCGCGGCGCCGCGCTCCATCAACGCCGCGCCGCGCGCGCCCAGCGACGCGTCGGCGGGATCAATCGCGAGCCCGGTCCCGCCCTCGGCGAGGCGGAAGGCGCCGAGCAGCACCGCCTGGGGCATGTAGGTGGCGTGGAAGCCGCCGGCACCGGCGAAGAGATTGTCGCCGCCCAGCGCCATCAGCGCGACCAGATTGAAGCGACCGGTGCCGCCGTCCTTGGCGAAGCACAGCGGCATGTCGCACGCCGCCAGCGCGATCTCGCCGCGCCCGAGCTGCGCGATCGCGCGCCCCCGCCCCGCCGCCGCCGCGTCGAAGCGCAGCGCCCCGTGGCGAGCCGGGTCGAGCGCGACCAGGCCGCTCAAACCGCCTGCAACCCGTGCTCGCGCACCGCACGGATCAGGTCGCGGTGGCGCGGCAGCCGCTGCACCGCCTCGGCGCGCGCGCGCTCGGCGCGGGCGAGATGGCGTCGTGCCAACGCACTCTCGGGCGCGGCCGGATCGATCGCGGCATAACGTGCGTCGAAGCGCATGCCGTGCAGTACATATTGGTAGCTCGGCCAGGAGAAGACCTCGCGCGCATGCTCGAAATCCTGCGGCGCGGGCGGCTGGGTGCGCCACAGCTCGAGCCGCTCGGCGAGCCCGTCGGGCCAGGTCGCGGGCGAGGCATTGTCGCGCCAGAAGTCAGTGTCGGTGCGCTTGGTGATCGCATAATGGAGCTTGAGGAACTCGATGATGCGCGCCCAATGGTGCGTGAAGGCGGCGTTGAACTGGCGCGCGGCGACATGCATTGCACCGCGCGTGCGCGGCAGCCGGTCGGCGATCGCATCCATCGACGCCTCGATCAGCATCAGCGCCGAGGCCTCGAGCGGCTCGATGAACCCCGCCGACAGGCCGACCGCGACGACGTTGTTCTGCCAGAAACGCTCGCGATGCCCGCCGTCGATCGTGATGCGGCGCGCGGAAAGCGCATCCGCGGCGGGCCCGACATAGCGGCGCAGCGCGGCCTCGGCCTCGTCGTCGCCGATATGCGCGCTGCTGTAGACATGGCCGACGCCGCGGCGCGTCCACAGCCCGATGTCCCAGATCCACCCCGCCGCCTGCGCGGTGGAGACGGTGTGGCAGGTGATCGGCGCGTCCTCGCTGTCGTACGGCACCTGCAGTGCGATCGCGCGGTCGGCGAACAGCACGTCGCCGCAGCGGCGGAACGGCACGCCATAGACGCCGCCGATCAGCAACGCCGCGAAGCCGGTGCAGTCGACGAACAGGTCGCCGGCGATCTGCTCACCGTCGGCGAGCACCAGCGCGGTGACGTCGCCGCCATCGGCTTGCTCGACCCGGGCGACGTCGCCGATCACGTGGCGCACGCCGAGCCGCTCGACCGCATGCTCGCGCAGCAGCGTCGCGAACTTGCCCGCGTCGAGATGGTAAGCGTAATTCGCCTGGCCGACCCACTCGGGCGTGGTGATCGACTTGGGCGCCAGCCCGGCGTCGCAGAGAGTTGCCTGGAAATCGACCCAGGTGGCGAAGTCCGCCGCCGCCGGCGCGTCCGACTGGGCGAGCCAGTGCGGCGCGAGGTCGAGCTCGGTCGCGCCCGCGGGCGGGTTGAGCGGATGATAATAGCCCTCGCCCGGCGAATCATCGGTCCAGCCAGCGAACCGCGCGCCCTGCTTGAACGCCGCGTCGCAGCCGCGGACGAAGTCGGTCTCGGAGATCCCGATCTTCGCCAGGGTGTTGCGCATCGTCGGCCAGGTGCCCTCACCGACCCCGACGGTGGGGATGCGGGCGGACTCCACCAGCGTCACCGCGACGCCGCTGCGCGTGCGCTGCGCCTGGGCGGCGAGTCGACAGGCCGCGATCCATCCCGCCGAGCCGCCGCCGACCACCACGACTTGGGTCACGGGCCCGTCGTCATGCCGTTGATTAGCCGACATTATCCTTCTCACACCTCTCCGCTGCGACGTCTTCGCGCCGTTTATGTAATCGATCCCACTTGTATTTGTCAGATATATCCGTGAGACTGTTTCAACAGCACACGCATAACAAGTGTGGCTGTGATAGGGGAGGATGACGGTGGCGACCAGCTTTCGGCAAGTGACGGCGCGTGCTTTTCTGTTTTCGGGGGGCATGGGATGTGCGATCGGCGCGTTGATCGCCGCGACTCCGGTGCTGGCGCAGGACGCGCCGCCTGCGGTGGCTGCCCCGCCGAGCCAGGCGGACGGCGACGCGGGCGAGATCGTCGTCACCGGCATCCGCGGCAGCATCGCCTCCTCCGCCGCGCAAAAGCGCGACGCGGTCGGCATCCTCGACGCGATCTCGTCGGAAGACCTCGGTAAATTCCCCGACGCCAACGTCGCCGAGTCGCTCCAGCGCATCCCCGGCGTCGCGATCGACCGCACCAACGGCGAGGGAGCGCAGGTCAGCGTCCGCGGCCTCGGGCCCGCCTTCAACACCGTGCTGTTCAACGGCCGCAGCTTCGCCAGCGACAATTACAACCGCGCCTTCTCGTTCGACCTGATCCCGGCCGAGCTGATCAGCGGCGCGCAGGTGTACAAGACCGCGCAGGCGCCGCTGCAGGGCGGCGGCATCGGCGCGACGATCAACGTGCAGACACCGCGGCCGCTCGCGCTCAAGGGCTTCAAGGTGATCGCCACCGGCAAGGCGCTGTACGAGAAGAACAGCGACAAGTTCACGCCGCAGGGCTTCGGGCTGATCAGCAACACCTTCGCCGACGGCAAGATCGGCCTGCTCGCCTCGGTGTCGTACCAGCGCCGCATCGCGCAGATCGCCTCGGTCAGCAACGACGGCTACCTGCCCAACAGCTCGGTCGGGCCGAACAGCAAGCCGATCGCGACGGGCGTCTATGCGCCGCGCAACTTCGACGTGAACACCGCACGCGACGACCGTACCCGCCTCGGCGCGACGGTGGTGGCGCAATATCAGCCCACGGACGAGCTGACCTTCACGCTCGACGGCCTGTACAACAAGTTCAAGAGCGATTCGAAGACGCGCGCGCTCGGCGCCTGGTTCGAGCCGACCAGCTACACCAATGCGGAGATCGACGAGAACCGCACCGTCACCTCGCTCAGCACCAACGGCAACGCCGACTTCATCTCGTCGGGCGCGCTGCGCGAGACCACCACCTGGGAGGGCGGCTTCAACGCCGAGTGGAACCCGGCCAACAATTTCAAGATGGTGATCGACGCGGCTTACTCACGCGCCAAGAACGCCGGCGGCGGCGGATCTTACTTCACCGTCATCGGCACGCCGACGCCTTATTCCTTCACCCAGGCGGACGGGAACGGCATCCCCACCGTCAACGGCTTCGCCGACGGCGTGCTGACCAATCCGGCGCTGGGCCGCACGCACATCGCCGGGATCAACGGCAATGACGTGACCGAGAAGGTCCAGGAATATCGCTGGAACAACGAGTGGAAACCGGCGCTCGGCATTCTCCAGACGGTGCGCTTCGGCTTGATGAGCACGACGCGCGACAAGACCAACGTTGCGGTCACCTCGGGCGACGACGTCGGCTGCGTCTACTGCGGCTATCCGACGCTGGCGGACTCCTCGCTGCTGTCGCCCTTCACGGTGAAGGGACTCGGCGCGCCGAGCGGGTCGGTGCCGACCACCTTCCTCACCTATGACGCGTTCCGCTACCTCAACTTCCTGGCGAGCCCGGCGGCGACCTCGGCGCTCGACGCCAAGTACAATCTCGCGCCCGGCACGACCGCGGCGCGCTATGCCGCGACCAACGGCTATGCCGTCGCGCCGCAGCCGGGCACGCGCGTCAAGGAGACGGTGTGGGCGAGCTACGCCGACGTCGACTTTTCCGGCGAGCTCGGCAGCATGCCGTGGCTGGTCAACGTCGGGGCGCGCTACGAATATACCGAGCTGACCTCGTCGGGCAGCCAGCGCCAGCTGGTCGACCTGACCCCGACCCAGGGCAACCCGCCGACCGATCCGACCATCTACGTCGGCGTCTTCGCCAGCCCGACCGGCACGCCGATCTCGCAGAAATCGTCGTACAGCAACTTCCTGCCCGCGCTGAACGCGCGGCTCAACTTCACGCAGGAGCTGCAGGTCCGCTTCGCCGCCTACAAGACGCTGACCCGCCCCGCGATCGGCGACCTGGCGCCGAGCCTCGACATCGGCACGCTGCGCCCGGCGACGCTCACCGCGAGTGGCGGCAACCCCAATCTCAGGCCCTATCAGGCGAAGAACCTGGACCTGTCGCTCGAATGGTATCCGACGCCCACCACCACGCTCTCGGCGGCGGTGTTCTACAAGAAGGTGGACGATTTCATCATCCAGCTGTTCGGCGATGAGCTGTTTCCGATCCGCAACGCGGGCAACGCGCAGGGCGTCGGGTTGCCGGTGGGTGGCCTGATCGTCGACCGGAACACCGCGCGCTTCAGCGTGCGGCGGCCGCGCAACGCCCAGTCGCTCGACATCAAGGGGCTCGAGCTCAACCTGGTGCACACGTTCGACTGGCTGCCGGGTGTGCTGAGCGGCTTAGGCGTCCAGGCCAATGCCACCTTCGTCAGCACCAACCGCGACTTCGACGTCAGTCAGGTGGGCCAGTCGTTCGCCGCGGAGGGCATCGGCAACTCGCAGAACGCCACCGTCTTCTACGAGAAATACGGCATCTCGGCCCGCATCGCCTACAACCGGCGCGAGCGCTTCCTGCGCGAGCTCGCCGGCGGCGCCGGCAACGAGCCGATTTTCGTGCGCGACTATGGCCAGTTCGACGGCAGCGTCGCGGTGAACGTCACGCCCTACGCCCAGGTGTTCCTGGAGGGCACCAACCTGTTCAACGCCAAATATTACACCACCGGCCGGTTCGACAACCAGCTGCTGCAATACCAGAACTTCGGCCCGCGCTACGACGCCGGCGTGCGCTTCTCGTTCTGATCGCGGCGGCCCCGCGTTGGTCGTCGCGAGGAGGCGGGCTTGCCTACCTTCTCGGAGTGAGCCCCTCCCCTTCGGGGGAGGGGTTGGGGTGGGGCTTCTCCGCAGACGCTACGTTCGTGGGAACGCCCGACCCCGACCCTCCCCTGACGGGGAGGAGGACGGCGTCCGGTGTCGGCGCCGCTCAGCGCTTCAGCCGTGCCGCGTGCCAGTCGAGCTGCTCGCCCATGAAGCTCGACACGAACAGATAGGAATGGTCGTAGCCCGCGCGCATTCGCAGCTCGAGCGGGATGCCCGCCGCCGCGCAGGCGCGCGCGAGCAGCTCGGGGCGGAGCTGCTCGGCGAGGAAGGCGTCGGCCTCGCCCTGGTCGACCAGCATCTCGGGCAGCCGCGCACCGTCCTCGATCAGCGCGACCGCGTCGTGCCGGCGCTTCGCCGCGTTGTCGGCGCCGAGATAGCGGTTGAGCGCCTCGCCCCAGGGCACCTGCGTCGGCGCCACGATCGGGGCGAAGGCGGAGACGGCGCGGAAGCGGCCGGGGTGGCGCAGCGCCACCGTCAGCGCGCCGTGGCCGCCCATCGAATGGCCCATGATCGATTGGCGCGCCGCATCGACCGGGAAGGCGGCCGCGACCAGCGCGGGCAACTCCTCCGTGACATAGGACCACATCCGGTAATGCGTCGACCACGGGGCCTCGGTGGCGTCGACGTAGAAGCCCGCGCCCTTGGCAAAGTCCCAGCGGTCCTCGTCGGGCACCTCCTCGCCGCGCGGGCTGGTGTCGGGCGCGACGAAGATCAGGCCGTGGCGCGCGCAGGCCGCGCGATACTCGCCCTTGTCGGTGACATTGGCATGGGTGCAGGTCAGCCCCGAGAGGTACCAGACGACCGGCAGCGTCGCGCCCGGCGCGTGATCGGGAACGTAGACCGAGAAGGTCATGTCGGTGCCGGTCGCATCACTGCGGTGGCGGTACACGCCCTGCGTGCCGCCGTGCGCGCGCGCGGTCGAGACGGTCTCCATGCTTGCTCCTCGCTCAGGCGACGCGGTACGTCGCGCAGACCTTGTTGCCCGCGGGGTCGCGCAGATAGGCGAGGTACAGCTCGCGGCCGCCGGTGACGTGGCGCACGCCCGGCGGTGCCTCGATGGCGGTGCCGCCGCTGGCCAAGCCCGCGGCGTGCCACGCCTCGACCTGCTCGGGCGAGGTCGCGCGGAAGCCGAGCGTGCCGCCGTTGGCGTGGCTGGCGGGCTGGCCGTCGATCGGGCGCGTGATCAGGAAGCGGCCGCCGTCGTGCGCATAGACCAGCCGGCCCCATTCATCGATCACGCCGGGTGAGCCGCCGAGCGCGCTAAGCGTCGCGTCGTAGAAGGTCTGGGCGGCGGCGATGTCGTCGGCGCCGAGCATAACGTGGCTGAACATGATCTCTCTCCCAAACTCCTCCCCGCTCGCGGGGAGGTGGACCGCCGACCGCAGGCCGGTGGTAGAGGGGGTTCATCACGCAGCGCAGCGCTCGCGGAAAACCCCCTCCACCAGCCTGCGGCTGGTCTCCCTCCCCGTTCCGGGGAGGATCGTTTTTCCTCAATACACCACCACGCTGCGGATGCTCTCGCCGGCGTGCATCAGGTCGAAGCCCTTGTTGATCTCGTCGAGGCTGAGCCGGTGCGTGATCATCGGGTCGATCTGGATCATCCCGTCCATGTACCAGTCGACGATCTTGGGCACGTCGGTGCGGCCGCGCGCGCCGCCGAACGCGGTGCCCTTCCACACGCGCCCGGTGACGAGCTGGAACGGGCGCGTCGCGATCTCCTTGCCCGCCTCGGCGACGCCGATGACGATCGACTCGCCCCAGCCGCGGTGCGCGCTCTCCAGCGCCTGGCGCATCACGGCGGTGTTGCCGGTGCAGTCGAAGGTATAATCGCCGCCGCCGTCGGTCAGCGCGACCAGGTGCGGGACGAGATCGCCGACGTCCCGTGGGTTGACGAAGTCGGTCATGCCGAAGCGGCGACCCCAGTCCTCACGGTCGGGGTTGATGTCGACGCCGATGATACGGTGCGCGCCCGCCAGCTTCGCGCCCTGAATGACGTTGAGCCCGATCCCGCCGAGCCCGAACACGATCACGGTCGCGCCCGGCTCGACCTTGGCGGTGTTGACCACCGCGCCCACCCCGGTGGTGACGCCGCAGCCGATGTAGCAGCTGGTGTCGAACGGCGCGTCGGGGCGAATCCTGGCGACCGCGATCTCGGGCAGCACGGTGAAGTTCGAGAAGGTCGAGCAGCCCATGTAATGGTAGATCGGCTGGCCCTTGTAGCTGAAGCGCGTGGTGCCGTCGGGCATCAGCCCCTTGCCCTGCGTCGCGCGGATGGCGGTGCACAGGTTGGTCTTGCCGCTCAGGCACGACTTACACTGGCGGCACTCGGGCGTGTAGAGCGGGATGACATGGTCGCCCGGCGCCACGCTGGTGACGCCCGCGCCCACCTCGCGCACCACGCCGCAACCCTCGTGGCCGAGCACGCTGGGGAACAGCCCCTCGCTGTCGAGCCCGTCGAGCGTATAGGCGTCGGTGTGGCAGATGCCGGTGGCCATGATCTCGACCAGCACCTCGCCGGCCTTGGGCCCCTCGAGGTCGAGCTCGACGATCTCGAGCGGCCGCTTGGCCTCGAACGCGACGGCGGCGCGGGTCTTCATGGGGCGGCCTCTCTATGTGTCAGGATCGGCTGCGTCTCTATGCCGCGGGCGCCGCGGCTTCAACCGTCGCGGGACCCTTCTGCACCGCGCCGCGCGCCGCTACACCGCTGCGATGACCGACACTCCCCGCCCCCTCGCCGGCCTGCGCGTGCTCGAGATGGCGCGCATCCTCGCAGGCCCCTGGGCCGGGCAGCTGCTCGCCGATCTCGGCGCCGACGTGATCAAGGTCGAGCGTCCCGGCGAGGGCGACGACACGCGCCACTGGGGGCCGCCCTTCGTCCGCGGCGCCGACGGCAGCGACTTGTCGGCGGCTTATTACCACGCCTGCAACCGCGGCAAGCGCTCGGTCGCGGTCGATATCGCCACGCACGCGGGCCAGGCGCGCGTCGCCGCGCTCGCCGCGGGTGCCGACGTCGTGATCGAGAATTTCAAGCTCGGCGGGCTGGTCAAATACGGGCTCGACGCGGCGACGCTGCGCGCGCGCCACCCGCGGCTGATCGTCTGCTCGATTACGGGCTTCGGCCAGACCGGCCCCTATGCGGCGCGCGCCGGCTACGACTTTATCGTCCAGGGCATGGGCGGGATGATGTCGATCACCGGCGAGCCCGACGGCCCGCCGCAGAAGACCGGGGTCGCCACCGCCGATCTGTTCACCGGCGTCTATGCCACGGTCGCGATCCTCGCCGCGCTGCACGCGCGCGCAAGCACGGGCGCGGGCACGCACATCGACATGGCGCTGCTCGACACGCAGGTGGGTGTGCTCGCCAACCAGGCGCTCAATTGGATGGTCGGCGGCACGGTGCCGCGGCGGATGGGCAACGGCCACGCCAATCTCGCGCCCTACCAGAGCTTCCCGACGAGCGACGGCGACCTGATCGTGGCGGTGGGCAACGACCGCCAGTTCGCGCGGCTGTGCGCGGTCCTCGCGGTCCCGGCGCTGGCGGCGGACGCGCGCTTCGCCACCAACCCGGCGCGCGTGGCGAACCGCGCGGCGCTGCTGCCGGTGCTGATCGGGCGCACGCTGACGTGGACAAGCGCCGCGCTGCTTGCCGCGCTGGAGGCGGCGGGGGTGCCGGTCGGTCCGGTCAACCGCATCGACGAGGTGTTCGCCGACCCGCAGGTGGTCGCGCGCGGGATGCGACTGCTCGTGGAGGGGCTGCCCGGGCTCGCGACGCCGATCGTCTACGACGGCGCGCGGGTGATCGCCGAACGCGCGAGCCCGCGGCTGGGCGAGCATGAGGAGGCCGAGTGGCGGTGAGCCTACATTCCTCCCCGCTTGTGGGCAGGCGGACCTCGCCTGAAGGGCGTGGTGGCGGGGGGGGGCACACACGACGTCGCCTGGGGAGAGCCCCCTCCACTACCAACCTACGTCCGGCGATACCCCTCCCCGCCAAGCGGGGAGGACTTACTTCAGGCCCGCGGCGGCACGCCCGCGCGAGTCGCGCGATGGCGGTCATAAGCCTTCTTGGCCACATAGGCGCCGCCCAGCGCCATGCCGAGCGGTCCCATCCTGGTGACCGCACGGGTTGCGAGTGCACCGACCATCGCGCCGCCGACGCCGCCGCGGCCGTCGCGCCGGTCGAGTTCGCGCCCGAGCAGCGCGCCAATGATGGTCCTGATCATGACTTTACCTTTTCCGAGATGGCGTCGCCGAGCGTCTCCACCCCCTTCAGCACGCCCCAGCCGATCGCGTAGGTGAACGCGACGGGCAGGACGAGCTTGAGGACATTGGCGGTAATCGCGCCGTAGAGCGCCCCGTCCGCCGCGCTGTCGTCGCCCGACATGGCGTCGATCGCGCCGCCGATCAGCGCGCCGATGGTGGTGGCACCCATGTGGATAAACCCTCGTCGTTGCGCTGCATCAATGCTGCGCGGCGACGCCGGTTCCTTGTGTCGCACACGAGCGCGCGCGCAGGCGGGAGCCCAGGGCCGCAAGCGGCGGCTCACGCGGGTCTCGGCCCCTGCGTCGGCAGGAGCACGAGGGCCGCGACCGCGCGATCAGCGCAGGTAGGTGAACAGCGACAGCTGCGACAGCTTGGAGAAGCTCGACTGGGTCGCCGACAGGATCGTCATCGTCTTGGACAGCTCGGTGTACGCCTGGGTGACGTCAGTGTCCTCCAGCGTCGAGCGCAGCTCGGCGCGGTCGACGCTGGCGTTGGTCAGCAGGTTCTGCTGCAGGTCGACCCGCGCCGCTCGGGCGCCGACCGAGGCCTGCACGGTCGAGACCTGGTCGCTCGCGGTCTTGAGCGAGTCGATCGCGGCGCGCGCCTTCTCGCCGGTCGGCTCGCCCGCCTGCAACGCGGTGGCCAGCGCCGACAGCATCGCCAGCGTGTCGCCCTTGCCGGAATTGAAGATGCGCGCCGAGGTCTCGGTCGGCTGGATCGACAGGCCGTTCTCGCCGATCGGCACCTCCGACAGGCTCGGCGCGGTATTGTAGGTGAAGGTGCCGTCCTTGTTGTCGATCACCGCGGCCGTGCCCGCCGCGCTGCCGAACAAGGGCTGGCCGCGCAGGTCGTTGGTGTTGCCGAGCGACACCAGCGTGGCGATCACCGACTGGAGCTGGTCGCCGATCACCTTGCGGTCCGACGCGCCGAGCGTGTCGGTGGCGGCGTTGTTGACCAGCTCGGTAGCGCGCTGCATCTGCTCGGTAATCGAGCCCAGCGTACCGTCGGCCTGCTTGAGCAGTGAACCGGCGAGATCGAGGTTGGTCTTGAACGCGCCCGCGTCGGCGTCCTTGCGGTCGAACTCGGCGAGCTGCTGCGCCACCGCGACATTCTCGGACGGCGAGTTGATCTTCTTGCCCGTCGCGATCTGCGTCTGCAGCTTGGTCGCGGTCATCATCAGCGCGCCCATCCGGGCGGCGGAGCGATCGTAGAGGAGGTTGCTGGAGATCTGCATGGCGGCTTACCTGATCTCGAGGATCGACTGGAAGGTCTCGCGCGCGACCTGGATCACGCGGCTGGACGCCTGATAGGCCTGCTGGAAGCGGACGAGGTCGACCGCCTCCGAGTCGAGGTTGACCCCCGAGGCCTCCGACCGCGCGGTCACCGCGCCGTCGTAGATCGCGGTCTGCGCGTCGCCCACCAGCCGGCGCTGCTTGAGCGTCGCGGCATTGTCGGTGGTGAGCGCCTGGACCTTGCTCTCGAACTTATTGCCGGTGCGCAGCTGCGCCAGCGCGGCGAGGTTGGACGAGTCGCGCACGCCGCCGCCGGTCTTGGCCGCGGCGATCTGGCTGCCGTCGGTCAGCGCCACCTTGAAGTCGGCGGGATCGCTGGTGTTGGCGAAGAAAGGCTGGCCCTGCGCGCCGGTGAGATCCTGGCCCTGCTTCTGCAAATCGTTGACGCTGGTGGTGAGGTCGGTGGCGATCGCGCCGAGCTGGTCACGCGTGGCGGCGATCCGCTGCGCGCCCTCGATCATCCCCGCCAGCGCGCCGCCCTCGGGGTTGGCCTGGATCGCGACGCCGCTCGGCTTGAGCACGTTGAGCACCGCATTGCCGCCGGTGCGCGCGTAGCTCATCTCACTGGCCTCGCGCGGGTCGACCAGGGTCGGACCGTTGCTCGCGCCGGCGCGCACCGTGGCGCGGCCGAAATCGTCGATCTGGACATCAACTTCGGTCAGCCCGCTCATCTGCGTGAGCAGGTCGTCGCGCTGGTCGGCCAGGCTCGCCGCCGCGGACGAGCCCGGCTGCGACTTGACGATGCCCTGGTTGACCTTGAGCAGCGCCTGGCTCAGGCGATTGAGCTCGCCAACGGTCTGCTGCGCCTTGGTGTCGAGCTCGGCCATGCCGTCGTCGAGCGCCTTGGCGGTGACCTTGAACGAATCGGCCAGCGTCGCCGCGCTGCCCAGCATGCCGGCGCGCAGCGCGCTCGAGGTCGGCTCGGCCTGGAGCGCGGTGCTCGCCGCGAAGAAGCCGGTGAGATTGTTCGACAGCGCGCCGCCGGTCATCGCGCCCTCGATCCGCTCGAGCCACACGGTGCTCGCCTCGGTCTTCTTGGCATCCGAGCTGGCGCTGCGCACCGAGGCTTCGAGATAAGGGCTGCCGTTGCGCGCGATCCCGTCGACCACCGCGCCCATGCCGTTGAGCGACGAGTTGAAACCGTTGCTCGCCTGCACCTCGCGGATCGTCGCGCTGCGCCGCACGTAGGACGCGTTGCCGGCGTTCGCGATGTTCTCCGACGTCGTCGTCAGCGCGGTCTGGTACGCGCGGACGCCCGAAGCGCCAATGGAGAGCAGATCACTCATTCCACCGGCGTGCCATGATTCCCGTTAAGATCCGGTTGAGATTGCGCGAGAAACTTGCTCATCGCCGCGCCGATGCCGATCGGTTTGTGTGTCGCCATCTCCTGCACCACCTTCTGGTCCGACATGTCGCGGAAGGTGGTGAGCGCCTTGCTGTCGAACAAAGGGTCGGCGAGTTTGGCCTGCCGCATCGACTTCAGCATCATGCCGGTGAAGACCGATTCGAACTGCTGCGCGGCCTTGTCGAGGTTGGTCTTGGTGGCGTCGCGGCTGAGGCCGGTGTCGAGCCCGGTCTTGCCGGTGATCGCGACGCCGACTCCGCTGGTGGGGGTGTCCGCCATCAGAGCACCACCAGCTCGGCCTTGAGCGCGCCGGCTTCCTTCAGCGCCTCGAGGATCGCCACGAGATCGGCCGGGCTCGCGCCGATCGCATTCACCGCCTTCACCACATCGGCCAGCTTGGGGCCGGGATTGAGCAGGAACATCGGCTTCTTCTCCTCCGAAACCTGAACGTTGGAGCGATTTTCCAGCGCGGTCTGGCCCTGGCTGAGCGGCGCGGGCTGGCTGACGCGCTGGTTCTCGTCGATGCGGACGGTGAGCTTGCCGTGCGTCACCGCCGCCGCGCCGACTCGCACCGCCGAGTTGATCACCACCGTGCCGGTGCGCGCGTTGACGATCACCTTGGCGGGCGGCTCTGCCGAGGCGACGTCGAGGTTCTCGATCTCGCTCATCAGCGTGGCACGGACATCCGCGCCGGTCGGCGCGCGCACCGCGACCGACACCGCGTCGATCGCCTGCGCCACGCCCGCGCCGAACTTGCGGTTGATCGAGGCGGCGACGTTCTGCGCGGTGGTGAAGTCGGCGCGCTGGAGATTATAGGTGACGAAGGGCGTGTCGGCGAAGCCGGTCGCGACCGCGCGCTCCACCGTCGCCCCCTCGGGGATGCGGCCGGTGGAGGGAATGTTGACGACGATCTTGGAGCCGTCCGCGCCCTCGGCGCCGAGCCCGCCGACCGCAAGATTGCCCTGCGCCATGGCGTAGACCTGCCCGTCGGCGCCCAGCAGCGGGGTCAGCACGAGGCTGCCGCCACGCAGCGACTTGGCCTTGCCCATCGAGGCGACGGTAATGTCGATCCGCTGGCCGGGCTTGGCGAAGGCGGGCAGCTCGGCGGTGATCAGCACCACCGCGGCGTTCTTCAGCCCCGGGTTGACGCCTGCGGGCAGCTGGAGGCCGAAGCGCGACGCGACTGCCTTCACCGACTGCACGGTATATTCGAGATTGTCGTCGCCGGTGCCGGGCAGGCCGACCACGACGCCATAGCCGGTCAGCTGGTTGGCGCGGATGCCCTGAAAGCCGCCGAGATCCTTGATCCGGTCGGCGTGGGCGGGGCCGGCGACGGCGGCGGCGAGCGCGGCGAGCGCAAGGAGCAGCTGGCGTATCATCAGAACGGGCTCACGACCTGGAAGAAGCGGGATAGCCAGCCCTGCCGGCTGGAACGCGCGACGTCGCCCTTGCCGGTATAGGCGATCTGCGCGTCGGCGACGCGGGTGGAGGGCACGCGGTTGTCGCGGTCGACGTCGGCGGTGCGGACGATACCCTTGATCTGGACGAACTCGTCGCCGCGGTTGAGCGTCACGCGCTTCTGCCCGCGCACCAGCATCGTGCCGTTGGGATAGACCTCGGCGACGGTGACGGAGACCTCGCCCGAGAGCGAATTGGCCTGGTCGGCGGTGCCGGTGCCGTTGAAGCCGCGCTTGCCGCTCGAGCCCACGTCGGTGCCGCTGACGATCCCGCCGAGCGGGCCGGTCGACGGCGGGGTGAGCGAGAAGCTGCCGTCCGAGGCGAGCTTGGACGAGGAGGATTTGGAAGCGGCGGTGCGCTCCACCAGCACGATCGTCAGCGGATCGCCGACCCGGCGCGCGCGCCAGCCCTCGTACAGCGCGGCATAGCCGTCGGCGACCTGGAAGATCGAACCGTTGGCGGCGGGCGGCGCGGGCGGCTGGGCCGGCGCGTGCACCGCGGAGAAATCCTCCGCCGGCTTCTTCTTGAGCACCTTGCCGAGCAGCCCGGCGTGCGCCGGGGCGGGCACCAGCGCCGCGGCGGCGAGCGCGCCGAGCGCGCTGCCCAGCACGACCCGCACGCGGCGGCGGAGAGGAGAGAGACGGTTCATGGCCGATTCTATGACATGTTTTGGTTAACGTATTTCAGCATGTCGTCGGTCGCCGAGATCATCTTCGAGTTGACCTCATAGGCGCGCTGGGTCTCGATCATGTCGACCAGCTCCTCCACAACGTTGACGTTGCTCGCCTCGAGCGTGCCCTGGCGAACGCGGCCGCGGCCGTCCTCGCCGGCGACGCCGAGGTTGGCGGCACCGCTGGCGGCGCTCTCGGTGAGGAAATTGTCGCCGGTCGCGGTGAGGCCCGCCGGGTTGGGGAAGCTGGCGACCTGGATCTGGCCGAGGTTCTGCGCCTGGTCCTGCCCCGGCACGGTGGCGGAGACGGTGCCGTCGAGCCCGATCGTGATCTGCGTCGCGTTGGCGGGCACGGTGATGCCCGGCATCACCTGATAGCCCTGGCTGGTGATCAGCAGGCCCTCGGGCGAGCGCGAGAAATTGCCCGCGCGCGTGTAGCCGAGCTGGCCGCCGGGCATCTGCACCTGGAAATAGCCGTCGCCGTCGAGCGCGAGGTCGAGGCTGTTGCCGGTCTGGTTCATCGAGCCCTGCGTCTCGGTGCGCGACGTGCCCTGCACGCGCACGCCGGTGCCGAGATTGAGCCCGGTGGCGTATTTGCTCTCCGCGGTCGATTGCGCGCCCGCGGCGGTGACGACCTGGTAGGACAAGGTCTCGAACGAGGCACGGTCGCGCTTGAAGCCGGTGGTGCTGACGTTGGCGAGATTGTTCGAGATGACGCGCATGCGCGTGTCCTGGGCGTCGAGCCCGGTACGCGCGATGTGCATGGCGGACGTGGTCATGGTCTAATCCTTCCTCAGCCCGGCAGGCGCATCACCGATGCGCTCGACTCGTCCATGGATTTGGCCTCCTTGAGCAGGTTGGCCTGGAGCTCGTAGCTGCGCTGGTTCTCGATCATGTCGACCAGCGCCTCGGTCATGTTGACGTTCGATCCCTCGAGCGCACCCGCGGTGACCTTGCCGTCGAGATTCTCGGGCAGCGAACCGCCGCCGCGTACGTGGAGCAGGTTGTCGAGCCCCTTCACCGTGTCGGAACCGGCGGAGGAGACCAATTTGAGCCGGTCGATCACCTGCGGCTGGCCGCTCTTGTCGCCCTGCGGCACGATCGAGACCGATCCGTCCGAGCCGATCGCCACCGTCTCGTACGGCGGCAGCGTGATCGGGCCGCTCGACCCCATCACCAGGAAGCCGTCGCCGGTCTGCAGCGTGCCCGATTCGGACACGGTGAAATCGCCGCGGCGGCTGTACGCCTCGCTGCCGTCGGCGCCCTGGACGGTGAGCCAGGTGTCGCGGTCGCCCAGCGCGACATCGAGCGGGCGACCGGTCTGCTGCATCGCGCCCGGCGCGCGATCGGCGTCGCGCACCTCTTCCGATGTGGGCGCGCGCGCCGACAGCTGCGACGAGCCGTCGGAGAGGATGATGCGGTCGAACGAGACGCGGTCGGCGCGGAAGCCGGTGGTCGATGCGTTCGCCATATTGTTGGCGATCGCGGCCTGCGCCTGCATGTGCGCGCGCAGTCCGGTCGCCGCGGTGTAGACCAGCTTGTCCACTTACATCCTCTCCTAGAACCTCAAGGCCGCGCTTACGCGCGGATGTTGAGGATCGACTGCGAGACCTGAGTCGCCGTATCGAGCGCCTTGGCGTTCGCCTGGAAGTTGCGCTGTGCCGCAATAAGGTTAACAAGCTCTTCGGTGATATCGACGTTGGAGCCCTCGAGCTGGCCCGACTTCAGGCTGCCGAAGCCTTCCGCCGCGGCGAAACCGAGCGTCGCCTTCCCCGAGATACCGGTCGCCTGCCAATAGTTGCTGCCAGCCTGGCGCAGCCCGGTCGGCGCCGAGAACTTGGCGATCGCCACCTTGCCCAGCGGCACGATGTCCGAGTTGGAGTAGCTCGCCTTGATGATGCCCGCGTCGTCGACGGTGATGCCGACCAGCTGGCCGACCGCGACGCCGTCCTGCGTGCGCGCGCTCACCGCGGCCGCCGCCGCGGTCTGGGTCGAGCCGGTGAGGTCAAGCGTGATCGACTGCGCCGCGGCGCCCGATGCCGGGATGAAATCCTCGAACTGGATGCTCTGCGCCCCGGTCAGCGCACCCTTGGTGTCATACACCTGGGTGATCGGGCCGGCCGACGTTTGGCCCTTGGGCGTCAGCATCTGGTCGCCGACATAGGTGAACACCTGCCACGTGCCGGTGTTCGGCGGCGTGGCGGCGGGCTGGCCCTCCGCGGTGCGAACGTAATAGCTCGTCATCGTCATCGGGTTGCCGTTGGCGTCGTAGATGCGGGTCGCGACCGAGTTGTTGTACGTGGTGGTGTCGGTGCGCTTGAACGCGGCCGGATCCTTCACCGTCGCGGTCGACGGGATCTGCACCTTGGTGGCGACGTTGTTGGTCATCTTCGGCGTGCCGCTGGTCGGCTGGATCTGCAGGTTGGTCAGCGACTTGTCGCCGGTCGCCGTGACGTTGCCGTCATTGTCGACCGGGTAGACCATCAAATAGCTGCCCTGCGCGTCGATCACGTTGCGGCTCTCGTCCACGGTGAAGGCGCCGGTGCGGGTGTAGTTGACCTGGTCCGACAGGCCGGTCGACTTCACCACGAAGAAGCCCTCGCCCAGGATCTGCATGTCGAGCGCGCTCTTCGTCTGGTTCGACGAGCCGTCGCTGAACTGCTGCACCGTGCCCTTCACCGACACGCCCGAGCCGACCATCTTGCGCGGGTCGGTCGAGACGTTCGACGAGATCACGTCGGCGAACGCGGTGCGGCTCTTCTTGAAGCCGTTGGTGGAGACGTTGGCGAGGTTGTGGCTGATGACCGACATGTCGGTCTGCATGGCCTGGAGACCGGAGAGCGAGGTGAAGAAGGACATGGCGAATACTCCTGGGGAAAGCGGGAAGAGGAGAAGTAGGGTTCAGGCGACCTTGCGGACCGCGGCGGGATCGACCGTGCCGAGCCCGGTGACGTTGAGGACGGGCGAGCCGCCGGCGGGCAGGCTGGCGCTCTCGACCGGGGCCCACACGAGGGAAGCGGCATCGACGATCACCGAACCCTTCGCCGCCTCGACCGTGACGGTGTAAGGGCCGTTCTCGATCTTGTTGCCGGCGTCGTCCTTGCCATCCCAGCTGTAGCTGGCCTCGCCCGCAGGCTGCGCGCCGAGCTGGATGTTCTTGACCGGGCGGCCGTCCTTGTCGGCGATCGAGACGTTGACGTCGGTCGCGTCGCCGGTCAGCTCGACCGCGCCCGCAATCCCGCCCGAGGTGCGCTCGTACGCGGTCTTGCCCTCGGTCAGCACGGTGCGGCCGACGAAGCCCATCGCGTCGGTGGCGGTGGTGGAATTGAGCCGCCCGCTGATGCCCGACAGCGTCTGGTTCATCTCGCTGATGCCGGCGACCGACGAGAACTGCGCCATCTGTGCGACCATCTGGGTGTTGTCGACCGGGTTGAACGGGTCCTGATAGGCCAGCTGCGCGGTCATCAGAGCGATGAAGTCCTTCTGCCCCAGCGTCGACTTGCCGGTGGTGGCGCTGACGCCGCTCGCAGTGGTGGTGTTCGACCGCGCGACGCCCGCAGCGGCGAAGATCGCGTCCTGCGAGGATTTGTCGATGGCGGAGGTGTTGGCGGTGATGCTGGTCATGATCAGCGGCCCATCTTGAGGGTGTCGAGGATCAGCGTCTTGGCGGTCTGCATGACCTCGACGTTGTTCTGGTAGGTGCGCGCGGTCTCCATCATGTCGACCAGCTCACGCGATTCATCGACGGCGGCGTCGAAGACGTAGCCGTCCTTGTTCGCCATCGGGCTGCCGGGATCGTAGCGCTTGGTCGGCGCCTCACCCGCGGTGACGATCTGCTGCACGTCGGTGGTGGAAAGCCCGCTGGCTTCGTCGAAGCTGGTGCGGAACACCGGCTTCATCGTCTTGTACGCGGCCTCTTCCGAGCCCGCGACGCCGCCCGCGTTGGCGAGGTTGGACGCGGTGGTGTTCATCCGCGTCAGCTGCGCCGACATGGCGCGGCCAGCGACCTGGAAGATGGTGAGCGGCGAGCCGGACATCGTCTTACTCCCCCTTCAGCGCGCGCGTGATCTGGCCGATGCGCCCGTTGAGGAACGAGAGCGTCGTCTGATACTGCACCGCGTTTTCGGCGAAGGCGGTCTGCTCGGTGGAAAGCTCCACCGTGTTGCCGTCCATCGAGGGCTGGGTCGGCACGCGATATTTCAGCGCGTCGCCGACACCGTCAGCGCCCTGCCGCTCGACCGCGCCGAGCGCGGTCTTGAAGTCGATGTCGCGGGCCTTGAAATTGGGCGTGGACGCGTTGGCGATGTTCGACGCGAGCACGCCCATGCGCTGGCTGCGCACCTCCAGGGCTGCTCCGTGAACTCCGAACAAACTCTCAGCCACTGGCCGAACCTCCATGCGAGACGGGGATCGCCCGTCGCCTTCGCGGAGAGTGGAGCAAGCGGCGTGCCAAATGCTGTCAGGACGGTGATGGAGCGCAAGGGAAGCGTGAGGCGGCAAAGGCTTGCCGCTTGCCGGCCGGATTTGCCGGCAAGCGGCGCTGCCGGTGGTTGCCGGATGGCTGCCGAGCGCGGTTGCCGGGAGCTCGCATGGCCGCGAAGCTATCGTGCTCCGGCGAGGGCCGGAGCCTAAATGGGATGGCCGCGGTGAGGCGCACGAAGGCCCACCCCTGCCCTCTCTTTCCGTCATCCTGAGCTCGTCTCAGGATGACGCTAGTGGAGAGGGGGTCTCACCCCCGCTCGCCTCCGCCCCGGCGGCCGTCGGGTCCAACTGGAGGACGGTGGTGGATCACACCACGGCTATCCCACCTGGACCCCGGCGTTCGCCGGGGTGGTCCCAAAGAGCCGGTGCGTCGCAGAGGAAAAACGATCCCATCGACGGCCATCCCCAACTGGCCCGCGCCTTGCACTGACGCAGGCATGACTCCCGGCATGTTCCTCGACCCCGCCGCGCTCGCGATCGTGTTCGGCGGCACCGCGCTCGCCGCGGCGCTGCGTACCCCGGCGCGCGACCTCGGCCGCGCGCTGCTCGCGCTGCGCGTGCTGCCCCGCCGCCGCTTCCGCGCCGACACGCGGCTCGACCAGATCGCCGCGCTCAGCCGCATCGCCGCGCGCCACGGCGTCCATGCGCTCGACCGCAGCATAATCCACGATACCGACGTCGCCGCCGCCGTAGCACTGATCGTCGACGGCGCGCAGCCGCAGGCGGTGGTCGACTCGCTCGACACCGCACGTCGCGCCCGCATCGAGCGCCACCGCCTCGTCATCGACTGCTGGAACGGGGCGGCGGAGGCCGCCCCCGCACTTGGCATGGTCGGTACTTTGGTCGGACTGGTGGCGATGTTCACGCGGATGAGCGATCCGAGCGCGATCGGCGCCGCGATGGCGGTGGCGCTGCTCGCCACCCTATATGGTGCGCTGCTCGCCAACCTCGTCGCCATGCCGATCGCCACCCGGCTGCGCGCCGCCGCCCGCGCCGAGGCGATCGAGCGCGCCCGCCTCGTCGCAGCGCTGGCTGAACTCGCCGCGCGCGAGGCGCCGCGCGTGCGCGCGGGCGGGCGGTTCCCGTCCGAGCCGGTCGCCATCGCAGACGACGAGGCCGAGGACGCCGAGCACGCGCCGCGCGAGCGAGCGGCATGAGCGACGACGAGCTGCTCGCCGACGACGCGCCCGCGCGCGCGCTGTGGCTGATGACGCTGGCCGATCTCGCGCTGCTGCTGGTCGGCTTCTTCGTGCTGCTCCAGGCCAACCAGCAGCTCGACCCGCGAGCGCTCGCGGCCGGACTGGCGGAGGGCTTCGGCGCCGAGGCGCCCGCGGCGATGCCGGTGGCGAGCTACGGGGTGAGCGGCTTCGCGCCCGGCAGTGCGACGCCGCCCGGCACCCCCGCCGGCCTCGCCGCCTGGGCACGCGCCGAGCTGCGCGATCCGCGCGTGAGCCTGACCGTCACCGGAGCGACCGACGGCACCATCGCGGATGTCGACCCGCACTCACGCAGCGCCACCCTCCTCGCCGCCGATCGCGCGCGCGCGGTCGCCGCGGCGCTCGCCGCCGCGGGCGTGCCCGACACGCGGCTCGGCCTCGCCACCGCGGTGCGCCCCGGCCGCCGCCAGGTACTCGTCACGCTCGCCTTCGCGGGCGAACAAGGAAAGAAGCCATGATCGCCGCCCTCCTCCTCGCCGCCGCCGCGACCGGCGCCGGCTTCCAGGACACCGCCGCACTCGACCGCGCGGTTGCCGCCTTCACCGCACGCCCGATCGGTAGCGAGGGCGGCGCGCGCGCGCCGGTCGACGCGCGGCTGCGCCTCGCCGCCTGCCCGATGGTGACGATGTCGTGGCGCACCGAGGTGCATGACGCGGTCGTGATCGCCTGCGCCGGTCCGGCGTGGCGCCTGTTCGTCCCCGTGATCGCGCCGCCGCGCCCCAGCGGCGTGGTGGCCTCGCGCGCCGCCGCCGCCGCGGTGCCGGTGCGCGCCGACCCGGTGATCCGCCGCGGCGACGCGGTGACGATCGAGGCGGGCAGCGACGGCTTTGCGATCACGCGCGAGGGCGTGGCGATCGCCGACGCCGCTCCCGGCGCGCGCGTGATGATCAAGGTCGACGACGCGCCGCGCCCGGTGCAGGCAGTGGCGGTCGAGGCGGGGCGCGCGACGCTGCCCGGCTGGCCCGAATGAGCGGCGATAAAAAAGTCCTAAAGTTGCGCCACGGCCTGTCGTTTTTCCCGATGTCCACGGGGACCGACAGGTGCAGAGATGGTGGAAGCGGTAGGAACATCGACGATCAAGGCGAACGACCTGCGGGTCGCCAGCGTGTCGCGCGTCAGCGCGCTGACGCCGGCCGCCCCGCTGGCCGCGAACAACGCGACGACCGCGACCGCGGCGCCGCAGACGCTCGCCAAGTCGCTCGCGGCCGAGCCGCCGGTCGACGGGGATCGGGTGCAGCAGATCAAGACCGCGATCGCCAACGGCACCTTCCCGCTCTCGCCCGCGACCATCGCGGACCAGTTCATCGCACTTCGTTTCGACTGGATGGCCAATGAACAGGCGTGACGCACTGGTGCGCGTGATCGACATGCTCCACGCCGAGATCGCGGCGCTCAAGGCGAACGACATGACCGGGCTGGAGCGCGCCACCGGCAACAAGCTGCGCGCAATCGAGACGCTCAAGGCGCTCGGCGACGGCCCGGCGGATGCGGAGCTGCGCGGGCTGGTCGAGGAGGCCGACCGGCTCAACGACACGTGCCGGATCTACGTCAACCTGATGGCGGCAAATGTCCGCCGCCGCCTGCAACTTCTTTCCGGCCAGAACGGCGGCGCCTATGGCCGCGCGGGCCTCGCCTACGCCTGAAGGGCGCGCCTTCATCTCACACGCTGTTCCCCGGTACAGGCCGGGGCCCAGTTGGGGGACGTCTAGCAGGTACTCCCCCTCCCCTTCAGGGGAGGGACCAAAGCACAACTCGCGCCCCCATCTGGCACGCCTCTTGCTGCACGCAAGACATGACCGTTTCCGCGCTCACCCAGGCCACCGGCCGCGTTACCTCCGCGATCCAGCGCGCGGCGCAGCGCACCGGCGTCGACTTCAACTATCTCCTCGGCCAGGCCAAGATCGAGAGCGGGCTCAACGCCAGCGCGCGCGCCAGCACCTCGTCGGCCTCGGGCCTGTACCAGTTCGTCGAGCAGAGCTGGCTCGCGGTGGTCAAGAAGCACGGCAGCGAGCATGGCCTCGGCTGGGCGGCGGACAGCATCCAGCAGTCGGGCGGACGCTTCACCGTCAGCGGCGGCAACCGCGCCGCGGTGCTGGGGCTGCGCAACGATCCCGAGGTCGCCTCGCTGATGGCGGCCGAGCATGCCAGCGACAACAAGGACGCGATCGAGGCGTCGACCGGGCGCGCGGCGACCGGCACCGACCTTTATATGGCGCACTTCCTCGGGCTGGGCGGCGCGCGCACCTTCCTCTCGGCGATGCAGAGCAACCCGGAGCGCAGCGCCGCGTCGCTCTTCCCCGCCGCCGCGCGCGCCAACCGTGGCGTCTTCTTCGACAGCGACGGCAGCGCGCGCTCGCTCGGCGAGGTGTACCAGCGCTTCGCCGGCAAGCTCGGCGACGGCGCCGCGTCGGTCGGCGGGACCACCCCGTCCGACCGGCTGCAGTTCGCCGCACAGGCGCTGGCGATGGGCGACGAGAACACCGTCGTCACCGGCGCGGGCGAGAGCGCGACCGATGCGCTCGCCTGGGCCCGATCGACGCTGGGCCAATCGACGCTCGGCCAAATCAAGGGCAACCAGGCGCAGCAGGCCAGCCTGCTCCGCCCCACCCCCGCCAATGCGCGGCTCGCCTACATGATGCTCGCGCGGATGGGGAACTGATCCGATGAAGTTGCTCAGCCATGCGCGCCAGGCCGCGCTGCCCTTCGCGATCCTGCTGCTCGTCGTCCTCATGGTGGTGCCGATCCCGGCCTTCATGCTCGACGTGTTCTTCATCATGAACATCACGATCAGCCTCGCGGTGCTGATGGTCGCGCTCAACGCCGAGAAGCCGCTCGACTTCTCGTCCTTCCCGACGGTGCTGCTGTTCGCGACCCTGTTCCGGCTCGGCCTCAACGTCGCGTCGACGCGCATCGTGCTGGTCCATGGCCATACCGGCTCGGCCGCGGCGGGGCATGTGATCGAGGCGTTCGGCTCGTTCGTGATCGGCGGCGACTATGTCGTCGGCCTGTTCGTCTTCGCGATCATCGTCATCATCAACCTGATCGTGGTCACCAAGGGCGCCGGCCGCGTCTCCGAAGTGTCGGCGCGCTTCACGCTCGACGCGTTGCCCGGCAAGCAGATGGCGATCGACGCCGACCTCAACGCCGGCCTGATCACTCCCGACGACGCCAAGAAGCGCCGCGTCGAGGTCGCCACCGAGGCCGACTTCTACGGCTCGATGGACGGTTCGTCCAAGTTCGTGAAGGGCGACGCGGTCGCCGGCCTGCTGATCCTTGCCGCCAACATCGTCGGCGGGCTGATCCTCGGCCCGGTCAGCCACGGGCTGACCATCGCCAAGGCGGCGCAGGCGTACACGATGCTGGCGATCGGTGACGCGCTGGTGGCGCAGGTGCCCGCGCTGCTGCTGTCGATCGCCGCCGCCTCGATCGTCACCCGAGTCAGCTCGGACAAGGACCTCGCCGGCCAGATCGGCGGCCAGTTCGGCTCGGCGCGCACCTGGGCGCCGGTGGCGGTGATCCTGACGCTGCTGGGGCTGCTGCCCGGCATGCCGCACTTCGTCATCCTGCCGCTCGCCGCCCTCGCCGGCTTCGCCGCGTGGAAGCTGCACCAGATCGCCAAGCGCCCCAAGTTCGTCGAGGCTCCCGCCGCGGTCGAGCAGCCCGATCCGTCCAAGATCGGCTGGGACGAAGTGACCGAGGCGATGATGGTCAACCTCGACGTCGGCTACGGCCTGGTGCCGCTGGTCGACGAGCGCCGCGGCGCGCCGCTGATGAGCCGCCTCACCGGCGTGCGCCGCCAGCTGAGCAAGGAGCTGGGCTTCGTCGTGCCGCAGGTGCGCGTGCGCGACGACATCAACCTGGCGCCCTACACCTATCGCGTGATGCTGGGCGGCGTGTGCGTCGGCGAGGACCAGGTCTCGCCCGACGAGATGCTGGCGCTCGACACCGGCCAGGGCTTCGGCGAGCTGATCGGCAAGAAGGCCAAGGACCCGACCTTCGGGCTCGACGCGACCTGGATCTCGCCGGGCGACGCCGATGCCGCGACCGGCCAGGGCTATCTGGTCGTCGACGCCGGCACCGTCATGGCGACCCACCTCAATCACGCGCTCGGCGCCAATGCCGCCGACCTGCTCGGTGCCGACGAGGTGCAGTCGCTGCTCGACGGGCTCAAGGAGCGCGCGCCGCAGCTGGCCGCCGCCCTCGCCCCGCTGCCGCAGACCGCCCTGGTGGCGGTGCTCAAGGGGCTGCTGTCCGAGGGCATCCAGCTGCGCGAGTTCCGCCGCATCGCCGCCGCCATCTCGATGGCCGCGCAGAAGACGCACGACCCGGTCGAGCTGATCGAGCTGATCCGCCCCGAGCTCGGCCCGCTGATCATCGCCAAGCTGGCCGGTGTGCGCGAGCCGCTGCGCGTCATGACGCTGGAGGGCGGGCTGGAGCAATTGCTCGGCCAGGGGCTGCGCAGCGATCCCAGCCGCCAGGTGATCGAGCCCGAGCTCGGCCGCCGTATCGTCGACGCGCTCCAGGATGCGGCGCAGCCGCTGATGGCGGAGGCCAAGCCGTTCGCGCTCGTCGTGCAGCCCGCGATCCGAGTCGCGGTCCGCAAACTCATCCGCACCGTTCTTCCGGATACCCCTGTCATGAGCTTCTTCGAAGTGCCCGAGGACAAGGCCGTCGAGGTCGTTGCGATCATCGGCGGCCAGCACCAGCCGCAGGCGCTGGCGGCATGAGCGCCGAGCCGATGCGCGGCGCCTTCGCCGCCGCCCAACCCGCAACTGCCGCCGCCCCCGCAGCCATGACAGCGCCGCTGACCTACTCGCGCCCGCGCAAGCGCGACGAGAACGCGCTGGTGCAGCAGCATCTGCCGCTCGTCCGCCGGCTGGCGTGGCACGTCCACGGCTCGGTCTCGACCGCGATCGAGGTAGAGGATCTGGTCCAGGTCGGGTTGGTCGCCTTGGTCGAGGCGGTCACCGCCTTCGAGGACCGCGGCCAGGTGACGCTCAAGCAATATCTCGTGACGCGGCTGCGCGGCGCGATGATCGACGAGCTGCGCCGCCACGCCGCGATGACGCGCGGCGCGATCCGCCGCAAGCGCGAGTACGCCCGCGCGGTCAACCAGCTCAGCCACGAATTCGGCCGAGCCCCGAGCGACCGCGAGCTCGCCGCCAGGCTCGAGGTGACGCCCGAGAAGCTGCGCACCGACTATGCCGCCGCCGAGGCGGTGCGCTACGAGTCGATCGACGAGGTCTATGCTGACGACCAGCCGTGGTTCGCCAGCGACACGCCCGACGCGTTCGAGCAGCTGTCCGAGGCGCAGACGCGCGACCGGCTGATCGCCGCGATTGCCTCCTTGCCCGAGCGCGAGCAAATGGTGATCCAGCTCTATCACGTCGAGGAACTCAACCTCGAGGAGATCGGCCAGGTGCTCGGCGTTGGCGCCGCGCGCGTCTGCCAGATCAAATCGAGCGCACACGCGCGATTGAAGAAGGCGATGACGCGCGGCTGAGCCGGCGGATCGCGGCGCGGTCACGGGCGTTGCCCCGCGACCATGTTCGCGAGGAGTCGTCGATGACCGATCCACGCCAGCCCGACCCCGCCGCCGCGCCGCTCACCGAGCCGGAGCGCGACCGTGATGCTCCGGCCGATCCGAACGGCGACCAGCTCCCGGATGGCGAGCCCGATGACAATCCCGACGACCTCACGGTACAGGGCGGGGAGTGACAGGGCGCAAAGACGCCGGAGGGCCGCCGGCGCTGCTCTCGCGAAGGAATAGATCCCGGCTCACGGCCGGATGACGGAAGAGGCTCACATAGATACCCTTCTCCGCACGGCCAAAGGCGGATTGCGCCTCGGCATGGTATAGGGTGGAGCACATGGTGAGCTGGGGGCGCGGGTCACCGGGATAACGCTGACGACGCTTTTCCTGCCACTAGGCGCGCCGGCTTCCCCTCGCCGACGCGATCTACCCGTCCAGCTGCTGCACCGCCGCATTCCACTTGGCGACGTTGGCGCGCGCTTCCTGCACGAAGGCGGAGCGCTTGACGGCACCGAGGAACAGGTCGGCGAACCACTTGCCGGGATTGCGCAAGGGGCGCTCGAACTGGATCAGCAGCACCACCCGGGTGCCAGCGGTGTCGTTCCACACCTCGTGGCGGTAGGTGTCGTCGAACACCAGGGTCTCGCCCTCAGCCCAGCGCACGACGCGATCGTCCACGCGCATCCGCACGTCACCGTCGCGTGGCACGATCAGACCGAGATGGCAGGTGATCAGCCCTTTGGTGACGCCGCGATGGTCGGGGATGTGAGTCCCCGGCGCGAGGATCGAGAAGAAGGCCGAGTTGAGCCCCGGGATCTGCTCGATCACCTTCTGCGTGCGCGGGCAGCGCGCCAGATTGTCGTGGATGGGATAGCCGTAGCCGTAGAGGAAAAAGGAGCGCCACTTGTTGACCTCGGCGATGGCGCGATGATCGGGCGAAATCGTCGCCAGGCTGGGCGCCGCGTTGCCGAATAGCGCGACGGCGCGGGCCTCGTCGCGAATCACTTCCCAATGCTCGCGCAGCAGCGCGGTCCAGGCGAAGTCGCGCACGTCGAGCACGGGATCGTTTGGTACCAGCGACGAACCCGCGATCAGCCGGTCGAACACGCCGCGCAGATGCTTGCCAAGGCGGATCAGCAGAGGGCGGTTGGCGTCGGCCACCATCGCCGCGCCGGATACGGGCGCCCCCGAGATCACGTTGAGATCGGGCACCAGCACCGCATCGGCGGCATCGTCGCTGTCCTGCCACATCCGCGCCTGTGCCAACCGGCTGTCGTGCTTCATCAAACCGTCCTCGTCGCGGTCGCGCACGGGCAACCGCTTGTCCTTCACGCAAAAGCTAAACCCGCATCAAGACGAAAACGTGGCATTCGCTTGGCAAAGGCTTGCTCGGGCACGGGAAAGGATCGTTTCACTGGCGTGAGTTGCCGCCAGCTCGCGGCCGCCCTACAAGCGAGGTTATGAAGTCGTATGCGCGCGTGCTCGCGAAGCCGCTCGTCGCCCTCCTGCTCGTCTCCGTGTCGCTGCCGCTGCCTGCGCAGCAGCGCGCGCGCCGGGCACCGGCGGCTCCCGCCACGCCCGCCGCGGCGCCCGCGCCGGCTGTCCGCGTCGACACCTCGCCGTGGCTGTTCAAGGGATCGGACATTCCGCCCGATCCGGAGTGGCATTTCGGTGCGCTGCCGACCGGGCTGCGCTATGCGGTGCGCAAGAACGGCGTGCCGCCGGGCCAGGTGGCGGTGCGCGTGCGGATCGACGCGGGCTCGCTGTACGAGAGCGACGCCGAGCAGGGCTTCGCGCACCTGATCGAGCATCTGTCGTTCCGCGGCTCCCGCTACGTGCCGGACGGCGAGGCCAAGCGGGTGTGGCAGCGCTTCGGCGCCACCTTCGGCTCGGACTCGAACGCTTCCACCACGCCGACGCAGACGGTCTACAAGCTCGACCTGCCCGGTGCGACCGACGTCAAGCTCGACGAGAGCCTCAAGATCTTCGCCGGCATGATGGCCGAGCCCGCGATCACCGACGCGGGCCTCGCCGCCGAGCGCCCCGCGGTGCTGGCCGAACAGCGCGAGGCGCCGGGCGCGCAGGTGCGTTACGGCGACGCGATCCGTCAGACCTTCTTCGCCGGCCAGCCGCTCGCCGAGCGCTCGCCGATCGGCACGATCAAGACGCTGGAGGCGGCCACGCCGGCGACGGTGCAGGCGTTCCACAACAAATGGTACCGCCCCGCGCGCGCGGTGGTGATCATCTCGGGCGACATCGACCCCGACGTCGCCGCCAAGCTGGTGGTGAAGAATTTCGGCAGCTGGACCGGCAAGGGCGCGGACCCCGCCGACCCTGATTTTGGCAAGCCGGACCCCAAGGCGCCCGCGACCAAGACGATTGCCGAGCCCTCGCTGCCGCCAGTGGTCGCCACCGCGACGCTGCGGCCGTGGGAGTATCGCGACGACACGATCATCTTCAACCAGAAGCGGCTCGTCGACTTCCTCGCGATCCGGCTGATCAACCGCCGGCTCGAATCGCGCGCGCGCGCAGGGGGCAGCTTCCTCCAGGCCTCGGTCAGCCTCGACGATGTGTCGCGCTCGGCCAACGGCACCTTCACCAACGTCATACCGATCGGCGACGACTGGGAAGCCGCGCTCAAGGACGTGCGCGCAGTGGTGGCGGACGCGATGGCGACGCCGCCGACCCAGGCCGAGGTCGACCGCGAGCTCGCCGAGTTCGACGCCGCGATGAAGAACGACGTCGACACCGCGCGCGTCGAGGCCGGTGCGAAGCAGGCCGACGACATGGTCAACGCGCTCGACATCCGCGAAACGGTGGCGGGGCCGAAGACCAGCTACGACATCCTGCAGGAGGCGCGCACCAAGGGGATGTTCACGCCCGCGGCGATGATCGAGTCGACCAACCGGCTGTTCAAGGGCGATGTCCAGCGCGCGTTGCTCAACACGCGCGCGCCCGACGCCAGCGCCGCAACCAAGCTGGCCGCGGCGCTCACCGCCGACGTCTCGAAGCTGGCGGGCAAGCGCGCCGAACAGCGCTCGGTCGACTTCTCTAAGGTGCCCAAGCTCGGCACGCCCGGCCAGGCGACCGCACGCACCACGGTGGGCGATCCGCCGATGGAGCAGGTGACCTTCGCCAACGGCGTCCGCGCTTTGATCTACGCCAACCCGTCCGAGACCGGACGCGTCTACCTGCGCGTGCGCTTCGGGCGCGGCTATCAGGCGCTGCCCGGCGACCGGCCGACCCCGGCCTGGGCGGGCGAGACCGCGCTGATCGCTAGCGGCATCGGCGGGCTCGACCAGGGCGCGCTCGATTCGCTCACCACCGGGCGCCGCATGGGGCTCGACTTCGACATCGGCGACGACGCCTTCCTGCTGGGTGCGCAGACGACACCGAGCGACTATGCCGACAATCTCACGCTGATGGCGGCCAAGCTCGCCGCGCCACGCTGGGACGCGGCGCCGGTGGCGCGCGCGCGCGCGGCGATGCTGACGGGCTATGCCGGGCTCAACTCCTCGCCCGACGGCGTACTGGCGCGCGACCTCGAGGGGCTGCTGCGCGACGGCGACCCGCGCTGGGGCATGCCGACACTGGCACAGATCCAGGCGCTCAACGCGCGTGACTTCAAGAAGCTGTGGCAGCCACTGCTGGCGACCGGGCCGATCGAGGTGGACGTATTCGGCGACGTCAAGGCCGACGAGGCGATCGCCGCCATCGCCAAGAGCTTCGGCGCGCTCAAGCCGCGCCGCGCCGACGAGGGGACGGGGGCGCCGGTACGCTTCCCCGCGCACAACGCGACCCCGGTGATGCGCACCCACGACGGCGACGACAACCAGGCCGCGGCGTTGATAGCCTGGCCGACTGGCGGCGGCTCGGCCGATCATGCCGAGCAGCGCCGGCTCGACGTGCTCGCCGCGGTGTTCGCGGACCGGCTGTTCGACCGGCTGCGCTCGGTGGCGGGGGCGAGCTATTCGCCGACCGCGCAGAGCCAGTGGCCGGTGGGGCTGCCCGGCGGCGGGCGGCTGATCGCGGTGGGCAAGGTAGCGCCCGACAAGGTGCCCTTGTTCTTCCAGCTGTCGCGCCAGATCGCGGCCGAGCTGGTGTCGACCAAGATCAGCGCCGACGAGCTGCGCCGCACGATCGTGCCGATGCTGCAATATATGGCGCGCGCCTCGTCGGGGAACCAGTTCTGGCTGATCCAGACCTCGGGCGGCACCTTCGACTCCAAGCGGATCGAGGCGAGCCAGAGCCTGATCGGGGACATGACCGGCATCACCCCCGAGGCACTCCAGGCCAGCGCGGCCAAGTACCTGCGGCCCGACAAGGACTGGACGATGGCGGTGGTGCCCAAGGCGGCCGCGGGTGGAACGAAGGCCGCCTCCGCCGCCGGGGCGGCGGCGGCCAAGTAGCGAGTCCTTACCCTTCGGCGTTCCCCGACTCGTATCGGGGAACGCTTCGCCTGAGCGTCAGGCCGGACGCGCACGGACACCATCTGGGGATAGCGCGCCACGCGGGGGATCACTCGATCAACTCGCAATCGTCGGCACGGCCGCGGGCCTTGGTGTGCGCCAAGGCCCGGACGGTTGCCCCGCTACCAGCGGCGTCGTAGAGCCACGCGCATGACGACGATCCGCGAAGCCGACCTGATCGAGAGCGTGGCCGACGCGCTCCAGTTCATCAGTTACTATCACCCGATGGATTACATCCGCGCGCTGGGCGAGGCCTATGCCGCGGAGCAAAGCCCCGCCGCCAAGGATGCGATGGCGCAGATCCTCACCAACAGCCGGATGTGCGCCGAGGGCCACCGCCCGATCTGCCAGGACACCGGGATTGTCACTGTCTTCGTCAAATGGGGGCAGGACTGCCGGCTGGAGAGCGAGTGCTCGCTCCAGGAAGTCGTCGACGAGGGCGTACGCCGCGCCTACCTCCACCCCGAGAACAAGCTGCGCGCCTCGATCCTGGCCGACCCGGCCTTCACCCGCCGCAACACGCGCGACAACACGCCGAGCGTGCTCCACGTCGAGATGGTGCCGGGGGACAAGGTGCACATCGACGTCGCCGCCAAGGGCGGCGGCAGCGAGAACAAGTCCAAGTTCAAGATGATGAACCCGAGCGACTCGATCGTTGACTGGGTGCTGGAGATGCTGCCCCAGATGGGCGCGGGCTGGTGCCCACCGGGGATGCTCGGCATCGGCATCGGCGGCTCCGCGGAGAAGGCGATGGTGCTCGCCAAGGAATCGCTGATGGGCCAGATCGACATGGCCCAGCTCAAGGCGCGCGGGCCGAAGAACGACCTGGAGGCGCTGCGCATTGAGCTGTTCGACAAGGTCAACGCGCTCGGTATCGGCGCGCAGGGGCTGGGCGGCCTCTCGACCATCCTCGACGTCAAGATTCTCGACTGGCCGACCCACGCCGCGTCCAAGCCGGTGGCGATGATCCCGAATTGCGCTGCGACGCGCCACGCGCATTTCACGCTCGACGGCTCGGGCCCGGTGTACCTGGAGGCGCCGAAGCTTTCCGACTGGCCGCAGGTCGACTGGCAGCCCGATAGCGCCGCGATCCGCGTCGACCTCGACACGCTGACCCCCGAGGTGGTGCAGACGTGGAAGCACGGCGACCGGCTGCTGCTCAACGGCAAGATGCTCACCGGCCGCGACGCCGCGCACAAGCGCATCGCCGACATGCTGGCGAAGGGCGAGCCCCTGCCGGTCGAGTTCAAGGGCCGCGTGATCTATTATGTCGGGCCGGTCGACCCGGTCGGCGAGGAAGTGGTCGGGCCGGCGGGGCCGACCACGGCGACGCGGATGGACAAGTTCACGCGCATGATGCTCGATCAGGGGCTGCTCGCGATGGTCGGCAAGGCCGAGCGCGGCCCGGCCGCGACCGAGGCGATCCGCGATCACAAATCGGCCTATCTGATGGCCGTCGGCGGCGCGGCCTATCTGGTCGCGCGCGCGATCAAGGGCAGCACGGTCGTCGGCTTCGCGGACCTCGGGATGGAGGCGATCTACGAGTTTGAGGTGAGCGACTTCCCCGTCACCGTCGCGGTCGACGCCGAGGGGCAGAACGTCCACCAGCTCGCGCCGCTGGTGTGGCGCGACAAGATCGCGCGTGAAGGATTGCTCCAGCCCGCGTGAGCGGGGCGGGCGCTACGGTCACAGTCCGCGCCGGTAGCTGATCTGCCGCTGCACACATCGTCCCGGCGGTCAGCCGGTATCCACCGAACCGCGCAGGCGTCAGGGGTTGCTCTCGCGGCATTGGCCCACAGACGAAAGCGACCCTTTCCGAGAGAGGGCGTGGGAGGCGGCGGCTGCGCATTGACGCAGGAGCACGCGTCCTGCGCGTAGAGCCCGAACTGGCGGTCCGCCTCTGATTGCAGCAGCGGGCGCACCCGCGCCGCGGGACGGATCGCCGGGCGGTCGAGCGCGTACAGGTCGATTCACCTGCGTCCCCAGGCCGAAGCGGCGAAGGGCGTCGTGTCAGAGGATAGCGTTCGTGTCACTGGGCCCCTGGCTGGCGCAGGAGCACGCTCGTGTGTCGAACGTGGCGTATGATGCAGTCGTCAGTCGCGGCGGAACAGCACCGCCTCGCCCGCCGCGGCGGCGACGCGCCAGCTCTCCGCCGTCAGCACGTCGCGGTGGCGCGGGTTGACGTACAGCAACCGCACGTTGCGCTCGGGCGGCAGCGCCGCCAGCCGGCGCGCCACCGCGCGGATGATCGCCTCCTCGAACGGGTTGAAGAGGTAGACGAGCAGGTCTCCCTCGGGGAGCGCGACCGCGGTGGCGTCGCCCAGCAGCGCGGTCGCGCGCGGGTCGCCGCGACGCGCGAGGTTGCGCGTCGCGACGGCATGCAGCTCGGCGGCGAACTCCACGCCGGTGATGGCGCGGAACGGATAGTCGCAAGCGAGCAGCAGCGCGCGCCCCTTCCCCGAGCCGAGGTCGAGGAAATGGAAACGCGACAGGTCGCCGTCGATCAGCGCCACCGCCGCCGCGAACACGTCAGGATCGGTGGCAACATGGTCGATGCCGTAGCGCGCGTTGGGGCTGTCGATCGCGAGCGTGTAGAGCCGCTGGACGCCCCCGGTGTCGCTGTCGTGCGTCAAATCGAAGGCGGCGTCACGCGCGGCCTTGGCGGCGAGATAGTCACCGAGCCCGCGATCGGGACGCGCGCGCCGCAGCAGCCGCCGCGCCGCTTCGAGCGGCCCCTCGTCGGCGACGATCGCGCTAAGGCGCCGCGCCGCTTGGCCGATCCGTGCGAACCTGCCCAACTTCGCCCCCCCCTCACTTACGCCAGATATGAGAAGAGGTTGCCGGACCCCGCCGAAGCGGCGCCCGACAACCCCTAAACATGGTCAGCGGCCGGAGAGCTCCAGCCCGGGAGACCATGCAGGCCTCCGACAGAATGACCTACCTCGCTGTCTGGGAGAGGATACCCCCCGAGGCAGACCGTACCGTCAGAAGCGCGTCCCCCGAACGAACTGAACCGACCCCATTGCTGAACCATGAGACATCGGATCACCTCCTTTCGCTGGTTGATAACGAGCGCGGCTCTCGCGAGCCGCACGATCAATGTGAGCCGCGCGCGACTCGGATACAAGTCTTGTCTTGCGGGGCGGAATGTACGATTCTCGCACGCTCGATTTGCACCATCGCCTGCCCCTTGCTCGCGACCAAGAGGATGGCCTGGTGCCGGCGTCGCACAGGATCATCCGTCATCCCGGGCTTGACCCGCAATCCATCGTGCCGCGGATGCTCAGATCGTTGCTCTCGTAGCTTGATCCCGGTGCGGAGCCGCGATGACGGGTATGGACGGCGCGGCACCTCCTCCCGCCGGCTGCGGGCGACAACCCTGACGGCGGGGAAGAAGGCGATTCAGCCTCTCACCCGCGGCAATCCTCGATCACGCGCGCCAGCTCGGCCCAGGGTGGGAGCACCAGCGGCGCGCTGCCCGGCTGCTCCAGCGTGAAGCGGCCGCGGCTGAACACCATCGCATCAAGCAGCCGGTCGCTTGCCGCGAGAGACACCGCCGCGCCGCCCGCCACCGCGGTGGTGGGCAACGTGCGCGTCGTCGCGCTGGTGCGCACCGTGAAGGGCGCGGCGACGCCGCCGATCCGGGTCAGCGTGACCGCGCGCGCGGCGCGGTCGCAGCGCGCGGTGGCGACTGCCGTCGCGCCGGTGCCGAAGCTGGCGACCGTGCCGGCAGCTTCGCGTGCGTAGCGCCACGTCCCCGGTGTGCGCTGCCAATCCTGCCAGTCCGCGGCGAGCGGTGCGGGCGCGGGCGCCGAGGGGACGGGCACGGGCGCGGGAGCCGGAGTCGGGGCGGGCGGCGGCGGGGTCACCTGCGGCACGCAGCCGGCAGCGAGCACCAGCGCAGCGGTGAGCGGCGCGAGGCGCGCGCGGGAGGGAATGTATCGAGCCACGACCGGGGCCTATGCCGGAAGCCGCGGGCGCGCTCAACCGCGCGCGGAACCGCGGCGCGGACGGGCGGTTCTCGACTGATAACGTTTGTTGATGGAGTCACCGATGGCCGACGACGCGCCCACCCAGATCCTCGTCCAGTCGAACCTGGGGGAGACGATGAAGGTGGACAGCCGTGACGGCGACCATCTCGGCGCGGTCCACGCCTTCATGGTGCACAAGGGTTCGGGGCGGGCGACCCACGCGGTGCTCAGCCTCGGCGGCTTCCTCGGCATGGGCAAGAGCTTCTACCCTTTGCCGTTCGCGCTGCTGCAGTTCGATCCGGTGCGCGACCGCTATGTGGTGACGATCGACCGCCGTCTGCTCGAGGGCGGGCCGAGCTGGGCCAATAACGCGCCTGTGTTCGACCAGGCCTACGCCGATCGTGTCGCCAGTTACTATCAGGTGCGCGGCGAGAATCTCGCCGCCGAGTGAGGAGAGATGCAATGGGCGAGCATGAGCGCGACGACGCCATGGAAGAGACCGTCGAGGAACTGCTGACCGACCCGGACGCACCGGAGCATGGCAGGCATCCGCGGCCGCCGCAGACGATCGATGCCGAGCCGAGCGGGGAGCAGCGCTGAGGATTAGCGCGTCCCAGCCCGTGCTTCTGCGAAGACAGGAGCCAAGGCTAGGCGCCTGCTTGCAAGGCTTCACGAACGTAAGCGGAGCGATCGCCACACCGCGCACACGCGAAAGGAGCCGCCGGCGCAAGGCCCGCGGCTCCCGCGATCAGCCGGCGGCGGGGCGGCCCAGCCACCCCGCGACGCTTACTTGATCTTGGCTTCCTTGAACGCGACGTGCTTGCGCACGACGGGATCGTACTTGTTGAAGCTCAGCTTCTCGGTCTTGGTGCGCGGATTCTTCTTGGTGACGTAGAAGAAGCCGGTGTCAGCCGAGCTGACGAGCTTGATCTTGACGGTGGTCGGCTTGGCCATGACCGGTTCCTAAGCGAATGAAACAACAAAGCGGCGAAGCTCGCCTCGCCGCGTCAGACGCGGGCGCTTGGCGCAAGTGACGCGCGGAGTCAAGCGCGGGGCGGCATTAAGCACCAGGTAAGGGACGTGGGCGCAGGGTAAGCGGATCGGGACTCACCCGACCAGGATCACGCGCATGGACGACATGGATATCCTCGCGATCAAGGCGCATCTGGCACGACGCGTCGCCGCGATCGACTGGCGCGCCGGGCCGGCGCGGCTCGCGCCCGAGCTGGAGGGAATCCGGATTGCCGCCGAGCAGCACCAGCTGCTGCCGGTGGTGACGGTGGTCCAGTCGCTCGGCTGCGCGATCGGGCGCGGCGAGCGCGGCGTGCTCGTACACGACTGGCTCGGCCTGCTCGGCGAGGCGGTGGCGAGCGGTGCGCAGGACGAGGCGACGTCGCGCGCCTTCGCCGCGGCCTGCGCGGTGCGGCTGGCGGCGTAAGGCGCAGGCAGGCTTATCTCCTCCTAAGTCCTCCCCGCGCGGCGGGGAGGGGGACCGCGCCCGCAGGGCGTTGTGGAGGGGGCTCTCCACCCAGCGCAGCGTTTGCGGACACTCCCCTCCACCACGCCGCTGCGCGGCGCGTGCGGGCTTTGGCTTGCTCCCCGGCAGGCCAAGATCGTGTCCGGCGGACACGATCTCGCCCCCCAAGCCCCCTTCCCGTGCCGGAGAGGATCTAGTGACGCCTTGACCGGACCCAATCGCGCCCCACACCGTTTCGCTCTGGATCAGTCAAACGACGGAGCCGATCGTGGCCGACACCAACCCAGCCCTCGACACCCCCACCGACCTGCAACGCAACGACACGCGCAGCGTCGCCGACGCGCTCAACGCCGCGCTCGCCGACAGCTATGCGCTGTATCTCAAGACCAAGAACTTCCACTGGCACGTCTCGGGGCCGCACTTCCGCGACTATCATTTGCTGCTCGACGACCAGGCAGCGCAGATCCTCGGCGCCACCGATGCGATCGCCGAGCGCGTGCGCAAGACCGGCAACACCACGCTGCGTTCGATCGGCGACATTGCGCGACACCAGTCAATCCGCGACAATGACGCCGATTTCGTTGCGCCCGAGCAGATGCTGGCCGAGCTGCGCGACGACAATCTCACGCTGGTCCAGCGCTTCCGCGACGTGAAGGACGCCGCCGAGGCGGCCAAGGACAATGCCACCAGCGGCATCGTCGACGATTGGACCGACGAGGCGGAAGAGCGCGCCTGGTTCCTGTTCGAGGCCAGCCGCAAGGCCTGACCACGCCAGCCGCAGAAGGAGCCGAGCGATGCTGAAATGGGCCGTAATCTTCCTCGTCGTCGGGCTGGTGCTGGGTGCGCTCGGCTTCGGCGGCATCGGCGGCGCCTTTGTCGGGATCGCCAAGATCCTGTTCTTCATCGCGCTGGCGCTGTTCCTGATCTTCCTCGCGCTCGGGGTCATGGCGGGCAAGAAGGTGAAGGACAGGCTCGACTGAGGCGCGAGGCGGGGGTCGCGCGTTAGCGTCGCATGCACGCCTTCGCCGCGCTCCTCGACTCGCTGATCTACACCCGCGGTCGCAACGCCAAGCTGAAGCTGATCGGCGATTATCTCCGCGCCACACCCGACCCCGATCGCGGCTGGGCGATGGCGGCGCTGACCGGCGATCTCGACCTGCCCGCGGTCAAGCCGGCGCTGATCCGCGCGCTGATCGAGTCGCGCGTCGACCCCGTGCTGTTCCGAATGAGCCGCGACTATGTCGGCGACACTGCGGAGACCGTCGCGCTGCTCTGGCCCGTGCCCGACGTGCCGCCCACCGACGTGACGCCGCTGACTGTCGGCGCGGTGGTCGACCAGTTGATGCACCTGTCGCGCTCGGACGCGCCCGCCGCGCTCGCGGGCATGCTCGACCGGCTCGACGCTGAGGAGCGGTTCGCGTTGCTTAAGCTCGCCACCGGCGCGCTGCGCGTCGGCGTGTCGGCGCGGCTGGCGAAACAGGCGCTGGCCGATGCCTTCGGCCTCGACGTCGAGGCGGTGGAGGAAGTGTGGCACGGGCTCGCACCGCCCTACCCCACATTGTTCGCGTGGGCCGAGGGCACCGGCGAGCAGCCGACCCCGGCGGACGTACCCGTGTTCCGCCCCTTCATGTTGGCGCATCCGCTCGAGGACATGCGCGTCGACCTCGCCGATTACGCCGCGGAGTGGAAGTGGGACGGCATTCGCGTCCAGCTCGTCCATGTCGCGGGCGCGACTCGGCTCTACAGCCGCACCGGTGACGACGTCACCGCCGCTTTCCCCGACGTGGCGGCGGCGTTCGCGACGAACGGCGTGGTCGACGGCGAGCTGATGGTGCGCGGCGACGCGCAAGGCGCGCGGCTCAGCGAGAGCGAGGGAGAGGGCGCGGGCAGCTTCAACGCGTTGCAGCAGCGGCTCGGGCGCAAGGTCGTCTCGGCCAAGATGTTGGAGGAGGCGCCCGCCTTCGTCCGGCTCTACGATATTCTGTTCGACGGCGACGAGGACCTGCGCACGCTGCCGTGGACCGAGCGGCGCCAGCGGCTGGAGGCGTACGCCGCGCGGCTCGACCCGACCCGCTTCGACGTCAGCAGCGTGATCGCGGCGGACGATTTCACCGCGCTGGAGGGGATCCGCGCCGGCGCGCGCGACGCCGCCATCGAAGGGGTGATGCTCAAGCGCCGCGACTCGCCTTACGTGGCAGGGCGCCGTGCCGGCCTGTGGTACAAGTGGAAGCGCGACCCGCTCACCGCCGATTGCGTGATGATGTACGCGCAACGCGGCAACGGCCGGCGTTCGAGCTGGTACAGCGACTATACCTTCGGCTGCTGGACCGACGACGGCGAGCTGCTCCCGGTGGGCAAGGCCTATCAGGGCATCACCGACCAGGAGATCACACAGCTCGACCGCTTCGTGCGCCAGCATACGCTCAACCGCTTCGGCCCCGTCCGCGAGGTGGAGAAGTCGTTGGTGCTGGAAGTGGCGTTCGACTCGATCCACGAGTCGAAGCGCCACAAATCCGGGCTGGCGATGCGCTTCCCGCGGATCGCACGAATCCGCACCGACAAGCCCGCCGCCGAGGCGGATACGCTGGCGGGGCTGCGCAAGCTGGTGACGTGAGGGAGGGAAAGCCCCTCCCCTTCAGGGGATGGGTTGGGTGGGGCCTTTCCCCGGGCGCGCCGTTCGCGGACGCGCCCCACCCCCGCTCAGTTCAGGGTGAACAGCGCCCGCGCTGTTCAGGCCATGCTGGGAGCATGGCCGGCCCCGAGCTCCCGAGGGGAGGGGCGGGCCTTCACGCTGTTGCTTGCTTTAGCTCGACGCCGTTCACCACTCGCCCTCAACTTCACAGCTTGACGCGCAGGCCGACGTTGTAGCGCGCGCCGGTCTCCTGCTGGAGCAGATAGCGCTCCTTGATCGCCGACCATTCGTCGATGAACTCGTTGGTCACGTTCACGCCTTGCATATAGACCTGGAAATTCGGCGTGAGGTCGTACGACACGTTGAAGTCGAGCTGGCCGTAAGAGGAGCGGTTGCGCGGGCGCGACTGGCTGTCGCGGCAGTTGCGCAGATAGTCGGAGCGCCAATTGTACGAGACACGCGCCGAGATGCCGTATTTCTCGTAGAATACGCTGCCATTCGCGGAGTGCGGCGACAGGCCGTTATAGCCGCACTGGAAGTCCGCCAGCACCTGGTCGCGCTCGGCGCTGCTCGCGACATAGGTGTAATTGCCGGTGAGGCCGAACCCGCCGACGAAGCCACCCAGCGCGTCGAACGAATATTGCCCGCCGACCTCGATGCCCTTGATCGTGCCGCTCTGCCCGTTGCGCGTGCGGGTGTCCTGATAGACCCGGCCGAAGCGCTCGACCGGCAGGGTCTGCAATTCGAGGAAGTCCGACAGGTCCTTATAGAAGCCGCCGACGCTGATGTAGCTGACGCGCGAGAGATACCATTCCAGCGACAGGTCGTAGTTGGTCGAGCGGAACGGCAGCAGGTTGGGGTTGCCGCCCGACGACAGCGGCACCGCGATACGACCGCCGTAATCGTTGTTGACGCCGAGGTCGGTCAGCGTCGGCCGCGTGATCGTCTGCGAGAAAGCGGCGCGCGCGATCAGCTTCTCGGTCAGGTTATACTTCACGTTCGCGGACGGCAACGCGTTGACGTAGCTGCTGCGCACCGCGATCGCGGTGGCGGGGCCGTAGGTATATTGCAGCGTGTCGTCGCCCGGCGTGTTGGCGATCCCGGTGACGGGCGTGTCGAAGCCCGAGGAGAGCACCTGGGTGCGGATCACGCGCACGCCGGCGTTACCGGTCCAGCGATCGTTGCCGAACTGCATGCTGATATAGCCCGCGGTCAGCCGCTCCTGCACGTTGACGGTGCCGCGCAGCTGCTCGCGCACGCCGAACGGCCCGCCCTCCAGCGCCTGCACCTGCGCAGCATAGGCCGCCTGCTGCTCGGGCGTGCGCCCGTTCGAGGGGATGTTGAGCGTGGCGGGATCGTTGAGATAGGCGAGGAACGCCTGCGGATCGACCTGGAACAGCGAGGGCGGGATGTTCTGCCCGCCGCCGAGCAGATCGCCCCACTCATAGGGCTGGAGCAGGCCCGAGGCGATCGGCACCTGATAGCCGCAATAGGTGCAGTTGGAGTCGCTGTTGTTGAACTGGCGGTTGATCTTGCGCCGCTCGGTGTACGACCCGCCGAGCGTCACGTTGCGCAGGATCGAGCCATCGACGGTCCACTTAGTGTCGAAGTGATATTCCGAGCCGCGGTCGCGCGAGCGGTTGGCGTCGATCCCCATATAATGGAGCCGCATCAGGTCGGCGTTGTTGATGATGTTGTTGTCGTAGGAGATCGACGGGATACCCTTCCCGCCGTCGAGCGAGAATTGATAGCTGTACGGCAGCAGCGCGCCGTAGACGTAATAAGCATTGGGCGAGTTGCGGTTCGCCCCGGTTTTGGAGGCGTCGAAGCGCAGCTCGACATTCTCTGCCGGGTTCCACTTGACGTTGGCGCCGACCTGATAGCTGTCCGACTTGCGGTTGGTCGTGTTGTAGACGTGATCGACCTTGGCGTTGACGCCGTTGTTCGTCAGCGTCGGGTTGGCCGCCAAGAACTGCGGGTTGGCGGCAATGAAGTCGCGCCCCAGCATGGTCAGGCCGGTGGCGGTGTTGGTGTCGTCGAAGGTCGGCTGGTAATAAGGCGCCGCCATGAAGTTATCGAGCCGGCGCGTCACGCCCGAGATGTTGAAGCGCGAATAGATGCCGTCGACGGTGATCTCGAGATTGTCCGCCGGCCTGAACTGCACCGCGCCCGAGACGTTGATCCGCTCGCGCTCCTCCTGCGCGCGCTGGTAGTAGACGCTCTGCGGCAGGTTGGCGTTGCCCGTGACGGGGTAGCGCGGATCCGATCCGGTGATCAGCGTCGGCACGCCGCCGATCGTCTCGACGATGTCGGGACGGCCGTTGATCCAGCCGTCGATCGCGATCGTGTCGGTCTGGCTCTTGCGCTTGGTGTAGGAGCCCGCCAGCAGCACGCCGAAGGTCTTGTCGGGATTGGCATAGGAGACGGTGGCGGCGAGATCGGGGGTGATCCGCTCGCGCGAGCGGTCGTAGATGCCGCCGATCTGCGCCGCGGCGCGGAAGCCGCTGCGGCCCTCCAGCGGACGCGCGGTGACGATGTTGACCGTCGCGCCGATGCCGCCTTCCTGCAGCTCGGGCACCGGCGATTTAAACACGTCGGTGCGCTGGATCATGTTCGAGGAGAGCACGTCGAAGGAGAATTCGCGCCCCGCGTTGTCGGTCGCCATGACGCGGCCGTTGACGAGGACAGTGTTGAACTCGGGCCCGAGCCCGCGGACGGTGATGAACTGGCCCTCGCCGCCCGAGCGGTCGATCGCCACGCCGGTGATGCGCTGGAGCGACTCCGCGATGTTGGCGTCCGGAAACTTGCCGACATCGACCGCGCTGATCGAATCGACGATCTGGTTGGCGTCGCGCTTCGTCTGCGCCGAGGAACTGAGGCTGGCGCGGATGCCGGTGACGACGATCTCGTCGCCCGCGGCAGCGGCGTCGGGGATGACGGCCTGGCTGTCCTGGCCCACCGCGGCAGCCGGCGGCGTCTGCTCCTGCGGCATCGTCGCGGGCGCGTCGGGCGCCGAGCCGGTCTGCGCCAGCGCGGGCGCGCCGTTCAGGATGCTGCCCAGCAGCAGGCATAGCTTAATCGACGTTTGCATGACCCGTTCTCTCCCGTGAAAACACTGCCGCTTGACCGCGGCTATTTTTATGATTTTTGCGCCTATGGGAAAAACAACAGGGGAGATCAAGACGAGAATGTAACCGGTTTAGCCGTGAGCGCTAACATCGCCCTATTGTTGCTCGATTGTATTGATGTTCGGCTTATACGAGATTGCTGATGTTAATGTTCACAACAAAGTGGCGCATCTTCGCCTGAACTGCGCGGGCAGCACTTAGCGCGCGACTGCCGCCTCATCCCCGGCGCGCGTCGGCGTTCTTGGTGCGCAGCGTCGCCGCGGCGCCGGCGGGATCGTCGGGCCAGGGGTGGCGCGGGTAGCGGCCGCGCATCTCCTTGGCCACCGCATGCCAGCTGCCGCGCCAGAAGCCGGGTAGGTCGCGCGTTGTCTGGATTGGGCGGCCCGCGGGCGAGGTCAGCGACAGCACCAGCGGCACACGCTCGGCCCCGACCACCGGATGCTGGTCGAGCCCGAATAGCGCCTGGACGCGCAGCTCCACCGTCGGCCCCGCCTCCGCGCCATAATCGATCGCGTGGGTCGAGCCCGCCGGACTGGTGAAGTCCGCCGGCGCGACGCGATCGATCGCGCGCAGCGAGTCCCAGCCGAGCAGCCCGCGCAACGCCTCCACCAGCAGGCCCGGCGCGATCGCGTCGAGCCGGCGCTTGCCCTCGACCAGCGTGGGCAGCCACTCGTCGAGCCGTTCCAGCAGCAGGGCATCGTCGAGCGGCACCCCGGCGTAAGCCGCGCGCGTGCGCAGCGCCTCGGCGGCGCGCGACCAGGGCAGCAGCGTGAGGCCGTGCACGCGCACGCCCTCGACCAGGGCCGCCGCGATCGTCGCCGCCTCCGCGCCGCTGTCGGGGCCACTCGACACCCGGATCGCGCCGAGCCGGCGCTCGCGCAGCGGCTGCACCGCACCGGTCGCGGCGTCAAAGTCGGCGGTGCGGCGCGTCTCGATCCGATCCGCGAACAGCGCCTCCACCTCGTCCGCGGCGATTGGCGCGGCGGCGAGGATGCGCGCGCCCGCCGCCATCCCCTGCGTCTCCGCCACCGCGAGCCACTCGGCGCTGGCGAGCGGTGACGTCGGATCGAGCTTGAACCCGCGCCCGCCAGCGGACACCCATCTTTCGCCGCCCGCGTCGCGCCGCCGCGCCACCCGATCAGGGAAGCCGAGCGCGACACAGGCGCCGATCGAGTCGGGCGTGCCCTCGCGCCCGCCGCGCTTCACCAGCCCCGCCCAGCGCGTCGCCAGCCCGCGCGCGCTTTCCGCCTTGGGCGAGCGGTCACCGCGCCAGCGTCGCCACCGCAGCTCGAGGTCGGCGTCCGGGCCGCCGAGCCCGCGCTCCTGCAGCAGCACCGCCACCTCCGCGGCGCGGCGCGGGTCCGGTGCGGCGAGCAGCATGTGCGCGAGCCGCGGCGGCATCGGCAGCGCCGCGATGGCGCGGCCGTGCGCGGTCGGTCGCGAATCGCCGTCGAGCGCGCCCAGAGCGGTGAGCCGCGCGCGCGCCTCCGCTACCGCGGCCTCGGGTGGCGCGTCGAGCCAGCGCAGGTCGCGCGGATCGCTGACGCCCCACAGCGCGCAGGCGAGCACCAGCGCGGAGAGGTCCGCCTCGAGGATTTCGGGCGGGTCGAAGCGCGGCATGCCCGCGGTCGCCGCCGCCTCCCACAGCCGATAGGCCACGCCCGGCCCTTGGCGCGCGGCGCGGCCGGCGCGTTGCGTCGCCGCGGCCTGGCTGGCGCGCTCGGTGACCAGCCGAGTCATCCCCGCGGCGCGGTCGTAGCGCGGGCGCCGCGCCACGCCGCTGTCGACCACCACGCGGATGCCGTCGAGCGTCAGGCTGGTCTCGGCGATGCTGGTGGCGAGCACCAGCTTGCGCGCGCCGTCCGGCTCGGCGCGGATCGCGGCGCGCTGCGCCGCCGGATCGAGGCTGCCGTGGAGGCGGTGGAGCCGCGCCCCGGGCACTTCGCCGACGCGCTCGGCGGTGCGCTCGATCTCGGCGACACCGGGGAGGAAGGCGAGCACCCCGCCCTCCTCCTCGCGCAAGGCCTGGCGGATCGCGGCCGTCATCGAGTCCTCGAGCCGCGCTTCGGCGGCGCGGCCGAGATGGCGCAGCGCGAGCGGGTAGCTGCGCCCCTCGCTCTCCACCACCGGCGCGCCGTCGAGCAAGGCGGCGAAGCGCGCGCCGTCGAGCGTCGCCGACATGGCGACGACGCGCAGGTCGGGGCGCAGCGCGGCGCGTGCGTCGAGCGCGAGCGCGAGACCGAAGTCGCCGTCGAGGCTGCGCTCGTGCACCTCGTCGAACAGCAGCGCGGAGACGCCGGTCAGCTCGGGATCGCTCTGGAGCCGCGCGGTGAGGATCCCCTCGGTGACGACGGTGACGCGCGTCGCGGCGGAGCGCTTGGTGTCGAGCCGGGTGGCATAGCCGAAGGTGCGGCCGACCGGCTCGCCGGCGAGCTGCGCCATCCGCTCGGCCGCGGCGCGCGCGGCGAGACGGCGCGGCGAGGTGACGATGATCTCGCCGTCGCACCACGGCTCGGCGAGGAGCGCGGGGGCGACCGCGGTGGTCTTGCCCGCGCCGGGCGGCGCGACCAGCACCGCGGCGCCGGCGTCGCGCAGCGCGGCGAGCAGCGCAGGGAGGACGGCGTGGATCGGCAGCGGCGGGGTCACGCGGCTCGCCCTAGCGGGCGGAGCGGGCGGGATGAAGGGGGTGGCGCCGCCGGCGGCACCACGACGCCAGCTATCTCACCAAACGTTTACAGCCTGTGCCCCGGCGGAGGCCGGCGCCCAGTTGCGAAGGCCGTGGTGGTGACGCGCGCCTTTCGTTACGCGCCAACATTGGCTCACGCGGCGACGTAAAGGTAAGTCCGGTCACGCGCCTCAGCGGCGTCCCCCGCCTGGCCCCCGGCTTTCACCGGGGAACAAAAAGATGGGAAGGGTGCCCGACGTATGTCCGCCCGGACGCCCTACCCTACCGTCTCGAGGGAGCCGCCCGGTTTCGAGCGGCTCCCCCTCACGCCGTCGCCAGATCCGCCTTGGCGTTGGCCTTGCTCTCGGCCAGCGTGGTGAGCTTCTCGTCGGTCGACTTCTCTTCGTCGAGCGTCGCCTGGAGCAACGTCACGACCTGGTCGTGGCCCATCTGCTTGGCCCAGGCGATCAGCGTGCCGTAGCGCGTGATCTCATAATGTTCGACCGCCTGCGCCGAGGCGATCAGCGCGGCGTCGAGCACCGCTTTGTCGGCGATGTCGCCCGCGACCTCATTGGCCTCCTTGATGATGCCGTCGATCGCAGGGCAGGTGACGGCCTTGGCCTTCTCGCCCAGCGCGTCGAACGCCTGCTCCAGCCGCGCGATCTGGCCCTCGGTCTCGCGCAGGTGAGTCTCGAAGCCCTGCTTGAGTTCGGGCGCGGTCGCCTTCTCGATCATCTTGGGCAGCGCCTTGGTGATCTGGTGCTCGGCATAATAGATGTCCTGCAGTGTGTGCAGGAACAGGTCGTGCAGCGTCGCGATGTCTTTGGTGAACAGGCCCATGGTGATGCTCCTTCGATACGGGTCGGGGATGCTGCACGAACGACCGGGGGACCGGGGGCGTTGCGCCAGATCAGTGCGCGAACACACTGATCAGGATCAACGGCAAGGGGGAGGGGTGACGCGGCGCGCGCAGCGGCGTACAGGGCGCCGCTTATGTCCCGCACCGCTGCCCGCACCAAGGCTCGCGCCGCCGCCCGCCTCGCCGCCGTCCAGGCTTTGTACCAGCATGAGATGGAGGGCACCGCGATGCCGGCGCTGCTGCACGAGTTCCATCACCATCGTCTCGGTGCCGAGATCGAGGAGGCGCAATATGCCGAGGCCGACGTCGACTTCTTCGACGATCTTGTCACCGGCACGCACGCGCGGCAGGGCGAGATCGACCGGCTGATCGAGGCCAAGCTGAGCACGGGCTGGACGCTGGAGCGGCTCGACAAGCCGATGAAGGCGATCCTGCGCGCCGGCTGCTACGAGCTGCTTGCGCGCGAGGACGTGCCGGTGGGCGCGGCGATCAGCTCCTATGTCGACGTCGCGCACGCTTTCTACCAGAAGCGCGAGGCCGGCTTCGTCAACGGGCTGCTCGACAATATCGCCAAGGACGTGCGCGGCTGAGATGGGCGAGCTGGTCTCGCTGAGCCGCGCGCGCAAGGCCAAGCGGCGCGCGGAGGACGCGGCGCAGGCGGCGGCCAATCGCGCCGCGCACGGCCGTACCAAGGCGGAGAAACAGGCCGAGCGGCAGGAGCGCGAACGGCAGACGGCGGCGCTCGACGGGGCGGCGTTGGAGCGGGTGGCCGCGGACGGGGCCGCGGCGGGCGAGGCGTGATGAGGCTGTTGGGGCGGGATAGTCGCCCTGCCCGCTTCCCCTGTTCCTGCCGTCATCCTGAACTCGTTTAAGGATCCACGGTGCTGCATGCGCCGCCACCGCCTGGTATGCGGCCCGGTGGATCCCGGACCAAGCCCGGGATGACGGCAATGGGGAAGAGAGGTCGCGCGCGCCTTGCGCCCGCCCCTCACCCCAGCGGGATCAGCCGCTCGTAGAAGCCAGCGAACTGCCCCTCGGGCTCGACCAGATGGATCTCGCAGATCCAGTGGCGCTCGGCGCCGTTGGCATCGGGGTCGCGCAGCCGCGTCGGGTTCTCGGCGCTGATGTGGTGGACCTGCTTGGCGCCGGGCAGCCGCGCGTGCGGGAATTCCGCGACGATATGCCCGGCGATCCGTCCGCCGAAGCGCCACCCCGCCGCCGCGGCCGACTCGCACGCGAACGCGTAGAGCGCCGCGCCGGTGAGGTCGGGCTCGGCATGGAGGCGCGCGCAGACCAGCGCGAACTGCGCCTCGAGGTCGCGACACAGCGCATGCTTCACCGGATCGTCGCCCAGCGCGTAGCTCTTGCCGACATCGGCCTCCCAGGTGCCGAACACCGGGCCGAGATCGAGGAAGACCATGTCGTCGGCGGCGATCTCGCGCACCGGCGGGTTGTCCGCCGCGATCGCCAGCGTGTTGGCGCCGGCGCGCACGATCCGTTTGTGCCAATGTCGCTCGACTCCGAAGTCGCGCTCGGCCAGCGCGTAGATGTCGCGCTCGACGTCACGCTCGCTGCGCCCGGGCGCGATCAGTCCGCGCGCCTCGATCGCCGCGAGCAGGTCGAGCGCGCGCCGCTCCGCCGCTTCCAGTGCCGCCCGCCGCTGCGTCATCCCGTGCCTCCCGCTCCTATCATAGCGGGGAAGCGCGCCGATCACAGCAGATGCCGCTCCTCCCAGGCGAGCAGGTCGTGGAAGCGGCGCTGCAAGCTCACCACCGCGGCGCGATAGCCGGCGGCATCGTCGCGGATCGCGGCGGGCGGCCAGTGCGCGATATGCGCGCTATAATCCGCGCGCAGGCGGTCGAGCTGCTCGCGATAGACTGCCGCGGTGGGGGCGAAGCCCGGTTCGGCCGCGGCGCGCGCGGCGACGGCGCGCTGCTCCTCCTGGCTGTGCGTCTGGAAGATACGCGAGAACTCGAGCCGCTCGCGCAGCAGCACGCCGCTGGCATGGCCGGTCGAATCCATCAGGGGGAGGAAACGCGCCATCCGCCGGCGCAGGTCATCGTGTTCGGCCGGTACGCCCGACATCGTTAGCTCCTGTCTATCGAGCGACGATAGGGGCAGCGTGTTAACGAGCGGTTCGCCACGCACGACAACCCTGCACGCCGCGGCTATGCCGCGCGCATGACCGAGGCCGATCTCCTCGCCCGCCTGCGCCGCCTGCCGCTCCACCCCGGCGCGCGCGGGCTGAGCGACGACACCGCGACATTGGGCGGCTACACGCTCACCACCGACACGCTGGTGGAGGGGGTCCATTTCCTCCCCGACGACCCCGCCGGCGACGTCGCGTGGAAGCTGCTCGCGACCAATTATTCCGACCTCGCCGCCAAGGGCGCGCTGGTCGAGGGCGTGCTGCTCAACTACCCGCTGCGTGACGCCGCGTGGGACGCCGCCTTCCTGGACGGGCTCGACGCCGCGCTGCGCAACCTCGGCGGCGCCCTACTCGGCGGCGACATGGTGACGCTGCCCGCGGGCGCACCGCGCGTGCTGACGCTCACCGCGATCGGGCGCGACGCGGCGGCGCCGCCGCGGTCCGGCGCGCGCGCGGGCGACTCGCTCTGGGTCACCGGCACGATCGGCGACGCCGGCGCGGGGCTGGCGATCGCGCGGGCGGGCCACGGCGAGCCTGCGCTGCTGGCGCGTTACCGCCGCCCGGTGCCGCGGCTGTCCGAGGGGCGCGCGCTCGCGCCGCTGGTCGCCGCGATGATGGACGTCTCCGACGGGCTGCTGATCGACGCCGCGCGAATGGCATCGGCGAGCGGCGTGGCGGTGACGATTGAGCTCGCCGACGTGCCGCTGGCGGCGGGCGTCACCGACGCGCTCGGCGCCGCGGCCGCAGGCGACGATTACGAGCTGCTGTTCGCCGCCGCGCCCGACTTCGCCCCGCCGGTGCCCGCGACCCGCGTCGGGCGCTTCGAGCCCGGCGCGGGGCTGCGGCTGACCCATGTCGGGGAACCGCTGCCGACCCCTCGCCGGCTCGGGTATGAGCACGGGTTGCGCTGACGTTGCAGCATGTTAGCCTCCGCTTCCCGCGCGACATCTCCCGGCGACAGACCGGGCGCGCAACAGGAGGGATGTGAGGCATGACGATCGTCTACCTTGCCATCGTCTGCGGCGTGATCGCCGTACTCTATGGCTTCGTCACCAGCCGTCAGGTGCTCGCCGCGTCGCCGGGCAATGAGCGGATGCAGGATATCGCCAGCGCGATCCAGGAGGGGGCCAAGGCCTATCTTGGGCGCCAATACACCACCATCGCCGTGGTCGGCGCGATCGTCGCGGTCGTGCTCGCGGTCACGCTCGGGCTGCTGTCGACGGTCGGCTTCGTCATCGGCGCGCTGCTCTCCGGCCTCGCCGGCTTCGTCGGCATGACGATCTCGGTGCGCGCCAACGTCCGCACTGCCGAGGCGGCGCGCCACACGCTCCAGCGCGGGCTGACGATGGCGTTCCGCTCGGGCGCGGTGACGGGGATGCTCGTCGCCGGGCTGGGGCTGCTCTCCATCGCCTTCTTCTTCTGGTATCTCACCGGCCCCGCGGGGCTGCTGCCCAACGATCGCGCGATCGTCGAGGCACTCACCGCGCTGGCGTTCGGCGCCTCGTTGATCTCGATCTTCGCGCGGCTGGGCGGCGGCATCTTCACCAAGGCCGCCGACGTCGGCGCCGATCTCGTCGGCAAGGTCGAGGCCGGCATCCCCGAGGACGACCCGCGCAACCCCGCGGTGATCGCGGACAATGTCGGCGACAACGTCGGCGACTGCGCCGGCATGGCGGCCGACCTGTTCGAGACCTATGTCGTCACGCTCGGCGTCACGATGGTGTCGATCGCGCTGCTGATCCAGGCCGACGCGGCCGAGCTGATGCGGCTGATGAGCCTGCCGCTCGCGGTCGGTGGCGTGTGCATCATCACCTCGATCATCGGGACGTATATGGTGCGGCTCGGCGGTGGCTCGATCATGGGCGCGCTGTACAAGGGCTTCTGGACCTCGGCGCTGCTGTCGATCCCCGCGATCTGGGCGGTGACGCAGTGGACGCTCGGCGACCTGCACCGCGTGATCGGCGGCGCGGGCTACCTCGACGCCGGCAGCGGCGCGATGCCCGACGCGGGCGCGACCTCGCAGGCGGCGAGCAGCGTCGCGGGGGTGCCCGCGGCGAGCGCCTTCACCGGCTACGACCTGTTCTTCTCCATGCTGATCGGGCTGGCGGTGACCGGGCTGATCGTGTGGATCACCGAATATTACACCGGGACCAACTACCGCCCGGTCAAGTCGATCGCCAAGGCGAGTGAGACCGGCCACGGCACCAACGTGATCCAGGGCCTCGCGATCAGCCTGGAGGCGACCGCGCTGCCGACCTTGGTGATCGTGATCGCGGTGGTCGCCGCCTATAAGCTCGCCGGGATCATCGGCATCGCCTTCGCCGCCACCGCGATGCTGTCGCAGGCGGGCATGGTGGTCGCGCTCGACGCTTATGGCCCGGTGACCGACAATGCCGGCGGCATCGCCGAGATGGCGGGGCTGGAGGACGAGGTGCGCGAGCGTACCGATGCGCTCGACGCGGTCGGCAACACCACCAAGGCGGTGACCAAGGGCTATGCGATCGGCTCGGCCGGGCTCGCCGCGCTGGTGCTGTTCGGCGCCTATACGACCGACCTGCAGACCTATTTTCCCGACCTGTCGGTCAACTTCTCGCTCAGCAACCCGTACGTGATCGTCGGACTGCTGCTCGGCGCGCTGCTTCCCTATCTGTTCGGCGCCTTCGGCATGACCGCGGTGGGGCGCGCGGCGGGCGCGGTGGTCGAGGAAGTGCGCCAGCAGTTCCGCGACAATCCCGGCATCATGGAAGGGACCAGCCGGCCGAATTACGGCCGCACCGTCGACCTCGTCACGCGCGCCGCGATCCGCGAGATGATCATCCCCTCGCTGCTGCCGGTGCTGTCGCCGATCGCGCTCTATTACATCGTCACTTTGGTCGACGGCCAGGCGAGCGGCTTTGCGGCGCTGGGCGCGATGCTGCTGGGGGTGATCGTCTCGGGGCTCTTCGTCGCGCTCTCGATGACGTCGGGCGGCGGCGCCTGGGACAATGCCAAGAAGTATATCGAGGACGGCAACCATGGCGGCAAGGGATCGGAGGCGCACAAGGCCGCGGTGACCGGCGACACCGTGGGTGACCCGTACAAGGACACCGCGGGGCCGGCGGTGAACCCGATGATCAAGATTACCAACATCGTCGCGCTGTTGCTGCTCGCCGCGCTGGCGGGGGGTGGCTGAGGCGGGCGAGTCCTCGATCCTCCCCGCTTACGGGGAGGATCTTCTTCCTCTCGACCCGAATTGATCCACTTCGGACCGCCCGCCGCTCGCGCCGCCCGGCTCCGCTCCATTCCGGACAAACCATGTCGTGACGTCACCGTGACAACCACGCTCCGTTCGCGCGCATGGGTACGAACCGGCCGACGAACCACCTCTACTATGGCGACAATCTCGACGTGCTGCGGCGCGAGATCGCGGACGCCAGCGTCGACCTGATCTACCTCGATCCACCCTTCAACTCGAACGCCAGCTACAACATCCTCTTCCGCGCGCCCGACGGCGCGGGCACCGCGGCGCAGGTCGAGGCCTTCCACGACAGCTGGCACTGGAACGACGCCGCCGCCGATGCTTTCGATCAGGTCGCGCGCAGCGGCCACCCGCACGCCTTCCAGCTGCTCGATTCGCTGCGTCGTTTCCTCGGCGAGAACGACATGCTCGCCTATCTCGCGATGATGACGATCCGGCTGATCGAGCTGCGCCGCGTGCTCAAGCCCAGCGGCAGCCTCTATCTCCACTGCGACCCGACCGCGGGCCATTACCTCAAGCTGCTGCTCGACGGCGTGTTCGCGCCGCGCGCCTTCCGCCGCGAGATCGTGTGGCGCTCGGGCTGGGTGAGCGGCTTCAAGACTCGCACCGGCAACTGGGTGCGCAACCACGACACGATCTTCTACTACGTCCGCGATCCCGCCGCCGATTGGACCTTCAACAAGCAATATGTCGCGCACGCCGCGGGCTACGAGCGCCGCGGCGGGGGCGCCAACCCGCTCGGCAAGCCGATCGACGACGTGTGGGACGATCCCGCGCTCTACTCGCCCAACATCAAGTCCTTCTCGGTCGAGAAGCTGGGCTATCCGACACAGAAACCGGTCGCGCTGCTGGAGCGGATCATCGCCGCCTCGTCGCGGCCGGGCGACCTGGTGCTCGATCCCTTCTGCGGCTGCGGCACCGCGGTGCATGCCGCGCAGAAGCTCGAGCGGCGCTGGGTCGGGATCGACGTGACGCACCTTGCCATCGCGCTGATCGAGAAACGCCTGCACGCCGCCTTTCCCGAGGCGCGCTTCACCGTCGAGGGCACGCCGCGCGACCTCGCCTCGGCCGAGGACCTGGCGCGGCGCGACCGCTACCAGTTTCAATGGTGGGTCGTCTTCCTGATCGGCGCGATGCCGCATGGCGGGCGGCGCAAGGGAGCGGACGGCGGGGTCGACGGGCTGCTCTACTGCCGGCCCGACGGGCGCACGATCGAGCGCGCGTTGGTGTCGGTGAAGAGCGGCGAGCAGGTCGGCGTGGCGATGGTACGCGAGCTCCACTCGGCGATGGTGCGCGACCGCGCGATCGCGGGCGTGTTCGTCACTCGCGCTGCGCCGACCGAGCCGATGATCCGCGAGGCCGCCGCCGTAGGGCGGTTCGCCAGCAGCGCGACCGGCCGGAGCTACGCGCGGTTGCAGATCCTGACGCTCGCCGAACTGATGGCGGGCAAGCGCCCCGACCTTCCGCACGTCGACCCACATGCCGCTTTCCGCCAGGCCGTGCGCGAGGATCGTGGCGGCCAGGGCTCGCTGCTCTGAGGCGAAGGCGGCATGAGCGGGGGCGGAGGGAGGGTCGGAGGACTAGCGCGGTCCTTCTGCGATCTATCTTCCGGTGCCGCGAGATGCTCGCAAGAGAAGACGATATCTCCCCCACACGCCACCCCGGCGCACGCCGGAGTCCAGTTGGGTGAAGCTTGGCGATGACGTACGCAGGTCCCCCACCCGGGCCCCGGCGTCCGCCGGGGCGGTCCATCGTTGTTTATCAGAGCTCACGAACGCGCGCGGGCCCAGCGCTAGACGGACGGGGACCGGCAGCGCCTGCGACGCCGGAGCCCACGCGGTACACGAGGGAGTTGACGACCATTTCACCGCTGCAACCACCTTAGCCGCTACCCCACTCCATCCGCCAGCGCGAGCAGCTCGGCGCGCTGCGCCGGCGTCAGCAGCACGAGCGGCACGAACGGCGGCACCCCGCCGTCGCGCCGGCGGAACAGCAGCAGCGCGCCCTGCTCCACAGCCGCCACCTCGTCCCAGCCGAGCCGCAGCGTGCCGCGCGGCGAAGCCAGCACCAGCCCGCTCTCGCGCCACGCCAGCGTGGTGAGCAGCGCGGTCTCGGGCTGGCGCGCGAAGCGGCGCCGGACACGTCGCATCAGCCGACGTCGTGCCACGAGCGGCGCCACCAGCAGCATCGCCGCGCTCCAGCCCAGCGCGGCGAGCACCAGCGCCACCTCCATCGCGACCCTTTCGCCCGCGCCGAGATCGCCCGTGCCGAGCGCGACCGCGAGCCCCGCCCAGGGCAGCGCAATGGAGGCGACGCGACGCCGCCAGCCGCGCCCCGCGGCGTCCGCGCGCGTTGCCGCCAGTAGGTCCTCGTAGCGCAGCGTGAAGGTGGTAGCCCCCATGCCCCACTATAGGCGGCTGCTCGTGCCGGCTTGCCGAACCGCCCGACACTGTCCATATACGAAGCGCGCCGCACCTTCGGGTCGCCGCGCGATCCACGCGCTCGCCTTTCCTTTCTCCGCCGTCTCGGCTAAGGGCGCGCGCATTCAGCGCGAAAGAGACACCGTTTGGCGAAAGAAGAACTCCTCGAGATGCGCGGGCAGGTGGTGGAGCTGCTGCCCAACGCGATGTTCCGCGTCCGGCTCGAGAACGACCATGAGATCCTCGGCCACACCGCGGGCAAGATGCGCAAGAACCGCATCCGCGTCCTCGTCGGCGACGAGGTGCTGGTCGAGCTGACCCCATACGACCTCACCAAGGGTCGCATCACCTATCGCTTCATGCCCGGCCGCGGCGGCCCCGGCCCGTCCTGAGCCGCGCGCCGGACGAGCTCTCCCATGACGATGACGGTGAGAGCGTGACGCCGTCCAACGGCGCCGCGCCGCTGGTGCTCGCCTCCTCCTCGCCGCGCCGCCGCGACCTGCTCGCGCGGCTCGGCGTGGTGCCCGCGCGGACCGAATCCCCCGACATCGACGAGTCGCCGCGCCCGCGCGAGCTGCCGCGCGCCTATGCGCTGCGTCTCGCCGAAGAGAAAGCGCGCGCGGTGACGCGCGACGCGGGCGAGGCGGTGCTCGCCGGTGACACCACGATCGCGCTCGGCCGCCGTATCCTGCCGCCCGCGACCGACGAGGAAGTGCAGCGTACCCTGCTGCGGCTGCTAGCCGGGCGGCGCCACCACGCGCTCTCGGCGGTGTGCGTGATCGCTCCCGATGGTCGCGCGCGCACCCGGCTGGCCGACACGGTGGTCGCATTCAAGCCGCTGAGCGAGAAAGAAATCGACTCATACGTCGCGTGCGGCGAGGGGCTCGGCAAGGCGGGCGGTTATGCCATCCAGGGCCGCGCCGAGGCGTTCGTACGCTTCCTCGCCGGGAGCCATTCGGGGGTGATCGGCCTGCCGCTATTCGAGACGCGCGCGCTGCTCGCCACCGCGGGCGTCGTCCTTGGCTGAGTGGCTGTTCGAGGAGGGCATCGGCGAGGCGCGGGCCGCGCTGGTGGAGGGCGAGCGCATCCTCGCCGCGCGGATCGAGCTGCCCGACAGCCTGCGCGTCGGCACGATCGCGCCCGCGCGGCTGCGCGAGCGCCAGGTCGCGGTGCTGGAGGACGGTAGCGAACTGCTGCTCGACCGCGCGCCACCGAGGGTGACGCTGGGCGCGCGGCTGACGGTGGAGGTGACGCGCGAGGCGATCCCGGAGCAAGGCCGCGCCAAGCGCGCGCGTGGCCGTGTCACCGACGCGCCCGCCGTCGCGGGCGCGAGCCTGCGCGAACGGATCGCGGCGACCGGGCTACCCGTGATCGAGCCACGCGCGCATGAGGCCGACGTGCTCGAGGCGGCGGGCTGGTCCGAGGTGCTGGAGGAGGCGCGCACCGGCGAGATCGCCTTCGCCGGCGGCGCGCTGCGGATGTCCCCCACCCCGGCGATGACGCTGTTCGACGTCGACGGCGACGACGCGCCCGACTCGCTCGCGCTGCGCGCCGCGACCGCGGTGGCACTGGCGATCCGGCGCCACGGCATCGGCGGCTCGATCGGGATCGACTTTCCCAGCGTTACCGGCAAGGCGGCGCGCCAGGCGGTCGCCGCCGCGCTCGACGCCGCGCTGCCGCCGCCGTTCGAGCGCACCGCGGTCAACGGCTTCGGTTTCCTGCAAGTGGTGCGTCCGCGCCCGCGCGCCTCTTTGCCCGAGCGGCTGCGCGAGGATCCCGTCGGTGCCGAGGCGCGCGCCGCGCTACGCCGGATCGAGCGCGAGCCGCCGAGCGCCTCGCCGCGCCACCGCCTGCCCGAGCCGGTGCGCGCGCGTGTGCTGGCCACCCCCGATTGGCAGGACGCGCTGCTGCGCCGCACCGGCCGGTTGCTGATCTTCGAGTGATGACCCAGCGCTGCCCGATCTGCGCCGCCCCGGCGCACCCCGACCATGGTCCCTTCTGCGGCCGCGGCTGCAAGGACCGTGACCTGCTGCGCTGGCTCGGCGACGGCTATCGCCTGCCCGGGCCCGCGATCGACGACGACATGCAGGAGGGGCTGGACAAGCCGCGCGACACCGCCTAGGGACCGCGCCTCACCGCTCGGCGAGCGGTGCGCCCAAGTAGCTCAGTTGGTAGAGCATACGACTGAAAATCGTAGTGTCGGTGGTTCGATCCCGCCCTTGGGCACCATTCCCCTATTTTACAGCAGCTCGACTATCCGCAAAACGGACGAGGCCCGCTCAGCTTAGGGTGTCGTGGCGAGTGCCAGCCCGACCCACTGCCAGCCGGGACAACGCGGATGCTGTCGGGGTGTCGATCGCGACACTTGGGGGTACCGGTTGTTCCTCGAGCTCGCCTGCCGCCGCGCTGCCGGCCGCACCGCGCCATACAAGCTGAGCGACGCCCACGGCCTCTTCCTCTACGTCACGCTGAGTGGCTATCGCTCTTGGCGGAGATAGTATCACGTCGCTGGCAAGGAAAAGCGTTTTAATTTCGGCTCTTGTCCGACGATCTCGCTGGCGCGGGCGCGCGAGCAGCGGGAGGCAGCGGCACGCGCGCTGAGCGACGGCATCGTCCCTGTGGTCGACACGCGCCAGCGCGCGACAGTGCCCGCCCCCATCGATGCACCGGTCGCTTGTTCGACGGCTCTCCAGTTATACCGCGCCGGTGTCATAGCCACTCGGTCCTGGCCACGTGCATCGCGCCACTGATCGCGGGCAGCGACCTTTCCCGCGGCGCAGGCGAACGCGTCAGGCCAGTGAGAGCCGCTCGTGCACGAAGCGGGTGACCTCGCGGGAGGCGGCGCGATCCTCGGGCGCTCCGCCGAACCCACCGTGCGGCATGGCCTCGAACACGTGGAGCTCGGCGGACACCTGCGCGGCGAGAAGCGAGCGGTGCATGCGCACCGTGTTCGACAGGAACAGGTCGCGCGTGCCCGTCAGGAGTAGCGCGGGCGGGAAACCAGTCACGTCGCCGAAGAGCGGAGAGAGATAGGGATCTTCCAGATCGGTTCCGCCGGCATACAGAAGGTTACTCGCCATCAGCGACCCCGGCAGCACCACATCAACCCCGGCATTGACCGCGAAGCTGTCGCCGCTTTCCGTCAGGTCGACCTCGGGCGACAGCAGCACCAGCGCGGCGGGCATCGGGAGGCCCTCGTCTCTGGCGCGCAACAGCATCGCGGCGGCCAGGTTGCCGCCTGCCGAGCGTCCCCCGACGACGATACGATGGGCCGGGCGACGGTCGAGCGCCGCGCGATAGGCCGCGACGCAATCATCGAGCGCCGCCGGATAGCGATGCTCGGGTGCCAGGCGATAATCGATGCTCCAGACCGTCAGGCCGAGCTGGTCGGCCTGTACGCGCGCGCCGTGCCGACAGGCTTCGCCCCCGCCAAAGACCAAGGCACCGCCGTGCAGCTCCAGGTAAATCGCGTCTGCCGCGATCGGTGCCGCGGGCGTGGCGACGTGGACCAACGCGCCCTCGAGGCGGGTAGTCGCAATGGCCGCCGTGGGCGCGTCGGCTGCGGCCGCGAGGATGCGCGCGTAATTCGTATCGACCGCCGCTTTGATCTTCTCCCAGCCTGCCCCGTCGTCGTGCGCCGGCAGCTCGAAAAGCGCGTTGAGCGGCACGCCGTCTGTCCCGATCAGGCGCTCCAGCGCGGCGCGCGCCTCCACGCTGATCGAGATGGGAGCCGGTATCGTGCGTGCCTTCAGCCGTAGCGATCGTTCATCCGTGCTCATCTGCTGCTCCCTTCCTCTTCCGCCAGCGCTTTGCAGCATCAAACCCGCGCATCCGCGTCGCGGCGTGAGCTATCTTCCCGACCGCCTCGCGTCCGGTCTCGTCAACCATCCGTCCGGCGGGTGCTTAGTGTCGGAGCCTCTTCTCCGATCAAGAGTCGCGTCGAGCGAGAGTCGAAGGTGTAGTTACATCCCGCGGGAAGCCCCGATTGTCCCAGATTGCCGAGGATCGGTGACGCCTTATCGCCGCCACGCGCGACGGAGACGGCATGTTTCGTGGCCCTCGCCGCGCCCATGCCGATCGTCTAATCGGGCTCGACCGCGGCCTCGGCGTCGCTGCCGTCATCCACCCCCAGCGTGGCGTCTCGCTTCCTCGACCAGAGCCGCGCGCGATCGGTCAAGCGAGCGGCATGGCTTGCGTAGAGTGTGGTCCTGTTCGCGCGCGTGTCGACGCTCATCAGACCTCTGCACCCGACAATCTCCACCTCGGCCAGCGGCATCAGCTCGTCCATGAAGAGGAATGACCTCGGACAGGAGCTCGCCGGGCCGCGGAGCGCGAAATTATAGTAGCCGTCGCGGTCGCACCGCCTGCACGCGGTAGCTGCCGGGCGGCAGCGTTGCGAGGCTCGCGAGGGAGGCGTCTGTCGCCGCGTTGATCGTCACGTCGGGGCCGAACTTCGGCACGTCGCGCCCGGCCACCCAGACTTGGCGACCGCGCTCCGGGTCGACCGCCTCGCCGTGCGCGTCCGCGCCGCTCGCTGGCGCGGCGAACACCAGCCGCTTGCCACGCGCGTCCGCGGCGAGGTCGTGTCGGAGCGTCACGATTAGGCGCGGCTCCGGGTCGGCCCCGCCGATGAGCAGCGCGTGCCGCGCGGCGGCGGTCGTGATGCCGACGCTCATCCGACGGTCTGGCCCGCATCGTCGTCGCGCTCGACCGACAGCGCGCGGTCGAGCGCGGCGGCGGCGTGGAGCGCCGTGGTGTCGAAGATTGGTACCGGGCTGTCGTCCTCTCCCACCAGCATCATGATTTCGGTGCAGCCGAGGATCACCGCCTCGGCGCCGGACGCGACGAGCCGCCCGATCACCGCGCGATAGGCCTCGCGCGACGCGGCCTCGACACGCCCGGCGACCAGTTCGTCGTAGATGATCCGGTGCACGGTCGCGCGGTCCGTCGCTTCGGGGACGATCACCTCCAGGCCGAAGGCGTCGCGCAGCCGCCCCTTGTAGAAGTCCTGCTCCATCGTGAACGCGGTGCCGAGCAGGCCGACCCTGCGCAGGCCGGCGGCGACGATCCGCTCCGCGGTGGCGTCGGCGATATGGACCAGCGGGACGCCGACAGCTTTTTGTACCTCCGGCGCCATCCGGTGCATCGTGTTGGTGCAGATCAACAGCAGCTCCGCGCCGGCCGCCTCAAGCCGCCGGGCGGCGCCCACCATCCGGGCGGTGAGGCCATCCCAGTCGCCTGCGTGTTGCAGCGCCTCGATTTCGGCAAAGTCGAACGACCACAAGAGGCAGCGCGCCGAGGCGGTCGGCCCCAGGCGTGCGCGGGCGCCCTCGTTGAGTAGGCGGTAATAGACCGCCGAACTCTCCCAACTCATGCCGCCGATCAGGCCGATCATGCGCATCATGCCGCTCCGTTCCAGGATTCGAGGTCGAGCAACAGCGTCGGGATCAGTTCCGATATCGTCGGGTGGATCGGCACCGCCCAGCGGAGCTGCTCGATCGGCTGATCGGCGTTCATCATGTCGAGCACGCCGTGGATCGCCTCGTCGCCGCCGGTGCCGAGGATCGCCGCGCCGAGCACGCGGCGCGTCTCCGCATCGGCGACGATTCTCATAAAGCCCTGCGTCTCGCCTTTCTCGACCGCGCGACCGACGCGCGTCATCGGCCGCGTCGCGCGCAGCAGCGGCCGACCCGTCGCGAGCGCCTGTGCGTCGGTCAGGCCGACGCGGGCGAGCGGGGGATCGATGTAGAGCGCAAAGCCGGGCAGACGTTGGCTGACGCGCCGGTCCTCGCCGTCGAGCAGGTTGGCCGCGACGATCTCGAAATCATTGTACGCCGTGTGGGTAAAGGCGCCGCGGCCGTTGCAGTCACCGAGCGCCCAGATGCCGGGGACGCTGCTCTTCAGGTGGTCGTCGACGATGATGTAGCCGCGCGGGTCGACCGCGACGCCGGCCGCCTCGAGCCCGAGGTCGTCCGTGTTCGGCCGCCGGCCCACCGCCACCAGCACGTGGCTGGCGAGCAATCGCGACGCCTCGGCGTCGCAGTCGACCCGCACCGTGATCTCGTCATCCTGGCGCGCGAAGCCGATGCAGTCCGCGCCAGTCCGCACTGCGACGCCCTCGGCCTCAAGGATCGTGCGCACCGCCGCGGAAACGTCCTCGTCCTCGCGCGCGATCAGACGGTCCATGCGCTCGACGATCGTGACCGCCGCGCCGAAGCGACGGTACATCTGCGCGAACTCCAGCCCGATGTAGCTGCCGCCGATTATCACAAGGTGGCGCGGCAACGTGTCGAGCGCGACCATGCCGGTGTTGGTCAGGATCGGAACCTCGTCGATGCCCGGCAGGTCCGGGATGGTTGCACGACCGCCCACGTTTAGGAAAATACGCGGTGCGGTCAGCCGCTCGCCCGCCACGGTGACGACGGTCGCGGACTCAAGCCGGGCGTGGCCGCGGATCAGCTCGACGCCGGTCAGGCCGGACAGCCACGCCTCGTTGCCGCGGCGGCCGTTCCGGATGACGGCGTTCGCGCGCGCGGCTACCGCGGCCATGTCGACGGCGACGGAGGCGGCGGTGAAGCCATAGTCCGCCCCGCGTCGCGCGGTATGGAGCGCGTAGGCACTGGCCACCAGAGTCTTCGTCGGGCGGCAGCCGGTGTTGACGCAGGTGCCGCCGACCCAATGTCGCTCGATAATGGCGACGGTCTGGCCCGCGGCGCTGAGCCTGGCGGCGAGTGCCGGCCCCGCCTGGCCGGCACCGATGATGATGGCGTCGAAGCTCCGCATGCTAGGCATACCTTGATCGTGTGAGGCGCTGGGCCTTGTGGCAGAGGTGGTGAGCCCGCGCGAGGCGGGCCCGCGTGCGATCAGACAAGGCTGAGGCGCACGTGATGGAGGGAAGACCGCTCAGGCGGCGGCAACCTTGGCGCGGCGGCGTGCGGCGCTGACCGTCAGCGACACCGCCGAGACGAGGAAGTAGAAGGCGCCGAAGGCGGCATAGGGCACGATGTCGGCGATGCCGACCGCGGCCAGGCCAGCGGCCTTGCTCAGCATATGCGCACCGGCGAGGCCCGACTGCGCGCCGCTCAGGATCATCGCCCATTGCGCACCATAGGCCTTCCAGCGTCGCACGCCGGTGGCGAGCTGGAAGAGACCGGACAGCATGGCCCAGACGCCGAAGACCTGCAGGACCGCGTGCGGCCCCTGCGGCAGGGTCGCCGCGACCGCGACCGCGGTGACGGTGCTCACCGCCAAGTTGAGCATCTGGCTTTTGTTACGCGCGAGCCCGCCGCTGCGCGCAGCGTCGAGATAGTTCGCCAGCGCGTCCCAGGCCGGATAGACGACCAGCATCGCGGCGGCGAGCGCCGGCATCGTGCCGGCGATCGTGAAAGCGACCGCGACCCAGGCCGCAGCCACCGCGAAGCGCAGGTAGTAATAGGTCGTGAGCCAGCTCAGGTCGGGCGCTTTCGCGGCGGCGGTGGTCGTCATGGCAGGATCCTTTCTGGGTGGAGGGCGCACGCCTTCCTTCCCGGCGAGCCGGGTTGATCGGTGTCGGTCGGGTGGATCGAGGCGCGGCGTGGCTGGCCGCGGCAGCTCAGGTCAAAGGCGGAAGCGGCGCGGCAGGCACCATCGCGCCGTGGCGGCGACGGCGCCGCACCCGATGCTGTACCATACGATCGCGTAGAGAGGGTCGTTGTAGGGGCAGCAGAAGGCGAAGACGAACGCGCCGCAGGTACCCGCGGCGAGGCCGGCGGCGAGCGCGCTGAGCCGCGGCTCGGTCGGCGCGGCGCGTCGCATCAGCGCGCCGAGCAACGCCATGACGGGCAGCGAGAGCACGACGATCGACGTAGCGCACACGATCCCGCTCGCCGGGTCGATACGGTCGAGCAGCGGGCGGTGTGCCGCTCCCGAAGGGGTGACGAAGATGCCCGCGACGATCGCCGCGGCTGCGAGCGCGCCGGCGAGGGTCAGGCCCGGTCGCGTCCGCGCCGCGGGCGAGAAGGAGCGGATCGCCACCGCGCAGGCCGTAACGGCGAGGAGGGCGAGGCCGCCCACCCGCCACATCAGATAGGGCGAGTCCGCCGTGTGGTGCATGTCCGGCCGCATCGCGCCCATGGCCAGGAACAGCGCGAGCTCCATCCCGCACAGCGCGAGCAGGAGCGCGCCCTCGCGCACGACGCTGCGGCGCTGAACGGGCGCGAGGCGGGACGAGAGCTCGGCGATCAAGGCGTCATTCGACATCAGAGGTCTTCTCGATCAGGGCCGTGAGCCGGGCGAGGCCACGGTGGATGTTCATCTTCACGGCCGAGGGCGACAGGCCGATCCGCGACGAGGCCTCCTCGACGCTATAGCCCTGCACCTTCACCAGCAGGATCGCCTGCGCCTGCGCCGGGCGCAGCGCCTTGAGCAGGGTGGCGAGCACCGAACTGCTGACCACCGTGACCTCGTGGTCGCCGACCGCGACGTCGTCGGGCAGCTCGCCGTCCGGGCGCCGGGCCAGGCTACGCAGCTGGTCGACCCACTTGTTCTTGGCGATCGCTGCGAGCCACGGGCCGAACGGGTAGCGCGGATCGTAGGTATGACGGCGCCGGTGCACCGCCATGAGCGTCTCCTGGACGGCATCGTCCACCTCGCCAGCGGGCAGGCGCCGGGTGAAATAGCGCGTGAGCCATGCCGACGTCTCCGCGAGCAGCCGGCGGTACGCGCCGCCATGTCCGTCCTGGGCGGCTTCCATCAGCTTGCCCCACTCGTCCGGTGCGGTGCGCGCCGGTCGCTCGCGGCTGACCCGCGTCGCATCAGGCGCCGACCGGGGGATCAGCCTCGAGAGGAATTCGGTTCGCATGGTCTGTTATTCGCTCGTCGCGTGCTCACGGTCACCCACCTCGATCTTTCTTTTCCAACCATTCGTTTGAGCGGCCCGTCGTCGCGCTGGCGGAGCAGATCGAGGAGGGCGCGCTGGCGCTCGAGCGGCGGCTCGGGCAGGAGCAGGTGCTCCGCGGCGTGCTGCGCGTATCCTCGGACGACTGGTTCGGCGCCTATGTCCTGCCCCCGATCGTCGGCGATTATACGAGCGCCTATCCCGGCATGAATGTCGAGATACGCACGAGCACGCGTCTGTTCAGCGTCGCGCAGCGCGAGCCGGACATCGCCTTCAGCATCGTCCCCTTCGCCATCTTGGGAATCGAGCAGCGACGTCTCAGCCGGTTGACCTATGGCGTATACGTCGCGGCGGCGCCCGAGCCTGTGTTCGGCGAGGGCACGGGCTTTCGTCTGATCACCCACGACACCGTCACAGGGCAGCTTTCCGACATCAACTGGGTCAAGGCGAGCTTCCCCGATGCGGCGCCGATTGGAACCGCGCTGGTGGTGAACCTCTCGCTGCGCAGCTTCCTCGAGCGGGCCGGATCAGGCCGACGACGGGTGTGACATGACGCTTCTCAACCACCTGCTATTCGTGCCCGTCGTCATCCCTGTGGTGACAGCGCCTGCCGCGATGCGGCCGGCGCGCCGGCGGCCGACCGCGGCCCTGTACCCGTCGGTCGGCGAGCGCCGCGCTGGTCATGGCGCTGCGCCGCGTGCGGGTAGGTGCGATGCGCCAACTCTACTGCGTCGCCGGCTCACCGCCGCGACCGAGCGCCGATCTCGCGGCGCACGGCGGGCGCGTCGCGCTCCACCAGCGCGAGGTGACGGCAGACGAGGTGAGCAAGCCGCTTTGGGCGCTCACCTCGGGGCTCGGCGTCCGCATCCATCGCGGCGCTGCTATTCGCCTTCACGCGCGAGGCGGCGCCACGGAGACGCCGCACGTCACGGCGGACGCGCGGCGTGCCCAGTGGTCACGTGCGATGGAAGGTCGGCCCGAGGCGGAGGCGGCGCAAGATCGTTCCGCGGCCGCGATGTCGGCCGGAACCAACCCGCGACACGCCGACCCTTGCGGCCGCATGAGTCCTGTTGACGCGACACTGCGCCGCGCCGGCTTCTGCAAGCCAGACGCGACGCAGTGGTGGCGGGCGGCGCGGACGTGAGCTTCCGCGCTGCCGATTGTCGCTTACTTCGGCATGTCGACCAGGCGCGGCGTGGCGTTCCAGGTGAAATCGTCGCGCATCTTCAACTGCAGGCCGTTGCCGAGGTCGCCGCCCGAGCAGTTGAGCAGCTTGTTGATGCAGTTCTCGGTCCACATCGCGAGCACCTTGTCGTCCCAGGCGCCGATCCAGTCGGCGTGGAAGGTGGTGCCGGGGCGCTGCGTCGCCATGCCGGGCATCGAGTCCGAGGCGAGCGTCCAGGTGCTCTTTCCCTCGCTCCACTCGCCCGAGGTGTCGAGGTCCTCGTCCACCGTGTACCAGGCGCCCAGCGTGAAGGTCGGCACGATATAGGGATGGGTCGCGGGGCACTTCAGGATGCCGTCCCAGCCGTAACTCGGGAAGGCCATGTGGCTGCGGTGATCGCCCGAGTTGAGCTGGCGCCCGTTCCAGCAGCTCGGTGCCTGGATCACCGCCCCGATGCGGTTGCCGACCGGACAGAACTTCGCCGCGGTGACGAGATCCGGGTAATGGCCAGGCGTCGCCGTCGGGCCGTCGCAGTTGAAGTAGAAGTCGTTATCGCTCTTGCCGTTGCCCATGTTGTACCCGAACACGAACCGTAGGCCGCGCGGCATGTCGACGCAGGCTTTGCCTTCGATCTTGCAGGCCGGGCTGCTATCCGGAATGCGCTTGTAGTAAATCGAGACATAATCCGGGCGAACGACCTTGCCCTTGCCGTTCAGCATCGCCGGGACCCAATAGGCCGAGCGGTTCAGCTTGTTGTTGCAGGTGCTATCACCGCTGAAGCGCAGCTTACCGTAATCGGAATAAGCGTTGGCGCCGGTGTTCCCGAAGAATTGGTGCGCGTGCGACTTGCCGGGCTGGCCCGGGAAGACGATGGGGTCGTCCTTGAGCACCTGACCGGGCATGCAGATGAAGCGGAAGGCGCCGACCACGTCCGGCGCGCCCGACTGCGGAATCGCGCCCGTCCCCCAGGAGGGGACCAGCAGGTCCTCCGTCTTGAAGTTACTGGCGTAGGACGGCTGCTGGACGACGCCGAACGGCCCGGTCTTGCGGATCGCGTCGACGGGGAGTCCGTCGGCGGCGAGCTTCACCGTCGCGGCGGGCTTCGCCGCTGGAGTGGCGGGCGCGGCGACCACCGCGACCAGGCTGGTGGCGGCCTGAGCAACGTTGGTGGTGTTCGTCGCCGCATAAGCACTCGACGCGGCGACCACGGCCGCGCCCACGATCCAAAGCTTCTTCATGAAACCCCCGAAGAGATAGACGTTGGACGGAGCCACTGCGACGATGCATTAGATCGCGCGCCTTCCGACTAAAGCCTTCTTACTCCGGCATTCCATTCGGATCGTTTAAACAACAAGGTTTCATAATCTTAACCGATGCGCTGATCAGGGTGGTGTTAACTTGCACTTAACTGCCACCCCGGGTGAGCTTGGATCATCGGGCGCGAGCGCCGATCAACTACGCCGACGAGCCCCCGCCGCGGCGTTCACCGGGAGCAGCACGCCGCGTTACTGAACGACCATCGATCACGGTCGGCGATGGCGCCACCTCACGCGGCGGGGCGAGGGCTCACGGCGACCGCCGGGCACAGCCGCGGCCGAACCGAGCCGGGGCGTGACGCGACTATTCGCCGCAACCGTCCGAGCCGCGCGACGGCACAGCGCGCTAGGTCGGCATCGGACATGGAGCCGCCATCACGGCTGGCACCATCGCGCGAGTCGTCAGCCCGCCCATTCGCTCCACAGCGCGGCGGGATCGGGACGCGGGCGTTCCTCCAGCGCGCGGCCCGGGGTGCCGATGAACATGAAGCCGGCGATCCGCTCGGGCGCGGCGCCGAACAGGTCGCGCACCGCGTCGGAGAAGGCGGGCCAGCCGGTCAGCCAGCCCGCCGCGAAGCCGTGCGCGTGCGCGGCGTGGAGCAGGTTCATGCACGCCGCACCCGCGGACAGCTCCTGCTCCCACAGAGGGATGTGGCTCTCCAGCCGCGGCGAGGAGAACGCTACCACCAGCGCGGGCGCCTGACGGGCGAACTGGTCCATCGCGTCGAGTTCGAGTCGCGCCGCCGCCGGCCGTTCGGCGCGGTAGGCCCCGACCAGCCGCGCGGCGAAAGCGTCACGGCGCTCGTCCGGGACGATGACGAAGCGCCACGGCGCGAGCTTGCCGTGATCGGGGGTGCGCCCGGCGAGCTGGATCATGGCGACGAGCTGGTCGCGCGTCGGTCCGGGGGCGACGAGGTCGCGCGGCTTGCCCGAGCGGCGCGTGGCGAGCAGCGCGAGCGGCGAGGAGAGGTCGTTGAACATCGCCCGGGCAGATAGCGCGTCCGGGGGATATTTACAGCCGCGGCCAAGCCGCTAGTCTCGTGCGCAACCAATCGGCGCCGCCCGCCCGCGCCTCGCCCCTCACCGGAGCCGCTCTCCCTTGCCCATCATCCCCTCGATCGCGTTCGGTTTTCTCACATTGCTGCTGGGTGGCGGGATCGCTGCCGCGGTGAAGCCCGGCGACGAGTTCGCCGGCCACCCCAAGGGCCTCTACGTCCTGTTCTTCGCCGAAATGTGGGAGCGCTTCTCCTATTACGGCATGCGCGCGCTGCTGATCTTCTACCTGACCAAGCACTGGCTGTTCGACGACGGCAAGGCGAACCTGATCTACGGCGCCTATACGTCGTTGGTGTTCGTCACCCCGGTGCTGGGCGGCTATCTGGCGGACCGCTACCTCGGCCAGCGCCGCGCCGTGGTCTATGGCGCGGTGCTGCTCACGCTCGGCCACCTGCTGATGGCCGTGGAGGGCGACGGCGGGCAGGCCTCGGCCGCGATCAACGTCTTCTGGCTCGCGCTCGGCTTCATCATCGTCGGCTCGGGCTTCCTAAAAGCCAACATCTCGGTGATCGTGGGCCAGCTCTACCCGCTCACCGACATCCGCCGCGATGGCGCGTATACGATCTTCTACATCGGCATCAACACCGGCGCCGCGCTCGGCACGATCCTGGCGGGCTGGCTCGGCGAGACCTACGGCTGGTCCTACGGCTTCGGTGCGGCCGGCGTCGGCATGCTGCTCGGGCTGCTGGTGTTCGTGCTCGGCAAGCCGCTGCTCAAGGGCCAGGGCGAGGCCCCGGGCACGCTGACCCGACGGCGCGAGTGGACGCTCTACGCGATCGGCATCGCGGCGGTCGGTGTGATCTGGCTGCTGATCCAGTATCAGGACGTGATCGAGACGCTGCTGATGGTCTCGGGCGTGGCGCTGCTCGGCTACGTGCTGTTCGCCTCGTTCAAGCTGGAGCCGCACGCGCGCGACCGGATGTTCGCGGTGCTCTTCCTGATCGCGCTCAACCCCTTGTTTTGGGGACTTTACGAGCAGGCCGGCGGCAGCCTCAACCTGTACACCGACCGCTTCGTCGACCGCGGCGGCGTGCCCGCCTCGCTGTTCCAGTCGGTCAACCCGATCTACATCGTGCTGCTCGGGCCGATCTTCGCGAGCCTCTGGGTGTTCCTCGGCCGGCGCGGCTGGGAGCCCTCGGCGCCCGCCAAGTTCGGGCTGGCGCTGGTGCAGGTGGCGCTGAGCTTCCTTCTCTTCGTCTGGGGCGCGCGCCTGTACGGCGCGGCGCTGACCCCGGTGTACCTCGTATTCATGATCTACTTCTTCCAGACGTCGGGCGAATTGTGCCTGTCGCCGGTCGGCCTCTCGGCGATGAACCGGCTGGCGCCGCGCCACCTTGCCAGCCTGATCATGGGCGCGTGGTTCTACATGACCGCGGTGGGCAATTTCGTCGCGGGCAAGATCGGCGAGGCGACCGGCGGCGGCGAGGGCGGGACGATGACGCGCGACGGCACGCTGGGGGTGTACGAGACGATCGGCTGGTGGGCGATGGGGATCGCGGTGCTGGTGCTGCTGGCGAGCCCGCTGGTGCGCCGCTGGATGCACCTGGACACGCTGCGCGACCACGACGAGGCGCATGCGATGGCGGGCGAGGCCGAGCTGGCCGAGCCGCAGGCGGCGGGGTTCGACAGCGCCAGCGCGACGCGGCGGGGGTGAGTTGAGCCGACACCAATCGACACGCGACAGCCGCGCGCGGCTGCGCCATCATGTTCCCTTGGCGCGACCCGCGATCCACGCGGCGCGCCGATGGGAGAGACGATGCCGCTGCTCGGGCTGATGCAGGACATGCCGCTGACGGTCGACCGCTTCCTCGACCATGCGGCGACATGGCACCCGCGCCGCGAGATCGTCTCGCGCGACGCCGCCGGCGCGGTCAGCCGCACCGACTACGCCGGGCTGCATCGCACCGCCAAGCAGGTGTCGGCCGCGCTCGCCGCGCTCGGCATCGCGCCCGGCGACCGCGTCGCCACGCTGGGGTGGAACGGCTTCCGCCATCTCGCCGCCTGGTACGGCGCCACCAACATGGGCGCGGTGCTCCACACGCTCAACCCGCGGCTGTTCCCCGAGCAGATCCGCTACATCGCCGACCATGCCGGCGACCGGCTGCTCTTCGCCGATCCCGCCTGCGCCGCGCTGGCGCAGCGGCTGCTGCGCGAGGTGCCCTCGCTCGAGCGGGTCGTCTATCTGTGCGGCGCGGACGCCCTGCCCGAGCCCGGCGCGCTCGCCTTCGACGAGCTGGTCGCGGCGCAGCCGCTCGATCATCCCTGGGGCGGGTTCGACGAGCGTACCGCGTGCGGCCTATGCTACACCTCGGGCACCACCGGCCTGCCCAAGGGGGTGCTCTACTCGCACCGCTCCAACTGGCTGCACACGATGATGGCGCTCCAGCACGACGCGATGGGGCTGTCCGCGCGCGACACGTTGCTGCTGGTGGTGCCGATGTACCATGCCAACAGCTGGGGCGTGGTCTATTCGGCGCCCGCGGCGGGCGCGAAGCTGGTGCTGCCGGGCCAACGCATGGACGGCGCCTCGCTGTACGAGCTGATCGAGCAGGAGCAGGTCACCTTCTCCGCCGCGGTGCCGACGGTGTGGCAAGGGCTCCTCCAGCACCTGCGCGGCACCGGGCGTGGATTTACCTCGCTCGAGCGGGTGATCATCGGCGGCGCCGCCCCGCCCGAGGCGCTGATCCGCGCCTTCCAGGACGATTACGGCATCGAGGTGGTGCAGGGCTGGGGCATGACCGAGACCTCGCCGCTGGCGACGCTCTCCTCCCCCACCGCGAACGTGCTCGCGCAGCCCTATGACGAGCAGGTGCGGCGCAAGGCGATGCAGGGACGGCCGGTGTGCGGGCTGGAGCTGCGGCTGGTCGACGATGCCGGCGCCGTGCTGCCCCACGACGGCGCCACCGCGGGACGGCTGCTGATCCGCGGACCGACGATCGCGCGAGCTTATTACGGCGAGGCGGAGGAGGCGGTCGACGCCGAGGGCTGGTTCGACACCGGCGACATCGCGGTGATCGACCACGCGGGCTATATGCGCATCACCGATCGCGCCAAGGACATCGTCAAGTCGGGCGGCGAGTGGATCAGTTCGATCGAGATCGAGAATCTCGCGGTGGCGCACCCCTCCGTGGCGATCGCGGCGGTGATCGGCGTGGCGCACCCGGTGTGGGGCGAGCGGCCGGTGCTGCTGATCCAGCCCGCGCCGGGCGCGACCTGCAATAAGGTGGAGCTGCTCGCCTACCTCGACGGCAAGATCGCGCGCTGGTGGATGCCCGACGACGTGCTGGTGGTCGAGTCGATCCCGCTCGGCGCCACGGGCAAGATCGACAAGAAGCTGCTGCGCGAACGGCTACGCGACTACCAGCTGATGGGCGTGCAGAGGCAGCCCGACGTGTCGACACATCAATCCTCCCCTGCAAAGGGATGTGTCAGCACGTAGCGCTGACGGAGGGATGTCGACGCTGGTGAGTGTCGCGCGCGTCGCCGGCCGGGTTACCCCTCCGACACGCCTTCGGCGTACCACCTCCCCCTTGCAGGGAAGGATTGCACGGCGTCCCACACCATCGGCACAGGCACGCCCTGCGCTATTTTCCCGCCGCCGCGACCACCTCGCCGAGGAAGCTGCGATACTGCGCCGCCACGCGTGGCCAGGCGTAGCGCAGCGCGCGGACGCGGCCGCGCGGGGCGAGCTCGGAGCGCGCCGCGATCGCGTGCGCCAGCGCCGCCGCCACCGCCGCGGGGTCGCTCGTGTCGAGCAGCACCGCGTCGTCGCCGACGATCCAGCGCAGCCGCGGCGAATCGTGCGCCACCACCGGCGCGCCGCACGCCAGCGCCTCGATATAGACGTTGCCGAACGATTCCTCGCGCGAGAGGTGGAGGAACACGTCGGCCGAGCGGTACAGCAGCGGCATCTCCGCCGCTCCCACCGTCAGCCGCTTGAACCGCCCGGGCAGCAGCTCGGCGGCGAGCCGGTCGACCGTCTCGCGCTCGGGCCCGTCGCCCGCGACCACCAAGTGCGCGTCGGGCAGCTGTGCCACCGCGCGCACGCCGTCGGCGACTCGCTTGGTCGGGATCAGCGCGCTCACCATCAGCACCACCGTGCCGCGCGCGGGCAGGCCGAAGCGCGCGCGCTCGGGCGAGCCCGGGGTGAAGCGCTCGGCGTCCATGCCGTTGGGGATCAGCGCGCAGCGCCACTTCTCCTGATTGCGCTCGAGATAATCGGGGTTGGTGCAGACCAGCCCGTCGCAGCCGAAGGTGCGATATTCGGCGTCGTTCGAGAACGCCGGCCAGTCGCCATTCTGCGTGACGAAGACGTGCGGCGGCCGATGGCCGAACAGCACCGGGCGGCGCAGCACCCAGTTGGTGAAGGGGAAGGAGCAGGTGACCGTCACGTCGTGGTCGCGCGGGCGGTACGCGCGCAGCAGCCCGGGGACGAAGCTCGCCTCTTCCCAGCCGGTCTCGCTGCGCAGCGCGGGGACTCGCGGCATCCGCTCCAGCCGCTCGCGTCGCAGCGCACCGGCGTGGCGGAAGCGATAGGGCGTGCCCTCGCGCGCCTCGCCCGCGCCGATCACCGTCACCGCGTCGCCGCCGCGCGCCAGCTCGGTCGCGAGCGACAGCAGCGCTACCTCGGCGCCGCGCTCGAAACGGTGGAAGCCCGGCAGGGCGAACAGGATCCGCATCACTTTTCCTCAAACGCCTTGATGTCGTGTGCCTCGATTTTAAGGCTTCGGCTGCTAGAGACCGCGCAACCGCACCGGCACGCGTCGATTCGACCGCGCCGGCCGGTACCTTCCTGGGATCGTCCGCCCGCGCATGAAGTTGCTATCCCGATCGATCCTGACGCGGCTGGGCTGGTCCACCGCGGGCTATGGCGTGGTGCAAGCATTGCGCCTCGTCAACAACGTCGTGCTCGCGCGGCTGCTCGCGCCCGAGCTGTTCGGCATCATGATCATCGTCAACACGGTGCGCACCGGCATCGAACTGGCCTCCGATATCGGCATCGGCCAGAACATCATCAGCAACCCGCGCGCCGAGCAGCCCGACTTCTACGACACCGCCTGGACGCTCCAGCTGGTGCGCGGCCTCGCGCTGGGAATGGTCTGCGCTGCGCTCGCCTGGCCGGTGGCGTGGTTCTACCGCAAGCCCGAACTCGCCGGCATTTTCGCGGTGGCGTCGCTGTTCTTCGTCTTCGCCGGGTTCGAGTCGACCGGGCGCTTCATCGCGCAGAAGCACCTGCGGCTGGCCGCGCTGACCGCATTCGAGGTCGGGTACACCGCGATCTCGACCCTGGCGCACATCCTGTTTGCGCTGGCGACGCCGACGATCTGGGCGCTGGTGTTCGGCGGCATCACCTCCAGCGCGGCGGTGATGGTGGCGAGCTATCTGCTGATCCCCGGCATGCGCCACCGCTTCCTGATCGATCGCGGCGCGATGCGCGAGATCCTGTCGTTCGGCCGCTGGGTGGCGCTGTCGTCGATCGTCTACTTCCTGGCGATGAATTTCGACCGGCTGTACATGGCGCGCGCGGTGTCGCTGGCGGTGCTGGGCACCTATGGCATCGCGCGCTCGCTCGCCGACATCCTCAACCTGCTGGTGGCGCGCTTCGGCAACATGATCGTCTTCCCGATGGTGGCGGCCTCGTTCGACACCACCGCCGAACTGCGCGCTCGGCTGGCGCGGCACCGCCCGCTGCTGCTCCTCGGCGCGGCCGCGGCGGTGGCGGGGTTCATCGCGATCTCGGATCTGCTCACCGCGTTGCTCTACGACCAGCGCTATCAGGCCGCCGGGCAGATGCTGCCGGCATTGTCGTTCGGCGTGTGGTTCGCGATCTTGTCGACGATCAACGAATCGGTGCTGCTCGGCATCGGCAAGCCGGTCTATGGCGCCAGCGCCAATATCGGGAAGTTCGCGTGGCTGCTGGTGGGGCTGCCGCTCGCGGTCAATTTCTACGGGATCAGCGGTGCGGTGCTGGTGATCGCCAGCGCCGAGCTGGTCCGCTACGTGCCGCTCTGGGTCGCGCAGCGTCGCGAGGGCCTGTCGTTCGCGCGGCAGGACCTTGCTATGACGCTCGTCATGCTGGGTCTGGCCGTGCTCTTCCGCGAGGCGCTGTACGGCGTCGGCCTGACCGGCGACGTGACGAGTCTGCTGCCGTGGAAGTAAGCGCGCCCCTTTTTCCCCCGCATCGCATCGGCATCGTCGCGATTGGCCGCAACGAAGGCGAGCGGCTGGTGCGCTGCCTGCGCTCGCTCGAGGGTAGCGGTGCGGCGGTGGTGGTCTATGTCGACTCGGCCTCGACCGACGGCAGCCCGGCGCGCGCGCGCGACCTCGGCGCGCAGGTGGTCGACCTCGACATGGCGCTGCCCTTCACCGCGGCGCGCGCGCGCAACGCCGGCTTCGCCGCCCTGCCCGCCGACTGCGATCTCGTCCAGTTCATCGACGGCGACTGCGAGCTGGCGCCGGACTGGCTCGCCATCGCCACCGCTTTCCTCGTCGCGCACGATGACGTCGCGGTGGTGTGCGGGCGCCGGCGCGAGCGCGCCCCCGAGGCCTCGGTCTACAACCGCTTGTGTGACCTGGAGTGGGACACGCCGATCGGCGAGGCCGGGGCGTGCGGCGGCGACTCGCTGATGCGCGCCGACGTCGTCCGCGCGGCGGGCGGCTTTCGCGACGATCTCACCGCGGGCGAGGAGCCCGAACTGTGCGCGCGGCTGCGCGCCGCCGGCTGGCGCATATGGCGGATCGACGCGGCGATGACGCTGCATGACGCCGCGATGCTGCGCTTCGGCCAATGGTGGTGGCGCGCGGTGCGCGGCGGCTTCGGCTATGCCCAGGCCGGCGAGGCGACCCGCGCGCTGCCGCACCCGCTCTACCGCGCCGAGCGCCGCCGCGCGCTGCTGTGGGCGGGCGCGCTGCCGCTCGCGGGCGGGGTGCTGGCGTTGCTGGTCCACCCTGCGCTGCTGCTGCTGCCGCTGCTGCTGCTGGCGCTCCAGGTGGCGCGGGTGGCGCGGCGCGACCGCCACGGGGCGATGGCCTGGCCCAACGCCTTCTACACGATGCTGGCGAAATTCCCCGAGCTGCAAGGCATGCTGCGCTACGCGCGGCGGCGCCGCGCCGCCGGATCGGCGATCACCTACAAATGACTGACCCGCGCACCCGCCGCATCGCTTATGTGGTGAGCCAATATCCCGCCTCGTCGCACACCTTCATCCGCCGCGAGGTGGAAAGCCTGCGCCGCCACGGCGTCGACGTGCGCACCTACAGCATCCGCCGCCCCGGCGCGGCCGAGCTGGTCGCGCCGGAGGACCGCGCCTCGGCCGAGACCACGCGCTTCGTGCTGCCGCTCGGTGCGGGCGCGCTGCTCGGCGCGCATCTGGGCGCGCTGACGCGCCGGCCCGGCGGCTATCTCGCGCTGCTGCGGCTCGCGCTGCGCCACCGCGCGCCGGGTCTGCGCGCCGCGCTCTGGGCCTTGTTCCACTTCGCCGAGGCGGTGGTGCTGGCGCGGATGTTCGCGGAGGACCGGGTCAGCCACGTCCACAATCATTTCGCCAATGCGGGCGCGACCGTCGGCATGATGGCGGCGCGCTTCGCCGGGCTGCCATGGAGCCTGACGCTGCACGGCATCTCCGAGACCGACTATCCCGCCGGGCTGACGCTCGGCGCCAAGCTGGAGCGGGCCGAGTTCGCCGCCTGCGTCTCCTGGTTCGGCCGCGCCCAGGCGATGCGAGTCACCGCGCCGGCGCACTGGCACAAGTTCGCGGTGGTGCGCTGCGGGCTCGACCTCGCCGCCCCCGCGCTCGCCGCGCCGGTCGCGCGCCTGGCGGGCGCGCGGCGTCGGCTGGTGTGCGTCGCCCGGCTGTCGGCGGAAAAGGGCCATCTCGGGCTGCTCGAGGCGATCGCGCCGCTCGACGTCGAGCTCACGTTGGTGGGCGACGGCCCGCTGCGCGGCGAGATCGACGCCGCGGTGGCGCGGCTCGGGCTCGGCGCGCGGGTCCAATTCGCCGGGCGGCTCGACGAGGCCGCGACGCTGGCCGAGATCGCGCGCCACGACATGCTGGTGCTGCCGAGCTTCATGGAAGGGCTGCCGATCGTGCTGATGGAGGCGATGGCGCTCGGCCTGCCCGTGATCGGCAGCCGCGTCGCGGGCGTGCCCGAGCTGATCGAGGACGGCCAGGAGGGCCTGCTGTTCCGCCCCGGCGACTGGGACGACCTGCGCCGCCAGATCGCGCGGCTGCGCGACGACGTTGCGCTGGGCGACCGGCTCGCCACCGCCGGTCGCGCCAAGGTCGAGCGCGAGTTCGACATCGCCACCGCGGTCGCCCCGCTCGTCTCCCGCTTCGCCGTTCGATAGGCTGACCCTCATGCTGTTCGACCTCGTCGACCGAGTCCGCATCATCAACCTCGCGCACCGCACCGACCGGCGCGCGCAGATGCTGGGCGAGCTGCGCCGGCTCGGCGCCGAGCACGACCCCAAGGTCGCCTTCTTCGACGCGTGCCGCTTCGACGACGCGGGCAGCTTCACCTCGCGTGGCGCGCGCGGCGTGTACCACAGCCACCTCGCCATTCTCGAGGAGGCCGCGGCGGCGGGCGAGAGCGTGCTGATCCTCGAGGACGACGCCGACTTCACCCCGGCCGCGCGCGACGTGACGATGGCGCCGGACTGGCAGATCCTCTATGGCGGCTATTACGCCGCGACCCCTGACGACCTGCCCGCCAGCGACATCATCGGCGCGCATTGCATGGCGTTCAGCGCCGACACGGTCGAGCCGCTCGCGGCCTATCTGCGCCACCTGCTCACGCTCGACGACCACCCGCCGGTCGACGGCGCCTATGTGTGGTACCGCCGCGCCCACCCCGCGGTGCGCACGGCCTTCGCCGAGCCGGTGCTGGCCGAGCAGCGCCCGTCGCGCACCGATATCGCGTCGCTGCGCTTCTTCGATCGTTTGCCGTTGTTGCGCGAGGGCGCTGGCGCGGCGCGCGCGTTCAAGCGCGCGGCGGCGCGGCGCAGCTTCGGACTGGGCGAGTCGATTGTGATCGCGGTAATAGGAATCGGCGGCGCGGCGGCGCTGGTGGCGGTGTTCGCATGAAGTGGATCGCGCTCCTCGCGGTGTTGGGCATGCTGCCGGTGCTGATCGGCTGGCTCCGTACCAACCGCCGCTACCTGCCGCGCGTGATGATGGTGTTCGGCGCGCTGCCGTTCGTCACCAGCACCTGGCACCTGCTGATCGCGCCGATCTCCTGGGCCTATTGGCCGGGCTTCGTGAAGGGCGCCGAGGTTACGCTGATCGACGGGCTGGCGATCGCGCTGATCTTCTCGACGCCGCGCAAGTTCCGCCAGGTCCACCTGCGCTGGCCGCTGATCGCATATACCGTGCTGGTGCTGCTGAGCATGCTCCAGAACGACGTGCCGATGTCGACCTTCTTCTACGTCTGGCAGCTGGCGCGCATGGTGCTGGTGCTCACCGCGGTGGCGATGGCCTGCCGCGATCCGAAGGCGGTGCGCGGGCTGATCCTCGGGCTGATCATCGGCATCTGCTTCCAGGCGGTGATGTCGCTCAAGGCGCATGCGCAGGGCGCGATCCAGGCGGCGGGTACGCTGGGGCACCAGAACCTGCTGGGCATGCTCACCCATTTCGTCATCTTCCCGTCGCTGGCGATGCTGCTGGCGACCAAGAAGTCGCGCTGGCTGTGGCTCGGGCCCGTCGCCGGGCTCGTCGCGGTGGTGCTGACCGCCTCGCGCGCGACGATCGCCTTCTCCGCGGCGGGCGTGGTGCTGACGCTGCTGCTGTCGATGATGCGCAAACCGAGCGGGCGCAAGACCACGGTCGCGCTGACGGGCGTGCTGTCGCTCGTCGTCGCCGCGCCGGTGGCCTATGCCACGCTGGGGGCGCGCTTCAGCAAGCCCTCCGACACCGGCGACTATGACGAGCGCGCCGCGTTCGAGCGCGCCGCCAAGGCGATCGTCCACGATCATCCGCTCGGCGTCGGCGGCAACCACTACGTCATCGTCGCCAACACCCAGGGCTATTCCGACCGCGCCGGCGTCGCCGCGGTGTTCGGCAGCCGCAGCGCACACGTCCACAACGCCTATCTGCTCTCCGCCGCAGAGACGGGCTATGTCGGCATGATCGCCTTCGTGCTGATGCTGGTATGGCCCGTGATCGTGGCGCTGCGCTGCGCCTGGCGGTTCCGCCGCGACCCGCGCGGCGACGTGCTGCTGGGCCTCGCGGTGGCGCTGGTGATGGTGAGCCTGCACTCGCTCTACGAGTGGATCTTCGTGCTCTATGTCACCCAATATATGTACGCGATCGCGGTCGGGCTGATCGCGGGGATCGCCGCGGAGATGGGCTATTGGGCGCCGCGGCGGAAGCGCGCGGCGTCCGCGCCGGATCGCGACGAGGCGGCGGAAAGCTCCGCCGAAGCAATCCCTAACGCCGCTTAAGCACCCTCTTCTACGTCGATTTAACCCAGCCTCCCTAAAGTCGCCTGAACGGCTGCCGGGCTCGAGCCTGCCCGCGGCGACTGGGAGTTACTCGGATGATGACGCTGCTGGGCGCGTGCGCGCGCCCTGCGCTGATGCGCGCCCCTGCAACCACGCTGACGCGCGCCGCTCGGATCATGCCTCCCCTTCTGCTCGCACTGGCGCTCGCCGGCTGCGGGGGCGGAGGCGGTGGCAGCGGCGCGACCGCCG